>NZ_JAAAYE010000032.1 GCF_013282575.1 Paraburkholderia sp. NMBU_R16
GCCCGCAAAGGCGACGGCGAGCCTGGCGTCAAGACCATCTGGCTAGGCATGCAGCGCGTGGTGGATTTTGCTGCTGGTATCAGATACGCGCGTGAGCTCGAGCAGCAGACTTGTGTGTAATGGAATGCCGTTAACCATGGCGACCGATGCGCGCCGAGCCCCACGTCACGATCATTCTCAGTTCGGTTTGCTCACAGAGCGCCGTTTCGCCCCGTTTTTCTGGACGCAGTTTCTCGGGGCGCTGAACGACAACGTATTCAAAGTCGGCTTTACGTCGCTCGTGACCTATGAGACGGCGCGGTTTTCGGGTGTCGACGCAAAAACGGCCGCTTTTCTGATTTCCGCGATCTTCATTTTGCCGTTCGTCCTTTTTTCTGCAACGTCGGGGCAAATCGCTGATAAATACGATAAAGCGACGCTGACACGCTTCGTCAAAACGTTCGAAATCGCGGTGATGCTGGTGGGCGCCGCCGGGTTCGCGCTTCATCATGCCGTGCTGCTGTATCTGTGCACCTTTCTGATGGGCGTGCATTCGACGTTGTTCGGCCCCGTCAAATATGCGTATTTACCCCAGCATCTCGATCAGCGGGAACTCGTCGGCGGAAACGGGCTCGTGGAAATGGGTACGTTCGTGGCCATTCTCATCGGCACGATCGTGGGAGGCATTGCCGCAGCCTTCGCCACGCACGGCGCGCTCGCGCTCGCCGTCGTCTGCGTGGCCGTCGCATGTGCGGGGCGGGCCATCTCGAGTGCGGTTCCGGCAACACCGGCGCCTCAGCCCGAGCTGCGCATCAATTGGAACCCGGTCACGGAGACGCTGCGCAATCTCGCACTGGCCCGTGAGAATCGAACGGTATTCCTGAGCCTGCTGGGTATTTCATGGCTCTGGTTTGTCGGCGCAACGTTTCTGACTTCGTTCTTCAGCTTCGCGAAAGACGTGCTATCGGCCAATCCCGATGTCGTCACCGTTTTGCTCGCAACGTTTTCGCTGGGGATCGGCGGCGGTTCGCTGCTTTGCGAGCGGCTCTCGAACCGGCGCGTCGAAGTCGGTCTCGTGCCGCTCGGCTCGATCGGCATGAGCGTCTTCGCCATCGACCTCTATTTTGCGAGCCATGCCTTGCCGAGCGCCGGGCACCTGCTCGACGTCGCCCAGTTTCTGAGCCGGCCGGCGCACTGGCGCATACTCGCGGATCTGTTCCTGCTCGCCATGTTCGGCGGTTTTTACAGCGTACCGCTCTATGCGCTGATTCAAAGCCGCAGCCAGCCCACGCATCGCGCCCGGATCATCGCGGCCAACAACATTCTCAATGCGCTGTTCATGGTGGTGTCGGCGCTGATGGCCATCGCGTTGACATCGTTGGGCGTGCGCATCCCCGGTATCTTCCTGACGACGGCACTGCTCAACGCCGTGGTGGCCATTTACATCTATTCGCTCGTGCCCGAGTTCCTGCTGCGCTTCGTGGCGTGGGTGCTCGTGCATACCTTCTACCGGATCCGCCTCGTGCACGCGGAGCGTATTCCGGAGACAGGGCCGGCGGTGCTCGTCTGCAATCATGTGAGCTATGTCGATGCGCTCGTCATCATGGCCGGCAGCCCGCGGCCGATCCGCTTCGTCATGGATCACCGCATTTTCGAAAAGCCGTTCGCCGGCTGGGTCTTTCGTCATGCGAAGGCCATTCCGATCGCTCCGACCCATGAGAACGCGGCGCTGCTCGAGCGCGCATACGACGCTTGTGCCGAGGCGCTTGCGCAAGGAGACCTCGTATGCATCTTTCCCGAAGGCAAGCTGACGGCCACGGGGGAGATCAACGCTTTTCGCCACGGTGTGACGCGCATCGTCGAGCGTACGCCCGTGCCGGTCATTCCCATGGCCCTGCGTGGGTTGTGGGGCAGCGTGTTCTCGCGGCACGCCGATGCGCGCTGGCCCCGGCCGCTGCGCAAGGGGATGACGAGCCGCCTGAGCCTGGCCGTTGGCGAGCCGATGGAGCCGTCAGCCGCGGCGCCCGAGGTGCTGCAGACCATCGTGACAGGCCTGCGGGGGCCGCGCAAATAAAACGTCGGGGCCCGCGCGCGATGGCGGCGGCGCACGCGGTGCAAGCTTGGCGCCCGGGCAGGGCATAATATCGGTCTTTCCCGCATTTTTCGTAAGGCCACGTCCATGTCCGGCAACACTCTTGGCACGCTCTTCACCGTTACGACGTTCGGCGAATCGCATGGCCCGGCCATCGGCTGCGTCGTCGATGGCTGTCCGCCCGGCATGGCGCTGACCGAGGCCGATATTCAATTGGAGCTCGATCGCCGCAAGCCCGGCACGTCGCGGCATGTGACGCAACGCCATGAAGAGGACAAGGTCGAGATTCTGTCCGGCGTGTTCGAGGGTGTGACGACGGGCGCACCGATCGCACTGCTGATCCGCAATACCGATCAGCGCAGCAAGGACTATGGCAACATCGCCGAGACATTTCGTCCCGGCCATGCCGATTACACCTATTGGCACAAGTATGGCGTGCGCGACTATCGTGGCGGTGGCCGCTCCTCGGCCCGTTTGACGGCGCCGACCGTCGCGGCCGGTGCGGTGGCGAAGAAATGGCTGCGCGAGCGGCTTGGCGTCGAAGTGCGCGGGTACATGAGCGCGCTCGGCGAAATCGACGTACCGTTCGTCGATTGGTCGCATGTGCGCGAGAATCCGTTCTTCGTCCCGAATGCCGACATCGTGCCGAGGCTCGAGGAATACATGGATGCGCTGCGCAAAGAGGGCGATTCGATCGGCGCACGCATCAATGTCGTCGCGAGCGGTGTACCCGTGGGTCTCGGCGAGCCGCTCTTCGACAGGCTCGATGCCGATATCGCGCATGCGATGATGGGCATCAATGCCGTGAAGGGTGTCGAGATCGGCGCGGGCTTCGCCAGTGTTGCGCAGCGCGGTTCCGAGCATGGCGACGAATTGACGCCCGCGGGATTTGTCGGCAATCGGGCCGGCGGCATTCTCGGTGGCATTTCGACGGGCCAGGATATTACGGTGTCGATTGCGATCAAGCCGACGTCGAGCATCCGCACGCCGCGCCGCTCGATCGACAAAGCGGGGCAACCGGTTGTCGTCGAGACGTTCGGCCGGCACGACCCCTGTGTCGGTATTCGCGCCACGCCGATCGCCGAGGCGATGCTCGCGCTCGTGCTGATCGATCATGCGCTGCGTCATCGCGCGCAGTGCGGCGACGTGAGCGTCGCCACGCCGAAGATTGCGGCAAGCGCACCCTGATCGTCCGAAGGTTGTTCTCGGCGCGGTTCGGCCGTGACAAAAGAAACGGGCGCGGGTCTCGATGGACCCGCGCCCGTTTTGGTCTGTGCGGCGCGGGATCGTCCGGGCCGCCGTACCGCGTCACATGTTCGCGTAGTTGGGCCCGCCGCCGCCTTCGGGCGTGACCCAGACGATGTTTTGCGTCGGATCCTTGATATCGCACGTCTTGCAATGCACGCAATTTTGCGCATTGATGACGAGTCGGTCGCTCCCGTCGTCGTTCTTGACGAACTCGTACACGGCCGCGGGACAGTACCGTGCCTCAGGCCCGGCGTAGGTCCGTAGATTCACGTTGACAGGCACCGACGGATCCTTCAGCGTCAAATGCGCCGGCTGATTCTCCTCGTGATTCGTGTTCGACAGGAAGACTGACGAAAGCCGATCGAAGGTGAGTTTGCCGTCGGGCTTCGGATAAGCGATCGGCGCGCACTGCGCGGCGGGCTTGAGCATCTCATGGTCGCGGTGCTTGTGATGGAGCGTCCATGGCACGTTGCCGCCGAAGAGCTTTTGCTCGATGCCGACCATTAGCGTGCCGAGATAGAGCCCCTTGCTCATCCACTGCTTGAAGTTGCGCGCGCGGTTGAGTTCTTCATGCAGCCATGAGGATTTGAATGCCTCCGGATAGGCGGCAAGCTCGTCACCGCTGCGCCCGGCCTGCACAGCTTCGAAAGCGGCCTGCGCCGCCAGCATGCCGCTCTTGATGGCAGCATGACTTCCCTTGATGCGCGACGCATTGAGAAAGCCCGCGTCGTCGCCCACGAGCGCGCCGCCCGGAAAGACCAGCTTCGGCAACGACAGCAGGCCTCCTGCCGTGATCGCGCGCGCGCCGTAAGATACGCGCTTGCCGCCCTCCAGAAACGCGCGGATCGCCGGGTGCGTTTTGTAGCGCTGGAACTCCTCGAACGGCGACAGATACGGATTCGTGTAACCGAGGCCGACGACAAAGCCCACGACGACCTGGTTGTTCTCGGCGTGATAGAGAAACGAGCCGCCGTAGGTTTGCGTATCGAGCGGCCAGCCGGCCGTATGGATGACGAGCCCGGGCTGGTGCTTGGCCGGATCGATCTCCCAGAGTTCCTTGGTGCCGATGCCGTAGACCTGCGGGTCGGCGTCTTTGTTGAGTTCCCACTTCTCCATGAGCTGGCGCCCGAGGTGCCCGCGCGCACCTTCGCAAAAAAGCGTGTACTTCGCGTGCAGCTCCATACCGAGCTGAAAGTTCCCGGTGGGCTCGCCGTCCTTGCCAACGCCCATGTTGCCGGTGGCGACGCCCTTGACCGAGCCGTCGTCGTTATAGAGCACTTCGGCCGCGGCAAAGCCGGGGAAGATTTCCACGCCGAGCGCTTCGGCCATCGTCCCCAGCCAGCGCGTCACATTGCCCAGGCTCACGACATAGTTGCCGTGGTTCTTGAAGTTCTCGGGTAAAGCCCAGTTCGGCGTCTTGACGGCCCCTTTTTCCGAGAGGAATAGAAAGCGGTCTTCGGTGACCGGCACGGTCAGCGGCGCGCCTTTTTCCTTCCAGTCGGGAATGAGTTCGGTGAGCGCGCGCGGGTCCATGACGGCGCCCGAGAGGATGTGCGCACCGATCTCGGAGCCTTTCTCCAGCACGCAGACGCCAATCTCGACGCCTTTTTCCTGCGCGAGCTGTTTGAGCCGGATGGCCGCCGAAAGTCCCGCGGGGCCGCCGCCCACGATCACGACGTCGTATTCCATCGATTCGCGCGGGCCGTACTGCTCGACGAGACGCTCGGGGGTCATTGGGGCTCCTTAGCCGTTAGAATGCTTTTTTCGGGTTCGTATTGTCAGCGAACGAAGAGGGCGCTGCAACCGAATGAGTCAACATTAGCACGACCGTTCTATTTTTGTGATAGAGTGCCCCCTCTGTTGTCGGGCCGATATCGCGTGCGCGTCGCCGCAAACGTACAACCTAATCGATAAAGGGATCGACAATGGGCCGTTCGATCAATCTGGAAGGCAAAGTTGCACTGATCACGGGCGCCTCGAGCGGCCTCGGCAAGCGTTTCGCGCTGGTGCTGTCGCAGGCCGGGGCGAAAGTGGTGTTGGCGAGCCGCCGCGTCGAGCGGCTCAAGGAGCTGCGGGCCGAGATCGAAGCGTCGGGCGGCGCCGCGCATGTCGTCTCGCTCGATGTGACGGACTATCAGAGCATCCGCTCGGCCGTCGCGCATGCGGAGACCGAGGCAGGCACGATCGATATTCTCGTGAACAATTCGGGCGTATCGACGACGCAAAAGCTCACCGAAGTCACGCCGGCGGATTTCGAATACGTATTCGATACGAATACGCGCGGTGCGTTCTTCGTGGCACAGGAAGTGGCCAAGCGAATGATCATGCGCTCCGCGTCGGCCAATCACAAGCCGCCGTACCGGATCGTCAATATCGCATCGGTCGCGGGTTTGCGTGTCTTGCCGCAGATCGGACTCTATTCGATGAGCAAGGCGGCGGTCGTGCAGATGACGCGTGCCATGGCGCTCGAATGGGGCCGCCACGGCATCAACGTCAACGCGATCTGCCCGGGCTACATCGACACCGAGATCAACCATCATCTCTGGTCGACCGATCACGGGCAAAAGCTGCTGTCGATGCTGCCCCGCAGGCGCGTCGGCAAGCCGGAAGACCTCGATGGCTTGTTGATGCTGCTTGCGGCGGATGAATCGCAATTCATCAACGGCGCGGTGATCTCCGCCGACGACGGTTTCGCGCTGGCGTAAGCGACGAAGCGAATCGCATGAGGCGTACCGCGAAGACGCGCGCCGGTATCCGCCGTGCCTGATTTTTATTTTTGTTGAAAGAAGACGTGACGATGAGCGATGACCAACCCGTGTTCGAAATGTCGATGCCGATCCGTTGGGGCGACATGGACGCCTTCGGCCACGTCAACAACACCGTCTTTTTCCGCTACATGGAGCAGGTGCGGATCAGCTGGTTCGAAGCGCTCGGGCTCGTCGGCAATGCGCGTGACGGCCAAGGTCCGGTCGTCGTCAATGCGTCCATGGAGTTCTTGCGCCAGCTTCACTATCCGGGCGACGTCATTGGGCGGATGGCCGTGGCGCGTCCCGGCCGGAGCAGCTTCGACACTATGTTCGAACTCGTGCGCGCCGACGACCCCGGGACCCTCTATGCACGCGGCAATGCGCGTTGCGTCTGGATCGACTACGCAGCCGGCAAGTCGGTGCCGCTGCCCGAGCGCCTTCGGGAGCTGATCGAGCAGCACGCATCCGAAAAGGCGGCCTGAGCGGCGCTGCGCTTACTGGCCGAGCAGCCGCTGCAACAGCTCTGTTGCATTGCCGGTCCCGTATTTGCGCATGAGCCGCGCACGATAGATATCGACGGTTCGCGAGCTGATGTCGAGCGCGCGGCCGATCTGCTTGCTCGTCTTGCCGGTCGCCAGCTGCGCCGCGACTTCGCGCTCGCGCGGCGTGAGTTCGACGGCCACGCGCCGTGTGGCGCTCAAATCCTCGAACGTCCAGACCCCGGCTGCGAGCGGAGCATGACGCTCGAGCGCGCGCCCCGTGACATGGCACCAGAACAGCTCGCCGTCCGCGCGCTTCATGATGCGATCGTCGGCGTAGCTGCCTTGCGCCGTCATGATGGGGGCGATGCGTTCGCCGATGCGCTCGAACTCATCGGGCGAAGGATAGAGCACCCGAAACGATTGGCCGATCAACGCCTCGCGATCGCACCGGAAGATTCGCGCCAGGGCGTCGTTGCAGTCTTCGATGACGCGATCTCGCGAGAGCACGAGTCCGAGCGGGGCGAGCTGAAAGGCGGTCTTGTAGTCGATTTGGGGCATGGTCTGCGAAGCGCTGCCGCGAAAGGCTGGGCGGGCCTTTCACCTATGTATTTTTGCGTATTGTGCCGCACGCGTCGGCCATCTTACCCTTTTGCCCATCGTGAGAGGCGCGAAGCGAGGTAGGCGAGGGCCACGTCGACGCGGCAGCCAATCGACCATTGGCCCCCGGACGACTAGAATGGTCGAGCGTCGAGGCTTCGCGCGACGCATGCTGACACGGCTGCGTATCCGCCAATTCCAATCGTGGAAGGACAATGAGATGAACAAGGTTTATCCAAGCGCGTCCGCCGCACTTCAAGACATCGTGAAAGACGGGCAGACTTTTGCCGTGGGCGGCTTCGGCCTATGCGGCATTCCGGAGGCGCTCATCGCGGCGTTGCGCGACTCTGGCGTGAAAGGCCTCACCTGTATCAGCAACAATGCCGGGGTCGACGGCTTCGGCCTCGGCCTGCTGCTCGAGACGCGACAAATCAACAAGATGATTTCTTCCTACGTCGGCGAGAACAAGGAATTCGAGCGCCAGTATCTCGCAGGCGAACTCGAGCTCGAATTCACGCCGCAAGGGACGCTCGCCGAGAAGCTGCGCGCGGGCGGCGCGGGCATTCCGGCGTTCTACACGAACACCGGATACGGCACCATCATCGCCGAGGGTAAGGAAACGCGTCAGTTCGGCGAAAACTTCTATGTGCTCGAGCGTTCGCTGACGGCGGACGTGGCGCTCGTCAAGGCGTGGAAGGCGGACAAGTCCGGCAACCTCGTGTTCCGGCGCACCGCGCGCAACTTCAACCCGATGTGCGCGATGGCCGGTCGCATCACCGTGGCGGAAGTCGAAGAGATCGTCGATGTCGGCGCGCTCGATCCCGATGCGATCCACACCCCCGGAATTTTCGTGCAACGCATCGTGCTCAATGCGCACCCGGAGAAACGCATCGAACAACGCGTCGTGCGCGCGAAGGGAGACTGACATGGCATGGACTCGCGAACAAATGGCTGCGCGCGCGGCGCAGGAGCTGCAGGACGGTTACTACGTCAATCTGGGCATCGGCTTGCCTACGCTCGTGGCCAACTACGTTCCGGCCGGTATCGAAGTGTGGCTGCAGTCGGAAAACGGTCTGCTAGGCATCGGCCCGTCGCCGACCGAGGACGAGATCGATCCCGATCTGATCAACGCCGGTAAGCAGACGATCACGACGTTGCCCGGTTCGTCGATTTTCTCGTCGGCCGACTCGTTCGCGATGATTCGCGGCGGTCACATCAATTTGGCCATCCTCGGGGCGATGCAGGTCAGCAAGACCGGGGATCTCGCCAACTGGATGATTCCCGGCAAGATGATCAAGGGAATGGGCGGTGCCATGGATCTCGTGGCGGGCGTGAAACGTGTCGTGATCTTGATGGAGCATGTCGCCAAGGGCGATCAGCACAAGATCCTCGAGAGTTGCACACTGCCGCTCACCGGCGTCGGCGTGGTCGATCGGATCATCACGGATCTGGGTGTGATCGATGTCACCGAACACGGACTCAAGCTCGTCGAACTTGCGCCCGGCGTCAGCGTCGACGAAATCAAGGCCAAAACGGGGGCGCCGCTCGACGTAAGCGGTATTCACTGACGGCGCCGCACGCGCGGTCCGCGCCAGACGCAATGTGCCGGGCCCATGCTGCGCCCGGCTTTTTTTTCGAGGGTCGTTCCATGAGCTCGTCGCCCGATAGCGCATCGCCCGCCCACGCTTTGCAACCCGCCGGTCCGCGCCTGCGCTGTGTGCAATGCGCAAACCCTGCCGGTTTGCATCGGATGGCCTACGCCGAGTGGGGCGACCCCGACAACGAGCGCGTGCTCGTCTGCGTGCATGGCCTCACGCGTTCGGGGCGCGATTTCGACCGCGTTGCGGCCGCGCTCTCGGATGTCTACCGCGTGGTGTGTCCCGATGTCGTCGGACGGGGCCAGTCCGATTGGCTGCCGGAGCCGAGCCGCTACGGCATCCCGCAATATGTGGCCGACATGACGACGCTGATCGCGCGACTCGATGTCGAATCGGTCGACTGGTTCGGAACGTCGATGGGCGGCCTCATCGGCATGGCGTTGGCGGGCTTGACGGGTACACCCGTGCGCAAGCTGCTCATCAACGACGTCGGCCCGCATATCGAACCCGCGGCGCTCGCGCGGATCGGCTCGTACGTGGGGCAGCCGGTGCGCTTCGCCTCGCTCGACGAGGGCATCGATCACGCTGCGCTGCTCGCCGCTTCGTTCGGACCGCTCACGCTCGACGAATGGCGCGAGATCAATGCGCCGCTGCTGCGGCAGCGCGACGACCGCGCCTGGGAGTTTCGCTACGATCCGGGCATTGCCGTGCCGTTTACCGCTTCGACCCCGGAGGCCAATGCGGCCGGCGAGGCGATGCTCTGGCACTTGTTCGAGGCCGCAAAAGGCCCGGTGCTCGTGGTGCGCGGGGCGTTATCGGATCTGCTCTCGCGCGAAACCGTCGCACGGATGGTGGCGCGCGGACATCAGGTGTCGAGTGTGGAAATTCCGGGCGTGGGCCATGCGCCGGCGTTTCTCGACCCGCAACAGATCGGCATTGCACGCCAGTTCTTCGTCGGTGACGGCAACGCGTCATAATAACGGTCTCGCGCGCGGCGTCTCACATTCGGCGAGGGCTGGGCGTATCCCCGGTGCCTGCCGCCGCCGTGCGTAACGACCGATCGAGCGGTCATCGAACAGGACTTTTCAAATGGCAGTCATTCGTCATCACGTCGGCAAGCGTCTTTCCGAGATCGCCATTCACAACGGCACCGTCTATCTGGCCGGGCAGATTGCCGAGGACACCGCGCAGGATGCGGCAGGCCAGACGCGCGAAGTGCTGGGCCATATCGATCGCCTGCTCCAGGAGGCGGGTAGCGACAAGACGCACTTGCTGTCAGTACAAATCTATCTCGCCGATATGGCGCATTTCCCTGCAATGAATGCCGTATGGGACGAGTGGGTCGCGCAGGGCAACACGCCGCCGCGCGCCACCGTCGAGGCGAAACTCGCCAACCCTGACTGCCTCGTGGAAATCGTCGTCGTCGCGGCACAAAAGCAAAACAGCTGAGCGGCCTGCGGGTGCGCGTGCGAGGGCTGCCTCGCCTGAGAAAGTGGGCTTCACGATGATTGCCGAAAACGACGCCGCGGCGTTGCCATCCTGCGAGGAGGCGCTCGCCTTCGTGCGCGAGCACGCGGGCGACGCGCGCTTGCCGACGGGCGAATTGCTGGCCGATCACGCCGAGGGAACCGCGACGATCGTGCGCAAGCTCAATGTCGATCCGCCCGCCGTGCTGGCGGCCGCGCTCTTTGTGCTCACGCCGCGTCTGGAGGACCCGGAGCGCAAGATCGCGGAGCGCTTCGGCGAGGAAGTCGCCCGGCTCGTCGGCGACGTGCGCAAGCTGCTGCGGCTCGGTACCGTGAGCCTGCGCGTGACGCAAAGCGTAGCGGCCGACGCCAGTCGCGAAGCGCAGGAGGAGCGGCGCGCGCAAATCGAGGCGCTGCGCAAGATGCTGCTCGCGTTCGCGCAGGATATCCGGGTCGTGTTGATCCGGCTCGCGTCGCGCTTGCAGTCGCTGCGATACTACGCTGCGGCGAAGCGCTCGCCGGGCATCGACGTCGCCCGGGAAACGCTCGATATCTACGCGCCGCTCGCGAACCGGCTCGGCATCTGGCAGCTCAAATGGGAACTCGAGGATCTCGCGTTCCGCTTCGAAGACCCGGACACCTACAAGCGCATCGCCAAGCTGCTCGACGAAAAGCGGGTCGAGCGCGAGACGTACGTCGCAAGTGCGATCGAACGGCTGCAGCAGGAGCTTGCCGCAGCGCACATCCGGGCCGAAGTCAGCGGGCGGCCGAAGCATATCTACAGCATCTGGCGCAAGATGCGCGGCAAGGCGCTCGATTTCGCGGAGCTCTACGATGTGCGCGCGTTTCGCGTCATCGTGCCCGACATCAAGGACTGCTACACGGTGCTGGGCATCGTTCACAATCTCTGGCAGCCCGTGCCGAAGGAATTCGACGACTACATCTCTCGCCCGAAGCCGAACGGCTACAAATCGCTCCATACGGTAGTGATCGGCGACGACGGTCGTGCCTTCGAAGTCCAGATTCGCACGCAGGAGATGCACCGCTTCGCCGAATACGGCGTGGCCGCGCATTGGCGTTACAAGGAAGCCGGCGTGCGCGGCTACGGCGGGCAGTTCACCGCGAGCGAGAAGTACGACGAGAAGATCGCCTGGCTGCGCCAGCTGCTCGCCTGGAAAGACGAAGTCGCCGAGGGCGAGCATGCGGAGAACCCTTGGGAGCAACTGCGCCACGCCACGCTCGACGACGATCACATCTACGTCATGACACCGCAGGCACGCGTGATCGCGCTGCCGCAAGGGGCCACGCCTGTCGATTTCGCCTACCACCTGCATAGCGAACTCGGCCACCGCTGCCGTGGCGCGCGGGTGGACGGCGCGATGGTGCCGCTCAATACGCCGCTTTCGAACGGACAGACGGTCGAGATCATTGCGGTGAAGGAGGGTGGGCCGTCGCGCGACTGGCTCAACCCGCAGCTGGGTTATCTGCAAAGTGCGCGCGCGCGTCAGAAGGTCCGCGCCTGGTTCAACGCGATCGACTCGCAAGAGAACGTTGCCAACGGACGGGCTATCGTCGAGAAGACGTTGCAGCGCGAAGGGAAGACGTCGGTCAGTCTCGATCAGCTGGCGGCGAAGCTCGGTTTCAAGTCGCCGGAAGAGCTTTTTTCGCAGGTGGGCAAAGACGAGTTCAGCGTGCGTGCGATCGAGCAGGCGCTGTCCGACACGCCGCCGCCCGAACCGCAGCCCGAGGCGCCCGCGCAATTCGAAAAGCGCGGCAGCGGCTCGAGCGTGGCGCACGGCGCATCGGCCGGTGTGCTCGTGGTCGGCGTCGACGCGCTACTCACGCAGCTTGCACGATGCTGCCGGCCGGCGCCGCCCGACGCGATCAGCGGGTTCGTTACGCGCGGCAAGGGCGTGTCGATCCATCGCGACGACTGCCCCATGTTTTTACGCATGGCGGCGCGCGCGCCGGAGCGCGTACTGCAGACCGCGTGGTCGGCCGATGTGCTGGGTGGCCGCGGCGCTTCGGTCTATCCGGTCGACTTGACGATCGAGGCGCAGGACCGGCAGGGGCTCTTGCGCGACATCTCCGAAGTGTTCGCGCGCGAGAAGATGAACGTCGTCGGCGTGAAGACGATGAGCCGGCGCAACGCGGCGTTCATGCAGTTCACCGTCGAGGTGTCGAACGCGGCGCAGGTACAGCGCGCGTGCACGTTGCTTGGCGAAGTGAGCGGCGTGGTGCGCGCGGCGCGTAAAGGGTAACGGACGGCGCAAACGGCGGCGCGGGGAACGAGGCCCGCGAACGACTTCTGCACTTGCATGTGAAAGCATAAAAGTGCTTGCCAAGTTTTCAGGGACTCCATATAATCGCTCTTTCTTCAGGCTCGTAGCTCAGCTGGTTAGAGCACCACCTTGACATGGTGGGGGTCGTTGGTTCGAGTCCAATCGAGCCTACCAACGAAATACGAAAATCCGGCTTGCCGGTTTTTCAAGCAGCGCGAAATACGCCCTCGGGCGTCAAAGGCGAATACGGTTATGACACCGCGAACGTTGACCGAAACAACTTCGGAACGACGCTAGTCGAGGACCTCTTTCGCCCTGTTTCAGTATCTGCGGTTAATGAAAGTGAATGCGGCCCCTCGAAAGCGGGGCCGCATTTTTTTTGTCGGTCCGAGTTGGCGCTTCAGCGCTTACTCGGGCCCCATGCTGGGTCGACTCCAGTTAGTGCTTCAGCACTGACTGGAGTCCCGCCAGCGGTCGGTCCGAGTTGGCGCTGAAGCGCCAACTCGGACCTCTGACGATGCCGCGCGCTTCGCGGCAACCGGAGAGAACGCAATGGTTTCGATACGCCTGCCAGACGGTTCGGTTCGACAGTACGAGCATCCGGTCACGGTTGCCGAGGTCGCGGCCTCCATCGGTCCCGGTCTTGCCAAGGCCGCCTTGGGCGGCAAGCTCGATGGGGAACTCGTCGATACGTCGACGCTGATCGAGCGCGACGCGTCGCTTGCCATCGTCACGGACAAAGACCCCGATGGCCTCGACATCATTCGCCATTCGACGGCCCACCTGCTCGCGTATGCGGTGAAGGATCTCTACCCCGAAGCGCAGGTCACGATCGGGCCGGTGATCGACAACGGTTTTTATTACGACTTTGCGTATCAGCGGCCATTCACGCCCGAAGATCTCGAGAAGATCGAAAAGCGCATGCAGGAACTCGCGAAGAAGGACGAGCCCGTCACGCGGCGCGTGGTATCGCGCGACGAAGCCGTCGAGTACTTCAAAAGCATCGGCGAGCGATACAAGGCCGAGATCATCGAATCGATTCCCGCCGAGGACGAGATCAAGCTGTACGCTCATGGCGGCTTCACCGACTTGTGCCGCGGGCCGCACGTGCCGTCGACGGGCAAGCTGAAGGTCTTCAAGCTGATGAAGGTCGCGGGCGCGTATTGGCGCGGCGATTCGAAGAACGAGCAGTTGCAGCGGATCTACGGTACGGCGTGGGCGAAGAAGGAGGAGCAGGATGCCTATCTGCACATGCTCGAGGAAGCGGAGAAGCGCGATCACCGCAAGCTCGGCCGTCAGCTCGACCTGTTCCATCTGCAGGACGAGTCGCCCGGGATGGTGTTCTGGCATCCGAAGGGGTGGACGCTGTGGCAGCAGGTCGAGCAGTACATGCGCCGCCGCGTGAATGCGGACGACTATCTCGAGATCAAGACGCCGATGATCATGGATCGCTCGCTGTGGGAAGCGTCGGGCCATTGGCAGAACTATCGCGAGAACATGTTCACGACGGAATCGGAAAAGCGCGACTACGCGATCAAGCCGATGAACTGTCCCGGGCACGTTCAGGTCTTCAAGCACGGCCTGCGCTCGTACCGCGATTTGCCGCTGCGCTACGCCGAATTCGGCTCGTGCCACCGCAATGAGGCGTCGGGCGCGCTGCATGGGCTCATGCGCGTGCGCGGCTTCGTGCAGGACGATGGACACATTTTCTGCACCGAAGAGCAGTTCATCGCGGAATCGATCAAGTTCAATACGCTGGCGATGAGCGTCTATCGCGACTTCGGCTTCGACCATATCGATATCAAACTGTCGCTGCGCCCCGAGCAGCGCGCGGGCACGGACGAGATCTGGGACCGGGCCGAGGCCGGACTTCGCGAAGCGCTGACGGCGTGCGGATTGCAATGGGAAGAGCTCGACGGCGAAGGCGCGTTCTACGGTCCCAAGATCGAGTACCACATCAAGGACGCGCTGGGCCGCTCGTGGCAGTGCGGCACGCTTCAGCTCGACATGGTGCTCCCGGAGCGCCTGGGCGCCGAATATGTCGCCGAGGACAACAGCCGCCGGCGGCCGGTCATGCTGCATCGGGCCATCGTAGGCTCGATGGAGCGTTTCCTGGGTATTCTGATCGAGCATCACGCCGGTGCGATGCCGGCCTGGCTCGCGCCGACCCAGGCGGTGGTCATGAATATCGCCGAAAGCCAGGCCCAGTATGCGAGTGCGCTGGTCCAAACGTTGCAAAAACAAGGGCTTAGAATCGAGGCCGATTTGCGCAACGAGAAAATTAGCTATAAAATACGCGAGCATACGCTTGAAAAGGTGCCGTATCTGCTCGTGGTCGGCGATAAAGAGCGTGATGCACAAACGGTAGCCGTGCGTGCCCGTGGCGGTGTGGATCTTGGCGTGATGCCGGTCGACACCTTCGTTGAGCGCCTGCGTCAGGATGTCCAGGCCTTCAAGTAACCACTTGGCAGCGCGGCTCGTTTTTTTAATTTTTAGAGGAACCGAACATCGCTACTGATAAGTCGCATCGCATCAACGGTGAAATTTCTGCACCCGAGGTGCGTCTGGTCGGAATCGACAACGAACCGCTCGGCATCGTAAAACTGGCTGATGCTTTCCGCATGTCGGAACAGCAGGACGTGGATCTGGTGGAAATCGCACCCCAGGCGGTCCCGCCCGTTTGCCGCTTGATGGACTACGGCAAATTCAAGTACCAGGAAGCGAAAAAGCAGCACGAGGCCAAGCTCAAGCAGAAGGTCATCCAGGTCAAGGAAGTGAAATTCCGTCCCGGGACCGACGACGGTGATTACAACGTCAAACTGCGCAACCTCGTACGCTTCCTCGAGGACGGCGACAAGACGAAGATCACGTTGCGTTTCCGCGGTCGCGAGATGGCGCACCAGGAAATCGGTATGCGGATGCTCGAGCGCCTGCGCACCGACCTAGACGAGGTCGGGCAGGTCGAGCAGATGCCGAAAATGGAAGGGCGCCAGATGATCATGGTGCTCGCGCCGAAAAAGAAGAAGTGAGGCGTCGTGCCGCGAACGGAACGGTCGTTCGCGGTACGTCGGCTTCGCACAGGCAGTACCCGGCAGGTTTCGGAACGACGCGAAGCGTCGTTCCCGGAAATGCGGCGGGCCCGGGAGGTTTCGGGCTGGGCGCCGCAAACAAGTGGACTGGGTTTCGAAGGGCGGATCTGGGGCATTTTGCCGGCCGCACACCCATCGCCATCTAATAAATGGAGTTGTTCGTCATGCCTAAGATGAAAACCAAGAAGAGCGCTGCAAAGCGCTTCGTGGTGCGTCCGGGCGGTACCGTCAAGCGCGGTCAAGCCTTCAAGCGCCACATCCTCACGAAGAAGACCACGAAGAACAAGCGCCATCTGCGCGGTTCCGCCGCGGTGCACGAGACCAATCTGGACTCGGTGCGCGCGATGCTGCCGTTCGCTTAACCCTCAACCGACAACTCATAGGAGCGAAACATGCCTCGAGTCAAACGTGGGGTTACAGCACGTGCCCGCCACAAGAAGATCATCAACCTTGCGAAGGGCTATCGCGGCCGTCGCAACAACGTCTTCCGCATTGCGAAGCAAGCGGTCATGCGTGCAGGTCAGTACGCATACCGTGACCGTCGCAACAAGAAGCGTGTGTTCCGCGCGCTGTGGATCACGCGTATCAACGCGGCGGTGCGCCAGCACGATATGACGTACAGCGTGTTCATCAACGGCCTGAAGAAGGCGTCGATCGAACTCGACCGCAAGGTGCTGGCCGATATGGCCGTGTTCGACAAGGCTGCTTTTGCCGCGATCGTGAAGCAGGTGAAAGCCGCCGTCGCAGCCTAATTGCGAAATTAGTACTGCGTGGTTCGTGGCGGCGGTATCGGTAAAAGCCGGTGTCGCCGCGACAAAAACGGGGGCTCCTCACCGAGCCCCCGTTTTTGTTGGTCGAGCGCTTTCTCTCGTAATTTTTCCTCGACGTTGAAATGATGGGATCAATGGATCTGGACCAGATTGTTGCCGAGGCGCAAAGGGCCTTTGACGAAGCCGCCGATGGCGTCACGCTCGAAAACGAGAAGGCGCGGTTCCTCGGCAAGGCGGGTGTGCTGACCGAGCTCCTCAAGGGGCTCGGCAAGCTCGATCCCGACCTGCGCAAGACCGAGGGCGCGCGTATCAACGTCGCGAAGCAGCAAGTCGAAGCCGCGCTTTCCGCGCGCCGCGATGCGTTGGCCGAGGCGCTATTGAATCAGCGGCTCGCCGCCGAGGCGGTCGATGTCACGTTGCCCGGCCGCGGCACCGGCGCGGGAAGTCTGCACCCCGTGATGCGCACCTGGGAACGGGTCGAGCAGATCTTCGGCTCGATCGGTTTCGATGTGGCCGATGGCCCGGAGATCGAGACGGACTGGTACAACTTCACCGCATTGAATAGCCCGGAAAACCATCCGGCGCGCTCGATGCAGGACACGTTTTACATCGACGGCACAGATGCAACGGGGCGCCCCTTGCTGTTGCGCACGCATACGAGCCCGATGCAGGTGCGATATGCGCGCACCAACAAGCCGCCGATCAAGGTCATCGTGCCCGGACGCACGTATCGCGTCGACAGCGACGCGACGCACTCGCCGATGTTCAATCAGGTTGAGGGGCTGTGGATCGACGAGCACATCAGCTTCGCCGATCTGAAAGGCGTCTATACCGATTTCCTCAGGAAGTTTTTCGAGCGCGACGATATCTCGGTGCGGTTCCGGCCGTCGTACTTTCCGTTCACCGAGCCCTCGGCCGAAATCGACATGAAGTTCGAGGAAGGCAAGAATGCCGGCAAGTGGCTCGAGATCTCGGGTTCGGGGCAGGTGCATCCCAACGTCATCCGCAATATGGGCCTCGATCCCGAGCGCTATATCGGCTTCGCGTTCGGCAGCGGGCTCGAGCGCCTGACGATGCTGCGCTACGGCGTGCAGGACTTGCGGCTCTTTTTCGAAAACGATCTGCGCTTTTTGCGGCAATTTGCCTGATGCCGCGCGCGCTTGGCGTCGCCTCGGCTGGACCTCATTCATTCGAACGTAGACACTCATGCAATTCCCTGAATCCTGGCTTCGCGCATTCGTCGATCCGCAACTGACGACCGAAGAGCTGTCGCACGCGCTGACGATGGCTGGCCTCGAAGTCGAATCGCTGCGGCCTGCCGCTCCTCCCACATCGAAGATCGTCGTCGGGCGTGTGCTCGAAGTCGTCAAGCATCCCGATGCAGATAAGCTCAACGTCTGCCAGGTCGATGCAGGCACCGGCGCGACGCTCAACATCGTGTGCGGTGCGCCGAACGTCGCCCCGGGCATCAAGGTGCCGGTTGCGCTCGTGGGCGCGCAGCTGCCGCCGGCCGAGGAGGGCGGCGCGCCGTTCGCGATCAAGCTCTCGAAACTGCGCGGCGTCGAAAGCCAGGGCATGCTGTGCTCCGCGCGTGAGCTCAAACTCTCGGAAGACCACAGTGGCCTTTTGATCCTCCCCGACGATACGCCGGTGGGTCAGGATATTCGCGAGACGTTGAATCTCGACGATACGATTTTCGAAATCAAGCTGACACCGAACAAGGCCGATTGTCTGTCGGTCTTTGGCGTGGCGCGCGAGACGTCCGCCATTACGGGCGCACCGCTCAAGCCGCTTGCGATCGAGCCGGTGCAGGCCGCACTCGACGAGACGCTGCCGGTCACCATCGCAGCCCCGGATTTGTGCGGCCGGTTCTCCGGGCGCGTGATTCGCGGCGTGAATGCGCGCGCGGCAACGCCGCAATGGATGGTCGAACGGCTGGAGCGTTCAGGACAACGAAGCATTTCGGCGCTCGTCGATATCTCGAACTACGTGATGCTCGAGCTCGGCCGGCCGACGCACGTTTTCGATCTCGACAAGATTCATCGCGGCATCGAAGCGCGCTGGGGCCGCCGCGGCGAGAGCCTGGAACTGCTGAACGGCAATACGATCGAGCTCGACGAGACGGTGGGTGTCATCGCCGACGATCGGCAAGTCGAAAGCCTGGCGGGCATCATGGGTGGCGAGCGCACGTCGGTCACGCTCGATACGACGAACATTTATCTCGAGGCGGCGTTCTGGTGGCCCGACAGTATCCGCGGGCGCGCACGCCGGTACAACTTCTCGACCGACGCGGCCCATCGCTTCGAGCGTGGCGTCGATTACTCGACGACGGTCGAGCACATCGAATACATCACGCGTTTGATTCTCGATATTTGCGGCGGCAAGGCCGGTCCGGTCGACGATCAAACGGTCAACGTACCGAAGCGCACGCCCGTCGCGATGCGTGTGGCGCGTGCGCAGCGCATCATCGGCGTGCCGGTTCCCGCCGATGAGATGGCGCGTATTTTCGAACGCCTTGGACTTGCGTTCGAGTTCGACGGCGAGCGGTTCTCCGTCACGCCGCCGCCGTACCGCTTCGATATCGAGATCGAGGAAGATCTGATCGAGGAGGTGGCGCGTATTTACGGTTTCGAAAAGATTCCGGCGCGTCCGCCGATGGCGGCCAATGAAATGCGCGCGACGAACGAGACGCAACGCTCGATTCACGCGATTCGCCACGCACTGGCCGCCCGCGATTACTCGGAGACGATCAATTTCAGCTTTGTCGACGAATCGTGGGAGCGCGATTTCGCCGGCAACGATAATCCGGTGCGGCTCGTCAATCCGATTGCGAGCCAGATGTCGGTGATGCGTACGACGCTCGTCGGCAGCCTCGTGAATGTGCTTCGCCATAACCTCAATCGGCGTGCCGAGCGTATCCGCGTGTTCGAACTCGGGCGGGTATTCCTGCACGATGCGGCGCAGGAGGCCAGCGAATATGCCGTCGAAGGGTACGTCCAACCCAAGCGTATCGGTGCGCTTGCCTATGGGCCCGTGGCGGAAGAGCAGTGGGGCCTTCCGACACGCCAGGTCGATTTCTTCGACGTCAAGGCTGATGTCGAGGCGCTTTTCGCGCCGCGCATCGCGCGCTTCGTGAAGGCCGAGCATCCCGCGCTGCATCCTGGACGCAGTGCGCGCATCGAACTCGACGGTCGCGCAGTCGGTTTCATCGGCGAGTTGCATCCGCGCTGGATGCGGCAATACGACTTGCCGCAGGCGCCGATCGTTTTCGAGGTCGACGCCGAGGCGGTGATGGCGCGCGCGTTGCCGGTGCCCGCCGAAGTATCGAAATTTCCGCCGGTGCGGCGCGATATTGCCGTGGTGGTGGATCAGAAGATCGAGGCCCAGGCGCTGCTGGACGAGATGCAAAAGGCGCTTGGCGAGGGCGCCGGCAAATTCGTGCAAAGGGTTGCGCTCTTCGATGAATTTCGTGCAAAATCAAATACTTCCGGTGGCTTGGCTGCGCACGAGAAAAGCCTTGCCTTCCGCGTGACCCTGCAAGATACTGGCGGCACGCTGCAGGACGAGACGGTGGATGCGGCCGTCAAGGCCTTGGTGGATCGTTTGGCTCGAGTCTACGGTGCGCGGTTGCGGGGGTAAGCGCGAACAGCTTCGGAACGATGCCGGCGCTGCGCGTTGGCATCGGATGGCCGCTGTTTTTAGATATGAACGAAATGAACTCGAGTGATTTCGAAGCCCTTCTTTCGGCGCAGCGTGGCGCCATGATTCGAGAAATTCCGACCCCGCCTGCGGGCGTTTCGAGCGAAACGCCGACGCTGACGAAAGCTGAGCTGGCCGAATTGCTGTTCGATAACGTCGGGCTCAACAAGCGTGAGGCGAAGGATATGGTCGAGGCTTTCTTCGACGTGATTCGCGACGCACTCGAAAGCGGCGATGGCGTGAAATTGTCGGGATTCGGCAATTTTCAGCTGCGGGACAAACCGCAGCGGCCCGGTCGTAACCCGAAGACAGGCGAGGCGATTCCGATTGCCGCGCGCCGCGTCGTGACGTTCCACGCAAGCCAAAAGCTCAAGGCGCTCGTCGAAAACGGAGTCGAAGCGACTTTCCCGCGCTGACGAGCGAAAGGCGCGGTGTCGCGCCCATTCACCACGACGGTTAACTGACGATGACAACGACGGTCGAAAAAGTCGTCTTGCCTCCGATTCCGGCGAAGCGCTACTTCACGATTGGTGAAGTCAGCGAACTGTGCGGTGTCAAACCGCATGTGCTGCGTTATTGGGAGCAGGAGTTTACGCAGTTGCGTCCGGTGAAGCGGCGCGGTAATCGGCGCTATTACCAGCATCACGAAGTCCTTTTGATTCGACGGATTCGCGAATTGCTCTATGAGCAGGGCTTCACGATCAATGGCGCGCGCAATCGGCTCGATGCGCGCGGTGCGGTGGTGGAAGAGGGCAGCGATGCGTCGCAACCCGAGGTAGCGCCGACGGCGCAGCCAGCGCCGAGCGCTGCGCCGGCCCTCGATATCGAGCGGCTGCGCAAGGAGTTGCGTGGCGTCATCGAGTTGTTGCGTCATTCGTGACGAGGTGTAGTTCTTTTCGGTGAAAGTGTCTGTTATACTTTCATGCTTTCGGGGCGTAGCGCAGCCTGGTAGCGTACCTGCATGGGGTGCAGGTGGTCGGAGGTTCAAATCCTCTCGCCCCGACCAGATTAAACCCGCGTCAGTCAAGGCTGACGCGGGTTTTTCGTTTTTGGCCTTCCCGCGCCATCATCGTCGGTTCTCGGCTTGCGCTAGCTAGGCAGTGCGTCGTCCGATGGCCACTCCACGCAATGCGCGCTCGACCGGCAAGTTATCGATCTCGAGTCGGCCGTCGTCGCAATAGCCTGTGAGCGCCTCCAATCGGTTCAGCGCATAGAGAATCGCTCGACTTGTATCGGATTTCTTTGAGAGCGTCTCCAGCGTGGCCGTGAGCCATGCGTGAAGCTGATCGAGAAGTGGGCGCGTATGTTCTTCTCGACTGCCCGGGCGAAGCGCGCGCACGAAACACGAAGGAAACAGTACGCGCGATGCCCTCCGAGGGGCTTCGCTTTCTGTGCCCCTCCGTTCGTCCCGGATCGTCGGTCAGGTTGGGCCGGAATATCCACGAACGCGTCGCGCTCCAGAGCGTTTAGCCTCACCGCCTAGCCCGCCTTGCAGTCAGGCGACGGCGCCACCACAGCGGCGACTTTTTTCGCCACAACAGCTGTCGCTTCGCATAACTTGACTTGCGTGCTGCTTGGCCATGCATTAACTAACTGTGAGTACAACGATCAAGCAACGGAGCAACGAAATGAGCGATATTTCGCGTTTGCCGAATGTGTCCCCGGTCACCGCCGATGTGCGGCCGGAGGTTGAGAGCCCGGGCCACGCCGGCGCATCCCAGGTGCGTCCACAAGAACGCCAATTGGGTGGCGCGTTAGGGGGGCTCGCCCATCCCCCCGCTCGGGTCGACGACAGCAGTCCGTCGCCGGGCAGCCGAGCCGCCACCGCTAGGTTCAGCGCACCCGCCGCCCAGAGCGCCGGCCACGCGATCGCGGCACAGATAAGCGCGCTGAAAACCCGGTTTCCTGAGGCATCTGCGACGGCGCTTCAGGGCCTTGCGGCAGAAGGTTTTTCCGCCGACAACATCGCACGGATCGCCGGCAGCAAAGGCGGCGCTGCGGCGCTTGCCGAACTCTGCGACAACAAATATCTGTCAACGCTCAGAACGGTCGGCTTTTCCGATGACGACATCGTCGAACTCGCTGCATCGGGCAACGGCGAGGAAACAATCCACCAGGCCCTGCAAGCCTACCGCGCCCTGGCCAGCGCTACTGAGAAGGGCAAGGGCAAGCTGCTCGACAACTTGGAGATTGGCGACGACACGGCTATCCCCGCCATCCGCAATGCCGTGGGTACGCCGGCATTGGCCAAGATGTGCAAGTTTGCAGAGCGCGAGCAATGGGGCGAACTGCAGGTCATGGGGGCACTGTTTAGCCACCGCAAAGAGTTCCAGGAGAAGGAAGGCATCGACGTCGATCGCCTGCTCGGCATCGCGGCGGAATTGCGCGGCGACACATACAGGGCCTGGACACAGGTTATGGTCGTTCAACACGGACGGGAGATTTTGCGCGGCCCGACCTCGAGCCCAACGAGTCCGTTCAGACTCAGGTGAGACCACGCCATCGTCCGTTCCCGGGTCACCATCAGTCTCGCGGGAAAGATCGGCGCTGCTGATTGCGGCTGCTGTGCAATTGAAGGCAACATCACCGTGCCTACGCAGCGCGGATGGCGCTCGATGCTTCGAATGCGCCGACCTAACTCGCCTCGCACATCTCCGAGGTCGCCTTGCGCACTGGCGACGCTGTTATGCGTGGTGATCGCCCGTCCATGCCGTCGGTGCACGCCGATGCGGCGAGGGTCAGCATGTCGAGTTGGCTGTCGGGATTGTCGCTCGACCCGTTCACACCTCATTCATTCTTCGGTGAAGCGCTGTTGAGCTCAATGCTGACCGGTTACGGTGGTGTGTCGATATTTGATCACACACCCTACCTCAAGGACGTATTCCCACTGACGCCGATCAACATCGCAGCCAATATTCCTCTCTGGTCGCTCCATGCTGAGTTCTGGGGGTCAATGCTGGTGATCGCTCTATGCGCCACTTATCGTCGGTTACCAAGGCCCGCGTTTTGGCTCATCTTCGTCGCCTTGTTGTTCGTGACCGGAACGAGCCAATACTCGTTATTCCTCGCTGATTTCGCTGCTTATATGGGCAGACATCGACTGTTGTGTCGCAACAGCGCACAGTGGTCCACCGTAGGCTATGCGCTGCTCGGGCTGGGCGTCACACTGAGTTTCACACGTCACTATCAGCCATTTCAGTTCGTACTTGATGTGCTGGCTAAAGTGAATTTGACAAAAAGTGTCGATGGCGCGCAATTCCAGTTTTCCGTCGCCGCGTTGGCCATCCTCTTGGGATTATGCATCACACCGAGCTGCCGATCATTTCTGCGCGGTCGTGTGCCAATGTGGTTTGGGAAAATATCGTTCAGCCTGTATCTGACGCACTTCCCTATACTTTTTACCGTGGCGTCTGCCGTCGTGACGATCGCCGCGCGGCATCTAGGATATGGTTGGTCCATAGCACTGTCGTGCGCCATCGCCTGGCCTCTCACGTTCTTCGTAGCAAGCGTGTATGAACGGTTCATCGATCAACCATCGGTTGCTTTTTCCAAGCTCACCGCCGAGCGTCAATCTACGTGGTCGGCACCGGCGAGCTAGCTCGAAACATCGATGTCTGCGTCAGGTCTTCCCCCGACCCGGCCATGACGCTGGCCGCCGTCGATCGGCTGGTCCATCACTCAACCATCTTTGAGCTGAACGCCGAAAGCCGTCGAGACTTTCCACCAAACCCCGCACTGATATGTCGGCGCGCTCGTTGATGCGTCGATTGGCAAGGGACCGATCTCGCTGCGCTTCAACTATCGCTACTCGCCTTCGCGCTGGGAGGACGGCGTCGCGTCCGGGTCAGGGCGTGCATATGGTGACGCTGAACTGCATCCTTCGATCGACGATGTAAAATGTCGGTCCAGTCGACACACCCATTCAAGCCATGCTAGGCATCCTAAGATTTTTTCTCGCCAGTTGCGTTGTCGTCTTCCATTTCAGCGGCAGTGTGCCGACCATCGGAATACTGGCGGTCAATTTTTTCTATGTCATCAGTGGGTACTTGATGACGCTGGTCCTGCATGAGACGTACCGATTCAATCCAGTAAGCTTTTTTTCGAACAGGGCTCTACGACTCTATCCAGCTCAACTTGCGATTTGCATGGTATCTATACCGTTCCTGTGGGGACTGTCAAATGCGCAATCCTTCCATCCTTTGTGGGGAACCGCTCAATGGCAGGACTGGATTGGCAATATTCTGATTTTCCCTTGGACATTTCTACCGAGTCAGCATTTCAGAATTTCCCCGACGACATGGTCGGTAGCCGTTGAAATTTGCTGTTACTTCCTTCTTTGGCTTTTCGTTTCGCGCCGCGCATGGACGGCGATTTCCAGCGTAGGGCTTGCCATTCTATGGCAGGCCTATCAATTCCATGTTGGGGCGGATCAAGGATCTCACTATTTTCCTGTCTCAGCGGCGATGTTGCCGTTCAGTCTCGGGGCAGCGTCTTACTTCGCGACAGACATGCTCAGTCGATCGAAGTCGAGGAAGCATGCATCAACGGTTAATCAACTGGCAATTCTGATATCTGTTATTGCCGTATTCGTGATCAATTGGCGCCTGGCTCTGCGATTCGATGCAAGTCCGTTTTACGGGTTGTTTTACTACGTCAACGATATACTGGCATGTGTTTCCGTAATTATCCTTCATGGCAAAAAATATCATGGAATAACAAAGAATATATCGCTATGGTTCGGTGATCTTTCGTACCCTGTTTTTCTGTGTCAGTGGCTTGGAGCATTCATTGCATGGCATATCATCGGAATCGGGTCGCCCATGCGGAGTTGGTGGGTATTTTTAATCGGTTACGTGATCGCAGTCGGCCTCGGCGTTTGTATCGTATTGCTTGTTGATCGGCCTATTCAAGCGTTGAGGGCGAGAGTTCGAGAGATCGCCCTGGCGCCGCGCACACCGTTACGCCAGTCGCTGAACTGAACAAGGAAGGAGGAAGGAGGAAGGAGGAATCAGGATTTTCAGCCTCACTCACCTTCCGCACGCGTTCCAAGATACTTCACCAACCGCTGCGCTGGCGGTTGCAACGCATCGAAATCCTTGCAACAGACAACGAAACGCCGGTATGCCCATGCGTCGTTCAGCGGAACGATCCGCAGCCCGAGCGCACGGCGATACGTCCGGCCAACCTCCACCGGTACGACGCTGATGCCCAATCCCGCGGCGGCCACGCGAAACGTGGCATCCAGGTTCGCGACGATGACCCTGTACGTTATGGTCTTCCCAACGTTCGCTGCGGCTCGCCTTAGCATCGTATGCACCGAGGAGTTGGGCGGCAGCCCCACATGGTCATACTCGAGCGTCTGCTCGAAATCGATCGACCTTTTGCTCGCAAGCGGATGATCGCGATGCGCCGCGATCGCAAGCCGGTCACGCCGATAAAGTTGCGCTTGCAGACCGCTGCGATCGACGTTGTCCCAGCAAACGCCAATCGCCGATGTTCCGTCGCGCACTTGTCGAACGAGATCGGTCGACATCCGTTCTTCGATGTCGACACGGATATTCCTGTTCTCGGGCTCACGCATGAACGATGCGATATCGTCGAGCAGACTTTCGGCCATCGCCGAAGGCGAAGCGCAAATACTGACCCTGCCACGCAGCCCCGCGCCCAGCGCGGCAACATCGCTCTCCATACGCTCCATCGTGAAAAGCACGGCTCGCGCGTGCTCCAGAAGCGCGAGCCCGGCAGGCATCGGATCGACGCCGCGGCGAGCGCGCGACAGCAATGGCACACCCAGCTCGCTCTCGAGTTGTGCAATGCGCTTGCTGATCGCCGATGGCTCGATATGGGCCTCCTGCGCGGCGCGGGCAATGTTTCGGTGATCGCACACGGCCACGAATAGACGCAGCGTTTTGATATCGATGTCATGCATCGGACGGGACCCCTCGATGCCGCGTGCGCGGCACATGGCATTCCGAATCGGAACGATAACGCTGCCAAAATACCGCTTTTGACGCCGATATGGAACCGATACAGTGCCGACAGCTATGCGCATTGACGAGGCAATATGAGCGCTCAGACCCACTGCAACGGCCGCCTACCGCTCGAAGGCGTACGCGTGATCGAATTCACGCATATGGTCATGGGGCCGACCTGCGGAATGATTCTCGCGGACCTCGGCGCCGAGGTCATCAAAATCGAGCCGCCGGGAGGCGACAAAACGCGACAGTTGCCGGGGCTCGGAATCGGCTTTTTCCGATCGTTCAACCGGAACAAGAAGAGCGTCGTGCTCGATATCGCGACGCCCGAGGGAATGCGGACCGCCATCGAATTGATCGGGACCTGCGACGTCATGATCGAGAATTTCCGCCCTGGGCTGATGGCCAAGCTGGGACTCGACTACGCGTCGCTTTCGGCTCTATACCCGGGGCTCGTCTATGTTTCGCACAAAGGCTTTCTTCCCGGCCCCTACGAAAAACGCCTCGCACTCGACGAAGTGGTGCAGATGATGGGTGGCCTCGCGTATATGACAGGGCCGGTCGGCCGCCCGCTGCGTGCCGGCACGTCGGTCAACGACATCATGGGCGGCATGTTCGGCGTGATCGGCGTGCTTGCCGCGCTGCGCGAGCGCGAACGCACAGGATGCGGGCAAGAGGTGCAAAGCGCGCTCTTCGAGAATTGCGTGTTCCTCTGTTCGCAGCATATGCAGCAGTTTGCGATGACGGGCGAGGCACCTCCGCCCATGCCCGCGCGCGTTTCAGCCTGGAGCGTGTACGACGTCTTTACGCTCGCCGAAGGCGAGCAGCTTTTCATTGGAGCAGTGAGCGACAAGCAATTCGTTACGCTGTGCCGACTGCTCGAACGCCCCGATCTCGCAGCCGAGCCGCGCTTCTCAACGAACGCCCAGCGCGTGGCCGTTCGTCCGGAACTGCTCGAACGCCTCGGCGCGATACTCGCGCAGCATCGCGTCGAAGACCTGACACCCAAGCTCGAGGCGGCCGGTATTCCGTACGCACCGATCGTTCGCCCGCACCAACTCTTCGACGATCCGCATCTGAAAGCGAGCGGCGGCCTCACGCCGATGCAGACGGACGACGGCGGCACGACCGAGATAGCGTTGCTGCCGCTGAAGATGGGCGGACGCCGCCTCGGCGTGCGCCGGGCACTCTCCCGCATCGGCGAGCACACACAGGAGGTCCTTTCCCGTCTGAAAGCCATCGTCTGATCTACGGACCGGGTGCTGTTTGCTCGGTCGTGCTGTTACTTGTTCTTCCCCACGGGCCTTTCTTTTGCCTCGTTGATCTCACGTTCGACCTCGGACCGAACTTCCCCAGTCGAGCCCGCATTTTTCGCCAGTGCCAGATAAGCATTCGCAATGCGCCGCAAGTCCTCTTCGCACACGTCCTCGATTCCGATCAGCTCGCTGTTCGCTCTGCGGTTTGCCGCCACCAGCTCATTGAGCTTCAGATGAATCGCGACGCTGTCCTTGTTCTGGCTTTGCTGAATCAGGAACACCATTAGAAACGTGACGATGGTCGTGCCCGTATTGATGACGAGCTGCCAGGCATCGGAAAACTTGAACACCGGGCCGAGCACGCCCCACGCCGCAATGATGATCACAGCGATACTGAAAGCGATAGGCGAACCGGTCCAGCGCGTTACGGCGCTCGCAAACGAATCGAACGCGCGCGTGAGCGGGTGTCGGTTCGAATAGGCCGGCAGCGAAGAATCGGGTACGTTGTCGTACGGATCGTGCCGCGGCGAATCGTTCTTCGGCGTGGACATGGGCGCTCCTCTCCGGGCTTATCGCCCGATATGCTGAAATGCTGAATATCGAAACAGATCGGTGGGCAACGCCAAGCCAGCAAGCCGCGTGCCGGCGGGGAAGGACGACGCGTCGATGCGGCGGTGCTACGATGCATGCACGCCAAAAACAGCGAGGGCGTTCATATGAAAGGAGTGCGTCGCATAGATTGCCCAGGGCCATTGCCGTGACGACGCATCGCACTCTCGGCGCTGCAGTGCATGTGTCCGTGGTTGGCGAATCGGATGTCGCCTGGACGCGGCAGGTCGTTCGCGAACTCGGTGCGCAGCAGGGGCTCCCCGAAGCCCGAGTGGCCGCGCTGGCGACCGCGGTGACTGAAATCGCACGCAATGTCGTCGTTCACGCGGGCAGCGGGGAACTGACGTTTCACCCGATTGCGGATGGGCAGCGTCGCGGCGTCTTCGTCGTTGCACGTGACGATGGCCCCGGAATTCCCGACATCGCACGCGCAATGCAAGACGGCTATTCGACCAAAGGCGGAGGGCTGGGTGCCGGACTGGCAGGCGCAAAACGCCTCGTCGACGAATTTCACATTAGCTCGGCACCGGGTCAAGGCGTCACGGTGACGATGACGCAGTGGCATGACGGCGGCGAGCGGGACCTGCTTTAGCGTTACTCAGCGCAGCTCACGTCTGACCTCCACCGCCTCGAGCGGCAAGGTGGCCGTCAGCGCAAAGCCGGCGCCCGGTGCCGTCCGGATGCTGACCTCGCCGCCCAGCAAGGCCGCGCGCTCGCGTATGCCGAGCAGCCCGAACGAATGTCTGCCCCGCCGATCGTTCTGGGCCGCCCCGCGGCCGTTGTCGACAACCCGTACGACGCAGTGCGGCTCCTCGCGAACGATATCGAGGACGACCTCCGTTGCGCCCGAGTGGCGCGCGATGTTCGTCAGCGCTTCTTGCACCATTCTGAAGAGATCGATTCTGCATTCGCGGTTGAACGCGATCGCTTCGGCGTCGATATGGCGGGTCACCTTGATTCGATAACGCGCCGTGAATTCATCGATCAACGCATCGATCGCGGGGATCAGGCCCAGGTCGTCGAGCATGACAGGATGCAGATCGGCCGCGATTCGCCGCACCGAGTCGACGAGCTGATCGATCATCCGGTACATTGCCTTGAACGCCTCTTTCGGCGCGCTCAGGTATCCGCCGCCGCCCGGATGTTCGAGCATCGATGCGGCCATCTTCAAAGCGGTCAACTGCTGGCCCAGATCGTCGTGCAGCTCGCGTGCGATGCGAGCCTTCTCTTCCTCGCGGATGTGCTGGATATGCCCTGACAGACGGCGCAGCTCTTCTCCCGATGCGCGCAGCGCTTCCTCGTCGCGCTTGCGATCGGTGATGTCCATGATCCAGCCGACCATGCGATAAGGCTCGCCTTTGTCGTTCCACAATGCCTGCCCGCGGGATTGAATCCAGCGGAACTCACCTGACTTCATGCGTACCCGGTACTCGACGTCATAGAGGCGACGCTCGTCGAGGTGCTTTCTCAGGGCCTGTTCGACGCGGTCCGCGTCGTCGCCATGAATCGCGCCGAAATGCGCCTGGCGCTCATTGGGCAGCTCGTGATTTTCATAGCCCATGATCCGCTTGAAGTGCGGAGAGAAATAGATCGCGTCGGTCTGCGGATTCCAATCCCACAAGCCCGCGGTCGTGCCGCTCACCGCCAGTTGGAACCGCTCCTCGCTCGCCGCCAGCGCCGCGCGATAGCCTTCGATGGACAATTCGAAAGGCGCGAGAAGTTCGTTGAAGAACGCTGCCGTGGCTTGCGCGAGCCGGACCCGATCTTGCAATGGGGCACGGAGCACGAGCTCATCGAGCGCAGCGTAATGCAGCGCAGCGATATCGAGCAGTCCCACGCCCTGGCTCAGGGCGCGCCGGCCGATCTCATACGCATGCGTGAGCCCTGCTTCTCCTTCGTGTTCGAGATAGGCTCGAAGCCCGCTCAGGTATTCGGCTTCGAGCGCGGCGAGCTGCATCGTCATGCGTGCCCTCCGAGATAACGGGCAACGACGACATGCGCGTCGTCCGTAGCCTTGCCGTATCGTACGAGGATGGTTTCCGCAAGCTCCTGTGGGGTGCAGGCAATCGGCACACGTGCGGTGAATGTGCTCTGTATGCCGTCGGTGACCATCACGAGCGTATCGCCGCGCGATAGCGACAGGCGTTCAGCTCGCAACGGGGGCAGGCGGTACCCAACGACGCCGCCACGCGTCGAAATCGCGCGATCGCGCGGGTGTGAGTCCAGTTGAGCCCGGACGAGAACGCCATCGACATTGCCGACGCCCGCCCAGGTCATCGAGCTGTCGCGAGCGTCGAACGACGCGATGCTCATTGCGGCACCACGCGTCTTCTGCAGCCCTTCGTGGCAATGCTGGAGCACTTGCAAGATGGATTCGCGCGCGTGCGCCTCGATGATCGGCGCCGCCGCGCCTGCCGCTTGCGCCGCTTCATGGCCATGCCCGAGACCATCGAGCAGCGCTACCACGGCGCCGTCGTCGAATTGAACGACGACGTGCAAGTCGCCCGAGACGCCTTCGAGCGCACGCCCTGCCCAACCCCATTCGATGATGGGTTCACTAGGCGGGGACGCGGCGTTCATCTCAGCCACCTCCTCATCGTGATCTTCGTGCCTTTGCCGACGACGGAGATCAACTCGAACTCATCCATGATCCGCTTCGTGCCGGGCAAGCCCACGCCGAGGCTCTTCGCGGTCGAATAGCCGTCGCGCATCGCGAGTTCGATGTCGGGAATGCCTGGGCCCTCGTCTTCCGCGACGATCAGGATGCCGACACGCGCGCCGTCGTCGAGCTTTCGCAGCGTGACTTCACCGCGGTGCGCATAGCTGACGATGTTGCGCGCGATCTCGGAAATGGCGAGTGCGATGATGGTCCGGTCCGTCATCGAGAATCCGGCAGCCGCCGCGAGTTCGCGCCCCTTCTGGCGGGCAATGACGACATCTTCTTCGCGCTCGATCGGCACATGAATTTCATCCGCCATCGCCAGCGCTCCCGTTCGCGGTATCGCCGAGATGGGCGAGGCCCTCCTCGAGATCGAGCGCCGTCGCAATGCCATCGAGCGACAGGCCGAGCTGAACCATTGCAAACGCGACCTCGGGTTGAATGCCGACGACGACGGTCTGCGCGCCGCGCAGCTTCGCGATATAGGCGATGCCGCGCAATGTGCGGGTAGCGAACGAATCGAGCACGTCGAGCGCGGTGACGTCGATGACGACGCCTCGCGTGCGCAATCGACCGATCTTCTCGGCGAAATCGTCCCGCAGTTGAACGAGATCCTGGTCCGACAGCGCCGATTGAATCGATGCGATGAGTACATCGCCTTGCTTGAGAATGGGAACGGACACAGTATCAGCTCGTTGCGTTGGCGCGCGACTCGTTGGCGTTGCCTTGCGACACGCGGTAGCCCAGGATCTGCTCGGCCAGCTCGATGCCGCCTTGCAGATCGCCGACCGTATCGAGGAGCCGGTCGAGTTCGATACCCAGCGCAACCAGCGATTGCGCAACGGGCGCCGTGATACCGGTTACGATGACCCGCGCACCCATGAGTCGTGCCGCGGTTACCGTTTGCAGGATGTGGTTGGCGACGCGCGAATCGATCGTCGCCACGCCGGTGACGTCCATGACGACCACCTTCGCGCGTCGCGCGCGCACCGATTCGAGCAGGTTTTCGGTGATGAGCCGGGCCCGGTAGGTATCGATGACGCCAATGATAGGCAACAGCAACAGGCGATCGCGCAATTGCAGGACCGGTGTCGACAGTTCCCGAATGGCTTCCTGTTGCTGCCGGATGATGCGTTCGCGCTCGAACACCAGTACATCGACGATCAGCCCAAGATCGAAGAACGCCACCTTTTTCAGCGACATGAAGGCATCGAACGCTTCGAGCGGCGCGTGCTCCGAATGCGCCATGACCTCGTTGCCGATGAACCTCAGTAGTTGATGGAATGCGCCGAGAAAAAACCGCATCTCGAGCCCTGCCACGGCGTAAAGCCGGCCCAACTCGATACGCTGCGCCACGTAATGTCTGTTGTAGTCGCCCGATACGAGGCCCTGCAAGTGTTCCGCCTTGAGACGCTTGGCCTTCTCGAGCAAGGCCCGATTGTCGAACAGCGGACGTGCCTCGTCGAATTTGGCGAGATGCTCGAAGAACGCGGCCGAGTACTCATCGACGCGAGGCAGCACGAGATCCCTGATGCGCGCAATGCGGGCGAGGTCGGAGGGCTCCAGGGCAACGACTTGCTTGCGGCGTTCGATGGCGCCATCGTTGAGCCCCATCTGATGCATCAATGCGAACGATTCGCGTTGTTCGAGCTGCTCCCCCATGCGCCTCTCCTCGGATTCTGTTGGATACGTGGGTTACGGACGGACAGATCGTTTGTTCAGATTTTTTCCAAGTATAGCGATGCGTGCCGAACTGGCAAGGCTGATGCAGGCACCACGCGTGCGAGCAAGGGAGCGCATGGCATGCAATGCGATGCGATGCGCGTCACGCGTTGGCATCGCTATGCGGTCACGCTCTTCTTGATTGCGCGGCGCCTCGCGGGCGGCGCGGCCGTGGACGCGCGCACGACGAGCCTCGGTGCGGAGGTCTCGCAGACCTCCGGTTCCCCATCGGGCACACGCGAACCCTTGGCGACCAGTTTGCGCAGCAACGTGACGGCAAGTTGAGCTGCCTCGGCCGTCGGTACCGCGACGGTTGTCAATGCTGGCCGCGATTCTCGGGCGAGATGAATGTCGGTGATGCCAGTGATCGACAAATCGCGCGGCACGTGAAGGCCGGCATCGGCCGCCGCGTGCATGGCTCCGAGCGCCGGCAGGTCATTGGTCGTAAAGATCGCCGTGAGCGCGCGGTGTTGCTCGAGCAGCGTGCGAGCAGCCGTGTAACCGCCTTCTATCGTGTCGGGCGCGTGAACGACGGTGCTGGCATCGATATCGAGTCCGGCTTCCCGCATCGCGGCGACGAATCCCTCGTAACGCGGCGTATGGATGCCGGACAGTTTGCTGGCGACGATGGCGCCGATCTTTCGATGTCCGAGCGAGATCAGATGCGATGCCGCGAGGTGTCCGGCCAATGCGAAATCGACTGCCACGCAGGGCAGGCGCGGCGGAGCTTCGGGACGCTCCCACATGCACAGGACGACCGGTGCGCCGCGTCCTTCGGTCGCCGCGAGATCGGCGAAATCGAGATTCGCGTTCATGACGAGGACGCCTTCGGACAACGTACCTGCGATTTGCTCCAGATAGGCGCGGCCCATGGCCGGGTCGTCGTTGGTATTGCAAATGATGACGAAGTGCCCCGATTCGCGGGCCGCGCGTTCCACCGCGAGCGCGAACTCGGGATAAAACGGGTTGGCAATGCTCGAGACCATCAACGCGAGCGTGGGACCGCGCCCCTCCGCCAGTGCCCGTGCCGCAAGGTGCGGACGATAGCCGAGGGTGTCGATGGCATCGAGCACGCGCTGACGCGTTTGCTCGCCGACACGGCCGCGCTTGCGCAGTACGTTGGAGACGGTGGCGGGCGTTACGCCGGCCAAACGTGCCACTTCATTGATCGTCGCCATGCGTGTTCAATATTTGGGATGAGTGTTCAGAGTTTGCAAGCTGCTTCGAGGCACGGCACTATGGGGCCCAATTAGATCAATGAATTCGGAGACAAGGCAAAGGCGGGCGGCCTCGATGGCCGTTTTCCTGTGCCGGCATGATTAAGCGCTTAATCTCCGACTTCGACCGATTAAAGCACGGAGCTGACGCGATGGCGAGCATTTCCTTGAAGGGTCTTCACAAGGCATATGGCGATGCGGCGCCGGTTATTCGCGATGTGAACCTCGAGATAGGTTCGAACGAGTTTTGCGTTTTTCTCGGACCGTCCGGGTGCGGGAAATCGACGCTGCTGCGGATGATCGCTGGCCTCGAGGACGTGACCGGCGGCGAGGTGCGCATCGGCGAGCGACTCGTCAACGACGTGCCTTCGGCCGAGCGCGGTGTCGCAATGGTGTTTCAGAGCTACGCGCTCTTTCCGCACATGACGGTGTTCGAGAACATGGCCTTCGGCCTGAAGCTCGCCAAGACGCCGAAACAGGAAATCGTGCGCAAGGTGCACGAAGCCGCACGCATTCTTCAACTCGACGCCTTGCTCGATCGTCGGCCAAAGGCGCTTTCCGGTGGTCAGCGGCAACGCGTGGCAATCGGACGAGCGATCGTGCGCGAGCCCGGCGTGTTCCTTTTCGATGAGCCGCTTTCGAATCTCGACGCGACGCTGCGCGGGCAAACGCGGATCGAGATCGCGCGCTTGCATCGTCAGTTCGCCAAGGCCAGCGTCGTCTACGTCACGCACGATCAAATCGAGGCGATGACGCTCGCCGACAAAATCGTTCTCCTGCATGCCGGTAAGGATACGGAGCGTTACGGCAGCATCGCTCAGGTCGGCGCACCGCTCGAACTCTATTACCGGCCCGCGAGCCGTTTCGTCGCGGGCTTCATCGGCTCGCCGCGCATGAACTTCCTGCCGGCATCGATTGCCTCGATCGATGCGGACGGCGTGAGCGCCGTGATCGATGGAACCGGAGAAACGGTGCGACTCGCGGTGGATGGCTCGTCGTTGGTCCCGTCGCAGCCGGTCACGGTGGGCGTGCGGCCCGAGCATCTGACACTGCGCGGTGGCGGCGACGAGAACGCCGCCACCTCGCTTGCACTCACGCGTGAAGTCGTGCTCACGGAGCGCCTCGGCGAGCAGACCTATGTACACCTCGATGCGCCGGACGGCCGGACGCTGATCGCCAAGGTTGCCGGCGACGCACGCGTCGAGCGGGGTGCACGCATGTCATTTGGCGCACCGGCTTCGGCATGCCATCTATTCGGGGACGACGGCTTTGCCATCGCACCGCTGCGATCGATCGAACACTACGCCTGAGGGGGGAACGGATGCACCTTGGAGTCTGCTATTACCCGGAGCATTGGCCGGAATCGATGTGGGAAGACGACGCACGGCGAATGAAGGCGCTGGGCATCGACCGAGTACGTATCGCCGAATTTGCCTGGAGCCGCATCGAACCGACGCCGGGCGAGTACGACTGGACCTGGCTCGATCGCGCGATCGAGGTGCTGCATCGTTCAGGACTGCAAATCGTCATGTGTACGCCGACGGCGACGCCGCCGAAGTGGCTGATCGACCGGCATCCCGACATCTTGCCGGTCGGTGCCGACGGCAACCCACGCCGTTTCGGTTCGCGCCGCCATTACGATTTCTCGTCGCCGTCGTACTACGAGGCGGCGCGCCGCATCTGTACCGCGGTGGCGCAACGTTACGGTGCGCATCCTGCCGTCGCGTTCTGGCAGACCGACAACGAGTTCGGTTGTCATCAGACCGTGGTGAGCTATTCCGACGTCGCGCTCGTCCGCTTTCGCGAATGGCTGCGTGCGCGCTATGGCACGATCGACGCGCTCAATCGCGCGTGGGGGAACGTCTTCTGGAGCATGGAGTACCGCGGCTTCGACGAGATCGACGCGCCGGTGGCAACGGTGACCGAGGCCAACCCTTCGCACCGGCTCGATTACCGGCGTTTCGCATCGGACGAGGTTGCGCGCTTCAACCGCATGCAGGTCGAGATCATTCGCACGCATTCGCCCGGGCGGCCGATCGCGCACAACTTCATGCAGCTCTTCACGGAGTTCGATCATTACAAGGTTGCGGCCGATCTCGATATCGCGGCGTGGGACAGCTATCCGCTTGGCGCGCTGGAGGAACAATGGTTCGGTCCGCAAACCAAGGCGCGCTGGCTGCGCACCGGACATCCCGATTTCGCGTCGTTCAATCACGATATCTATCGCGGTATGTCGAAGTTGCCGTTCTGGGTGATGGAGCAGCAGCCTGGACCCGTCAACTGGGCGCATTGGAACCCGGCGCCGCTGCCGGGCATGGTGCGGCTTTGGAGCTGGGAGGCGTTTGCACACGGTGCCGGTTGCGTTTCGTATTTCCGCTGGCGACAAGCGCCGTTTGCTCAGGAGCAAATGCACGCAGGGCTCAATACGCCCGACAATCGGCTCGATATCGGCGGCAGCGAAGCAGCGCGTGTCGCGCAGGAAATCCGCGCCATGCTCGAGGCCAAGAGCGATGCTTGCGAGGATGCCAAGCGTTCGGTCGCGCTTGTCTACGACTACCCGGCAAAGTGGCTGTTCGAAGTGCATCCGCAAGGTGCGGACTTCCACTATCCGCGTTTCGCTTTCGAGTACTACAGCGCGTTGCGCTCGCTCGGCCTCGATGTCGATGTGATTCCTGTCGATGCCCCGCTCGACGGTTATCGAATGATCGTCGTGCCGCCGCTGCCGATCGTTCCCGACGACTTTGCCGCGCGCTTGGCCGAGAGCGGGGCGCAAGTCGTCATCGGCCCACGTAGCGGTTCCAAGACGGTCGATTTGCAGATTCCTGGCAATTTGCCACCCGGGCCGCTTGCTCAGGCATTACAACTGCGCGTATGGCGGGTCGAGTCGCTGCGGCCCAATGCAGCGCCGGCCGTGCGCATGCTGAGCTCATCGGCGCGGCAGATCGATGGCAGTGCGGGACACGGGCGCCATTGGCGCGATCTGATCGAGCTCGACACACGTGCGCCGCACGAGGTCGTCGCCGAGTTCGAGGACGGCCACCCCGCGTGCGTGCGCCTCGGTGCCTTCCATTATTGCGCGGGTATCTTCGATGAAGCGTTGACGCGACAGCTGTTTCTCGACGTTGCGGTCAGGGCCGGTTTGAACGCAGCGCCGCTGCCGGACGGCGTGCGAGTGAGCCGCCGTGCAGACGTGACCTATGTTTTCAACTATGGCGATCGTGCGCATGATGTCGAGGGCGTCGAAGCGGGGGCGTTCGTCATAGGCGGTGCGCGAATCGAACCGCAGGGCGTTTGCGCGTATCGTTCCGGCTGAGCCCGGGGTGGTGTGCGGTATGTGTCGCAGTGGCGGCAACTGTTGATGACGATAGACCTCTCATAACATGAAGGAGACACGCATGAAGCAACCCGCGAACCGTTTTCGCATCGGCGTCGCCGCCGCGTTTTTCGCAATGGCGACAGCCGCGTCCTGGTGGGCCAATGCGGCACAGGCAGGCACGCTCGATATCAACATTGCCTTCAAGGGCGCCAGCCAGCGCGCGGTATGGCAATCGACGCTCGACGACTTCAGGAAGGCGCACCCGGATATCGACGTGAAGGCTGCGTTCATCGACGAGGAAGCCTACAAGGTGCAGCTGCCGGGTTGGCTCACGACCGTTGCGCCCGACATCGTGAACTGGCATGACGGCGAGCGCATGGCCTACTACGCGAAGCGCGGGTTGCTCGACGATCTGAGCGGGGATTGGGCGAAAAACGGCTGGGACCAGACGTATGCTTCGACGAAAGAAGCATCGTCCTACCAGAGCAAGCAATATGCGGCGCCAACCGTGTATTACTCGTGGGGGATGTTTTACCGCAAGGATCTCTTTCAAAAGGCCGGTATTGCGGGCGAGCCGAAGACTTGGCCTGAATTCCTCGATGCCTGCAAGAAACTGAAGGCTGCCGGCATTACGCCGATCGCCGTGGCTGGCCGCGACGCCTGGACGCTCGCCGGCTGGTTCGACTACCTCGATCTGCGTTTGAACGGGAACGCGTTCCATCAGAAGCTGATGGCGGGGGAAGTGCCTTATACCGACGCGCGCGTGAAGAAGGTTTATACGACGTGGAAGCAGCTCATCGACGATCATGACTTCATCGACAACTCGCTCTCGTACGATCTCGACGCGGCGCAACCGTTCCTGTTCCAGGGCAAGGCCGCAATGATGCTGATGGGCACGTTCATCAGCGCGGGTTTCCCGCCGTCGATCAAGCCGCAAATGAGCTACTTCCAGTTCCCGATCATCGATTCGAACGTGCCGACCGCCGAAGATGGTCCCGTCGAATCGCTGCACATTCCTGCGCATGCGAAGCATAAGGCCGAAGCGCGGGCATTCCTCGCATTCGTGGAGACACCCGAGAACGGCGCGCGACTCGCGAAGGGACTGGGTTCGCTGTCGGCCAACAGCAAATCGCCCGAGCCGGAGGATCCGATTTCGAAGATCGGCTTTCAGATTCTGTCCAATACGAAGGGCGGTATTGCACAGTTCTATGATCGCGATATGACGAAGGAGATGGCAGACGAAGGCATGAAAGGCATGCAGCGATTCGTGTCCGATCCGACGCAGATCGATGCCGTGCTCACGCAGCTCGAGCAGACGCGCAAGCGTATCTACAAGCAGTAAGGGCAGGCGGCGGCCGTAGTCGGCCGCCGAAACGCCGAAACGCCGAAACGCCGAAACGCCGAAACGCCGAAACGCATTGGAGGCCTTGCCGTGCCGCAGTCAGCCACCCACGAGCATTTGCGCGCCGCGCCAGACGGCGCGGATTTTTCCATGCCGGCCGGCAAACCGCCGGCAAGCCGGCGAGGTGCCGGCCGGCAGGGGGGGCGCAAACTGTCGCCGACGGCGCGCCGCCAGCGACGTGCCGCGCTATCGTTCCTCGCGCCGGCTTGCCTCATGTTCGGCGTCTACGTGATATGGCCGATTGCGTCGACGATCTGGTTGAGCTTGTTCAACTGGGATGGCATGTCGGACAAGGTATTCGTCGGGCTTGCCAATTACATCGAGCTGTTCCATGCGCCGACTTTCTATACCGCGCTGAAGAACAACGTGATCTGGCTCGTGATGTTTCTGCTCGCGCCGCCGGCGGGGCTTGCCGTTGCGTTGTATCTGAATCAGAGCGTGGCAGGGATGCGCGTCGTCAAGTCGCTGTTCTTCGCGCCGTTCGTGTTGTCCGGTGTCGTCGTCGGGCTGATGTTCTCGTGGTTCTACGATCCGACGTTCGGCTTGCTCGCGCTGATGATCGGGCACGGCGTGCCCGTTCTTGGCGATGCGCGGTATGCCACGTTCGGCATCGTGATCGCCGCGTTGTGGGCGCAGACTTCGTACTGCATGATTCTCTACCTTACCGGGCTGACGACGCTGAACGGCGAGCAACTCGAAGCGGCGCGAATGGAGGGCGCGCGCGGCTGGACACTGCTCTGGCACGTCGTGCTCCCCCAACTGCGGCCGACGACATTCATGGCGGTGGTGGTTACCGTGATCGGTGCACTGCGCAGTTTCGATCTCATCGCCGTCATGACGGGCGGCGGGCCGTTCGAGAGTTCGACCGTACTTGCTTATTACATGTACGACCAGGCGATCAAATATTATCGGCTCGGCTATTCGGCATCGATCGCCGTGGTGCTTTTCGCCATCATGCTGGTCTACATCATTTACCAGTTGCGGCGTACGCTGCGTAACGAGCAGTAGAGGGAGAAGTTCATGTATCCGCTGCCTGTCGACAAATGGAAGCCGCTGCCGCGACGGTTCTACAAGATTTCGGTGCCGATAGCGCTCGTGATCTGGATGCTGCCGATGCTTGCAGTGCTGATGACGTCGGTGCGCTCGTCCGAAGAGCTCAGCGAGGGCAATTACTGGGGATGGCCGAAGCATATTTCGCTGATCGGCAACTACAGCGAAGCGCTGACGACCTCGCCCATGCTGCATTACTTCTGGAACAGCGTGCTGATCACCGTGCCGGCCGTGGTGGGCTCGATCGCGCTGGCCTCGATGGCCGGTTTCGCGCTTGCGACCTATCGCTTTCGCGGCAATACGCTGTTGTTTGCCGCCTTCGTGGCGGGGAATTTCGTTCCCGTGCAAGTGTTGATGATCCCGGTGCGCGACCTGACGCTGAAGTTCGGGCTTTTCAATACCGTCGAAGGATTGATGCTCTTTCATATCGCGTTTCAGACCGGGTTTTGCACGCTGTTTCTGCGCAATTTCATCAAGCAGTTGCCTTATGAATTGATCGAGGCTGCGCGTGTCGAAGGCGCCGGAGAATGGACGGTGTTTTTTCGCATCGTATTGCCGCTGATACGGCCGGCGCTGGCTGCGTTGGCCATTCTCGTCTTCACGTTCGTCTGGAACGACTACTTCTGGGCGTTGTGTCTGACGCAAGGCGACGAGGCTGCGCCCATTACCGTGGGCGTCGCTGCGCTCAAGGGGCAGTGGACGACGGCATGGAACCTCGTCTCGGCCGGTTCGATCATGGCGGCGCTGCCTTCGGTGTTGATGTTCTTTGCCATGCAGCGGCACTTCGTCGTCGGATTGACATTTGGCGCCAGCAAGGGGTAACGACCCTAGCGTCAAATCAACGGCGCTGCACCTTCGCGTGGCGGACAACGCCAGATTTCGGCGCCGATGTTTTTCGATACCAGTACTACCTGTACGAAGCTGTTCGCGGGTGCATACGGCGAAAAAAACCGGTCCATCACACCCGCAAAAACACGCAGGCTGCTCGATGCGAACGCATGCTCGTCGACGGTCGCGGTGATCTCGATGCCCCGAACGAATGCGGGCGACGGTTCCATCGCGATCCACTGCATCGTCGGGCGGTAGTCCAGCGACACGATGCCGTCGATATGTGGCGCCTGTGACTGCGATAGCGTCGCGAATTGCCGAAAGAGCTGCTTGAACGCTTCGAGCCCCGCTTGACTCAACTGCAGCGCATGAGGTGTCATCTGACCGATGAGCCGCCACAATGCGCCATCGCCGCGCGGCAAGCGCACCGGCTGCGTCGGCCGCGACAACATCGCTACGTTGCGTCCCAATTCGCTGCCTCCGCTTTGCAGATCGCCCCCGGGCATGCCGACGGGCAGTGAGGCGGGCAGATCCCCGTTCGTGCAGGTCATATCGACACCGAACTCGCGGAACTCGGGCGTTACCGGTGCGCCATCGAGTCCCACGAACATGAGTTCGGTTTGGCCGCGGTTCTCGGCATCGGCTCGCCATCGGTCCCGACGCACGGTCCAATAGGGTCCGGCGAGCTTCTCCGCGCTGCCGTGCATCAGGGAATTGACCGGATGGAGCGCAGTCCTGCGAGCGGGCGAGAGCCCCGCCGTGCTGACGCCATCGACCGAAAAAATCTCGGCCTCCGGTTTGCCCGGTAACGACGGCAGCAGCGAATAAGCGGTCACGTCCGGATTGATCTTGATCGACGCGGCATCGCGTTCGAACACATTGGCGACGGGTGTACAAAACGGCTGGAAGGTACTCGCCCCGATCTTCGCGAGACGCTGCGATGCCCAGGAGTCCTTATGAATTTCGGCGAGCGCGAAGTGGACCGTCACACTACCGCAGGGACCGGTTGTACTCAGCAACGCTGCCAGATCGAGATCGATGAAGTCGAACTTCTCCGGAAACGCAAAATACTCCATGAGCAAACGCAGTGCAGCGGGAGTATCGTCGGACCCCGCGATGAGCGTCTCGCCGTCGTCAAACCCCACCGCGGAAACGGGCAAAGGCTCGATGCGCTTCCAACGGCCCGAACCGTCTGCCTCGACATACGCGGCGACCGTCTTCAGATGCAGCGCATCGTTCAACGTCGCGATCACTTCACGCGCGCCGGCCAAGTGCAAACGCAAGCGAGGCGGTGCCGCGGCGTTGAGCAGGGCGGCTGCGCGCGTGGCCGAAATGCCGAGCGAAACGATTCCCGTCGTTTCGGCAGGCAAGATCGTGCCGGTAGGCGCATGCGGGGACGCGGTGTAGGACCCCTGCGTGACGCGCAGCGGCGCGAGCGTTACGTCGTACGTGCTGCGAAAGCCGCATTCGGTGGCTTTGGCGAGGAATTGCGTACCGCGCGCGATCGTCACCGGAGCGGTCAATTTTTCGAAGACTGCATCGGTTCGGACCTGCGCGATGCAGCATGAAGGAATCGAGCGCAGGTACTGCGGAAACAGTACCTCGATCAACGCTTCCGTGAAATCGGGGTAGTCGTCGTCCAGCTTGACGTCGATGCGTGCGGCCAGCAAAGCGAACGACTGAAGCATGCGTTCGACATGCGGATCTTCCGAGTGCTCGCCCGCGATCGCAAGTCGCGCGGCGATTTTCGGATAGCGTGCGGCGAATTGCTGCAGCGATTGCCGGAGCAGCGCAAGCTCGCGCTCGTAATGCGGAAGCAGCTCTTCCATCTGTTCGAACCGTCGATATTGAAAAGGACCATGCCAGCGAGCGCTTTTCGCATCCCGCTTTGAAAAGGAGACGCTCACGCGTTCGCGCGGGCCTATTATCGGCGATTTGAACCGTAAACTCCAAAACGACGCCGTTTTCGGAAAATGGCGCCGATTTTTATTTTCAGATTCGATCGCGGTTATCGCGGCGATATACCCGGTTCAAACAGTCGCCGTGCTGACCGTTCATTCCGCCAACGTCTTCGGCGACATCCCGGCGTCGTCGATGGCGCGTGGTTTGGCTGCGTCATCGCCCAGCAATTTCATCAGTTGCTCGAACGGCATGGGCCGCCCGGTCAGGAAACCCTGCACGATATCGCAGCCGGATTCGGCGAGCCACGCAAGTTGCGCGGCGTGCTCGACGCCTTCCGCCACCACGGCGATACCGAAACTGTGCGCCATCGAAATAATCGCGGTCACGATGGGTTGCCCCGCATCGGGAAGCGGATGAACGAAGCTGCGGTCGATTTTGAGGCTGTTGACGGGAAACGATTGGAGATACGAAAGCGACGAGTAGCCGGTTCCGAAATCGTCGAGAGACAGTCTTACGCCCGATGCTCGAAGGCGATTCATCGAATCGATGCCCGCATCCATATTCGCCATCAATTGGCTTTCCGTCAGCTCGAGTTCGAGCAGTTGAGAATCCAGCCCGCTTTCGGACAGCACCGCCTTCACCTGATGATCGAATTCCGATTGCCGCAGCTGACGGGCCGAGACGTTGACCGCCACGTGAATGCGCGTGGCCGACACTTCATTCCAATGCGCGGCATCGCGGCAAGCTCTGCGCAGTACCCACTGTCCAAGCGCGACGATGAGATCGCTGTCTTCGGCGATCGGAATGAATTCGGCCGGCGAGACGGTACCGTCGGCGGGGTGCTCCCACCGCACGAGGGCCTCCGCGCCGACGAGCGCGCCGGTTTTGCAATCGAATTGGGGCTGATAGACGAGATCGAGCGCATCCATCTCGATCGCTTTGCGCAATTCGCTTTCGAGTCTAGCGCGCCGCCGCGCCTCGACAGTCATGTTCGGGTGAAACTCGACCGCCGTGTTCTTGCCGCGGCCCTTTGCGGCGTAAAGCGCCATGTCCGCGCTGCTGACGAGCGCGGCGACTTCCCGGGCGTCGTCGGGAAACACGCTCACGCCCACACTCGCGGATGCCACGATACTCGATCGTTGCAGGTTGAACGGGCGAGCGAGCGCACGGGCGATGCGCATTGCCGCCAGGTGCCCCTCGCTCTTGTCTTCATTGATCTCGACTAGTACCGCGAATTCATCGCCGCCGATCCGGCTCACCACATCGGTGCTGCGTACGGCTTGACGCAGCGCAGTCGCGACCCGCGTGAGCAACTCGTCGCCCGCACCGTGTCCCAGCGTGTCATTCACGGTCTTGAAATCGTCGAGATCGACAAGCACGAGTGCGAGACGCGTGCCGACGTAGCTCGGCCGATGCAGCCGTCGGTCGAGCTCGTCGTAGAACGCGCGACGATTCGGCAGCCCGGTCAACGGGTCGGTGGACGCCAGATACTCGAGCTCTTTCTCCGCTTGTGCGACGCGCGCGCCCATTCGCGACGTGACCGCGAACGCGACCCAGACCGCCACCAACGAAGCGGCCGTGAGAAACGCGCCGTAGTGAATCAGTTGAGCGACGACCGCATCCGTCTTGGCGACGAGCACGACTTCGCCGATTGCCTTGCCTTTGACCTGGACTACGGATTCGACGATGACATCGTTGAGCGACCAGGGCCCCGCGTGCATGCGTGCATGCTCGAGCGTGGCTTCGCCGCGCTCGCGTTCGGTGAGTCCGGGCTTCGCGTAGCGGGCGAACACTGCTCCGTTGCTCTTGAAGACTGCCACCGTTTCGACGTAAGGCACCTTGCTCAGCGAATGCAGGACTTCGCCCGCGGCCGGCTTGTCGTCGAACATCAGGGGCGCTGCCGTGTTGTCCGCCACCATCTCTGCAATCATGTTGGCGTCTTCGGTCAGCGATGTCCGCAGCGTCACGGCTTGATAGACGAGGAGTACCAGGCTCGATATGAGCAAGGCGACCCCCACGCGCAGCGTCTTGATCCGGGCCATTTCGCGCGCCGGACTGGGCGTTTCGAGCTTGACGTGCTTCATGTGACGTTCCTCGCAAGCCGAAGCAATTTTGAGCTCAGCCCGAGATGGCGTCGCGCTGCCTCGCTATTGTCGATATCGAAGCGCAGTTGATCGCCTTGGCGAACCAGCAGGACCACGCACGGACCCTCGGGGGCGTCGGGCGTGCGCACGATGAGCAATGGCGAGTCCGCACCCAAGGCGGATTTGATCGCGGTCGATGTCGCCGGGCTGCCATCTACGATCAGTACGTCGCATCCCGCCGCGGTCGAACCTTCCGAAAGGATGCGCAGGTGCCACGTACGCGTCGCCACCTGGCGCCCTTCGAGTTTGGCGAGCGCGGCACCCAGCTCCCCCTTGTTGCTCGAGCAGACCACGAGACTCGTCGAAGCCGAACGCGTCGGAGGCCATTCGGTGAAGGCGGTGAAGTTGAAGATATAGGCTGCTTCGAGTGAAAAGAGATCGACCTGAGCATGTGCCGTCACACGCAGACAGGCTGCGATAGCGAGGACGAACACGGCGGCGGCAAGCTTTCTTCTCATGTGCGGTCCATTAGAACCCGTACACGAGTTTGGCGAGGAACGTGCGGCTTTGCTGCACGATGACGCTTTGCGTGAACCCGGGACCGGCGGGATCGGTAAAGCGCCGGTCGGTGATGTTGTAAATCGAAAACGACAGGTCGGCATGCGGAATCAGCCGCGCCGTGCCGATGCTCAGATTGCCGAGACAGTAGCCGCTCGCATCGCCGGCTTGCGCCAGCCGCGACGATACGCAGCGTAGCTCGGCGCCGACTCGCGCCGAATGGTGAAAGACCGGCACGAACACATTGAGCTTGGCGAGCTGTCGCGGCGAATCCTGCAAGGGCGCGCCGGTATCGCTGTTGCGGGCTCTTTGCCATGAATAGCTCGCCCGGATCGTTGCACCGCCGGCCAGCTGCTGCTCATAGGCGAGCTCCGCGCCGTTGGCTTGGACGCGATCGACGTTCTGAAACTGGAAGATCCCGGAATCGGTAAGGACTTCGGTGATAAGGTTGCGCACGTCGTAATGAAAGACCGACAGTGTGGCATGCCCGGAGTCGCTGACCTTGCGATCGTAGATGAACTCATACGTCGTGATGTGCTCGGGTTTGAGCGCCGGATTGCCGGTCTGGCCGTCCGTTCCCGGAATGGTGTAATACAGCTCGTATGCGTTGGGTGCGCGATAGGCACGCCCGTAGACGAGCTTGAGCGTATCGGCGGCTGTCGCCTTGAAAATCAGTGCGAGACGAGGACTCGCGTTCGCACCGGATACGCTCTCCTCGTCGAACCGCGCACCGGCGTTCAAGGTCAATCGATCCGTAAGCTGGATCTCATCCTCCGCATAGACACCGAAAATGTTCGAACTGCGTTGATCGTCGAGTATCGATTGATACGGGTCGACGTTGTAGTTGTATTGATCGCGTCTCGCGTTGCGCGTCACGCTCATGCCGACGACGATTTTATTGCGCGGCACGCCCGTAAAAGTCGCATGGACGTCGGCGCCGTACCAGATCGCTTTGTCTCCATCGACGTTGACTACGACCGGGGCCGTTCCGTACAGCGACGGCATGCGGTAGTCATAGCGTTCCCAGTAAATCTCGGATGCAACCTCGAGACTGCCCGAGAAGGCATGACGGTAGGTTGCGTTGGCGAAGGTGTGCGTATCGCTCGTACTGTCCGGCGCGTTGAAGTTGGCGCCATAGGCTGCGGTCGGCACACCTTTCGTTCGGTTGCCGTAGCCGGCACTGAACACGAAATCACGATAGGCGAATTTGGCGAACAGATATTGCGCGCGATCGTAGTCGAGTCCGTTGGCCACGCCGTTGTTCTGGTCAGGCGTGTCGAACTCGCCGTAGTAGAGGTCTTGCCCGCTGCGGACGTACGACGTGGCCGACAGCAGCAGATCGGCCCCGTTGCTTCCATGCCAGCCATAGCTCGCGCGTGCGCGCTTTTCGCCGAAGCTGCCGACAGAGACAGCGGTTTGGGCGCCGCCCAGTGCTGCGCCCTTTTTCGTCACCACGTTGATGACGCCGAAGAGGGCGTTCGAACCGTACACCGCCGATCCGGGGCCCGGCACGTATTCGATTCGCTCGACCAGATCCATGTCGAGCGGAAAGTCCGTGCCGATCGAAGCTTGGTCGTAGACGGAATCGTTGAGGCGCATTCCATCGATCAACAGCAGAAAGCGGCTGTTGTAATCGCCCGGGCGGCGAAAACCGCGCGCTCCGAGATAGTCATAAGTCCGGTCGTACGAGACATAGAGCCCGGGCAGCGAGGCGAGTGCATCGGAGAGCTTGCGCCAGCCGAAGTTGCGAATATCGTCGGCGGTCAGTATGACGGCGGCCGCGGGTGCTTCCGAAACAGGTTGCTCGAAGAGGGACGCCGTACTGACCACCTTGACGTTCATGAGCGCTTCGAGCGGCATCGATGCAAGCGCGTCGGCGGTCAGCGGCCCACTCTCGGGACCAGATTGCGGCGGCGCAGCAACGCTCTCGTTCGACCCGACGACAATCGGTACAACGGCCAGGGTGAAGCGAACGATGAGCGCGATACCGCGTTTGAGTTGTCTGGGGACCATTAGAGCAAAGTCATAAAGCCGGTGGCCGATCGAAGACGTGCCTCCTTCACTTAACGGCAGAGCGGTACCGGTTCTTGAGCTTGGCGGGCGCGTTCGAAGGCGCTGCTGCGCGCCAGGAAGAGATCGCGCGTGTCAATAGGCGGAGTCCTCGATCGACCTGGGCACCGGAAGCCGCCATCCTGGACCAGAGCCGACGCGAGACGGCCCGACGCACGGCCAGCGGGGTGCGAGACTCGACGTGACGGTTGGGAGTCCTAACGACGTCGGCAGCGGCCGGTAGGGACCGGCGCGGGCAAGCGTACTTACGTACGAACGCCGCTGCTTGCCGTGACCGCTCAGATCAACTCGAGCTTGGAGGTGAGGTAGGTGAGTTCGATGCGATTCGCTACGCCGAAACGTTTGCGTAACTTGCGCAGGTGATAATCGACATTATGTGCGCTCGTGTCCAGGCGGCGGCCGATTTCCTTGTCGGACGCACCTTCGGCAATACCGATCAGCAATTCGCGCTCGAATGGCGTCAAACTGTTCGCCGCACAGCTGCGCGCGGCTGCGGTCAATTGCGGCAATGCAAATGCATGGACCGACAGCGCAATCGACAACGATTGCTCGACCGTTGCGGACGTGATCCAGTCCCGGGAGCGGCGCGGTGCGGTGAAGCTCATGAAGGCGCTCAACCGCGTGCCGGGGATGGGCATCGCGAACATCAGGCCGCTGCACATACCGTCGTCGCGCATGGTGCTCAGAAAGCCGTCGACTGCTCGATGCTCCGTGGTGCCGACGTTCGATCCGATGCTTTGCTCGCGCAGATGGTACAAGTCCCAGACCATCGGAGCATTGACGCGCCGCGCAGCGAGCGTGCGCGGATCGATCTCGTGATAGCCTTGCTTCACGTAGTCGCCGCGATAGGTAGGAGGCACGAACGCCTCATGCAGGAAGAGCCGCTCGACTTGCTCGACGTTGCTCTCCAATGCGAAATAGGCGAACGTCGAAAAACCGACCAGATGCAAGAGGCCGTTGATCATGCGATTACGCTCGGCAGCGGTGCGCGCGCTGGCCAGCGCGCCCGCGATGCCGAGGGACGGGCAAGGTTGATCGCCCGCACTCGTTTGTCGTGGGTCGTTGCACCAGACCACATCGATCGAATGTTGCTGCGAAGTTGGCGTTTCGGACTGCTGAGCGTCGAATGAACGAGGTGAGGGCGGGAACGACGACGCGTCCTCGCGCAATGCGGCGTGATGCATCGATGAGCCTCCGGTCGAGATTCGCGTTGCGCGCCACGTAACGCGGCGCGGTAGTGCCGGTTAGTGCGTGTAACTTATGGTAATGATAATCAGAAAATCGCATACCGGCACGCGAGGCGTACCCTGATGACAGATGTCGACGAATTCCCGACGCTCGTATGGTTTTCGCAGGCCGACGCGTTGGCTCATCTGCACGAGATCGACGCGAGCGCCGATGTCGACCGTGTCGCATCGGATCTGCTCGCGTGTCACGAACGCCTGTTGCACATGGGGTTTCACATGCTCAATTACGGCGCGTTCGAAATGATAGGCCGACGGGTGCTGCGCATCTATTCGATGAGCGATTTAGCGGATATCTCGTTCTCTCGCCTTTATTGGAAACACCGGTTATACGAAAGCGACCCGCGCTTTGCGGCGCTTTGGCAAAGCGGATTGCCGGCGACATGGCAGGTGGGGCAAGTCACAGCGTATGCGGAGCGGACCGGAGACTCAAGAGCGCGCATGCTTTCAAACAGCCTGCGATCGCATGAAATGAACGCGGGATTGACGCTCGGCTTGCCGGCACCGCAGCCCGATTTGCGCGTAGCGGTCAATCTGACCTCCCGAGCGCACGAGATCGGGTGGATCAACGACCGCACCGTGGGCGGCGCATTGACGATCGCCCTGACCGTGCACCGCATCGTGCAGCCTTATATCGACGCTTGTGTCCGGCGCACGCGGGAGATCGTGCTGAGCGCAGATCAGGCCGCAGTTCTCGAGCGGCTCGTCAAAGGGCTGTCGGATCAGGAGATCGCCGCTGCAACGACGAGTTCGCTGCACAAGGTCGCCTCCCAGGTGCGGGCACTGCAAAAGATGTTCGGGGTCGAGAACCGCGCGCAACTCGTGTATCGCGCGGCGCGCTGGGGTTGGGGACGCTAAGCGTGCGTTGAGCGAACGCTCGAGTCAAGCCGCCTGAAGCCGTCCGGCGAGATAGGCGAGCTGGCTGCGATTGCGTGCACCCAGCTTCTCGCGCAGTTGCCGCAAGTGATAGTCGACGTTGTGCACGGTCGTATCGAAGCGGGCTGCGATGGCCTTATCGGACAGTCCCGCCACGACCGCCGACAAGATCCGTTGCTGCAACTCGGACAACCCATTTGTGGCCTCGCGCCTGCACATCGCCTGGATGTAGGCCGAGCAGCGTTGGTGCAACGACAGACCGAGTCCGATGGCCTGCGCGATGACGCTGTCCGTGATCCATTCGCAGTGCTCCGGCGCCCCCGCAAAAACGATGATTGCGCGCATCGGCGTTTGCGAGATCGGTAACCCGAATGCGAGGCCGCTGGCAAGGCCGTGCGCACGAAGCTCGTCGAAATGGCGACGGACCTGCGAATCGAGCGCGTCGTTACGCGACGCGTCCAGGATCGAACGGATATCCCAGACATGAAGCCGGCTCGAGTCGAGTGCACGCCGCATTTGCGGATCGCGGAGAAAGTAGCCGCCCTCGAGCGCCTTCGGCAACAAATCGCTCGCCAGGTAATCGCGCAGCAAATAAGCGCGCTCGGCCTGGGCCTGGGCGTTGAGTTTCAATGCCGCGTACCCGAGGCCCCTGAAGCCCACGATGTGAAGTACGCCGCGGATCATCCGGATCCGTTCCTCAGCCGTTCGCGCCGCGCTGAGTTCGGCCGCGAGAAACGTCGTATCCGCCGCTCCGTCGGCGCGCGACAACGGGGGCAGCGCCGCTTCGTCGAAATACCGGGTATCGCAACGCGGCGCGATCTCCCGGAGCATCGCGGAGCCCGTCCGACGCACCGGCGCGGGTGGGAGCGGTTCGAGATCTTCGCCTTCTTCCACTACCTCGAGGTAAGACATGCGGAATTCCTATATGGGCCGAGGCACGTCGCTTGTGGCACCGAGCCGCAGCGCGCGACGAGCGCGCGGTTGAGGCTGCTCGTCGTAGCGACTCGCCCTCATGAAAAGGATTGTATTGAGCGCGCTGGCGATGTGTAGCCCGGTATTTCGTAGTGTTTGGCACCCGTCCCCTACGTAGTTGCCATGCAATTACGGAAACACGCGAGCAAGGATGCCGGGCGGTGCGTTCGTCGGCGCGCGTGTCAATAATACTGTGTTTTTATACAGCATCAAGTCGGCGCATTGGATCCAGGGCCAGATATCGTTCCAGCACGCAGTTGAGCGCGTCGTCGAATGGCGTGCGGCAACCGATCCCGAGCGCTTCGAGACGACTTGCGTCGAGATGGCAGTCGCGCGGCCGGGGCGTGGAATCGACGCTCGATGCCACCGGCTCCAGGCGCGCATCGAGCCCCAGGGCGCGGGCGATTCGCACGGCGATATCGAATTTGGTCATCGGCTCGTCACCGGACCAATGGGCGCGGCCGCATACGGCGGCCCCGCTTGCGGCGCGCTCCAGCAGGCCACGAATCACGTAAGCCACATCGCCGGTGAACGTGGGGTAGCGTGTGGCCCAGGCATCCATGCGGGCGGCAGGCGCGCCTGCCTTGGCGGATGCGACGACAGCCGGCACGAGGCTCGTCACCGCCGATTCGGTCAAGTCGGTTGCGTGGCCGAAAAGCAACGGTAGCCGAAGCACACAGCCGAAATCCGTGGCCTGCGCCAATGCGTGCTCCCCATCGAGCTTGCTGTGGCCGTAGGCGTTGAGCGGGCAGGGCGGATCGTCGACGCGATACGGTGGCCTCGTGCCGTCGAACACGTAATCGGTCGAGATCGACAAGACCCATGCATCGTGGCGCCGGCCTGCCGATGCGACCGCCCCGACCGCATCGACGTTGAGCGCGCGAGCGAGTGCCGGATCGCTTTCGCAAACATCGGGGCGGCGCTCAGCTGCCGCAATGACGATGGCGTCCGGCGATGTTCGCGCCATGAAGGCGTCGATCGCCGCTGGGTCCCGGATGTCGAGGGACGTCAGCGCGCCTCCCGCTCGACGATGGGCGGTACCAATCACGCGCCAATCCGCCCGCTCGGCCAGCATTTCCATGACGGCCCGGCCGACCAGCCCCGAGCCGCCGATGACCGCGACGGTAAACATGCGGTGCCTCAGCCCTGATCGGCGACGGTCTTTGCTTCCTGGACCGTATAGCCGGCTTCATCGATCGCGGCCGTCAGAGCCCCGATATCTGCGCTCGACGTGACCCGCACACGTCCCCCCGCGAGATCGACATCGACCTGTGCGGCGGCATCGACCGCCCGCACCGCTTGGGTGACAGCTGAAACACAATGCTGGCAGTTCATGCCTTCGACATGGAATTCAATCATTCGGTGTCCTTTCGAGGTAAGTGGGCTCGAAGCGCGAACGCCGGATCCTTGCCGGTCGCCTTCACGCTTGCATCGAGCGTATACCTTGCCATAGTGGGAAGGTATACGCTGTCTTTACGAATCGGGAGGTATCGATGAATATCGGCGAAGCTGCGCGCGCGTCGGGCGTGAGCGCAAAAATGATCCGCTATTACGAGCAGGTGGGGTTGCTCGCACCCCGGGGCCGCAGCGAATCCGGTTATCGGCTTTACGGTCAGGCCGAGGTGCATACGTTGCGGTTCATTCGTCAGGCGCGACGCTTGGGTTTTTTCGTCGAAGATATCCGGAAGCTGTTGGCGCTTTGGCACGATCGATCCCGTGCAAGCTCAGAGGTCAAGGCGATCGCACTCGAGCACGTCGGTGAACTGGACAGGCGCATTGCCGAACTCAAAGAAATGCGAGACGTCTTGGCGCACCTGGCGCGTCATTGTCACGGCGACACGCGCCCGGACTGCCCGATCCTCGAGGAACTTGCGAGCGATGACCCCGCCGCCTCCCGAGAAAGCATCCCCGCATTTGCTGCAAAGGTCATGTGAGGGCATGGAAAAAGCGACGCCCACGTGCACCATAAATGTGCATTCTCGACGAAATGGACGGCGGGCGGCACCATTCCAAAGCGGAATGCACGTCATTCGTGCATTTCACTGGCGACTTTCCTTTGCCGCTATATAATCCGGGTTAACCCTTTTACGGGAAATCCCTAGCTTCACGATTTCCCGACCCCGGAGAAACGTCATGCTCGCCTACATCATCGAAAAGCTCAGCAACTGGTTCGAATCGGCCGAACGCACCCGCCGCGAAGCGTATCTCGCCTCGTCGTCCGATATCGTCGATCTCGAAAAGCGCCTGCGCGCCCTCGAAAGCAACGGCTATACGCTGTAATCGTGCGATCGCGGCACGCACGGCATCACTGAGTGCTCCCAGGTCGCCGAGGATGGTCATCACAATTTGCGTCGGCTCGAACCGGTGTTTCGCGCGTTTCCGGTAGCCGGAACGTCCGGGCCGCGCTAAGGTGTGAGCGTCACGTACGCGTTTTGCGTCGCGCGCCTTGTGGATAGTTTTCCATGCACCTCTCTTCTCTTTTCTCCGCGCCCGCGCGTTCACTCGCGGCGGTGGTCGGACTCTCGATTGCCGTTGTAGCGAGCCCCGTTCTGGCGGACTCGGACCGCGCACCCGTCGTGCTCGATACTCAAACGGGCATCCACGACGGCAGAAGCGGCCTTGTATTGCAAAACGCTCCGCTTGCGCGCCAGGCGATGGTACCCACGCAGCCCGCGGCCACGCTGCCGGAGATGGCGCCGCAAGCACAGCAGCCTATCGTGGTTGCACCTTACATTGAATTGCCCGGTGGGCCGGACCGGCGTGCGGTGTACCGGCAGCGCCCAGCCGTAGGGCAGTGACGCGCGCTACGACACGCGCGCCTCGATCTCGAAGCGCGCTTCGCCGTCCTCGCCCAGCACATCCTTCAGAAACGGCAACATCTCCCGCACTGACGCAGCGAGCGTATAGGGTGGATTGAGAACGAACATTCCGCTGCCGTATAGTCCGAAGCCGTCCGATGGCGGCCGGCTTACAGTCAAGCTCACATGTAGCCAGTCCGTGCTTTGCAGGCGCTTCAGTTGCTCCGCGAAGCGCTGCGACTCCGGGCGTACCACCTGCGGATACCAGACCGCGTAGACGCCCGTGGCGAACCGGGCGAGGCTTTCCTCGAGGCACGTTATCGTGCGCGCATAGTCGCGCTTGTCTTCATAGGACGGATCGATCAGCACGAGGGCGCGCCGCGGTGCGGGCGGCAGCAGGGCCTTGATGCCGTCGAATCCGTCCCCGGCGTAGAGCATCGCGCGACGGCCCGCGTCGCGGAAGTTGTGGCGCAGCACCTCGATCTCAGTGCTATGCAGTTCGAAAAGGCGCATGCGGTCCTGAGGGCGCATCAAGCGCCAGGCCAGATACGGCGAGCCGGGGTAAAGGCGCAGTTTGCCATCGGCATTGATGGCGCTCACTTGCTCGACGTAATCCGCAAGCGCGGCTGGCAAGTCGTTGCGATTCCACAGTCGGCCTATGCCCGTTTCGAATTCGGCGGTCTTGGCCGCGTAGCCTTCGGTCAATGCATAGACGCCCGCACCGGCATGCGTATCGATGTACCAGTAGGGCTTTTCTTTTTGACCGAGATAGCGCAGCAACTGTACGACGACAGCGTGCTTGAGGACATCGGCGTGATTGCCGGCGTGAAACGCATGGCGATAGCTGAGCATGGCAAATCGAACGAGAGTTGAACCGCGACACGAGACTCGCGCCGACAGCATATGGGTGCGCCGCATTGCGTCCTGCAAACGAGCGCGTCATTGTACGCGAGCGATTCCCGTGCAGGTTCGAGTGCGTCGCTCGGATTCGAGCGGCGACGAGGCGCCGTCGAACAAATCGCGACGCGCCTGCCGTCCCTTCATGCACAATAGCGAAGTCGATCCTGACGCGCGAGTCGACCGGACGGCAGATGCCATTCGGCCAGGTTGTCCCGCATCGTGCGTCATGGTGTCATTGTGCTCGAGTCGATGGAGATCTGAATGTCCTCGTTGAATAGCAATTTGAACGGTAAGGTCGCGGTCGTGACAGGCGCGGCAAGCGGCATTGGCAAAAGCATCGCGCTGACGTTTGCTGCGAACGGCGCGGCCGTCGGCATTGCCGACTTGAACATTGTCGGCGCGCAGGCCGTGGCGGACGAGATCGAAAAAGCCGGCGGCAAGGCGCTTGCCCTTGCGATGGACGTGACCGACGAAGCCGCTGTCACCCAGGGCATCGATGCGGTGGCCGAGCGGTTCGGTTCGGTCGATATACTGGTGTCGAATGCCGGCATTCAGATTGTCAATCCAATCGAAAACTACTCGTTTGCCGATTGGAAGAAAATGCAGGCGATCCACGTGGACGGCGCGTTCCTGACAACGAAAGCGGCACTCAAGCATATGTATCGCGACGATCGCGGCGGCGTTGTCATCTACATGGGCTCGGTCCATTCGCACGAGGCTTCGCCGCTGAAATCCGCTTACGTCGCTGCCAAGCATGCCTTGCTCGGCCTGGCGCGCGTGCTGGCGAAAGAAGGCGCCCCGCACAACGTGCGCTCGCATGTGATTTGTCCTGGCTTCGTGCGTACGCCGCTCGTCGACAAGCAGATTCCCGAGCAAGCGAAGGAGCTCGGGATCAGCGAGGAGGAGGTGGTCAAGCGAGTCATGCTGGGACAGACCGTGGACGGCGTTTTCACGACGGTCGAGGACGTCGCGCAAACTGCATTGTTCCTTGCAGCGTTCCCCAATGCGGTCCTGACGGGGCAATCGATCGTTCTCAGCCACGGTTGGCACATGCACTGAAAAAAAAGGAGCCACGATGGCCGAGCACAACGCTCAGCCGTTGCGCGCGCAGACGGAGTCTCCGTCCCGAGAAGGACATGTGCGCGCACGGGAGCAGGAAACAGCCGAACGGCCGCGCATCGCGTTGCCGCCTTACGAGACGATCGCGCTGGTTTTGCAAGGTGGCGGTGCGCTCGGTGCTTATCAGGCTGGCGTCTACGAGGGTCTGCACGAAGCCGGGATCGTCCCGAACTGGATAGCAGGCATTTCGATCGGGGCGATCAATACCGCGATCCTTGCCGGCAACGCACCCGAGCGTCGGGTCGCGCGGTTGCGAGAATTCTGGGAAACCATTTGCCAACCGGCTTACGGGGTGCCGCTGCCGCCCGCGGTCGAACAGGCATTCTTCGATTCGACCGAGGTGGTGCGGACCGCATTCACCGCCATGCAGGCGGCCAGTGCGCTCGTTGACGGGCAAAAGGGGTTTTTCGTTCCGCGTGTGCCGCCGCCGTTGCCGTTTTCGGTCGGCACGCCCGATACCGCGAGCTGGTACGACACCGCTCCGCTGAAAGCAACGCTGGAGCGTTTGTGCGATTTCGACAGAATCAATGCTGGCGAGACGCGCGTCTCGGTGGCAGCTGTCAACGTCAAGACCGGTAACTTCGCCTATTTCGACAATCGGGATACGAAGCTGCGGGCGGAGCACTTCATGGCATCGGCATCGCTGCCGCCCGGTTTTGCCGCCACGGAGATCGACGGGGAGTTTTACTGGGACGGCGGTTTGATGTCGAATACGCCGCTTTCGGAGGTCGTCCAGACAACGCCGCGCCGCGACACGCTCGCCTTCCAGGTCGATCTATGGAGCGCGCGCGGCCCCGCGCCGAATACGCTCACCGATGTTCAAAGCCGCATGAAGGATATTCAGTATTCGAGCCGCACGAGGCTCGTCACGGATATGCTGCAGCATTCGCAGCGGTTCAGGCATGTGCTGCGCGAAGTACTCGCGCGCGTATCGCCCGAGCATCGGGACGATCCTTGGTGCAAGCTTGCCGAGGAGCTTGCGACTTCGCGTCGCTATAACGTATTTCAGCTCGTCTATCGCGACAAGGAATTCGAGGGCAACTACAAGGATTATCAGTTCGGGCTCTCGACGATGCGGCTTCACTGGGAAAGCGGCTTGCAGGATATCCGCGCGAGCCTGGCGCAGCCCGGATGGCTCGATATGCCCCAGAACGACGCCGGCTTCGTTACGCACGACATCCACCGCGATTCACGATGACCCTTGCCTCGCAGCCGTCCCCGGGGGATGGGGGTAGCCGATTTGGCGCTTTCGTTCAATAAAAAACGGCACGCAGCGAGCGTGCCGTTCAGCGAAGCAGGCGCCGGGCCGCGCGCGGATGGCGCGGCCAGCAGCGCTTGAATTACTTCAATACATGAGCGATGGCATTGGCCACCGTATCGATGTTTCGCATGTTGAGGGCGGCGACGCAGATGCGACCCGTGCCGACCGCATAGATGCCGAACTCGTCGCGCAGGCGATCCACCTGAGCCGCATTGAGTCCCGAATACGAGAACATGCCGCGTTGCGCATTGACGAAGCCGAAGTCTCGCGCGACGCCGGCAGCCTTCAAGCGTTCGACGAGTCCGGTGCGCATGGCCCGGATGCGATCGCGCATCTCGCCCAATTCCGTTTCCCACGTCGCGCGCAACGCTGGCGTGGCCAGCACGCTCGCGACGATGGAACCGCCATGCGTCGGCGGGTTCGAGTAGTTCGTGCGGATCACGCGCTTCAATTGCGACAATACGCGCGCAGCCTCATCCTTGCCCGTGGCGATGACCGACAACGCACCGACGCGCTCGCCGTAAAGCGAAAACGACTTTGAGAAAGACGACGAAACGAATGCGTTGAGCTCGGCATCGGCGAACAGGCGCACGGCGAATGCGTCTTCCTGGATACCGTCACCGAAGCCTTGATACGCGATGTCGAGAAACGGTACGAGCCCGCGTGCTTTCACGACTTCGACGACCTGCTTCCACTGGGCTTCGCTGAGATCGACGCCGGTGGGATTGTGGCAGCAGGCATGCAGCACGACGATCGTGCCTGCCGGGTAGCTGTTGAGCGCATCGAGCATCGCCGGAAAATTAACGCCGTGTGTCGCGGCGTCGTAGTACGGATAGGCGACGACCTCGAAGCCCGCGCTTTCGAAGAGGGCACGGTGATTTTCCCAGCTCGGATCGCTGATGGCGACCTTCGCGTTCGGTTCCACGCGCTTCAGGAAATCCGCACCGATCTTCAATGCGCCCGTACCGCCGAGTGCCTGCACCGTCACGACGCGCCCGGCCGCGATGAGCGGCGAGCTTTCGCCGAGAAGCAGCTTTTGCACGGCTGCGTCATAGACGGCGATGCCGTCGATCGGCAGGTAGCCGCGCGGCAGCGCGGCTTCGACGCGCGCTTTTTCAGCCTCGCGCACCGCACGCAAAAGCGGAATCTTGCCTTCTTCGTTGGTATAGACACCGACGCCCAGATTGACCTTCGTCGGGCGGGGATCGGCGTTGAAGGCTTCGTTGAGGCCGAGGATCGGATCACGGGGGGCCAGTTCGACAGCGGAGAAGAGTGACATGGTCTGTATCGGCTGAGTAGAAAAGCGGCGGCTTCGTGCACGCCGGCAGCAGTTGGCCCGGGATCATGGGCGAAGAGCTTGCACCGACGGCGAGCGCTGAAGTTCGTAATTGTAACGAATCCCGGGCCGAGGTCGGGGCCTTTTGTGCCCGGGCATGCAGGGCTTCTCCGGACGGGCGTTCGTTTCCGCGTGTATCGCGCTCGTCGGCTCGCTCCGCTGCTTGCCTATCCGCAAAACGCTAAAATAGCTTTTTTCTTCGGCGAACGATGCCCCTTTTTCCCTCATGTCCGAACATCAGCCTCATGCCGCCGATGCACTCGACGAATCGAAATTCATCGAGTTCGAGGGCTCCCCGTTCCACCTGTATCAACCGTATCCGCCGGCCGGCGACCAGCCGGAGGCGATCCGTTTGCTCGTCGAGGGCATCCACGATGGTCTGTCGTATCAGACGCTGCTGGGCGTGACGGGCTCGGGCAAGACCTTTACGATGGCCAACACGATTGCGCGGCTCGGCCGGCCCGCCATCGTCTTCGCGCCCAACAAGACGCTCGCCGCGCAGCTGTATTCGGAGTTTCGCGAGTTCTTTCCGCGCAACGCGGTGGAGTACTTCGTCTCCTACTACGACTATTACCAGCCGGAAGCGTATGTGCCGCAACGAGATCTTTTCATCGAAAAGGATTCGTCGATCAACGAACACATCGAGCAGATGCGGCTGTCGGCCACCAAGAGCCTGATGGAACGTCGCGATGTCGTGATCGTCGCGACTGTCTCGGCCATCTACGGTATCGGGAATCCGAGCGAATACCACCAGATGATCCTGACACTGCGCACTGGCGACAAGATCGGCCAGCGCGACGTGATCGCGCGGCTGATCGCGATGCAGTACAGCCGTAACGAGGCGGACTTCCAGCGTGGCGCGTTTCGCGTACGGGGCGACACCATCGACGTCTTTCCGGCCGAGCATGCCGAGATGGCACTGCGCATCGAGCTTTTCGACGACGAGGTCGAATCGCTGCATCTGTTCGATCCGCTCACGGGACGCGTGCGCCAGAAGATCCCGCGCTTTACCGTCTATCCGTCCTCGCATTACGTGACGCCGCGCGAGACCGTCATGCGCGCAGTGGAGACGATCAAGGCGGAGCTGCGCGAGCGGCTCGAATTCTTTCATCGCGAAGGCAAGCTCGTCGAGGCGCAGCGGCTCGAGCAGCGCACGCGTTTCGATCTGGAAATGCTGCAGGAGCTCGGCTTTTGCAAGGGCATCGAAAACTATACGCGGCACTTCTCGGGCGCGGCGCCGGGCGAGCCGCCTCCGACGCTCGTCGACTATCTCCCGTCGGACGCCCTCATGTTTCTCGACGAATCGCACGTGCTGATCGGCCAGTTGAACGGAATGTACAACGGCGACCGCGCTCGAAAGGAAAACCTCGTCGATTACGGCTTTCGCCTGCCGTCGGCGCTCGACAATCGTCCGCTCAAGTTCCACGAGTTCGAGCGCAAGATGCGCCAGGCGATGTTCGTGACCGCAACGCCCGCGGAATACGAGAGGAAAACCTCCGGGCAGGTCGTCGAGCAGGTCGTGCGGCCCACGGGGCTCGTCGACCCGGAAGTGCAAGTGCGCCCCGCACGCACGCAGGTCGACGACGTCCTCTCGGAGATCAACGCCCGCGTCGCGGTGAACGAGCGCGTGCTCGTCACCGTGCTGACCAAACGGATGGCCGAGCAGTTGACCGAGTTTCTGGCCGACCATGGCGTGAAAGTCCGCTACCTGCATAGCGATATCGATACGGTCGAGCGCGTCGAAATCATTCGCGACCTGCGACTTGGGACGTTCGACGTCCTCGTCGGCATCAATTTGCTGCGCGAGGGGCTCGACATTCCCGAAGTGTCGCTCGTCGCCATTCTCGATGCGGACAAGGAAGGCTTCCTGCGTGCCGAGCGCTCGCTGATCCAGACGATCGGGCGGGCGGCACGCAACGTCAACGGCTGTGCGATTCTCTACGCGGACCGCATCACGGATTCCATGCGCCGCGCGATCGACGAAACGGAGCGTCGACGCGCAAAGCAACTGGCGCACAACGAACGCATGGGGATCACGCCGCGCGGCGTGGTCAAGCGGATCAAGGACATCATCGACGGCGTCTACAACGCCGACGACGCGCGTGCCGAACTCAAGGAAATGCAGCAGCGCGCGAAGTTCGAGGACATGTCGGAAAAGCAGTTGGCCAAGGAAATCAAACGGCTCGAAAAGCAGATGATGGAGCACGCCAAGAATCTCGAATTCGAAAAGGCCGCGCAGGCGCGCGATCAACTCGCCGTACTGCGCGCCCGCGTATTCGGCGCGAACGTCGGGGACTCCATCGTCGGCGGCGACTGAGACGTTTCGCCACGTCGTTCTTTTGTTTGTTTGTCCGACGGAACGATGCTAGACTTATGCGCAATTGATAATCGTTCGCATTCGCGTTACTTTTCGCGATGACGGACGGCGATCGGATTACGTCGAGTCACAGTTCAGCGCGGGCGGCGTGGCCCGCGGTCGTCTTTCGAAGGAGTGTAAATGCAGCGTTCTTCCTGGATGCGCGGGGGCCTGATGGTGGCCGCTGCGATGGTCGCCACGGTGGCGTCGGCCGCCGAATACCCGATCGGCAAACAAAAGATCGAGGGGGGAATGGAGATCGGCGCCGTCTATTTGCAGCCGATCACGATGGATCCGGAAGGGATGATGCGCAAGGCGTCCGATTCGGACGTCCATCTGGAGGCGGACATCCACGCTGTGAAAAACAACCCGACGGGCTTTGCCGAAGGGGATTGGATGCCCTACCTGCAGGTCAAGTACGAGCTCACGAAAGCAGGTGGGAGCTACAAGCAGACGGGCGACCTGATGCCGATGGTGGCCGATGACGGTCCTCACTATGGCGATAACGTCAAGCTCGCCGGCCCGGGCAAGTATCACCTGAAGCTCGTGGTGAATCCGCCGATGCAAACGGGCCATATGGCGTTCGGCCGACATGTGGACAAGGAAACCGGCGTCGGCCCCTGGTTCAAGCCGATCACGATCGAATACGATTTCCCGTTCGCTGGTATCGGCAAGAAGGGCGGATATTGATCCGTTGAGAAGGATTGCGCGTATGAAATTTCATCGTCTCAGCCTATGGCTCGCCGGCGTCGTTCTCGGGCTCGCCGGCGCCTTGGTCCATGCGGAAGACTTGCCGACATTCAAGCTCGACATGGCGGACGGCAAAGTCGAGCCGGCACGCATCGAGGTGCCGGCGGGCAAACGCATCAAGATCGAAATCCGGAACACGGGCAAAGGCGCTGTCGAGTTCGAGAGCGTGCAGTTGCGCAAGGAAAAAGTGCTTGCGCCGGGCGCGGAATCGTTCGTCGTCATCGCGCCGCTGACGCCCGGGGAGTACAAGTTCTTCGACGATTTCCATCAGAGCGCGCAGGGTGTGATCGTCGCAAAGTAGTGGGATGAGTCGAGCATTGCGCGCGGTGGACGCAACCCGGGTTTGCCGCGTGCCGGAGAAGTTCGGATGGGGCAGGTATTGTTCGTCGTATGGCGAGAAAGCGTCGAGGCGTTGCTCGTCGTCGGTATCCTCTATGCGTGGCTGAAAAACGGCGATATGTCCGCGCGGCGGTCTTTGCCGTTTCTCTGGGCCGGCGTCGGCGTGGGTGTGCTGGCGGCTGTTGCGCTGGGTGCCGCGCTCGTCGGATTCAGCGAGTTCCTCTCGGGCGACGCGGCTGATTACTTCCAGACGGGCATGGTACTCGTCGCCTGCGTGCTGATCGTGCAGATGGTGCTTTGGATGAAGCGGCACGGGCGCACGTTGAAGCGCGACATGGAGCGCTCGCTGCAGACTCATACGCGCGACGGCAACGGCTGGGGTATCGCGATCCTCGTCGCGCTCGCCATTGCCCGCGAAGGCAGCGAAACGGTCATCTTTCTTTACGGTCTGGGATTCGGGCAGTCCGGACATGTCGGCGGCGCCGATGTCCTCGCGATCGTGCTCGGTCTCGCACTGGCATTTCTCACGTTCTACTGCCTGCAATTGGGCGGCCGGTTCTTCTCGTGGCGGCATTTCTTCCGCGTTACCGAGATCATGTTGCTGCTGCTCGGTGCGGGCTTGCTGCAAACCGGTGTCGATAAGTTAATCGACAAGGAGATATTGCCGCTCGGTATCGCGCAACTGTGGAACACGTCGGCTTTGATCGACGATTCGAGCACGGTCGGCTCGCTCGTCGCCGCATTGACGGGCTACCGGGCTCATCCTTCGTTGACCAACCTCGTCGCCTACGTGTTGTATTGGGCGGTCGTCGGTTGGCTTGCGCGTCGTGCCAGCCGCATGCCGGCAACTACAGCGGGCCGCCCGGTATGAGCAGCCCCGCCGTCACGATGTTCGGTTCGAGTCGGCTCGCGCAAGTTGGCGCATGGATGCAGCGTCACGGTGCAGTCATTCGTGCGGTGCAATGGGTTGTCGTATCGATCTATGCATTCCTCATTGTCGTGCCAGCCTGCATGCCGCTGCCCGACAACACTGCTCATCTCTGGACCAATCTGACGCTTGCCGCCCAGTTCGTCTTCTGGGGGATCTGGTGGCCGTTCGTTTTGCTTTCGATGGTGATGCTGGGCCGCTTCTGGTGTGGCGTGCTCTGTCCCGAAGGCGCACTGTCGGAATTCGCGAGCAAACATGGGCGAGGACGCGCCATTCCCCATTGGATGCGCTGGGGTGGCTGGCCATTCGTCGCGTTCGGGCTCACCACGATCTACGGACAGATGGTGAGCGTCTATCAGTACCCGCGAGCGGTTTTGCTCGTACTGGGCGGCTCCACGGTGGCGGCAATCGCGATCGGTTTGCTGTATGGCCGGGAAAAGCGCGTCTGGTGCCGGTACCTATGCCCGGTCAACGGTGTGTTTGCCTTGCTTGCGCGCCTCGCGCCGTTTCACTACAAGGTCAATGAAGACGCGTGGCGGCGTTCATATAAAGCCGGCGAGCACGGTCACCGCGTGATTCCGATCAACTGCGCGCCGCTCGTGCCCTTGCGCAACATGAAAGGCGGTGCCGCATGCCATATGTGCGGTCGGTGCAGCGGGCATCGCGACGCGATTGCGCTGTCATGGCGTTCGCCATCGCAGGAAGTCGTGGAGTTGGGGCGTGATGCCGCGAGCGGCTGGGATACCGCGCTGATTCTCTATGGGCTGCTCGGGATCGCCATCGGCGCATTTCACTGGACGGTCAGCCCATGGTTCGTGCAGATCAAGCAGTCGCTTGCCATGTGGCTGATCGATCGCAATATCACCTGGCCGCTCGACACGAGTGCACCGTGGTTCCTGCTGACGCACTATCCTGAGCAAAACGATGTTTTCTCGTGGCTCGATGGCGCGCTCATCGTCGGCTACATTCTGGCGACTGCTGCCGTCTATGGCACCGTGCTACTCGCCTGTTTATCGCTTGCCACGCGCGCGCTGGGCCGGTTCGATTTCAAGCGCCTGCATCATCTGACGCAGGCGCTGATTCCCGTTGCAGGTGCCGGCGTTTTTCTGGGGTTGTCCGCTACGACGCTTTCGCTGCTGCGCGCGGAGCACATTCCGCTCGAATGGGCGCCGGGCGTCAGAATCACCGTCCTTGCGATCGCGAATCTATGGAGTGTATGGCTCGGCTGGCGCGTGACCAGCCGTTATGCGACGACCTTCATTGCGCGTGGCGCGGCAATGCTGCCGTACGTCGCGGCGATTGCTGTTGCCGATAGCGCGTGGTGGTTGATGTTCTGGGGTTTCACTCGCTAGTCGAGCTGAGCAGCGTAACACCGTATGAAAAAAACGGCATGGCTGGCTGCGGCGGTTGCAAAAAGTGGTTGCACGAAGGGGTCTAGACTCGCGTGCAATTCCGTCGCGGCTGGCTACTGCCCAACACCTCTTGGGAGGTGGTCCCCACAATACCCGGTCGTTACTTCGTCAGGATCAGCTTGCCCAGGCGCGTTGCGCGCAGCTGGTACGTTTCGCCGTTATGCGCGATCAGCACATGAGTTCCTCCCTGGAGCAGCGTATCGCTGCGCACCACGCGCTGTTCGCTGCCGCTTCGATCGCTTGCTGAAGCCGTGCGCGGACCAGACACTGGATCGGTCCGTTCGTTTCGGCTGTGACGTGAGGCGGTTGGCATAGCGCGTCGCAAAGTCAGGGTGGTCGGGCGGTTGAATTCACTCATCGGCGCATCAGGGTTTCGATTCGATAAAGCAAAGTATAAATGAGAATCATTATTGATTGAAAAAAAGATTTTCATCGAGATACGGCGCCGATAGCGAGGTATCGATGCCGTTTGCTTACCCACACCTCGCTTGCCGTTAGTGCAATGCGCCCGGTTGTTTCGGGTTGCTGGCGTACTGGCGAATGAGGCGCACGGTGTCGATATCGGATTCCCGATATGCCGACTTCACGATTTCCGTCGTTTGCCTTGCGTCTTCGGTGTCGGCGGTAGGGAGGGTCGTCTCGTACTGAAAACGCAGAAAGAGCTGGGACGCGTTCGGTTGCTCGATCGTCATCGTAAGCGAGCCACCCACATGTGCCTGCGTCGGGAGAATGTCGTACCGCACACTTTCGTTCGGCGTCAGCGTGACGCGGTCTCGAACCGTAGCGGAGCCATAGTGGAGTTCGCGTTCGAGCGTCAAGTCCGTTCGTGAGAGGATCGTGCAGCTATCCAATCCGATCACGAACAGTTGCGGCTGCTCAGCCCGCAATACGAGCCCCTCCCAAAGTTGCTCGCGCGTCAGCGTCTCGACGAGCGGATTGAGTGGGTCGTTGATCTGGATGAGGTGTTCGAAATTCAAGACGGGTCCTTCGCTTCAGGCGTTCATGCTCCGGTGGCATCCACGGTCGGCGGCGGCACCGCGGCAAGGCCGGTGTGAATGTTGATCGGACGCGTGAGGATTTTGTGAACGGGGCAGGCGTTGGCGATTTGCAGAAGCCGCTCGCGCTGCTCGTCGGACAGCGGCCCCGTGAGAACGATCGTGCGATTGATCGTTGTACCTTCTTCGGTGGGCTCGAGCGAGAGCGCGACATGGACATCTTCCAGCGGCCACTGTTTGCGCTGGGCGTACATCTTCAGCGTGATCGAAGTGCATGCGCCTAGACCCGACAGCAGCAGCGAGACTGGGGTGGGTGCACGATCGCCGCCGCCGAGCGCGGCGGGTTCGTCGGCGTGCCAGAGATGGACACCGTCATCGAACAGGACTTGATAGGGGGTAGGACCGATCTTTGCGTGGACGACGCGTTCGCTCATGCCTGGCTCCGGGTTCAAGGGCGGCGTCGACGGTGCCACGCCGCTGGCCGTCGTACGGCTGGCGCGCAGACGGTCAGCCGCACGAACGACTATTGTGACGCAATTCATCGACGCCTGCGCGCGGACACCGCGCACGTGGCAATGCCCGGAGCCCGGAATCAGTGGGCGATCTGGCCCATGCGGCCCGTCTGATAGTCGACGACAGCTTGCCTGATTTCCTCCTCCGTATTCATCACGAACGGACCGTGCCGCACGATCGGCTCGTTGAGCGGTGCGCCGCCGATGAGCAGCACCTCCAATGGCTCGTCGCCCGCGCTCAGCGTCACGCTGTCGCCGTCATCGCCGAATACGACCATATGCTGCGCGCGCACCGCTTGCCCCTTCGGACCGAATCGCCCCATACCGGAGAGCCCATAGGCAAATACGCGGAACCCTTCCGGAACCGGATGGACGATCGAGCCGCCAGGCTGCAGCGAGAAGTGCTGATACAGGATCGGGGTGTGCGTTTCGATGGGTGCCCGCACGCCGAGCGCTTCGCCCGCGATCACTTTGACTCGGACCTTACCGTCTCGGGAAGTCACTATCGGAATTTGCTCTGAAGGGACTTCCTGGTAGCGCGGCGCGATCATCTTGTCCTTGCGCGGTAGATTGACCCAGAGTTGGAGCCCGTGTACGCGGCCGCCACCGGCGGCGAAGGCCGCCTCGGGCATCTCGCTGTGAACGACTCCTGCACCGGCCGTCATCCACTGAACGTCGCCCGGCTTCAGTACACCGGCGTGCCCGGCCGAATCCTTGTGGCTGAACCGGCCCTCAAGCAGATAGGTCACCGTTTCGAAGCCGCGATGCGGATGGTCGGGCGCGCCCTTGGCCGCGCCGGGCGCGTAGTCGGTCGGACCCATCTCGTCGAGCAGCAAAAATGGATCGAAGTCCATCAGCATGCGGGTAGGGAACGGTCGATGGACGACAAACCCGCCGCCTTCCGTCGTGCGCACGGCCGGGAGCGTATATCTGATGCTGCGAGTGGCTGACATGTAGAGTGACCTCGGCGATCCCTCTCGGGCATCGCGATTCGATTGTGTGGGCTTATTATATGGACCGGCGCCCGCCATTCCAGCCACCTCCAGGGCAATGGACCGTCCCATCGATGGAACAATCAGATGCAGCTCGATTCGCACAACTTGAACGACCTGATGTATTTCGCCCGAGTCGTGGAACACGGTGGTTTCTCCGCGGCTGAGCGTGTGCTCGGTATCTCGAAATCACGCCTGTCGCGCAGAGTGGCGGAGTTGGAATCAGCGGTGGGTGTGCGGTTACTGCAGCGCTCGACCCGCAAGCTTGCACTGACCGAAGCGGGGCAACTCTTTTACCAACATTGCCGGGAGATGCTGACGCAAGCGCAAGCCGCAATGGATGCGGTTCAGGAGTTGCGGTCCTCGCCGCGCGGTACCGTGCGTGTGAGCGTTCCAGTGACGGTCTCGCAGACGCTGCTGTCGGATGTCCTTCCTGAATTCCTGCTGCGATACCCGGAAATTCGGCTGTCCATCCGTGTGACCAATCGGGTGATCGATCTTTACGACGACTCCATCGATGTGGCGCTGCGCGTACGTTCGGAGCCGCCCGACAGCGCCAACATCGTCGCGCGACCGCTCTGGCGCACCGAGCAAATGCTCGTGGGGGCTCCGAGCCTGCTGAGCCAGCACGCGCCGCCCGTCGTCCCGGAGGATCTGGCGCGCTTCGAGACGCTCGATACACCGACCGGGGACGGGCGCCATGTATTCAATCTGATTTCGCCCGATGGCAAGCGGCACGCGCACGAGCATGAGCCGCGCGTGGTGACTGCCGATCTCACGACGATTCGTGACGCAGTGCTGGCCGGTGTCGGTATCGCTGCGTTGCCTGTCATGATGTACGGGGCCGCCATGCGAACGGGACAGCTTTCGCCCGTGATGCCGGGTTGGACGTTGCCGGCGCCGCAACTTTTTGCGGTGTTCGTCTCGCGGCAGGGCATGATCCCGGCGGTGCGGGCGTTCGTCGATTATCTCGTCGAGGTCATCGATCGGGCCGAACATCCGGGCGAATGCCCCACAAAGGAGCAGGTCCGCGCGGCGCAACGGCAGGCGTCGATGGTGGTGCCGTGAGGCGGGTGCATCGCTTTTGTCATTGAAGCGCCGGCGACGATCAGTAGTTTCTATGGTGGTTCGCTTGAACCGTCCGGCAGGGAGGCCTATAGTGGAATCCCGTTCGCGCTGGCGGTTCCAGTGCGGAATATGGCGGCTTCTCTCATAGCAAGCCGAATAGGGCTGAAACGCGCTGTCCGTGACGAACACGGCTGTTGCATTTGTGTGCTCCCGCTACCCCGATGGCGAGCGAGCGCGCCCGCCCGAAGGCGCCGTGTGCGCATGAAAAAAAGGGCCCTCGTCGCGTGATGAGGGCCTTTTTTATTGAGCGCGTGAGCGCTTAACGAGCGCCGCTGGGCTTGGGTGCCGTGACAAAACCGATTCTCGTCAATCCGCCCGCTTGCGCCGTCGACATGACTTCGGCGACCCGCTCATACGGAACCTTCCGATCGGCTTCGAGATGCAACTCTGTTTGTGGATCGGCTTCGGCCGTCTTCCGAACTCGTTGCAACAGCGCGTCGGGCGCAACGGGCTCGTTGTTCCAGAAGAGTGCGCCGTCGGCGCGCACGCTGACGCTCACATGCGCGGGACGTTGAGCCGGCGCGTTTCCTCCGGCTTGCGGGAGATCGATCGCGATTGCGCGATGAATCGCGGGAACGGCTACGAGGAACACGATGAGCAGCACGAGCATGACATCGATAAACGGTGTCATGTTGATCTCGTTCATCAGATCGTCGTCGTCATCGACATCGAAGGCATGCATGGACATTGCCCGTCCCGTGGTCAATTCGCGCGCGCCGCGAGGCGCAGGCTTCCGGCCCCCGTCGACGAAAGCCGCGTCCCTGTCACGAAGTACGCGTGCAGGCCGTGGGCAAACCGACGCAGACTTCCGACGATCGCCTTGTTCGAGCGGGTGAGCGCGTTGTAACCGAGCACGGCCGGAATCGCGACGATCAGCCCGAACGCCGTCATGACGAGCGCTTCACCGATCGGGCCGGCGATCTGATCGATCGATGCCGCGCCGCTCGCACCGATGGAGATCAGCGCACGATGAATGCCCCACACAGTACCGAAGAGCCCGACGAACGGCGCAGTCGATCCGATCGACGCGAGCACGCCGAGGCCGCTCTGCAGATGCCCGACACGATTGTCCATCGTGTCCTTCAGGCACCGCGAGATCCATTCCGAAACGTCGAGTTGATCGTGCAAATGGGGCTGCGTTCGCTTGTGATGATCGGCGGCTTCCTGGCCCGACAGCGCTAGCGCAAGGAAAGGGTTGTCGTGGGAGGCGCGCGCCGATGCGCCCAGCTTCTCGATGCCGCTCGTGAAATTGCCGGAATGCCAGAAATCGCGCTCGGCATGCTTCGTCAGGCGGCGCAACCGGAGTGCGCTCCATCCTTTTGCGATGATCACGCTCCACGACATCAACGACATTGCCAGTAACGCGATCGCAATCGCGCGCGTGACGAAATCGCCCTGTGCCCAGACATGGGCTACACCGTAGCTCTGCATTGGTTTCCTCTTTTCTCGGTGACGTCAATCGCCGAAGGCGAATATGAACGGCTTCGTATAGGCCACGCGGACCGGCGTGCCATTTTCCGTAAAAGGACGGCAAGAACTCGCGCGCATCGCGGCAAGCGCCGCTTCGTCGAGCCGCGGGTAGCCGCTGCTCTTGGCAAGTTCGATGTCTTCGATCGTACCCGTGAGGCCGATCACGAAATTCACGTCCGCCGTGCCGGCTTCCCCGCGGCGACGCGATAACGCGGGGTAGTCCGGTTTGACGATATTGCAGTCGACATGACGTACGTCTTTGGGCGCACTGATCGCGAGCGTTTCTCGCCCCGTGGCGGCCGGCGCGGGCTGAGCTTGATGGCTGGCCGCCTCGTTCGCATTGGGGGCCGCGACGACCGCTGCCGACTCGGGCTTGTTCTGTGACGCGGTTGATGGCGCGGGCGCCGCGGGCTGGGCGGGAACGCGCGGCGACACCGTGTGCATAGGCGTTGGCGGCCGCACGCGCGGCTCAGCGTGCTTTTTCACGATCGGCTGGGGTGCCGGAGCGGGCGCTGGGCTCGACCGTAATGCGCTTGGGGCGGCCGGCGCCGGTTCGGGGCTCAGCAATTGTGCGCGGATGACAGGAGACTCGATCGCGACGGGCGGGGCCGTACGCTCGCTCGCCCGCATGATCAGAGCGATCAACACGACGTGGATGAGAGCAACTGCGGCGACGGTCGACACTGTGCGCACGCTCGCCGCTGGCGGCAGCGCCGAAGCCGTCGAGGCCGGGACGTTCAATGGCGCGCCCATCATCAATACGGCAGTGCGCCGACTTCATGGCGCGCGCGACCCAATGGCTGGCACTTCATGCGCGAAAAATCAGAAGAGAGATACCCAGCGCCATGGCGAAACCGATAAGCAATTCCATCTCGAAGTCCTCCGACGAACACGAGCGGCTGCTGGCGGGTGACGAAACTGGCGCGCCGAACGAAAAGATAAACAGCGGAAGCAAACTGCGCAATGGCTCAGGCAGCCTTGCGATCGTAAAAAGTCACTTCCATCGGGTGTGCGTGTGCCGGGCGCTGCACGCCGCAGCGCGTCTCACACACCCCGCACTGTGCCATGACGTCTCGCACCGATTCCTCGCACTTGCCGCAGCACGTGGCGACGCCGAACTCGAATTGCAGTTCGTCGAACGAATCGACACCTTCCGCGATGGCGGCGCGAATCTTCCGGTCCGAAACGGACTTGCAGACGCAGACAATCATGGCTCGTGCAGTAGAGAACGTTAATGCGAACTATTATCATTTCGTTCGCAGCGCTTTGCAAGTCTGCTCGTTGTTTTTTTATCGGGGAAGGAAGGCCTGCCCCTTTATTTGGGGCAGGAAGGGCGGATCGGTGCGAACGGTTTTGCTGTTATGCCGCCTTGGGAGGGTGGCCCGCCTCGCCGGGTTCGGAGCCGGACGCCTCAATGGGCTGCAACTGCTCCACCGGCAGATCGAGGCCCAAGAGAGCCTGGGCCAGCTGCCGCAGATGGGCTCCGTCGCTCGTGGAACAGAGGCGCGGCGCCGCGGGTGCGGTGCCTGACGCAGCACGCAACCCGTATGTATGGAGGACGCGTTCGAGCTGTCTGGCGATGGCAACGCTCGTGTCGATGAGCGCCAACCGGTCCCCGACGATTCGGCGGATGGCCGTATCGAGGAACGGATAGTGGGTGCAACCGAGGACGAGCGTATCGGCGCCCGCTTCCAGCATGGGCTCGATGTAACCCTCGAGGAGCCGCGAGAGCGCCGGTGAATCGATGTCGCAGCGTTCGACCGCCTCCACGAGGCCATGTCCGGGTTGGCAGAGGAAGCGGCAATCTGCCGCGTGGCGCTCCACCAATTGGCGAAACCGCTCGCTTTTCAGCGTGACCTGCGTGGCCAGCACCCCGGCCACGCGCGTCTTCGACTGCGCGGCCGCAGGTTTGATGCCGGGCTCGACGCCTACGACGGGAACGGGCAGGCGCTCGCGCAGCGCGGCGATCGACTCGGCCGTAGCCGTGTTGCAAGCGACAACGAGCGCTTTCGCACCTTGCGAAACGATCCAGTCCCCCATGGCGAGCGTGCGCTCGACGATATACGCGTGGTCGCGCTCTCCATAGGGGGCGTGACGGGAGTCGGCCACGTAGAGAAGGGACTCGCCGGGCAGCACCGTACGAACGGCCCGCAGCACAGAAAGACCGCCGAGGCCGGAATCGAAGATCCCGACGGGGGCGGCAGCCAGCTCGGGAACGGTGCCCGCCGGGCCGCTTGCGAACGAGGTTGGGGTTGTCGTCATGAGACGTGACGAAGTGACGAAGGGACGATCGCGTGGGTCGGCTACTGCTCGATCAGGATTCGATCGAACCCATTGCCGACTGTTGATAGTTCTGAATGCCGAGTTTATCGATGAGATCGAGTTGCGTCTCGAGCCAATCGATATGTTCTTCCGTATCGTCGAGGATTTTTTCGAAGATGGAGCGCGAGACGTAGTCGCGAACCGATTCGCAGTAGGCGATGGCTTCCTTGCAAGTCGCCTGCGACCCTTGCTCGAGCTTCAGATCGCACTCGAGAATTTCGCGCGTTTCCTCGCCGATGAGCAGTTTGTGCAGATCCTGCAGGTTCGGTAATCCGTCGAGCATGAAGATGCGTTCGATGAGCATGTCGGCGTGCTTCATCTCGCCGATGGATTCATCGTATTCGTGCTTGCCGAGCTTCTCGAGGCCCCAATGCTTGTACATGCGGGCGTGCAGGAAATATTGATTGATTGCCGTCAGCTCGTTGGTCAGTTGGCGGTTCAAATAGTCGAGGACTTGCTTGTCGCCTTGCATGATCTTCCTTTTTCGTGAGGCATCTGAGTGCGAACGATAAACGCTGCTGTCCGAAATGCCAAGCCGCGTGGGCGAGCGTTGGCCGATCGGACGATGTTCGGGGTGCCGCAGTGAAAAAGCCGGGCGCGACGGCCCGGCTTTCGCATGCGAGACGCCGCGGCCAGACCTAGGCCTTAAGCCGGCACCACGGGCAGCTTACCGATCTTGGCGCGCCACTCTTTCGGGCCGGTTTCATGCACCGAGGTACCCGTGGAATCGACCGCCACGGTGACCGGCATGTCCGTCACATCGAATTCGTAGATGGCTTCCATGCCGAGGTCTTCGAACGCCAGCACCTTCGCGCCGCGAATCGCCTTCGACACCAGATAGGCCGCTCCTCCGACTGCCATCAGATAAGCCGCCTTGTGCTTCTTGATCGCCTCGATCGCGACCGGGCCGCGCTCGGCCTTGCCGATCATCGAGATGAGACCCGTTTGCGACAGCATCGTCTCGGTGAACTTATCCATGCGCGTGGCCGTGGTCGGGCCGGCAGGGCCGACCACTTCGTCGCGTACGGGATCGACGGGCCCGACGTAGTAGATCACGCGATTCGTGAAGTCGACCGGCAGCTCTTCGCCTTTCGCCAGCATGTCCGCAATGCGCTTGTGCGCCGCATCGCGACCGGTGAGCATCTTGCCCGACAGCAGCAGCGTTTGCCCCGGCTTCCAGCTGGCGACTTCCTCTGCCGTGAGCGTATTGAGGTCGATGCGTTTGCTCGTCTCGGTGTCGGCCACCCATTGGACCTTCGGCCAGGCGTCGAGCGGGGGCGCCTCGAGCCTCGCGGCGCCGGATCCATCGAGCGTGAAGTGCGCATGACGGGTGGCCGCGCAGTTCGGGATGATGGCGATGGGCTTGGAGGCGGCGTGCGTCGGCGCGGCCATGATCTTGACGTCGAGCACGGTCGAAAGGCCGCCGAGACCTTGCGCGCCGATGCCGAGTGCATTGACCTTTTCGTGCAGCTCGATGCGCAACTCTTCGATCCAGTCACGCGGGCCGCGCGCGATGACTTCTTGAATGTCGATGGGATCCATCAGCGATTCCTTCGCCATTACCATCGCTTTTTCGGCCGTGCCGCCGATGCCGATGCCGAGCATGCCAGGCGGGCACCAGCCGGCACCCATCGTCGGCACCGTCTTCAGCACCCAGTCGACGATCGAATCGGACGGGTTGAGCATCGCGAACTTCGATTTGTTCTCCGAGCCGCCGCCTTTGGCCGCGACCTGCACATCGACCGTGTTGCCGGGCACGATCTCGTAATGGATCACGGCCGGCGTGTTGTCCTTCGTGTTCTTGCGTGCGCCTTCCGGCGGATTGACGATCGAGGCGCGCAGCACGTTGTCGGGATTCAGATAGCCGCGGCGCACGCCTTCGTTGATCATTTCCGTCACGCCCATCGTTGCCGGGCCGCTCTCGCTGCCCCAACGCACGTCCATGCCGACCTTCACGAAGACGGTGACGATGCCGGTGTCCTGGCAGATCGGCCGGCGGCCTTCCGCGCACATGCGGCTGTTGGTCAGGATTTGCGCGATGGCGTCTTTCGCGGCCGGGCTGGCTTCGAGCTCATACGCGCGACCGAGTGCCTGGATGTAGTCGAGCGGATGGTAGTAGCTGATGTATTGCAGCGCGTCGGCGATGCTCTGGATCAGGTCTTCCTGTTTGATGACTGTCATGGCTTGGATGCTGTGGGGGCGAGGCGGCGCGCCGGGCGCCGGAGCGCCGGCCGCCAGGAAAACGCGAAAAATCGCGCTATTGTACCGCGCTGTGCATTGGCCGTCCGTCTCGCGATCCAGCACCCGCCCGGGCCCGCCGGAGCCCGGGCCAGATCAGGAAGCGACGGGCGGCGTGCGTTTCGTGCTGCCGCTCGCCAACGCAATGCCCGCGATGACGCACGCGAGAGCAATGCCGTGCGCGATTGTCGGGCGTTCGTCCAGAAACACGATGCCGTACGTGGCAGCCGCGATGGGCAGAACGGCGCTGAAGACGCCCGCAAGGCTGCCGTGAACGTGGCGGATGCCTTTCATCCAGAGCCAGAACGAGAAGATGCTGGCGGACAGCCCATACCAGACGACGAGTACCCAGGTATGGCTGGGCACGCTCGTGTAATCGAAGTGCGCGAGCGTATTGGCGCCGAGCGGCAACATGAGCAAGAAACCGAACAGGTGCGTGTAAGCGCAGATATCGATCGGTGCCAATGTCTGCGTCAGGCGGCGCGACAAGATCACGTAAAGCGATTCGCAGCAAACGGCGCCGAGTACCATCAGGTTGCCGGCCAGCGATGCGGCAACAGGCCGCGCGGGTACGTGTGCGCCAACTTGCGAGAGGTTGATGACGACGATGCCGGCGACGGCGAATGCGATGGAGACGATGGCCCGGCCCGTAGGTCTTTCACCCAAAAAAAGCCATGCGAACAGGGCGACCACGGCCGGGATCGTACTGGTGATGACTCCGGCCGCCACCGCGCTGGTACGCGCGACTCCGCTCAGCATCAGCAGCGTGAAGCCGAATGTACCGAAAAGAGCTTGAAGGAAGAGATTGAACCATTCGTCGCGCTTGACACGTTTCATTTTGCTCACACGCAAAAGCGGCCAAAGTACGGCGAGCGCGATGACGAAACGCAGCGTGGCGAAAAGCGGGACGGGGACGAAAGCGACGATCGACTTGCCGATCCCGACATTGCTGCCGACGAGCAGCATGGCGGCAATGAGAAACCAGGCGTATCGATTCATGGGATTCGGGGGCGTGGGTCAGGCTGGAATTGTATGGGCGCGCCCGGGCGACGGTAAAGCAAGCGCGATGTGCGCGCGGATGTGCTCCGCAGCAGTATTCGATCGCCAGCGCGGCGTATAGGACGGAGCGACCGCTAGGTATCACGCGAGTTGCGGCATGGCGGGTGCAGGGAATATTCTCGGGATTGTTACGCGATACCCGGGATGGATACGCTTCATGTTGCGGTGCAGCATTCATCGGCGCCGGCTTGCAAGCTGCCCGACCGAATGCTCGAACGACGGGCGCGCCGGCGGCGGATAGGAAATTTCATCTTGTCGATTAGGGAGTTGTCGATGTCTGCGATTGAATCAGTCCTTCATGAAAGTCGCGTCTTTGCGCCGCCCGCCGAGTTGGTGGCGAATGCGGCGGTGTCCGGAATGGACGCGTACCGCGCGCTGATGGAGCAAGCGGAGCACGACTACGAAGGATTCTGGGCGAAGCTCGCTCGCGAGACGTTGTCGTGGCACAAGCCGTTCACGAAGGTGCTCGACGAATCGAA
>NZ_JAAAYE010000033.1 GCF_013282575.1 Paraburkholderia sp. NMBU_R16
GAACGTGAACAACTTCTCGGTGAATGTGTCGCTACCGCGCATGATCTTCAGGAGGCAGACAGGGCTTTCTTATCAACGCTTCGGCCACCTCGTCCGATGACCAGGCGAGTGGTATTTCAGCAAGCTGTTAGGGAAGAAAAAAACCGCCTCATGGGCGGCTCTTTTTGTGCACGCGTGCAGTTCAGATCGGACGATCATCGCGGTCGGATTCTCTGGATGCGCCGGCCAACACGTCCATTGCTGGCAGCGTGTCGTTGTAATCGCGAGCGCGGGCCGCCTCGGTTGCAATCTCGACTGGCGTAGCCTCAGTCCACCGCTCGGCGTTGCGCAGAATCCAGCACCGCCAGGACTGGCCGCGAACCTTGACCAGCCGCCCGTCGCCGTACTGAACCGCGCCGGCTTCGGTCAACGCTCGACGCATAGCCGGAGTGAATCCCTTGTCGTGCCCGTCGCCCAGCACTTCGGCGGCGTCGCCGTTGGTGATTACGTCAGCAGGCCAGCGCTTGATTAGCTGTTCGGCTGCCTGCTGTGTCATCGACTTCGATGCGTTCAACGCAGCGCGCTTCGCTTCGTTCATCGGCGGACGTTCGCCGGGGTTGAACGCGCTGATATCACGCTCACGCAGATAGACGCCCACCGCGTTGATGAACTCGGCATCGCCAAGCAGTGCATACAGCTTCGTGTACGTCTCAGGCGAGCGCGGCGCGGCATCGTGGCGAACCACGCGCCAGCGGCGGTCGGTGCCCTTCATCGGCAGGGCGTTTTCGTAGTTGCTGAACACCAGCCAGCGGCAAGAATTGCGTTCCTTGAACTTGCGGCCAAATTTCGGATTGATTTCGCGTTCTTCGGCGTTGACGATGGCGTTAAGGCGGTTGGCATTGCGAAATGGATTTTCGCCGCTACCCTCCTGTACTTCATCGACCATTGCCAGCACGCGGCCCGCCAGCATGCCGTTAAACTGGCTTTCCAGCAGCGCAGGCAAATCGACGTTCGGCGCAACATATCCTCGCCACACGCGCGCCAGAACAGACGCCATCCAGTTACGGCCGGTTCCGGTGTTCGCAGCGATGTGCAGCCAGCCGTAATGCGGCAGCACGCCAGGGCACTGCTCGATGTGTGCAAGCCAGTCCAGGAACACTTCGCGCTCGGCCACATCCTCAATCAGATATGCGACGTGTTCCAGAAATGGCTGCTCGTCGGCCGATGACTTACGACGCTCGATTGGCCGCCAGGAATTCATCGCCGTCTCGCCGTCAGGATCGCGGCAGATTTCGCTGGCCCCAGCATGGAACGTGCGCGCGTGCACTGTCTTGCGGTTCGCGTCCTTCTTCCACAGCGCCGCGTTCGGAACCTGACGCGGTTTCGCCTTGCTGTCCGGGTCGCCTACTTCGGTGGTGTTGCACGCCGTAAGATCACAAAACTCCCCGAACGACAAAACCGTTTTCGGCGCGCTCAGCCTGCCTACCTGGCTGCCCGACGCAATCCACACGCAATCTTCCAGCATGTCGTCCACCGTCATTACAGGCGGCAAGACGCTAACGGGTTCGTCCTGCAAGCGCGCGTTTTCTTCCTTCTGCTGGCGGCGTCGTTCTTCGTCACGCGCATTTCGCGCTTTCCGCTGCTCGTCCTCCCAGGCCAGCAATTCGGGCGACTTCTGAACCCTCGGCTGATCCTTCGGCTTCTTCTTCCGGCGCGGCGAATGCTCGGGAGCAACCGTCGCATCCAGCGTGCCGGCCTTCTGCATTGCTCGGATTTGTTCAATCGAAATGAACGCGTTCACTGGGCGTCGCCTCCCGCATTCTTACGCTTCGGCTCCCAGCCGATGGACTCCAGCGCACGACGAACGGCGGCCGGCGTATAACTGATGCCGTCACGGCAGCCATACTGAAAGTTGCGAACGATGATGCGTCCCGCGTCCTGCAGACACATACCGCTCTGCCTCGCTTGCATGACGGCCTTGATAACGGCGTCATCAATTGCGCGACGCTGCCGTTCCGCTTCGTCGCGAAGCATTGCGGCGTTGACTTTTTCCCACGCGAGAAAATCGGATGGGGTGATATAATTATTAGGAGTGCTCATGGTTATTTGGTCCTTTGCGGTGGTCGGCTTCATGGTCGTCCACCGTTTTTATTGTGCATTCGCGATTTCCATCTGCGAGCGCTGCCATTCCTGAATGTCGCTCAGCCTCCAGGCTGTGACGCCTTGAATCCTGATCGGCTTCGGAAAGCTGCCATCCTGCACGCGCCGCCAGAGTGTCGGCTTGCTGAACGGGACGAAGCGTTCGTTGATAAGCTGCGTGATGCGAAGATACGTTTCCAGACCGATGGTTTGCGTGTTGCGCATTTTGGTATGACTCCATGTGAGATTGCATGGCGACAGTTTCGGTGCCATTGCGCGCAGTTTCCTCTTGTGGGTTATTCGTTTCCTCTTGCGGGTTCTTCGCCGTACGGCGCTCGCAGTTCACTGTGCTTAACGCTGCATCACGAACGCAATAAAAAAACCCGGCCGAAGCCGGGTCGTTGTGCGCGCACACGAAAATTAGAGGTCGTCGTCTAAGTCATCTTCGTGTACTTCGGCGGCTCGCCGCTTTGCGTCGGCTATCAGGTCGCGCGCTGACTCTCCACGCATCCACGCGTCGACCATGTCGGCCCAGCATTGCAACATGATCTTTCTTTCGGTCAGGTAGCGGTTCACGTTGTAGACGGCGGCGATGCGGTTGCGCGGTGCATGCGCCAGTGACATTTCAATCCAGCGTTCCTCAAACTTCGCACGGTTAAGCCCAGTGGAAAACGTGCGCCGCAGATCGTGCACGCCGAACGTCTGGAATTCCGGGTCCGACTTTCGAATGTGCTCCACGGCCGCGTCAATGACCCGATTCAGGGTTGCGTTCGAAATCGGCTGGTCGTGGTCGTATCGCCCTGGGTGCAGGTAGTCGCTGGCACCGAAGCAAGCACGCAAGGCCACTAAAATGTCCAGCGCCTGGTCGCTCAATGGGATTACGTGCGCCTTCCCCGCCTTCATTCTGGCGGCGGGGATTGTCCACCGCTCGGCGTCGAAATCAACCTCCCCCCAAGTCGCGTCTATGAATTCCGATTTTCTAACGCCAGTCAGCAAAATGAATTTCAGCGCCAGTCGCAGCGTCGGCGTGGTGGCTACCAGCTCCAGCGCGATCAGGAATGTGCGGATTTCGGCCGGCGACAACGCGCGGTCGCGGGGTTCAAACGTTGCGATGGCCGACGCGCGGATTGATTCGGCTGGATTCTCGACGGGCAGCCCACTGGCGCGCGCGTGCGCGAATATAGCCCGCGTTACATCGCGAACATGGATAGCTACTGCGGGGCCGCGTTTGGACTTCACGTCGTCACAAAGCGCTTTCAGGCGAGCGGGTGTCACCTCGTCCAGCTTTAGTTTTGACAGCGCCGGTTCGATGGCACGCTTATAGACAGACCTTCGCATCGCCAGGGTGCTGTCCGCCAGTTGCTCGGCGCCGCTCTTGGGGTCTGCCTTGTGGGCAAAATAGTTTTCGGCCCAGCCACCGAACGTCAGCGCGTCCGCTACTGCAGAGCGCTTGTCTGCTTTCCCGCGCGACGGCGATGCGCCCCGCTCCACGTCTCGTCTGGCGCGATCCAGCAGCGTGCGCGCCTCGGCCAGCGACATGTCCATGCCATATTCGAGCGTATCGGGTTCGCGCGCCGGATTGCGTGCCAGCTTGGCGTCGTACCGGCCTATTGTGAGCGTCTCGCCCCTGCCGTTTATCCGATAGTTGTATCTGAAACTGATGGTGCCGCTCGGCAGAACGGCGGCGTACAGGCCGTCACGGTCGCCCTTCTTGTAAAGCTTCTCGGCGGGTTTGAGCTTCTGCAGCCCCGTATCTGTCAGCAAGGTATCCTCCGTTCGGTTCACCATCAGATACCATCATGGTACCGCAATGGTACAGAACAGAACGAAGTGGATGCCCTAAAAACATGCCATCGACCGTACCAGCAAATATATCGAGATCGGGCGACACGAAATGAGACCGGATGATAGCCTTAAACCGTTGCTACATATGGCGTTTAGGCGATTTTCGATACCAAGTGAGACAGCTTGGCGCGGCCCAAAATCACTCCCACTCAATCGTAGCCGGCGGCTTCCCCGAAATATCATAGACAACCCGATTGATCCCTCGGACCTCATTGATGATCCGATTCGAAACCTGCCCGAGCAACGCATGCGGCAAATGGGCCCAATGCGCCGTCATGAAATCGAGCGTCTGCACCGCGCGCAGTGCGACGACATATTCATAAGTCCGCCCATCGCCCATTACGCCAACGCTTTTCACGGGCAAAAACACGGCAAACGCCTGACTGGTAAGGTCGTACCACGACTTCCCGGTCTCCTTGTCGATCGTGTTGCGCAGCGTCTCGATGAAAATCGCATCAGCCCGCCGCAGCAGATCCGCAAAGTCGCGCCGCACCTCACCAAGAATCCGCACACCGAGCCCCGGCCCAGGAAACGGATGCCGATAGACCATCTCATACGGCAATCCGAGCTTCACACCAAGCTCGCGTACCTCGTCCTTGAACAGTTCCCGCAACGGCTCAAGCAACTTCAAATTCAACGTCTCAGGCAAGCCACCAACGTTGTGATGGCTCTTGATCGTATGTGCCGCCTTCTTGCCCTTGCCGGCCGATTCGATCACATCCGGATAAATGGTGCCCTGCGCCAGCCATTTCGCGTCGCGCAGCTTGCCCGCTTCCGTCTGAAACACTTCAACGAACTCGGCGCCAATGATCTTGCGCTTGTGCTCCGGATCCGTCACGCCGGCTAGCTTCGAGAGAAACGCTTCGCTCGCATCGACATGGATGACGCGCACACCGAGATGATCGGCAAACGTCGCCATCACCTGCTCCGCCTCGTTCAACCGCAACAAGCCATGATCGACGAAGACACACGTCAGCTGATCGCCAATGGCGCGATGCAGGAGCGCCGCCGCCACCGATGAATCGACACCACCCGACAAGCCGAGAATCACATGCTCGTCACCCACCTGCGCGCGAATCTTCTCGACAGCCTCGTCGATGTAATGCCCCATCTCCCAATCGGCCTTCGCGCCGCAAATCTGCAGCACGAAGCGCTCGAGCATCGCACGCCCTTGAACCGTATGCGTGACTTCCGGATGCCATTGGAGACCGTAGAAATGCCGCTCTTCATCGGCCATTGCCGCAATCGGGCACGATTCCGTGGACGCCATCAGCGCGAAGCCTTCCGGCATCTCGGTTACCTTGTCGCCGTGGCTCATCCACACTTTCAGCATGCCGTGCCCTTCCGGCGTACGGAAATCTTCGATCCCCTCGAGCAGGCTCGTATGGTTACGCGCACGCACTTCGGCATAGCCGAATTCGCGCACGTGCCCACCGTCGACCTTGCCGCCCAGTTGCTCCGCCATCGTCTGCATGCCGTAACAGATGCCGAGCACCGGCACACCCAGTTCGAACACGGCCTGCGGCGCGCGCGGCGTATCGGATTCGGTCACCGAGTTCGGCCCACCCGACAGAATCACGCCTTTCGGGGCGAACTCACGGATGAACGAGTCGTCGACATCGTACGGGTGAATCTCCGAATACACATGCGCTTCGCGAATACGGCGGGCGATAAGTTGGGTGACTTGCGAGCCGAAGTCGAGGATCAGGATCTTGTCATGCATGGCTGGGCACGAAACTCAATGAGGAAAAATAGAAAACGAATGCGTCAGGACGGGCGATCGGCCATGCCGATAAACAAATTGCGCCGAGCGGCCGGCAAACAAGACCGGCGCGCAGGCGCAACAGCTGTGCAGGCAGCAAGTGGCAGCACTCATTACCGAAAAAAGCTGACGACGATCGCGGAAACCGGACGGGTCGGCGCGAAGGGCAAGCCGAACCAGGCCAACCCGCCCGCAACGCCCACACGCGTCAGTCCACGTGATAGTTCGGTGCTTCCTTCGTGATCTGGACGTCGTGCACGTGCGATTCGCGCATCCCTGCCGACGTGATCTCCACGAACTGCGCTTTCTCGTGCATCTCGGCAATCGTGCTGCAGCCGCAATAACCCATGCTGGCCCGCACACCGCCGATCAGTTGAAACAGAATGGCGTTGACCGAGCCCTTGTATGCAACGCGGCCCTCGATCCCCTCGGGTACGAGTTTGTCGATGTTGGCCGAATTGTCCTGGAAGTAGCGGTCCGCCGCGCCATCCTTCATCGCGCCGACCGAACCCATGCCGCGATACGACTTGTACTGGCGGCCCTGATAAAGGAACACGTCGCCCGGCGCTTCTTCCGTACCGGCGAGCATGCTGCCCATCATGACTGCGTCGGCACCGGCGGCAAGCGCCTTGCTGACATCGCCGGAGTAACGCACGCCGCCATCGGCGATCACCGGCACACCCGTGCCCTTGAGCGCCTCGGAGACGTTTGCGATCGCCGTGATCTGCGGCACACCCACGCCGGCCACGATACGCGTCGTGCAGATCGAACCGGGGCCGATGCCGACCTTTACACCGTCCGCGCCGTATTCGATGAGCGCACGCGCCGCGTCGGCCGTCGCGATATTGCCGCCGATGACTTCCACGTGCGGGTATTGCTTTTTGACCCAGCGCACACGCTCGAGCACGCCCTTGCTGTGACCATGCGCGGTATCCACGACGATGACATCGACCCCCGCCGCCGCAAGCAGCGTCACGCGCTCTTCATTATCGGGACCGACGCCCACCGCCGCGCCCACGCGCAGCTTGCCGTGCTCGTCCTTGCACGCATCGGGGTGCTCGGTCTGCTTCGTGATGTCCTTGACGGTCATCAGCCCGCGCAGTTCGAAGGCGTCGTTCACGACGAGCACGCGTTCGAGACGGTGCGAGTGCATCAAGGCCTTCGCCTCCGCAAGCGGCGTCCCTTCCTTGACTGTCACGAGCCGCTCGCGCGGAGTCATGATGCTCCGTACGGGCTCGTCGAAGCGCGTCTCGAAGCGCAAGTCGCGGTTCGTCACGATACCGACGAGCTTCGCGCCCTCCACGACGGGAAAGCCGGAAATGCCATGCTGCTGCGACAACGCAATGACGTCGCGCACCTTCATGTCGGGCGGGATCGTGATCGGATCGCGCACGACGCCCGATTCGAACCGCTTGACCTTCACCACTTCACGCGCCTGTTCGGCAGCCGTCAGATTCTTGTGGATGATGCCGACGCCGCCTTGCTGCGCCATGGCAATCGCGAGCCGTGCCTCGGTGACTGTGTCCATCGCGGCCGACACGAGCGGCATATTCAGGGAAATATTGCGGGTCAGCTTGGTCTTGAGGCTGGTGTCGCGCGGCAACACATCGGAGAAAGCCGGGACGAGGAGCACGTCATCGAACGTGAGTGCTTTCTGGATCAGACGCATGGCAAATCCTATAGGCGCAAAAGCGAATTATACGCGATACCTCCCTGGTTTTCACTGCGCGAACAGCAAGTTAGCGCATTTTTGTGCCCCTCGGGCCGACGCGATTTCGGTTTTGCGTTCGAGCCCGGTTCGCTCGTTTTTCGTTTGCGCGACACGCACGAATCGAACCAACAGAAAAAAAGCGCGCGATCGGGCCCACGCTCCCGCGAGTGCAGAAATGAACAAGACGAGGCCTCGCCACGCTCCTACAGTGCGGCACAGTGCAACCCATCGAACGAGGATCACGGCATGCGGCAGGGAGTGAGCTACGGCATCATGGCTGGCGCCCTATGGGGCACGGTGTTTCTCGTGCCGAGGCTGCTGGGCGACTTCCCGCCGGCATTGCTCGCCTCTGCGCGCTGCATGATGTACGGGCTCGTTTCGCTCGCCGCTGCGGTACCGATCGCGCGGCGTGTGGCCGGCAAGCTGACGCGAGCCGATCTCGCCGCGCTCGCGCGGCTCGCGTTGATCGGCAATCTCGTCTACTACCTGTTTCTGACCGCGGCGGTGCATCGGATCGGTATCGGGCCGACCTCGCTGATCGTCGGCGTACTGCCCGTCACGGTCACCCTCGCCGGGCGACACGACCACGGTGCCGTGCCGCTCGTTCGTCTGATCTTTCCGCTCGGGCTCGTGGCGGCCGGCATCGCCTGCATCAATGTGGATGTCTTCACGGGCGACGCCTCGCAGGCGGCCGCGAGCGCGACGACGGTGGCCGGCAAGCTCGCCGGCGTCGCCTGCGCGGTGGGCGCGCTCGCCACATGGACTTGGTTCGCCGTGGTCAACGCGCGCACGCTGCGCGGCAATGCCCGCTTCGACAGCAACGAATGGTCGGTCCTGCTGGGCGTGGCTACGGGCCTCTTCGGTGCGCTGACGTGGTTGCCCGCCCTCGCATTCGTCCACGCACATGGCGCCGCGGACAGCTTCGAGACGCTCAGCAGCGCGCGCTGGCAAACGTTCTGGCTGCTCAACCTGGGTTTGGCGGTAGGCGCTTCCTGGCTAGGCAACGGCCTGTGGAACGCGGCCGCAACCCGCTTGCCGCTCACGCTGTCGGGCCAGTTGATCGTCTTCGAGACGCTGTTCGCCCTGCTCTATGGATTCATCTACGACGCGCGCATGCCGCGCCCGCTGGAAGGCGCAGCGATCGCACTGCTGTTGGCCGGTGTGGTATGGTCGGTCAAGCGGCATAGCGGCGCGCAGTCCCGGCCCGCCTCCCCGCTCAGCGCGAATCCTTCGACAACCATTTGCGGCCCTCGATCGAGCCCTCTCGGCGTGTCTTGTCCACGCGCCGCTGCCGAGCAAGCTTCGGGTCCACAATGAGCGGACGGTAGATCTCGACTCTGTCGTGATCCGCGAGCGGCGCGTCGAGCGGCTTGAGCTTGCCGTACACACCGACTTTCGCGGTCGAGAGATCGATCTCCGGGTGCCGCTCGACGATGCGGCTCGCGTCGATCGCGTCGCGAACCGTCGCACCGACCGGCAAACGAACCTCGATCAGGGTTTGCGTCCCGGGTTGCGCATAGCAGACGCAGATCGACAACGGTGCGCTCATGGCCGGCCGTAGCGCTGATCGGCGCGCTTGACGAACGATTCGACGAACGTGTTCGCGATATGCGTGAATACCGGGCCGATGAGTTTCTCGAGGATGACGCTCGCAAACTCGTAATGCAGTGCGAATTCGATTTTGCAAGCATCCGTGCGCAGCGGGGTGAACCGCCAGTAGCCGGTGAACTTGCGAAACGGCCCCTCGGCGAATTCCATGTCGATGCGTGTCGGACGCGACTGCGTGTTGTGTGTCGCGAAGTGCTGCTTGATGCCCTTGAAGTTGATGTCGATGCGGGCTTCCATGCCGTGCTGGTCCTGCCGCCGGATCTCGACGCCGCCGCACCAGGGCAGGAAGTTGGGATAATCGGCGACATCGGTGACGAGATCGAACATCTCCTCGGCCGAGTGCCGAATCAATACGGTTTTCTGGACATCAGCCATACATTTGACGGCGCGCGGGCGAAAGTGGGCGGAGCGGAGCCTCGGTAGGTCCCGCTTTGCTAAAATTGCAATTTTAAACGAGATGGGCATCCTCCATTCATGAGCATCATCGACAACAGAAAAGCCTTCTTCGATTACTTCATCGAGGAGCGCTACGAAGCAGGGCTCGTGCTCGAGGGATGGGAGGTCAAGGCACTGCGCGCCGGGCGCGGCCAGATCAAGGAAGGTTACGTCGTCGTGCGCGACGGCGAGATGTTCCTGATCGGTGCGCACATCAGTCCGCTGCCCGAGGCGTCGACCCACATCAAGCCCGACCCCGTCCGCACGCGCAAACTGCTTTTACATGCGGATCAGATCAAGAAGCTGATCGGCAAGGTCGAACAACGCGGTTATACGCTCGTACCGCTCAACTTTCACTACAAAGGCGGCCTCGTCAAGTGCGAAATCGGCCTCGCCAAGGGCAAAAAGCAGCACGACAAACGCGAGACGGAGAAAAAGCGCGATTGGGAACGCGAAAAGGCACGGCTCATGCGCTCGGCCGGCTGAGCGCCTGGCCAAGGCCAAGAAGGCCGAGGACTGAGTACTGAGCGCTCAGTCGAACTCCGAGGCCACCGCTGGCGGCCCCGGTTGCGAAATGGCCGACGGTTTCAGCGCGCCTCGGCCACCTGTGCGTTTTTGCCGCGGCTCACGATCGTCAGCGCCGAGGCAATCATCGTGCTCAAGTCGGACAGGTTGCCGGGCACGATCAGCGTATTGCCCGCCTTGGCCAGATTCGAGAACGCATTGACGTATTGCTCGGCCACTTTCAAATTGACGGCGTCCATGCCACCGGTCGATTGAATCGCGCCCGCGATCTTTCGGATCGCCTCGGAATTCGCTTCTGCTACCGCCAGAATCGCCGCTGCTTCGCCCTGCGCCTGGTTGATCGCTGCCTGACGCTCGCCTTCCGAGCGCTGGATGGCCGCCTCGCGCTGGCCGGCCGCAATGTTGATTTGTTCCTGCTTGCGCCCTTCGGAGGCCGCGATCAGCGCGCGCTTTTCCCGTTCAGCGGTGATCTGTGCCTGCATCGCATGCAGAATTTCCTTCGGCGGCGTCAAATCCTTGATCTCGTAGCGCAGCACTTTCACGCCCCACCCCGACGCCGCCTCGTCGAGCGCCGACACCACGCTGCGGTTGATGAGATCGCGCTCTTCGAAGGTCTTGTCGAGTTCCAGACGGCCGATGACCGAGCGCAGCGTCGTCTGCGAGAGTTGCGTGATGGCGAACACGAAATTGGTCGATCCGTACGATGCCTTCATCGCATCGGTCACCTGGAAGTACAGCACTCCGTCCACCTGCAGTTGCGTGTTATCGCGCGTAATGCAGATTTGCGCGGGCACCTCGAGCGGGATTTCCTTGAGTACGTGCTTATACGCGACGCGATCGACGAACGGCAGCACCATGTTGAGCCCCGGCGCGAGCGTCGCATGATAGCGACCGAACCGCTCGACCACCCACGCATGCTGCTGCGGCACGATCTTGATCGTCTGCGCGACGAGGACGATCACGACGACGAGCAGCACGGCCCCCACGATGGTCATATCCATTGTTCACTCCTTGGTTGTTGACAGCGGATGATGCGGCGCGGTCGGACCCGACGGCTTCTTTTCGGCGACGATCAGACGGTTCCCGTGTACCGCGGTGATCTCGTAGCGACGCGCGTCGTCGCGGGCCCCGGGCGCGAGCTCCACGTCCCAGAGCGCGCCGCGATACGGCACACGCGCATGGCCATCGCGCCACTCGAGGACCTCGATCGCGGCGCCGATATCGGGATGGACGTCAGGATTCGACCCGGCATCGCGCCGCGCCTTGCGGTGACCGAAGCGGCTGCGCCGCAACGTGATGACTGCCGCAAGCGCAACGAGCGCCGCCACCGCGTATTGAACGGCCGGCGCCGCACCGGCCAGATGAACGAGCGCGCCGGCGAGAAACCCGAGCGCGATCATCAATAGATAAAACGTCCCGGTCAACAACTCGGCGACGACGAGCACACCCGCGCCGATCCACCAGATATAGTCGTTCGGATTCATCCCGGTCTCCTCGAATCCGGTTCACCCCGAGTACCGAATCCCGAATCCTGAGTACTGAATGGCCCAATAATAAAAACGCCCCGGGGTTACCGGGGCGTTATAGCACGAATGCCGTGACTTGCACGACGGACCCGCACCGATATCGGGCGGGTTCGCTCGTTACTTCGCTGCGGCCTTGGCAAGCGCCTGCCAGGTCTCGATGATCGTATCCGGATTCAGCGAGATGGACGCGATGCCTTCATCGCTGAGCCACTGCGCGAAATCGGGGTGATCGGACGGCCCCTGACCGCAGATACCGACATACTTGTCCAGGCGCCGGCACGTATCGATCGCCCGCTTCAGCAGGAACTTGACCGCCTCGTCGCGCTCGTCGAAGTCGGCCGCGAGCAGTTCCATGCCGGAATCGCGATCCAGACCGAGCGTGAGCTGCGTGAGGTCGTTCGAGCCGATCGAGAAGCCATCGAAGTGTTCGAGGAACTGCTCGGCCAGAATTGCGTTCGACGGAATCTCGCACATCATGATGAGGCGCAGGCCGTTCTCGCCGCGTTTCAATCCGAACTTCGCGAGCAGGCCCACGACGCGCTCCGCCTGCTTGAGCGTACGCACGAACGGGACCATGATTTCGACGTTCGAAAGACCCATGTCCTCGCGCACGCGCTTGAGCGCCACGCATTCCATTTCGAACGCCTGCGCGAAGTCCTGCGCGATGTAGCGCGACGCACCCCGGAAACCCAGCATCGGGTTTTCCTCATCCGGCTCGTAGCGCGAACCGCCGATCAGCTTCTTGTACTCGTTCGACTTGAAGTCCGAAAGCCGCACGATGACGGGGCGCGGATAGAACGCCGCCGCAATGGTAGCGATGCCCTCGGTCAGCTTGTCGACGTAGAACGCACGCGGCGATGCATGGCCGCGCGCAACGCTTTCGACGGCCTTCTTGAGATCCTGATCGACATTCGGATACTCGAGGATCGCCTTCGGGTGCACGCCGATGTTGTTGTTGATGATGAACTCGAGCCGTGCAAGGCCGACACCGGCGTTCGGCAACTGCGCGAAATCGAACGCAAGCTGCGGATTACCGACGTTCATCATGATCTTGACCGGAATCTCGGGCAGCTCGCCGCGCGCGATCTCGGTCACCTCCGTTTCGAGCAAGCCGTCATAGATCTTGCCTTCGTCGCCCTCGGCGCACGACACCGTGACGAGCGTCCCATCCTTCAGGACATCGGTGGCGTCTCCACAGCCGACGACGGCCGGCACACCGAGCTCGCGCGCGATGATCGCCGCATGGCAGGTACGTCCGCCGCGATTCGTGACGATCGCCGACGCACGCTTCATCACCGGCTCCCAGTTCGGATCGGTCATGTCGGCCACGAGCACGTCACCCGGCTGCACCCGCTCCATTTCCGACGGATCGTGAATGACGCGCACGCGTCCCGCGCCGATCTTCTGACCGATCGCACGGCCCGTCGCAAGGACGGTCGACTGGCCCTTCAGTTTGAAACGCTGCTCGATCTTGCCGGCACTCTGGCTCTTGACCGTCTCAGGGCGCGCCTGAAGGATGAAAATCTTGCCGTCGCGGCCATCCTTGCCCCACTCGATGTCCATCGGACGCTGGTAGTGCTTTTCGATGATGACGGCGTACTTCGCCAGCTCGATCACATCCTGATCGGTGATCGAGAAACGGTTGCGCTGCTCGTGCGGCACGTCGACCGTCTTCACGCGACCCGGCTCGCCCGGCTGCGTGAACTCCATCTTGATCAGCTTCGAGCCGATCGAGCGGCGGATGATCGGATATTTGCCCTGCTCGAGCGTCGTCTTGAAGACGTAGAACTCGTCCGGATTCACCGCGCCTTGCACGACGGTTTCACCGAGGCCGTAGCTCGAGGTGATGAACACCGCATCCTTGAAGCCCGATTCCGTGTCGAGCGTGAACATGACGCCGGCCGCGCCCACGTCCGAGCGCACCATGCGCTGCACGCCGGCCGAAAGCGCCACTTCGGCATGCGTGAAGCCCTTGTGAACGCGGTACGAGATCGCCCGATCGTTGTAGAGCGAGGCGAAGACGTGCTTCATCCGGTCCAGCACCTCGTCGATGCCGACGACGTTGAGGTAGCTTTCCTGCTGGCCCGCGAACGATGCGTCGGGCAAATCCTCGGCCGTGGCCGACGAACGCACGGCGAACGACAGTTCGTCGGGCGAGCCGTTTTGCAGGGTCTCGAACTGCGCGCGAATCTCCTGCTCGAGTCGGGCCTGCATCGGTGCCTCGACGATCCATTGCCGAATTTCGGCACCGGCGGCGGCGAGCGCCTTGACGTCGTCGACGTCGAGCGTCGCAAGGCGCGCCGCAATGCGCTCCGTCAGATTGTTGTGCGCGAGGAAATCGCGAAAGGCCAGCGCGGTCGTGGCAAAGCCGGTCGGCACGCGCACGCCCGCCTCCGCCAGTTGGCTGATCATCTCGCCGAGCGAGGCGTTCTTGCCGCCCACGATCTCGACATCGGTCATTCGCAATTGTTCGAACGGAACTACATACGCCTGGTCCTTTGCGACGTTTGCTGCGTTAGTCATACAAGCCCCTAAGTGTGAAAAAAATGCACGGCTGCGCACGCGGGCTCGGACGCGCGCCACCCCATTGGAAGACGGCGCGCATCATGCGCAACCTGTTGGAGAAGCAATCGCATTTACGTTTCGATAGCAATTGCTTATCCAACAGGTTGTCGCTATTTTACCGTGCTGCCTCGCCAAATAGTGGCCGCCGCGCGATAATCGGGGCGCTCGAAGCGAAAAAGCGCCGGCAGAACGTGCGCCGGGGCGCCTGAAAGGCATCGCTCCTCCGTTTTTCCGCGGGCGATGCCGTCTGTTTTCGAGCCAGCTCCCAGCCCGCAGCGCCGCTACCTTCAGAGTTTTTCTCGATGCCGCCAACCGTATTCATCGTTTCCGACGGTACTGGAATCACTGCCGAAACCTTCGCGCATTCGATTCTTTCCCAGTTCGATCAGAAGTTCCGTCTCGTCCGCGTCCCGTTCGTCGATTCGGCCGACAAGGCGTATGCGACGGTCGAAAAGATCAGCGAATCCGCCCTGTTCGACGGCCGCCGCCCGATCGTTTTCACGACGCTCGTCGATAGTGCCTCGAACGCCATCGTCAAGAATTCGAATGCGCTCGTCCTCGATATCTTCCAGCAGTTCGTGGAGCCGCTCGAGCAGGAACTCGATATGAAGTCGACGCACGCTGTCGGCCGCGGCCATCAGAATGCGGACACCGAGGAATACAAGACGCGTATCGAGGCGATCAACTTCTCGCTCGCGCATGACGACGGTCAATCGAATCGCAATCTGACCGAAGCGGATGTCATCCTCATCGGCGTATCGCGAAGCGGTAAAACGCCGACAAGCCTTTATCTCGCCATGCAATACGGCGTGAAAGCGGCCAACTATCCGCTGATTCCCGAAGATTTCGAACGCGGCAAGCTGCCCGGCGCGCTCGGCGATCACCGCGACAAACTGTTCGGCCTGTCCATCGACCCTCAACGCCTGTCGGAGATTCGCAACGAGCGGCGTCCAGGCAGCAAATACGCGGCGCTGGAGAACTGCCGCTACGAGATCAACGAAGCCGAAGCGATGATGCGGCGCGAGGGGATCAAGTGGTTGTCGTCGACGCACAAGTCGATCGAAGAAATCGCCACCACGATTCTTCAAGAAATCAAATTGGAACGTCCTGGCTATTGACCGTGAGACGCCAAGGCTGCGGCCTCAAGCCCGCTGTTGACGGCACTGTTCGAACAGGCAAATAGCGGCGGCCGCGGCAACGTTGAGCGATTCCATCCCGCCCGGCTGAGGAATGCTCAGCCAGTACGAAACGGCGGCGCGCCACGCGGGCGACACGCCGGCGCCCTCGTTGCCGAAGACCCATGCGATGGGCCCCGACAGATCGCAATCGTAAAGCGGTGAAGCCGCGTGCGAATCGGTGATCGCCACCGGCACGGCAAGACGTGGAATCAACGTCTCCGCCGCCGCATCTTCGTGGACATCGAGCAGAAAATGCGCGCCCATCGCGGAGCGCAGTACCTTTGACGACCAAGCGTAGGCAGTTCCCGGCGCACAAAACACGCGCTTGATGCCGGCAGCAGCCGCGCTGCGCAGGATCGAACCCACATTGCCCGCATCTTGTACACCGTCGAGCACGACGCAGGTCTCGTCGATGCACTCCGGTAGCGCCCGCACGAGTTTCGGCACGACGAAGAGCATGCCAACGCCGTTGACGACGTTCGATAGCTGCCCGAACAACGCTTGCGGCAACGACACGAGATGTGCCGGATCGACGCGCCCGACGATCGCCTGCGCCTCCGGATGATGCAATGCCTCGTCGGTAACCACGCAAGTCTCGGGTTGCCCCGCAACATCGAGGTAAGCGCTCGCGAGGTGAAAACCCTCGAGCAGCGCATGGCCGCTTTTGCGCTGCTGGTGCGTCGAGCCGGCCAGCGCCTTCAGACGCTTATAGAGCGGATTGTCGCGCGAAGTAATGGCTTTCACGGCATCGAGGCAGGCGTGGGCGCGGCATCTTCGCCTGGCGCTGACGTGGGCGCGGCAACGTCCACGAGCGCAAATGCCTCCTCGAGCGTAGATGGGACCACGACCTCGGCGCCGGCAGGCAGGCTGACGCGCACGCCGCGCTGCTCGTATGCCTCGCGCACGGGCGCGAATGAGCGCCGATGGTGCTCGCAGGGGCCGTGCTCGGCCAGCGCGGCCAAATGCTGCGGCGTGCTGTAGCCGACATGCGCGTTGAACCCGTACATCGGAAAACGTTCGTGCAGCTCGTTCAGCATCCGGTCGCGCGTTACCTTCGCAAGAATCGACGCCGCCGAAATCGCCGGCACGAGGGCATCGCCGCCAATGATCGCTTCGCTTCGGATCGACAGCACGGGACAACGATTGCCGTCGATTTTGGCCAGTGTCGGCATGATCGCCAGTCCTTCGACGGCGCGTTTCATCGCCAGCATCGTCGCGTGAAGGATATTGAGCGTATCGATTTCCTCGACGCTGGCCGAGGCCACGCAATAGGCAATCGAGCGTTCGACGATCTTCTCGTAAAGCGCTTCGCGCGTTTTCGCGTTGAGCACCTTGGAATCGTCGAGACCGCGAATACGTCGTTTCGGATTCAGGATGACGGCCGCCGCCACGACGGGACCGGCCAGCGGTCCGCGCCCCGCCTCGTCGACACCGCAGACGATGTCGAGCGGCGAGCTGAAATCGAGCGCCGATTGCGGCGCGTCGCCAGCCGGTTTGCCCGCTGTCTTCGATGCTGCGGCACCACTCGCCGCGCCGGCGCGGCGCGTTGGACCGGAGGCCGTCATGTTCGTACCCTTCTCGATTCGATGATCCGCTCGACCGCCTCCGCCGCGCGCTCGGCGGTGTTGCGTTTGAGCGTCTCATGCATGCGCGTGAACACTTCGGTGAGCGTGCGCCGATTCGCTTCGTCGTGCAACTGGGTCAGCGTTGCATCCGCGAGCGCTTGCGGCGTAGCGAAATGCTGCAGAATTTCGGGAACGACGAAGCGGCCCGCGAGGATGTTGGGCAAACCGACGTACGGGAGATAACCCTGGCGACGCATGATCTGTCCCGTCAACCAAGGCACCTTGTACGAAATCACCATCGGCTTTTTCAGCAGTGCGGCTTCCAGCGTGACGGTGCCGCTCTTGACGAGCACCGCGTCGGCCGCTGTCATGGCGCGCTGCGCATCGCCTGGGGTGATCGTCAGCGGCAGCCCCGGATGAGCGTCGGCGAGCGGCTGCAGTTGCGCGCGTAAAGCCGGCGTCGCGGCCGGCATGACGAAGCGCACGTCAGGCTCGCGCTCGTGCATGAGCGCCATCGCGGCAAAGAACGTCGGCCCGATCAACTCGATCTCCGAGCGTCGGGAGCCCGGCAGCACCGCAATCACCGGACCGCCCGCGGGCAGGCCCAATGCCTGACGCGCACTCGCCATGTCGGGCACGAGCGGAATCTCGTCGGCAAGCGGGTGGCCCACGTAAGTGGCCGGAATACCGGCTTTCTCGAGCAGCTCGATCTCGAACGGGAAGACACAGAGCATATGGTCGACCGACCGCGCAATCTTCTTGATGCGGCCACCGCGCCAGGCCCAAATAGACGGGCAGACGAAGTGAATGGTCGGAATGCCCGCTGCGCGCAACGGCTCCTCGAGCCCGAAATTGAAGTCTGGCGCGTCCACGCCAACGAATGCGTGCGGCCGCTCTGCCAGCAGTTGATGCTTGAGGTCGCGCCGGATCCGCAGAATCTCGGGGATGTGACGTAGCGCTTCCACATAGCCGCGCACCGTCAGCTTCTCCATCGGCCAATGTGCATCGAAGCCGTGCGCGATCATGCGCGGCCCGCCGATGCCGTAGTAGCGCGTGCCAGCCGGCAGCCGGCGCACGAGGCCGCCCACGAGCGCCGCGCCGAGCAGATCGCCCGACGGCTCGCCCGCTACCATTGCCACGCGCAGCGAGTGGGTCGGGAGCACCATTTAGCGGATGATGCCGCGCTGCGACGCGTCGATGAAGGCGATCAGCTTGCGCACGTGCTCGTCTCCGTCGCCGCCTGCCGCCGCGAGTTCGCCCAGTTGGGTCTTCGCTTCCTCGAGCGACAGCCCGTTCTTGTAGAGCAGACGGTAAGCGCCGCGCAGCGCGGAGATCGCGTCGGCGGAAAAACCGCGCCGGCGCAGGCCTTCGACATTGATGCCGTGCGGCTCCGCCTTGTTGCCGGCCGCGATCACGAACGGCGGAATGTCCTGCACGAGCGCCGACGCGCCGCCGAGCATCGAATGCTCGCCGATCCGCACGAATTGATGAACGCCCGACATGCCGCCGACGATTGCCCAATCGCCGACGATCACATGGCCGGCCATCTGCGCGTTGCTCGACAGAATCGTGTTGCTGCCGACGTGGCAATCGTGACCGATGTGCACGTACGCCATGATCCAGTTGTCGTCGCCGATCGTCGTCACGCCGCCGTCTTGCACGGTGCCGGTATGAATCGTCGTGAATTCGCGAATCGTGTTGCGATCCCCGATGACGAGCCGCGTCGGTTCGCCCTGGTACTTCATGTCCTGGGGCCGCCCGCCGATCGAAGCGTAATGCCCGATCCGGTTGGCAGCGCCAATGGTCGTGTGGCCTTCGATCACGCTATGCGAACCGATGACCGTTCCCGCGCCGATCGTGACGTTCGGGCCGACGATCGCGTACGGCCCGATTTCGACCTCGTCGGCCAGCTCTGCGCCCGATTCGATGATCGCGGTGGGATGAATCCTGCTCATGCGCCTTCGCCCTTCTTCAATACGTCAATGCGTTCACTGATCGGTATGCTTGATCGTGCACATCAGATCAGCCTCGGCTGCCGTCACGCCATCGACCTCGGCGCGCGCTTTGAATTTCCAGATACCGCGCATGCAGCGCTCGAACGCCACGTTCAGAATCAACTGATCGCCCGGCTCTACGACGCGCTTGAAACGTGCCCCGTCGATGCCGACGAAGTAATACAGCGCCGTCGCGGGATCGTGCGCCTCTTCGGTGAACGTCAACAGCGCCGCGGTCTGCGCGAGCGCCTCGATAATCAGCACGCCCGGCATCACGGGCCGCTGCGGGAAGTGACCAACGAAATACGGTTCGTTGATCGACACGTTCTTCAGTGCCTTGATGCTTTTGTGCGGTTCCAGCTCGAGCACCCTGTCGACGAGCAGGATCGGGTAGCGATGCGGCAGCAGCGTCAGAATCTTATGGATGTCGAGGTTGATTTTTTCAGTGCTCATGGTGTGTCTGCTCCACGCTCGATTGCGCGGATGATAACTGCTGTGCTTCGTTCGAAGCGTTCGTGCTGCCTGCGCCCGCGGCGTCCGCCGTTCATGCGCGGCACCGCCATTCGCGCACTTCAGGCGCTCTTCATGCTCCGCTGTCGCGCTCGGCGACAGCGGCCTCCAACGCTTTGATGCGCTCCCGCAGCTTGTCGAGGTTACGCATCAACGCGGCGCTCCTGTTCCACTCGCCGTGCTCGACCGCCGGAAACGCGCTGGTGTAGATGCCCGGCTTGGGCAACGATTTCGAAACCCCCGATTTGGCCGTGACGATCACGTAGTCGCCCAGCGTCACGTGCCCCGCAATGCCAACGGCGCCACCGATCATGCAGTGGCGTCCGATCGTCGTACTGCCCGCGATGCCGGCACAGCCCGCGATGACCGTATAAGCGCCGATGCGGCAGTTGTGGCCGATCTGCACGAGGTTATCAATCTTCACGCACTCCTCGATGACCGTATCGGCCATCGCACCGCGATCGATCGTCGTGTTCGCGCCGATTTCGACGTCCGGGCCGATCCTCACCCCGCCGACCTGCGGAATCTTGACCCACGTCCCCGTCCGCGCATCGCCCTCGCCGACGAAGTCCGGCGCAAAGCCGAAACCGTCCGATCCGACGACGGCGCCCGCGTGAATGATCGCGCGCGGTCCGATCTTGCAGCCGTGATAGACGGTCACGTGCGGATAAAGGTGCGCGCCCTCGCCCACGTGCGTGCCGCGGCCGATCGTGACGTTCGCATCGAGCCGCACGCCTTCGCCAATGACGGCGCCGGCCTCGATCACCGCATGCGGGCCGATGACCGCGCTTGCCGCCACCTGCGCGCCCGGATCGACCACCGCGCGCGGATGCACGCCCGCCGCGGCCTTGGGCGCAGCGAGATCGATGAACATCTGCGCCACGCGGGCGAAATAAGCGTAAGGATTCGGTGTGACGATGAAATTACGCCCCTCGCACGATCCGAGCTTCGCGAGGTCCGCCGGCGAGATCAGCACGGCGCCGGCTTGCGTCGCCTCGACTTGAGACAGATATTTGGGATTGGCTAAAAAGGCGAGCTGATCCGAGCGCGCCTGATCGAGCGGCGCGAGGCCGCCAACACGTGTCGTCGCGTCGCCGACGATGTCGCCGCCGAAACGCTGCGCAATTTCACCGAGCGTCAATGCCATTCGCTTGCTACCCCGCGTGTTCAGTTCGCTGCGTTCGCCGCAAGTGCCTTGAGCACCTGGTCGGTGATGTCGATGCGCGGACTCACATAGACCGCCTCTTGCACGATCAGGTCGTAGTGCTGCTGCTCGGCGATCTGCTTGATGACCTTGTTCGCGCGGTCGAGCACAGCGGCCAGCTCTTCATTGCGGCGCTGATTGAGGTCCTCGTTGAACTCGCGACGCTTGCGCTGAAAGTCGCTGTCGAGGTTCGAGAGCTCGCGCTGCTTTTCCGCGCGCTCGACGCTCGACATCTTCGGACCGTTCTTGTCGAGCGCATCGGACATCGCCTTCAGACGCTGAGTCATATCGCGCAGGTCACTGTCGCGCTTCGCGAATTCGGCCTCCAGCTTCTTCTGCGCCGCTTGCGCCGCGGCGGATTCGCGCAGAATGCGATCGGAGTTGACGGCCGCGATGCGGGCTTCCTGAGCACACGCCTCGCCGACGCTGGCGCCCAGCGCGACCGCCAGCGCAGTCGCGCAAATCAAGCGTTTCGAAAACGTACCGGTTAGCAAAATCTTCCTCTCGATGCTGTTTGGGGCGCGTTCGTCAGAATGCCGTCCCGATCTGGAACTGGAACTTCTGATATTTGTCGCCGTCGTGCTTCGTCACGGGGAAACCGAGGCTCAACTTGAGCGGCCCGATCGGCGAAATCCATGCGAGACCGACACCGGCACCATACCGCAAGCCGTTCGCACCGACACTGTTACCGAGTTCGCCCCAGACGTTACCGCCGTCGAGGAACGTGAATACACGCAGCGTCCGGTCATAGCCGGTACCCGGCAGCGGGAACGTCAGCTCGATGTTGCCGACGACCATCTTCGAGCCGCCGATCGGATCTCCGGTCGTCGCATCGCGCGGCCCGAGCGAGCTCGGCTCATAGCCGCGCACGGAGCCGATACCGCCCGCGTAGTAGTTCTTGAAGATCGGGAAAGGCTTGCCCGCCAGGCCGCGACCGTACCCGCCCTGCAAGTTCAGGCCCAGCACGAAGCCGCGCGCGAACGAGTAGTAGTACTGCGCCTGCAAGTCCGCCTTGTAGTACTGGGTCGCACCGGCCGGCGTGCCGTACTCGGCGTTCGCCTGCGTGAAGTAGCCGCGGCTCGGCACGAGCGCGCTGTCTCGCGCGTCACGCGACCACGCCACCGTCACGGGGATGTTGTTCGATACGCGGCCGAAGTCGTTCACGTAATCGCGGTAGCTCTTGGGTGTGTTGCTGTCGATATCGAGCCGGTTCTGCTCGAAGCCCGCGCCGAAATAGACGGTATCCACTTCCGAGAAGGGGATGCCGAACTTCAGATCGCCACCGGCCGTGATGATCCGGAAGCTCGAGCTCGTCGAGTAATAAAGCGGCTCGGTGGTGCGGTAATAGACGTCGGTGATCCGCTTGATGCCGTCGACGGTGAAGTACGGGTCCACCTGCGTCACCGTCAGCGTGCGATAGGTGCGCGCCGTGTTGACGTTGACCGCGAGGCTCGTGCCGGAACCGAAGACGTTGTCCTGCGATACGCCGGCCGACAGCACGACCTTGTCCGTCGACGAGAAACCGGCGCCGAGCGTAATCGCGCCGGTCGGCTTTTCGGCGACCTTGACGTCGACATCGACCTGATCCGCCGTCCCCTCGACCGGCACCGTCGTCACATCGACATCGGTGAAATAGCCGAGCCGGTTGACGCGGTCCTTCGACAGTGCGAGACGGCTCGAATCGAACCACGAGCTTTCGAGCTGGCGCATTTCGCGGCGCACGACTTCATCGCGCGTGCGCGTGTTACCGACGATATTGATGCGCCGGACATAGACGCGGCGGCTCGGGTCCACCTGCAGCGTCATCGCAACGGTGTGATGCTGCTGATCGATCTCCGGCTGCGCGTTGACGGTTGCGAACGCATAACCGTATTCGCCGAGCTTGTCGACGATCGCTTTCGTCGTGGCTTGCAGCTTGTCCGCCGAGAACCGCTCGCCCGGCTTGATCTTGATGAGCTTTTGCAGCTCGGCCTGGCGATCGAGCAGATTGCCGGCCAGCTTGATACTCGAAATCTTGTAGGGCTCGCCCTCGTGTACCGTCAGCGTGAGGTACATGTCTTTCTTGTCGGGCGAGATCGAGACCTGCGTCGATTCGATGTTGAACTCGAGATAGCCGTGATTCAGATAGTACTTGCGGACGTTCTCGAGGTCGGTCGTGAGCTTGTCTTTCGAATAAAGGTCGTTCTTCGTGTACCAGGAGAACCAGTTCGGTGTCGACAACTGCATCTCGTTGCGCAGCGTGCTCGTGCTGAACGCCTTGTTGCCGATGAAATTGACCTGGCGGATCTTCGCACTCGGGCCTTCCGTCACCGAGAACAGAATCGAGACACGGTTGCGGTCGACAGGCGTCACCGTCGTCTTGATTTCGGCCGCGTAAAAACCGCGCGTCAAATACTGGCGCTTCAGTTCCTGCTCCGAGCGGTCGACGAGCGACTTGTCGTAGTATCGCCCCTGCGACAGGCCAACGCTCTTGAGCGCCTTGAGCAGTGCATCCTTTTCGAATTCGTGCAAGCCGGAGAAGTCGATCGAAGCAATGGCCGATCGCTCGACGACGTTGACGATGACCGTCTCGCCTTCCGTCGAAATCTGTACGTCGTTGAAGAACCCCGTTGCGTAGAGCGCGCGGATCGCCTCCGATGCTTTGTCGTCCGTGAACGTATCGCCTTGCTTGATCGGCAGGTAGGCGAACACCGTGGCCGGTTCGACCTGTTGCAGCCCGTTGATCTTGATGTCCTTCACCACGAAAGGCGCCGCGGCATGAGCGACGAGCCCGTGGACGGCGATGGCCGTGGCTGCGACAGTCTTAGGAACAAAGCGATGAGGTTTCAACAACGTGCTTCCCCAATGTTTTTAGCTGCATCAGTCCGCAGCGGCCTGCCGAGCGCATGCCGCGGGACGCTTTAGAAGTGGATTAAACGAGCCAGGTCGTTAAAGAGCGCGATCGCCGACAACGCGACGATGCAAACGAGTCCGGCTCTTTGCAGAACAAGCTGCCAACGCTCCGATACGGCCTTGCCGGTCGCAGCTTCAACCAAATAATATAACAGATGCCCCCCGTCCAATACCGGAATTGGCAACAAGTTCAACACGCCGAGGCTGATGCTGACGAGCGAGAGAAAGGACAGGAAAGGCACCCAGCCAAGCCGCGCGCTCTTGCCGGCATAATCGGCGATCGTCACCGGGCCGGACAGATTCTTGATCGAGGCCTCGCCGATCAGCATGCGCCCGAACATCCGCAGCGAGTAGACACCGATCTCCCATGTGCGCCTCGCACCGCGTGCGACGCTTTCGAGCGGGCCGTAACGCACGTGCACCGTAGCCACCTTGGTGGCGAGCGCAGCCCCGATGCGGCCCACCTCGCGCCCCGTAGCGGAGTCTTCTTGCGCAATGGGCGTGATCGTCACGGCGAGCGGGCCGCTTGCCGCGTTGGGCCGCTCCACTCGAAGCACGATCGGATGTCCGGCGTGAGCCTTCACGTAAGCGATGAACGCTTCGGCGCCGTCGATGCGTCGGCCGTCGACCGTGCGTAACACATCGCCCGTTGCGAGGCCGGCCTGCTGGGCCGCGCTGCCAGGCTCCACGGCAGCCACCGAAAGCGCGCCGCCTTCGTCGAAACCCAGCTTCGACATGAAGTCGTCGTCGACGTCGCGCTCCGAGACACGGCTGAGGTCGACTTGGAAGTCATATGTGCCGTGCCCGTCGTGCGCGCGAATGACGACGCGCCGATGGTCGAACGCCGCATCGAGCAGCTTCCAGCGCAAATCGGACCACGAGCGCACAGGCTCGATGTCTGCACCGTGCACGTCGCCGATCGCGACGATCGTTTCCCCGCCTTCGAAGCCCGCATGCGCCGCTACGCTATCGGCCGGCGGCGTGGCGAGCGTGGCCGCCGGCTCGACGACACCGGTCGCGAAAACGGCCGCGAAAAGGACGATGGCGAGCGCGAAATTGGCCAGCGGCCCCGCCAGCACGATCGCGATGCGCTTGGCAACATGCTGGCGATTGAACGCGAAAGGCAGGTCGGAGCGGGCAATGCCCGCCCCGGGATCCCGCTCGTCGAGCATCTTCACGTAGCCGCCGAGCGGCAGCGCCGAGACGGTCCACTCGGTACCGCTCCTTTTACCGACCCAGGTCAAGAGCGGGCGACCGAAACCGATCGAAAACCGCAACACCTTGACGCCGCACAATCGCGCGACAGCGAAATGCCCGAATTCGTGAACGACGACGAGTATGCCGATCGCAACGGCGAACGCGGCAATTTCGATCAGCAGGTTCATCTACGTCTCACTGCAACGCGCGGTTCGCCCGGTCGCGGTGAACGGCAGTGCGCCCCGCGATGGGACGCCGCGCGATGAAATCGATGGCGGCGCGCCGCGCCGCGGCATCGGCTTCGAGCACGGTAGCGAGCCCGTCCGGGCGTTGGTTCGGCACCGCATCGAGCACGGCCGCCACCGTTTGCGCGATATCGGTGAAACCGATGCGGCGCTCGAGAAAAGCCTCGACCGCGACCTCGTTGGCCGCATTGAGCGCCGCGCTCGCAATTCCGCCTGCGCTCAGCGCCTGCATGGCGAGCGCCAGACACGGGAAACGTTCGTAGTCGGGTTTTTCGAAGCTCAGCGACGCGACCTGTGCCAGATCGAGTTGAGCGACGCCCGAATCGACGCGCTCCGGAAAAGCGAGCGCGTGCGCTATCGGTGTACGCATGTCCGGATTGCCGAGCTGGGCCAGCACCGATCCATCGGCGTACGAAACGAGAGAATGGATGACGCTTTGCGGATGGATCAGCACGTCGATGCGCTCGCCGGGCAGATCGAACAGCCAATGCGCCTCGATCACTTCCAGCCCCTTGTTCATCATCGTGGCCGAATCGACGGAGATCTTGCGGCCCATGACCCAGTTCGGATGCTTGCAGGCTTCCTCTGGCGTGACATCGACGAGCGTGGCCGGTTCGCGCGTGCGAAACGGGCCGCCCGACGCCGTCAGGATGATCTTGGCGACGCCGCCGCGCGGCGACGCGTCGCGCGGCAGGCACTGGAATATCGCGTTGTGCTCGCTATCGACGGGCAACAGCGTGGCGCCGTGGTCGCGCACGGCATCCATGAAGATCGCACCCGACATGACGAGCGCTTCCTTGTTCGCGAGCAAAATGCGCTTGCCGGCAACGGCCGCGGCCAAGCTCGGCGCAAGCCCCGCCGCGCCGACGATCGCTGCCACCACAGTGTCGCAGCCATCGCTTTTGGCCACATCGACGAGTGCCTGCGGGCCATAAGTCACCTGGGTTGCACAACCGGCCGCACGCAATTGCGCCTCGACTCGCGCCGCTGTCTCCGCATCGCCGACCACGGCGACCTCCGGCACAAAGCGCAGACATTGCTCGACGAGCTTATCGCCGTTGCGATGCGCACTTAAGGCATAGACCGAGAAGCGCTCCGGATGGCGAGCAACCACGTCGAGCGTGCTCTCGCCGATCGAGCCCGTGGAACCCAGCAGTGTCAAACGTTTTGTCATAAGTCATTTCCTGGGCGCCGAAGGCGCCTTACGCCACGAGCAACATCACGAGCGGCAACACCGGCAGCAATGCGTCGATGCGATCGAGCACCCCGCCATGCCCCGGCAACAGCGCGCTCGAATCCTTCACGCCCGCCTGGCGCTTGAGCAGCGACTCGAACAGATCGCCGACGATGCTGAAGGCGACGAGCCCGGTGAGCGCCAGCAGCGCGCGTACTGCGCCGAGCTTCGTCGACAACGTCAAAAAAAGCGTAGGCGCGAACGCTTCGCTTGCCATCGCCACGCCGCCCACGACGAGCACGGCGATCCAGCCTCCCACGGCGCCTTCCCAGGTTTTGCCCGGGCTGATGGTCACCGCGAGCTTGTGCTTGCCGAAAGCCTTGCCAGAGAAGTATGCGCCGATGTCCGCAAGCCAGACGACGATCAGCACCGAAAGCACGAACGCGACGCCAATCGTGCGCGCGAGCACCAGCGCATGCCAGCAGGCGACGAAGACGACAAGCCCCGCCAACACTAGGAATGCGCGCCACGCCCCGTGTGCAAGCTGCGGCTTGCGGGCAAGCGCGAACGGACCCGCGAGGAGCCAGAATATCGCGGCCGCCTCGAAAAGCGGGCGCGTCGCCCGCATGCCGGGGCCGAGCCGCAGGCTCGCCAGCAGCGCCACCGCGGCCAGCGCGGCGTAGCCATACGACGCGATGGCCGGCAAACCCAGAAGGCGCCCCCATTCCCATGCCGCCAGGACCACGACCAGTCCAATCAACGCACCGAACGCACTTGCCGGCGCATAAAGCGTGACCGGAACAAACACGGCCAGCAAAACGATGGCCGTGACGACGCGGGTCTTCAGCATGGGAGGGAATCGACGTCCTGCGATTGCGGCTCGAGCTGTGCGCTGGTGCGGCCGAAACGCCGCTCCCGGCGTCCATAAGAGGCAATGGCATCGGCGAGCGTATTGGCATCGAAATCGGGCCAGAACGTCTCGGTGAAATAGAGTTCGGTGTAAGCGAGTTGCCAGAGCAAGAAGTTGCTGATGCGCGTCTCGCCGCCTGTGCGGATGAACAGATCGGGCTCCGGCGCGTAAGCCATCGCCAAATGCCGGGAAAACGCTTCCTCGTCGAAATTCGCCGGCTGGCCTTCCTGCGCGGCTTCCTCGGCGGCCTTGCGGGCCGCCTGCAGGATATCCCAGCGCCCGCCGTAATTGGCGGCAATCGTCAGCGTCAGCCGTTCATTACGTGCCGTTTTGGTTTCCGCGCGGCGAATGAGGTCTTGAATGCGCGTATCGAACTGCGACAGATCGCCCACGACGCGCAAGCGAATGCCGTTGGCGTGCAGCTTGCCGACCTCGCGCTCGAGCGCGGTCACGAAAAGCCGCATGAGGAAAGACACTTCTTCCACGGGCCGTCGCCAATTTTCGGAGCTGAACGCGAAAAGCGTCAGATATTCGACGCCCGCGCGCGCGCACGCCTCGACGGTCGCGCGCACCGCATCGACGCCGCGCGAATGGCCCGCTACGCGCGGCAAACGTCGTTGCGTCGCCCAGCGGCCGTTGCCGTCCATGATGATCGCGACGTGGCGCGGAACGGCTGCGACATCGGGTACGCGAACAGTTGAGCTGGTATAAGTCATGGCCGCCGGGACAGATAACTGCTTTGAACGAAGTAAGACCGGGAAGACGTCGGGAGGCGCGTGGCCTCAGACCGTCATGATCTCGGCTTCTTTCGTATGCACGAGTTTCTCGATCTCGGCGACGTACTTGTCGGTGAGCTTTTGGACTTCGTCGCTGGCGCGGCGTTCGTCGTCTTCGGAGATTTCCTTGTCCTTGACGAGCTTCTTGAGCTGCTCGTTGGCGTCGCGGCGCAGATTGCGCACCGCGATCTTCGCCGTCTCGCCTTCGCTCTTGACGACTTTCGTCAGCTCGCGGCGGCGCTCCTCGGTCAGCGCCGGCATCGGCACCCGAATCAAGTCGCCCTGCGTGGCGGGATTGAGCCCGAGATCCGACTCGCGGATCGCCTTTTCGACCACGGCGACCATCTTCTTTTCCCAAGGCTGCACGCCGATCGTGCGCGCATCGATGAGCGTCAGGTTGGCCACCTGAGAAATAGGCACGTTCGATCCATAGTAGTCGACCTGGATATGATCGAGCAGGCCCGTATGCGCGCGCCCGGTGCGGATCTTCGCCAGATCGCTCTTGAACGCCTCGATCGAACGCTGCATCTTTTGATCGGCGCCCTTTTTTATCTCTGCCAGACTCATTTAAACCTCCGAACCTTCATAACAGTGCGGATCGCCCGCGCGCCAACGGCGCGCATGACCACGGACAAGCCGCGGCGGGCGTTTTCCGCGTTGTGCGAGAGTTTACACGTGGACCAGCGTACCCTCGTCCTCCCCCTGAATGATGCGCTTCAGTGCGCCGGGCTTGACGATCGAAAAAACGCGGATCGGCAGCTTCTGATCGCGACACAGCGCAAACGCCGTCGCATCCATGACCTGGAGGTTGCGGCCGATCGCCTCGTCGAAGCTGATCGTCGCATAGCGCGTTGCCGACGCATCCTTGTTCGGATCCGCGGAGTATACGCCGTCGACCTTCGTCGCCTTGAGCACCACTTCGGCGCCGATTTCCGAGCCGCGCAACGCCGCAGCGGTATCGGTCGTGAAGAACGGGTTGCCCGTACCTGCCGCGAAGATCACGACCTTGCCTTCCTCGAGTTGCCGGATCGCCCGCGGACGGATGTACGGCTCAACCACCTGATCCATACGCAGCGCCGATTGCACGCGCGCCTCGATTCCCGCGTGCCGCATCGCGTCTTGCAGCGCAAGCGCGTTCATCATCGTCGCGAGCATGCCCATGTAGTCGGCCGTGGCGCGATCCATTCCCGCCGCACCGCCGGCCACGCCGCGAAAAATGTTGCCGCCGCCGATCACGACCGCGAGTTGCGTGCCGAGGCCAACCACCTCAGCGATGTCCGCCACCATTCTTTCGATCGTCGCGCGGTTGATGCCGAAGGCATCGTCGCCCATCAAAGCTTCGCCGGAGAGTTTGAGAAGAACGCGTTTATAGGCTGTGGGCATAGCGGTATCCGATCGCGCCGAAGGGAGTGACGACAATGTGGAACTGTAGGGGTGAAACATAAATTCGAGCAAGCATCGCCCACGCCGCGCCGCGTGCTCGCCGGGCAACTGGCAACACAGCCACCCGGCAAAGCTTGCGCGCGATGACTAGGTGAAAACCCCTAGCCAATAGTCGATAGTCGGTGCCGCCGATGCCGCGAAGCGGGTTCGCGCCGAACTCCGCATCGAGGCTCGCCTCGCCGTCCGAATGCACCCGCATCCGGACGTTTTCGAGGCGCGTACTTACTGTTGCTTGGCGGCTGCGACCTGCGCGGCCACTTCGGCCGCGAAATCGTCCTGGCGCTTTTCGATCCCTTCGCCGACGACGAAGAGCGCGAACTGCTGGACCGACGCATTGGCCGCCTTCAGCATCTGCTCGATCGTCTGCTTATCGTTCTTCACGAACGGCTGATTCAGCAGCGACACTTCCTTCAGATACTTTTGCACGCTGCCTTCGACCATCTTCGCGACGATATCGGCCGGCTTGCCCGATTCGGCTGCCTTCTGCTCGGCGATGCTGCGCTCTTTCGCGATCAGCTCGGCTGGCACATCGCTCGCGGAGAGCGACACCGGCTTCATTGCGGCCACGTGCATGGCGACATCCTTGCCGACTTGCTCGTCGGCGCCCGTGTACTCCACGAGCACGCCGATGCGCGTGCCGTGCAGGTAGGCCGCGAGCTTGTTGGTCGTCTCGAAGCGCACGAAGCGGCGGATCGACAGGTTTTCGCCGATCTTGCCGACGAGCGCGAGGCGCACGGCGTCGACCGTCTGGCCATTCAGCGTCAGCGCGGACAGCTCGGCCACATCGGCCGGCTTGTGGGCCACCACGAGTTCCGCGACTTGCTTGGCGAACGCGTTGAAATCGTCGTTCTTCGCGACGAAGTCCGTCTCGCAGTTCAACTCGACGAGCGCGCCCGCGTTGCCGCTGATGGACGAGACGATGATCCCCTCGGCCGTCACGCGCGAGGCGGCCTTGCTGGCCTTGTTGCCGAGCTTCACGCGCAGCAGCTCTTCCGCGCGGGACATGTCGCCTTCGGCTTCCGTCAGCGCCTTCTTGCACTCCATCATGGGCGCGTCGGTCTTCGCGCGCAGTTCTGCCACCATGCTTGCGGTAATTGCCGCCATCATTCGCTCCTTGAGTCTGTCTTTCATAGGCCGCCCGCAATCGACGCGAACGGCAGGCATTCGTTCGCGGCACGCGCCGAAACCGCCGCGCCGCATCAACGGCCGTCACCGCGGCCGAAACTCAAAAAAAGGGGGCCCCTGAAAGCCCCCTTTTTTGCCGGCCCCAGGGTTGCTTTACGCCTCCCCGTTGACCTCGACGAATTCGTCGCCGTCGCCCTCGCCGCGCACTGCCTGGACGACTTCGTTCACCGCATTCGCGCGGCCTTCGAGGATCGCGTCCGCCACGCCGGCCGCGTAAAGCGCCACAGCCTTGCTCGCGTCATCGTTACCGGGGATCACGTAGTCGATCCCTTCCGGCGAGTGGTTCGTGTCGACCACGGCGATGACCGGCACGCCCAGCTTGTTGGCTTCCGTCACGGCAATCTTGTGATAGCCGACGTCCACGACGAAGATCGCATCGGGAATGCCACCCATATCCTTCACGCCACCGATCGACTTCTGCAGCTTCGCGATTTCACGTTCGAACAGCAGGGCTTCCTTCTTGCTCATGCGCTCGAGCTCGCCTGCCTCGACGGCCGTCTCCATGTCCTTCAAGCGCTTGATCGAAACCTTCAGCGTCTTGAAGTTGGTCAGCATGCCGCCAAGCCAACGGGCGTTCACGTAAGGCATACCGCAGCGCTGCGCCTCTTCGGCGATCGTATCGCGCGACTGACGCTTCGTACCCACGAAAAGAATCGTGCCCCGATTCGCCGCCAGCTGACGCACGTACTTCAGCGCGTCGTTGTACATCGGCAGCGTCTTTTCGAGGTTGATGATGTGAATCTTGTTGCGATGACCGAAGATGAACGGGGCCATCTTGGGGTTCCAGAACCGGGTCTGGTGACCGAAGTGGACACCGGCTTCCAGCATTTGACGCATGGTGACTGCCATTGAAATTCTCCGCGAGGGTTGGGCCTTAAGCCGGCTGCAGTAACGGATGCGCCACACGCGTGCACGGACGATCTCGCCGACGCTCGCGTATCATGCGCACCCGGCACCCTGGATGCGCCGGCTTGCGATTTACTCAAAAAAATTTGACGCTTTGACTTCCAGCCGCCGAAGCTCCGAGCGAACGAAACACGGAAAACATGAATTCCGCCGGGCATCATTGACGACTAGCCAGAAAGTATATCACGCTCGCGGCGCCCGCCTCAACACCGACCTTGGTTTCAGCCGGCGGCTCTATATGGTGCGATAATCCGGCAATCCGCGTCTCATGCTGGCACTCCAATGGCTATCACGATCAAAAACGAATACGACATCGAGCAAATGCACATCGCGTGCCGACTCGCGAGCGAAGTGCTCGACTACATCACGCCCTTTGTCAAACCGGGCGTGACGACGGGCGAGCTCGACCGGCTCTGCCACAACTACATGCTCGACGTGCAAGGCACGATCCCGGCGCCGCTCAATTATCAGCCGCCCGGCTACCCGCCCTATCCGAAGGCAACCTGTATTTCGGTGAACGACGTCATCTGTCACGGTATTCCGGGCGACAAGATCGTCAAGAACGGCGACGCCCTGAATATCGATATCACGGTCATCAAAAACGGCTATTTCGGCGATACGAGCCGCATGTTCATCGCCGGCGAAGGCTCGATTCTCGCCAGGCGGCTCGCCCAGACGACCTACGAGTGCATGTGGCTCGGAATCGAGCAGGTGCGCCCGGGCGCGCGGCTCGGCGATATCGGCCACGCCATTCAGAAGCACGCCGAGGCCCAGGGCTACAGCGTCGTGCGCGAATACTGCGGCCATGGTATCGGCAAGGTCTTCCATGAAGACCCCCAGGTGCTTCATTACGGCCGCCCCGGCACCGGTCTCGAGCTCCAAAAGGGCATGATCTTCACGATCGAGCCGATGATCAATGCCGGGCGCCGCGAGATTCGCACGATGCCGGATCAATGGACCGTCAAGACGCGCGACCGCAGCCTGTCGGCGCAGTGGGAGCATACGGTGCTCGTCACCGATACGGGTTTCGACGTGCTGACCGTTTCGGCCGGAACGCCCGAACGGCCCCGTCTGTCCGTCGCCGCCTAACGGCGGCGCGCACCCCTTCAGCCGGCGGGCCGCGGCGCGTATCGCGCGAGAGCGGCGGCGCCCGCTGCCTGGCCACCGTTGTCGCCATCGTCAGCCGCATCTTCGTCGTCACATGAGCGTCCCAGCCGCCCTGCCCCATTCCATGTCGCTCAAAGCGGATTACCGCGTCGCCAAGACGGCGCTTCTCGATCGCTTCAAAACCGCCGGCAATGTCGATGCGGCCATGCGCGCGCTCGCACGCGCCACGGACGACGCGTTGCGCCGCGCCTGGCTCGCCTGCGAAATGCCGGCCTCGCTCGCGCTCGTCGCCGTCGGCGGGTACGGTCGCGGCGAGCTTTCGCCCTATTCCGACATCGACATTCTCGTGTTGTTGCACGAAACCCCCGGGCCCGAGCTCGAAGCGCGCATCGAGCGGTTCATCGGGATGGCGTGGGACCTCGGGCTCGAACTGGGCAGCAGCGTGCGCACCGTCGACGAATGCATCGACGAGGGAGAGCGCGACATCACGGTGCGCACTTCGCTGCTCGAAGCGCGACGCATCACGGGCAGCACGGCGCTTTTTCAGCGTTTCGCACTGCGCTTCAACGAAACGCTCGACGCGCGCGCATTTTTTCAAGCGAAAGTCCTCGAAATGCGGCAGCGCCATGCGAAGTTCCAGGACTCGCCGTATAGCCTCGAGCCCAATGTCAAGGAAAGTCCCGGCGGGCTGCGCGACTTGCAGCTGATTCTTTGGATCGCTCGCGCCGCCGGCTTTGGCAGCAGTTGGCGCGAGCTCGACCAACGCGGTCTCATTACGGCGCGCGAAGCGCGCGAGCTGCGCCGCAACGAAGGCTTCCTGAAGATGCTGCGTGCCCGGTTGCATCTAATCGCGGGGCGCCGTCAGGATGTTCTCGTTTTCGATCTGCAAACCGCTGCCGCCGAGAGCTTCGGCTACCGCTCGACGCAGGCGCGGCGGGCGAGCGAGCAGCTCATGCGCCGCTATTACTGGGCAGCGAAAGCGGTGACGCAGCTCGCGACGATCCTGATCCAGAATGTCGAAGCGCAGCTCTTCCCGCGCACGAGCGGCATTACGCGGGTGCTATCCGAGCGCTTCGTCGAAAAGCAAGGCATGATCGAGATCGTCAGCGACGACGTGTTCGAGCGCGCGCCCTCCGCCATTCTCGAGGCGTTCTTGCTCTACGAGGCCACGCCGGGCACCAAGGGGCTGTCCGCACGCACGCTGCGAGCGCTTTACAACGCCCGCGAAATCATGGATTCGCGCTGGCGCAAGGCACCCGAGAACCGGCGTCTCTTCATGCAAATCCTCAAAGAGCCGCAGGGCATCACTCATGCACTGCGGCTCATGAATCAAACGAGCGTGCTCGGCCGGTATCTGCTGAACTTTCGGCGCATCGTCGGCCAGATGCAGCACGACCTCTATCACGTCTATACGGTCGACCAGCACATTCTGATGGTGCTGCGCAATCTGCGCCGTTTCGCCCTTGCCGAGCATGCGCACGAGTACCCGTTTTGCAGCCAGTTGATGGCCAATTTCGAGCGCCAGTGGGTGCTCTACGTGGCCGCGCTTTTTCATGACATCGCGAAAGGCCGCGGCGGCGATCATTCGACGCTCGGCATGACCGACGCGCGGCGCTTTTGCCGCGAGCACGGCATCACGGGAGACGACGCCTCGCTGATCGTCTGGCTCGTGCAGCAGCATCTGACGATGAGTCAGGTTGCGCAGAAGCAAGACACGAGCGACCCGGCCGTCATCAAGCAGTTCGCCGAACTCGTCGGCACGGAGCGACGGCTCACCGCGCTTTATCTGCTGACGGTCGCCGATATCCGCGGCACGAGCCCCAAGGTCTGGAATACCTGGAAAGGCAAGCTGCTCGAGGACCTTTACCGCATGACGCTCGCCGTGCTGGGCGGCGCACGCCCCGACGAGCACTCCGAGCTCAAGACGCGCAAGGAGGAAGCGCTGGCCCTGCTGCGGCTCGAAACCGTGCCGGAGAACGCTCAGCGCGCGCTTTGGGAGCAGCTCGATGTCGGCTACTTCCTGCGGCACGACGCCGCCGACATTGCCTGGCAAACGCGTGTGCTGTATCGCCACGTCGAAGCGCAGGCGCCCATCGTCCGCGCTCGCCCGGCACCCATCGGCGAAGCACTGCAAGTGCTCGTCTATGTACGCGATCGCCCCGATCTGTTCGCCGGCATTTGCGCCTACTTCGAGCGCAACGGATTGTCCGTGCTCGATGCCCGCATCAGCACGACCCGCCACGGCTATGCGCTCGACAATTTCATCGTCGCGCATCCCGAGCAAGACGTGCAGTATCGCGATATCGCGAATCTCGTCGAGCAGCAGCTCAGTGCCTGGCTTTCGTCGGGCGAGCCGTTGCCCGAGCCGTCCAAGGGTCGGCTGTCGCGCCTCTCGCGCACGTTCCCGATCACGCCGCGCGTCGATCTGCGGGCCGATGAGCGCGGCCAGTACTACATACTCTCGGTCTCCGCAAACGACCGGCTGGGTCTGCTTTATTCGATCGCGCGCGTGCTCGCCAATCATCGTGTCGGCGTGCATGCCGCCCGCATCAACACGCTGGGCGAGCGCGTCGAAGACGTCTTTCTGCTCGATGGGCGCGGTCTGTCCGACAGCCGGCTGCAAATTCAGCTGGAAACCGAACTGCTGCAAGCCATCGCACTCTAGGCGCTGTTTCACCGCCGCTCAGGCCTTGCGCCCGCGGTCCTGTTTTTTCGAGAATCTATGCGCGTCAAACTGACAGCCAAGCATCCGCGACCGGACACACCGGATCGCGCTCCCGTTCGTTCCGGCAGCCCGTCGGCACGCAAGCCGGCGCGAGGTGCCGCAGCACCGCGTGCAGCGGGCACAGCACCCGGCAAGGCAGCGCCGGCGCCACGCGCCCCCGGCGCGAAAGCCGCGGGCGGCACGCGAAGCGCGGGCACGACACTCGCGCCTCGCAGGCGCGAGGACAAGCCGGGCTCGTCGCCCGTCGAAAGACGCCAACGACCGGCAGCACCGGGCGCCCGCAGGGCAACCGCGTCCGGCAGCACGCTCGCGGGGGCGTCGGCCGGCGTGCCGCGCGGCCGTGAGCGCGACAGCGCTCCGGGAACTCGCAGGGCTGCGGCAAGCAACGACAAACGCACGGGGACCGTCTCGAACGAAACGGGAACCCGCACGCCGAGAACCGGAACCGGCAAAGGCGCGGCCGCCGCGGGGGACGTGCGTGGGACTGGCGCCCGCGCGCCCCGGGCTGCGGCAAGCAACGACAGACGCACGGGGGCTGTCTCCCACGACAGCGGAAGCCGCACGACGAGGACCGGAACGGGCGGCGACAAACGCACGGCCGCCGCGGGGGACGTGAGTCGGAGCGACACCCGCGCGCCCAGGACCGCGGTGGGCAGCGGCAAACGCGGAGGCGCCACCGCGAACGAAAGCGGAGCTCGTGTGCCCCACCGGAGCGCAACCGGCACGGGCAAACGCTCTGGCGCCGCCGTACAAGCCCGGCCCGAGCGTAAGACGGGCTCGCAGGTCTTGCGCCAGCCGACGGAACGCACGGAGCGCACGGAGCGTGCCGAGCGTCCTGAGCACCGCCCGACCAGTGCGGCCGCAGCAAAGTCCCCGGCGAATCCTGAAACGGCGGGGACCGTGCGCCTATCGAAACGCATGTCCGAACTCGGTCTATGTTCGCGCCGTGAAGCCGATGAGTGGATTGCGAACGGCTGGGTGCGCGTCGATGGCGAACGAATCGATACGCTGGGCGCTCGCGTACGTCCCGATCAGCAGATAGAGATCACGCGCGATGCGCATGCCGCGCAATCGCGGCAAGTCACGATCCTGCTCCATAAGCCCATCGGATACGTGTCGGGACAGGCCGAAGACGGCTATGAACCCGCCGTCACGCTCGTCACCGCAGCCAATCGCTGGGACGGGGACCGTTCGCCCGTGCGCTTCTCCCCAAGTCATCTGCGCGCGCTCGCGCCCGCTGGCCGCCTCGATATCGATTCGACGGGGCTGCTCGTGCTGACACAGGACGGCCGCATCGCGAAGCAGCTGATCGGCGAACATTCGAGCGTGGAAAAGGAATATCTCGTGCGTGTGACCTACGGCGAGCACACGACCGATGTCGACAAGCACTTTCCCGCCGACAAACTCGCGTTGCTGCGGTTCGGTTTGTCGCTCGATGGCGCAGCGCTGAAACCAGCCAAAGTCAGCTGGCAAAACGGCGAACAGCTGCGCTTTGCGCTGCGCGAAGGAAAGAAGCGGCAAATCCGTCGCATGTGCGAACTCGTCGGCTTGCACGTCGTCGGGCTGAAGCGCGTCCGCATGGGCCGCGTGGCGCTGGGCGCACTGCCGCAGGGAAAATGGCGTTATCTGCTGGCGGACGAGGCGTTTTGAACAGCGACGCCGTCCGGGCCTTGCTCTCGCGAGCTCGCCCGGACGAACGGAAAGCGCGTGTCAATCGTCGCTGTTGGGGTCGAGATCGGGGAAGAGCACCTCGGTGAAGCCGAAATTCGAGAAATCGGTTATCCGCATCGGGTAGAGCTTGCCGATCAGATGGTCGCATTCGTGCTGCACGACGCGCGCATGAAAGCCTTCGGCCACGCGGTCGATCGGCTGCCCATACTGATCGAATCCGTGGTAGCGGATCATCGAAAATCGTCCGACGATCCCGCGCATGCCCGGCACCGAAAGGCACCCTTCCCAGCCCTCTTCCGTATCCTGCGATACCGGTGTGATGGTCGGATTGATGAGCACCGTCTCAGGCACCGGCGGCGCCTCGGGATAGCGTTCGTTGTGTCCGAAGCCGAAGATGACCACTTGCTGATCGACGCCGATCTGCGGTGCGGCAAGCCCCGCGCCGTTGGCGGCATGCATCGTCTCGAACATGTCCGCGATGAGAGCGTGCAGCTCGGGCGTGTCGAAATGATCGACGGGCTGGGCGATGCGCAAAAGACGCGGATCGCCCATCTTGAGAATTTCGCGAATCATGGATTGTGACCCTCCAGAAGCTTGCGCATACCGTCTTCGTCGAGCACGGGAATGCCGAGTTCCTCGGCTTTCGTAAGCTTGCTGCCCGCCTCGCTTCCCGCCACCACATAATCGGTTTTCTTCGACACGGAGCCGGACACCTTTGCGCCGGCCGCCTCCAACAGTTCCTTGGCGTCTTCGCGCGAATAGGTCGGCAGTGTGCCGGTCAGCACCACGGTCTTACCGGCCAGCACCCCTTGCGGTGCGCGCGGCGCCGGCGGCCCTTCGGGCCAGCTGACTTTGCCGGGCGCCCGCAACTGTTCGATGACAGTCCGATTGTGCTCTTCTGCGAAGAACTGATGAATCGACTCTGCTACGACGGGGCCGACATCGTTGACTTCGAGCAATTCCTCCATCGATGCGTTCATCAGCGGATCGAGCGAACCGAAATGGCGCGCGAGGTCCTTCGCCGTCGATTCGCCCACATGCCGAATACCGAGCGCATATATGAAGCGCGCAAGCGTCGTGTGCTTGGCCTTTTCGAGCGAATCGAGCAGATTCTGCGCTGATTTTTCGGCAAAGCGGTCGAGTTGGGCCAGCGTCGCGAAACCAAGATTGAAAAGATCGGCCGGTGTACGCACGAGTTGCTGCTCGACGAGCTGGTCGATGATCTTTTCACCGAGGCCATCGATATCGAGCGCGCGGCGCTGCGCAAAATGCCAGATGGCCTGCTTGCGCTGCGCTGGACAGAACAGCCCCCCGGTGCATCGTGCGACGGCTTCGTCCGGCAGCCGCTCGATGCGCGAACCGCAGACCGGGCAGTGGGTGGGCATCACGAACTCCCGCGCGTTCTCGGGCCGGCGCTCGAGCATGACGGACACGAGCTCGGGAATCACATCGCCCGCGCGTCGCACGACGACGGTATCGCCAATGCGGGCGTCCTTGCGGCGGACCTCGTCTTCGTTGTGCAAGGTGGCGTTCGTGACGGTCACGCCACCGACGAAGACCGGCTTGAGCCGCGCCACCGGCGTAATCGCGCCCGTGCGCCCGACGTTGACGTAAATGTCGAGCAGCTCCGTCATGGCCTCTTCGGCCGGGAATTTATGCGCGAGCGCGAAACGCGGCGCTCTCGAAACGAATCCGAGCCGGTCCTGCTCGTCGCGCCGATTGACCTTGTAGACGACCCCATCGATCTCGTAAGGCAACGACTTACGTTTTTCGCCGATACGTCGGAAGAATTCCAGGAGCCCTTGCGCGCCGTCGACCGTGGCGCGTTCGGCACACACCGGCAACCCGAGCTCGCCGTACCAGTCGAGCAGCGCGCTGTGGGTACCGGGCATCTCGATACCGTCGAGCTCGCCGATGCCGTATGAAAAAAACGAGAGCGGCCGATGAGCGGTGATTCTCGGATCGAGCTGCCGCAAACTGCCCGCCGCCGCATTGCGCGGATTCGCGAATTCGCGTTGCCCGGCTTCGCGTTGACGCGCATTGAGCCGCTCGAAGTCGCGCTTGAACATCAGCACCTCGCCTCGTACCTCGACGAGGCGCGGCACGCTATCGCCCTTCAGCTTGAGCGGAATGGAACGGATCGTACGCACGTTCTGGGTCACATCCTCGCCCGTTGCACCATCGCCGCGCGTCGCGGCCTGCACGAGCCGGCCGTTCTCGTAGCGCAGCGCGATCGCGAGGCCGTCGAACTTCAGCTCGCACGCGTATTCGACCGATTCGCTGCCGAGCACGTCGGCGACGCGCTTATCGAAGGCGACGATATCTTCGTCGGTAAAGCCGTTGTTCAGCGAGAGCATCGGCACCGCATGGTGCACGGGCGCGAAGCCGCTCGACGCCTGGCCGCCGACACGCTGCGTCGGCGACTCGGGCGTGATCAGATCGGGGTGTTCGCTTTCGATGCGCTGCAGCTCGAGAAAGAGCCGGTCGTATTCGGCATCGGGCAGCTCGGGCTGATCGAGCACGTAGTACTGAAAGTTAGCGCGATCGAGCTCCGCACGTAGCCATGCTGCGCGCTCGGCGGGTTGGTCTGTCGGGGCTTGTGCAGTGTGTTCGGCCATGCGGGGGCGCTCTTGTTCGATTTCGATTTCGAGTTCACCCCGGCATTATCGCAGCGCCCATCACGCGCGCAAGCCGTCCGGCGTCATTGACTGAACAGCCGGCGCGTCGCCGCGGAGCCGGCGGGAATGCCCGCCTCTTCGAGCTTGGCGTAAAGCGTCATCAGTTGTTTTTCGATCGCCAGCAGCGCCGATTCCGGAAGCGGCCGACGCTGATCGTCGACGACACGCCCGCCGATGCGCTCGGCCAGCGACTTCGCGTAGTCGCACATGAGCCGGAACGGCAGAATGTCCTCGTCGGCCACGGGCACATCGAGAATCAGCGTGATCATCTGCCCGCCCTTGTAGGTCAGGTCATCGCGCAGGAAGTTGGTGTCGCCGAACTGCAGCATGAAAACGGGGCTTTGCCTCGCATCGAGCTTGACGAAGCGGGTGCCGTCGCGCGAGAGCAGCAATCCGTCCTGGGACGCCACGGCCTGCACGTAATTGGCCGACCAGGGCGCCCCGTCCGAGAGCACGTTGATCGACAACTGCGCGTCGCACTGCGCCGCGAAGCCGTCGAGTTCGCGCGCCATCGACACCGTTTCGAGCATGTCCGGGAATTCGGGCGCACCATCGACCGCGTCGGCGAACTGCTGCACACCCGAGACGAATTCCGAGAATTCGAGCTCGTTCAACGCACCGCCGCGGTTCGCCAGTTGGACCGCCGCGCGAAGTTCGTCATAACGTTGCCCGTTTTGCAGCAGTTCCCAGGCGCCGGCGCCTTCCGCCTTGCCCTCGATATAGACAGGCTTGCTGCCGGCTCGGCGCAATCGCTGCGCGAACGGCACCGCTTTGTCGCCGGCAACGGAGCCACCGAGTTTGATCGGCACCACGCAGTCGATGCGGCGATCGACGACATGCGGCGGCGCCGAGGAAATCGTCGTGGCGGCCGGCGCGACGGGCGCATCGGACATCTGCTCCGCGTGCCGCGCTCCGGGCACGTCGCGCGTCAGATCGCCGTCGGGCACCGTCGCGTCCGCTTGAAGATCGGCCGGCGTGTCGAGCGGCGCGGCGCCAAAGCTCGGTTCGACCCTGGCCGCCTCGGCCGAGGCCGGCGCATCGGAGAGCGCCGGCTCGCGGCGAACGTTTGCGCGCGCGGGCTCGATAAACGGCCGCTCCTCCTCGGAATCGTGACGCGCAAGCGCTTCGGCGGCGTCGGGCGGCATCGGTCTTGGCATCTTGCGGCGCACTTTCGCGCCCTGCCATGCGTTGTATCCGACCACTCCCGCCACCACCACGGCGCCTGCGCCGATCAACCCGAGTGTCAACTCGTCCATGCACGCTCCATGAAGCACGTTCTTTCGTCGACGGCGGCCATGCAGTGTGCCGACCGCCGCTGTCGTTCGTTCAAGCCGTATTCTGTGCGAAACCGGCCGCGGTTTCCATGTCGACCGCCACGATGCGCGAGACACCTTGCTCCTGCATCGTCACGCCGATCAGTTGCTGCGCCATCTCCATCGCGATCTTGTTGTGCGAAATGAAAAGGAACTGCGTCTTTTCGGACATGGCGCGCACGAGATTGGCAAAGCGTTCCGTGTTCGCGTCGTCGAGCGGCGCATCGACCTCGTCGAGCAGACAGAACGGCGCGGGATTGAGCTGGAACATCGCGAAGACGAGCGCCGTCGCCGTCAGCGCCTTCTCGCCGCCCGACAGCAGGTGGATAGTCGAGTTTTTCTTGCCGGGCGGCTGGGCCATCACCTGCACGCCCGCATCGAGAATCTCGTCGCCCGTCATGATGAGCTTCGCCTGCCCGCCGCCGAAAAGACGCGGGAAGAGCTCGCCGAAATGCCGGTTGACTTCGTCGAACGTGCCTTGCAGCAGCGTACGGGTCTCCTGATCGATCTTGCGGATGGCGTCTTCGAGCGTATCGATCGCCGCCGTCAGGTCGGCCGATTGCGCGTCGAGGAACGTCTTGCGCTCGGTCGCGGCCGCCAGCTCTTCGAGCGCCGCCATATTGACGGGCCCCAAGGCATTGATCGCGTTGTTGATGCGCGTCACTTCCCCTTGCAGGTACGACGGCTTCATATCCGGCGTCAGCTTTTGCTGCAGCTCCGCTTCGTCGACACCCGCCTCGGCGAGTTGCTCGATGAACTGCTCGCCGGCAATGCGCGCGGCTTGCTCCTTCAACTGCAGCTCGGTGATGCGCTCGCGCAGCGGCTGCAGCGAACGCTCGGTCGTCAACCGCATTTCATCGGCATGCCGCAGCTTCGCCGTCAGGTCGTCGAGCTCGATGCGCGCGGCGCCGAGCGCGGCTTCCTTTTCCGCACGCACTGCAAGCGCGTCTTGCAGGCCCGTGTGCGCGGTCTGCTCATTGATCGATTCCAGCTCCGCGCGGGCATCCTCGAGCGAGGCCGCAACGCGCTCGCTCTGTTCTTGCGCGATTTGAATGCTGCGCTTGAGCTCCTCGATCCGATTGGCCATGTTGCGCGCGGCGAAGCGCGCGTCGGTGGCCGCCCGGTCGAGATCGCGGGCCTCCGTACGCGCCGCGCTCAGCGTTTCGTCGAGTGCTTCGAACGCAAGCTGATCGTCCTCGAAACGGGCCTGCAACGCGGCAAGCTCGCCGTCGTGGCGCTCGAAGTTCGCCTCGGATTCGGCGCGCTGCGCGCGCTGATCCTCGATCTGTGCGCCGATTTCGTCCAGTTCCTCGCGAATCTGCGTGCTGCGCTGGGTATAGCGCTCGTGCGCTTGCGTGAGCTTCAGCACGTCGAGCTGCAGCGCATGCACGCGCTGGGTCGCCCGCTCGAGCTGCGCGCGCGCATCGGCCAGCGCTTGCGTCGCCTGGGTGTGCGCCGCATCGGCGCGAATCGCCGCGGTCTTCGCCTCGTCCGCAAGCAACGTCTGCGCGCGCAATTGGCGTGTGAGGTTCTCGATCTCCTGCTCGCGGGCCAGCATGCCGGCCTGCTCGGAATCCGCCGCGTAAAGCTGAACGCCTACACGCGTGAGTACATGCCCCGCCTTGACGACGAAAGCCGCGCCCTCCGGCAACTGCGTCCGCTGGGCGAGCGCCGAGCCCAGATCGTCGGCGACGTACACATGACCGAGCCAGTCGGCCAGCACCGCGCGCAGCCCCGCGTCGTCGATGCGCATGAGCGAGAGCAACGGCCGCAGGCCCGGGACCTGCTCGCGCGGCACGCCGGCCGAAGGCGGCGCGTAGAACGCCAGCTTGGCCGGGGGCGCATCGCTCGCAAACGCCTTGACCCAGTCGAGATTGGAGATCTCGAGCGCGGCGAGCCGTTCGCGCAACACCGATTCGAGCGCCGTTTCCCAGCCCGTTTCGACATGCAGCTTCTTCCACAGACGCGGCAAACTTCCCAGTTCGTGTTTGTCGAGCCAGGGCTGAATCTTGCCGTCGGTCTGTACGTTTTCCTGCAAATGCTTGAGCGCGACGAGCCGCGCTTCGAGCTGATGGATCCGCGCCGTTTCGGTTTGCGTGCGCTCGTGCGCCTCGCGCCGCGCCGCATCGAGCGCCGGCAGCGCGGCCTCGGCCTCGGCCAGGCGTGCCTGCGCATCGCGTTGGATTTCCTCGTGCTCGGCAAGCTGCATGCGCCCTTCCTCGAGCTGCGCCTCGTCCGGCGCGTCGAGGCCACCCGCCTCCGCTTTGAGGCGCTCGTGGCGCTGTTGCAACTGCTGCAATTGTTGATCGGCATTGCGCTGATGCGCCGCCTCGAGCTTGAGCGCCTGTTCGGTCTGGGCGATCTCGCCGCGCTCGTCGTTCAGCCGCGCCTGCGCATCGCGCCATTGCGCCTCGAGGGCCGGCAATGCATCGTGCTTCGCCGCCGCCGCGTCTTCCGCCAGCGCTGCCTTTTCTTCGGCGATGGCGAGCTGTGCATCGGCATCCTCGAGCTCGCCGCGCGCCTTTTCGGCCTGCGCCTGCCATTGCTCGCGCTGCGCCGTCAGCGCCGCGATCTGGGCCTGCACGCGGTTGCGCGACTCGACGATGAACTTGATTTCCGCTTCGAGCCGGCTCACCTCGGAATTCGCTTCGTATAGAGCGCCCTGCGCACCCTGCATCGCGTCGCTCGCGGCATAGTGCGCGACGCGCAACGTCTCCAGTTCGGCTTCGACTTCACGCAGGCGCGCCGTCTGCGCCTCGAGGTCGATTTGCGCCTCGGAAATCGCGCGCTGTTGCCGCGCCTGCTCGGCAGCGGCCTCGTTCTTGCGCAATAGCCACAGCAGCCGCTGCTTTTCCTCGCCTTGCGCCTGCAGCGTCTTGAACTCGGTCGCGACGACCGCCTGCGCTTCCAGCTTTTCGAGGTTGGCGCTCAGTTCGCGGACGATGTCCTCCACGCGCGTCAGATTCTCGCGCGTGTCGTGCAGGCGGTTCTCCGTCTCGCGGCGCCGCTCCTTGTACTTCGACACGCCCGCCGCTTCCTCGAGAAAGACCCGCAGATCTTCGGGCTTGGCCTCGATGATCCGGGCGATCATGCCCTGCCCGATGATCGCGTAGGCGCGCGGTCCCAGGCCCGTACCGAGGAAGATGTCCTGGATGTCGCGCCGGCGCGCGGGCAGGTTGTTGATGTAGTAGCTCGACGTGCCGTCGCGCGTGAGCACGCGCTTCACCGCGATTTCGGCGTACTGCCCCCATTGGCCGGCCGCACGGCCGTCGGCATTGTCGAACACGAGCTCGACGCTCGCGCGGCTGCCGGGTTTGCGCGCAGTCGAGCCGTTGAAGATCACGTCCTGCATCGATTCGCCGCGCAGCTCGGAGGCGCGCGACTCGCCCAGCACCCAGCGCACGGCATCGATGATGTTCGATTTTCCGCAACCGTTGGGCCCGACGACACCGACCAGTTGGCCGGGGACCTGGAAGTGGGTGGGATCGACGAAGGACTTGAAGCCAGCGAGTTTGATCGAGGTCAGACGCACGGCGATATCGCTGATTGAATAGGGGAAGGTCGAACGGACCGCGCAGCCGCATGGCCCCGCGGGAAAGTGGCAATCATACCATCGCCCCAACCGCGTTCCGGCCCATCGCGCGACGCAGCGCAACGGGGCGAGCCAGGGCGGCTATAATGGCCGCCTTCTCGATCGTCGCCGCACCGCGGCCGAGCCTCGAGCGCGCTGGCGGGCCTGGGCCCGGACGCGTCGCCGGATTCGGCATCGCAGTGGGCGAGCACAGCCGCTTTCGATTCCGTCAACGCCGAAGCCCAACGTGAACCCTCGACTCGACAGCCTCCAGCCTTATCCGTTCGAAAAGCTGCGCGCCCTGCTCAAGGACTCGGCACCGCCGAGCGCGCTGCCTCACATCAGCTTCGGCATCGGCGAGCCCAAGCACGCTACGCCGAAGGTCGTCACCGATGCTGTCGTGGCATCGCTCGACACGCTGTCGAACTATCCCGCGACGGCGGGCTCGCCCGCGCTGCGCGAGGCGATCGCGCGCTGGGCTTCGCAGCGCTATGGCCTGCCCGCGCTCGATCCCGCCACCGAGGTGCTGCCCGTGTCGGGTTCGCGCGAGGCGCTTTTTTCGCTTGCGCAAGCGGTGGTGGACGGCTCGCGCCCGGATGCCGTCGTGCTGTGCCCCAACCCGTTTTATCAGATCTATGAGGGCGCGGCCCTGCTGGCCGGCGCGCAGCCGTACTTCGCGAACAGCGACCCGGCACGCAACTTCGCCTGCGACTACGGCGCCGTGCCGCGAGACGTCTGGTCCCGCACGCAGTTGCTGTATGTCTGCTCGCCGGGCAATCCGACGGGCGCCGTGTCGACCCTCGACGATTGGCGCGAACTGTTCGCGCTCTCCGACGAGCACGGTTTCGTCATCGCCTCGGACGAGTGCTACTCCGAAATCTATTTCGACGAAGCCAGGCCGCCACTCGGCAGCCTGGAGGCAGCCCACCGGCTCGGCCGCGGCTTCGAGCGTCTCGTCATGCTGTCGAGCCTGTCGAAGCGCTCGAATGTGCCCGGCATGCGCTCAGGCTTCGTGGCGGGCGATGCCCGATTGCTGCAACGCTTCTTGCTCTACCGGACCTATCACGGCGCCGCGCTTTCGCCTGTCTACCAGAGCGCGAGCATCGCTGCCTGGAGCGACGAAGCGCACGTGCGCGAAAACCGCGCGAAATACGTCAGCAAATTTTCGGCGGTCACGCCGATGCTTGCCGAGGTGCTCGATGTGAAGCTGCCCGACGCCGCGTTCTACCTCTGGGCCGACGTCGCCCGCACCGGTCTCTCGGACATCGAATTCGCCCGGCGTCTTCACGCCGACTATAATGTGACCGTTTTGCCGGGCTCGTATCTCGCGCGCACCGCGCATGGCGTCAACCCCGGCCGGGATTTCATCCGCCTGGCGCTCGTCGCGAACGAGAGCGAATGCGTCGAAGGCGCCCGGCGCATCGTCGATTTCTGCCGTTCGCTCGCTCGGTAGCGGCTGCGCCCGCGCGGCGGCTCGCCGCCGCCTGATCGCCGCACCGCTCAGCCGGGCCGGAACTGCCCACCCGATATCCACTTAGCCAAATCGAGACCATGTCGCAACAACTTCAGCAAATCATCGACACCGCCTGGGACAACCGTGCCGAGCTCTCGCCGAAGGCCGCGCCGGCAGAAGTGCGCGAAGCCGTCGCGCATGCGATCGGCGAGCTCGATCGCGGCGCGCTGCGTGTCGCCGAAAAGAAAGACGGTCAATGGATCGTCAACCAATGGCTGAAAAAGGCCGTGCTGTTGTCGTTCCGGCTCGAGGACAATGTGCCGATGCCGGCAGGCGGCTACTCGCAGTTCTACGACAAGGTGCCTTCGAAGTTCGCCCATTACACGGCCGAAGACTTCGCGGCGGGCGGCTTTCGCGTCGTGCCTCCCGCCATCGCGCGCCGCGGTTCGTTCATCGCGAAAAACGTCGTGCTGATGCCTTCGTACACCAACATCGGCGCTTATGTCGACGAAGGCACGATGGTCGATACCTGGGCCACGGTCGGCTCGTGCGCGCAGATCGGCAAGAACGTGCATCTGTCGGGCGGCGTCGGGATCGGCGGCGTGCTCGAACCGCTGCAGGCGAATCCCGTCATCATCGAAGACAACTGTTTCATCGGCGCGCGCTCGGAGGTGGTCGAGGGTGTGATCGTCGGCGAGAATTCGGTCATCTCGATGGGTGTGTACCTCGGCCAGAGCACCAAGATCTACGATCGCGAAACGGGCGAAGTCAGCTACGGCTACGTGCCGCCGGGCTCGGTCGTCGTCGCGGGCAATCTGCCGTCGAAGGATGGCTCGCATAGCCTTTATTGCGCGGTGATCGTCAAGAAGGTCGATGCCAAGACGCGCGCCAAGGTGGGCCTCAACGAGTTGCTGCGGGGCGATTGATGTCGGCCGCGCATACCGTCGTCTACGGCATTCCCAACTGCCATACCGTCAAGAAGGCGCGCACGTGGCTCGAAGCGCGCGGCGTGCCGTTCGAATTTCACGACTTCAAGAAGGCGGGGCTGAGCGCTCCGCTCGCGAACGCGTGGCTCGCCGACGTACCGTTGGAACTGCTGCTGAACCGCCGGGGCACGACGTGGCGAGGCCTCTCGGATGCCGCCAAGGCGGCCGCCGAGACGCGAGACGGCGCCATTGCGCTGATGGTCGAGAAGCCTTCCGTCGTCAAGCGCCCCGTGGTGGTGGTCGACGGGCGCGTGAAGACGCTCGGCTTTTCCGTCGAAACCTACGAAACGCTTTTCGCGTAGCCCGCTGCCCCGGTGCACTGCCTGCCGCGCACCGGCGCGGCGTGCGTCGCACGGGACAACGCCTAGAACGCAACTGCCGCCCGCCATGCGGCCGGCAGTTTGTCGATCGCAGTTATCGCTTTAGCGATTTACTGCGATCCCATGCTGGGTCGATCCGGGTTAGCGCTTCAGCGCTTACCCGGGTCCCGCCAGCGCTGATACGGATTCGAATCCATGTCCGGCACCCTCGCCCTTACCGAACAGCTGATCGCGCGCGCATCCGTCACGCCCGACGACCAGGATTGTCAGCAGTTGCTGATCGAGCGCCTGCAAGCCATCGGCTTCACGTGCGAGACGATCGAAGCGCACGGTGTCACGAACTTGTGGGCCGTCAAACGCGGCCGGACCGGTGCGGGCGGAAAGCTGCTCGCGTTCGCCGGTCATACCGACGTGGTGCCGACGGGCCCGCTCGAACAATGGAGTTCACCGCCGTTCGTGCCCACGCACCGGGACGGCAAGCTCTACGGCCGCGGCGCGGCTGACATGAAGACATCGATCGCGGGCTTCGTCGTCGCGACCGAGGAGTTCGTCGCCGCTCATCCCGATCACCGCGGCTCGATCGCCTTTTTGATCACGAGCGACGAGGAAGGACCCGCCACGTACGGCACGGTGAAAGTCGTCGAGGCACTCCAAGCGCGCGGCGAGACGCTCGATTACTGCATCGTCGGCGAACCCACGTCGGACGCCACACTCGGCGACGTCGTCAAAAACGGCCGGCGCGGCTCGATGTCGGGCAAGCTCACCGTCAAAGGGGTGCAAGGCCATATCGCCTATCCGCATCTCGCCAAGAATCCGATTCATTTGCTGGCGCCCGCGCTGACGGAATTGGTTGCCGAACACTGGGACGCCGGCAACGAATACTTCCCCCCCACGACCTGGCAGGTCTCGAATCTGCATAGCGGCACCGGCGCGAGCAATATCATTCCGGGGCGGGCCGAGTTGACGTTCAATTTCCGCTTCTCGACCGCGAGCACCGTCGAGGGGCTGCAACAGCGCGTGCATGCCATCCTCGATAGACACGGCCTCGATTACGAACTCGACTGGACCGTCAGCGGCTTGCCGTTTCTCACGCCGCGCGGCGAGCTGTCGAACGCGCTCGTCTCGGCCATCGGGGAGGAGACCGGCGTGAGCGCCGAACTCTCGACGACGGGCGGCACCTCGGACGGACGCTTCATCGCGCGAATCTGCAAGCAGGTCGTGGAGTTCGGCCCGCCGAACGGCAGCATTCACAAGATCGACGAACACATCGAGCTCGCTTTCGTCGAGCCCCTCAAAAACATCTATCGGCGCGTGCTCGAAGCGCTGATCGCCTGATGCGCGTAGGAGCTGCAGCAATGACGACGCCGTTCACCACCGTTCGCGACCTGCTCCGTTATGCGGTCTCGCGCTTTACCGCCGCGGGGCTTGCTTACGGCCATGGCAGCGACAACGCCTACGACGAGGCTGCGTACCTGATCCTGCATACGCTGCACCTGCCGCTCGATACGCTCGAACCGTTTCTCGACGCGCGGCTGCTCGCCAGCGAGATCGAAGAAGTGCTCGCCGTGATCGCGCGCCGCGCCGACGAACGGCTGCCCGCCGCCTATATCACGCACGAAGCCTGGATGCACGGCCGGCGCTTTTACGTCGACGAACGCGTCATCGTGCCGCGTTCATTCATCGGCGAGTTGCTCGAAGACGGCCTGCAGCCCTACGTCGCGGACCCCGACGAAGTCGGCGCGGTGCTCGAACTCTGTACCGGTTCCGCATCGCTCGCCATCCTCGCCGCGCACGCGTTTCCGAATGCCGACGTGGATGCGGTCGACATCTCCGGGCCGGCGCTCGAAGTCGCCGCGCTCAACGTGACGGAGTACGGGCTCGAGGACCGCATTGCGCTGTTCGAAGGCGATCTTTTCGCGCCGCTGCCCGAACGCCGCTACGACGTCATCATCGCCAACCCGCCCTATGTGAACAGCGCATCGATGGCGAAACTCCCCGCCGAGTATCGCCACGAGCCGGCCCTGGCGCTTGCGGGCGGCGACGACGGCATGGATATCGTTCGCCGCATAGTCGGCGAGGCCCGCAACTGGCTGACCGAAGAAGGCGTGCTCATCGTCGAGATCGGCAACGAGCGCGCGCATGTCGAAGCGGCATTCGGCGGGCTCGATCTCGTCTGGCTGCCGACGAGCGCAGGCGAAGACAGCGTTTTCCTCCTTTCGGCGAACGATTTGCCGGCCCCCTGAGGCCCGCCTCGGCCTCATCATCTTCCGACGGCGTTTCGGTAAGATGCGCACGGGCGATGCGCGTGTCGTCGCGGACGGAACAGGCTGTCTCATGCACTTCGAATTCAACTGGCTTTCGCTCGGCAGTCTCATCTTTGCGGCGCACGTGCTCGGCGTCGTCGCGGCTTGCCATGCGATCTTGCACACGCGCACCTCGCAAGGCGCCATCGCCTGGGCCGTCTCGCTCGTGGCGATGCCGTATTTGACGGTCATTCCTTATCTGTTTCTCGGACGCAGCAAGTTCGCCGGCTATGTCGACGCGCGCCGGATCGAGAACGAGATGGTACGCTCGCGCGCCCACCCGCAGACCTGGGATACGCGCGCGTCGACGGCCGGCGCGCCCGCCGAGGCGCTCGGTCACCATGTCGTGCGCTCGCTGGCAAGCCTGAGCGGCATGCCGTTTCTGCCCGGCAACAGCGCACGCACGCTCGTCAACGGCGACGCGACGTTCGCCGCCATCCTCGAGGCCATCGAGCGCGCACAGCGCTACGTACTCGTGCAGTTTTTCATCGTGCGGGACGACGCACTCGGAAGAATGCTGAGGGACCTGCTCATCGCCAAGGCGGCCGCGGGCGTTCGCGTATCGTTTCTCTACGACAGCATCGGTTCGTTCGATCTGCCGCAGCACTATGTTCTGGCGCTGCGCGCAGCCGGCGTCGACATCCATCCGTTCGCGACGAACCGGCGCTTCGTCAACCGCTTCCAGTTGAATTTCCGCAATCACCGCAAGATCGTCGTGGTGGACGGCGAATGCGCATTCGTCGGCGGCCATAACGTCGGCGTGGAGTACCTCGGCGGTAATCCACGCCTCTCGCCCTGGCGCGATACGCACATCGAGTTGCGCGGGCCTGTGGTGGCCAGCGTGCAGTTCGTGTTCATCGAGGACTGGCACTGGGCCACGCAGGATCTGCCCCAACTGCCGCCGTCGCAAGCCGAGCAACCCGAGGCGGTGGGCGACATGCACTGTCTCGTCGTCGCACCGGGTCCCGCCGACAAGTTCGAAACGGGCTCGCTGTTTTTCGTGGAAGCGATCAATGCCGCTCAGACGCGCGTCTGGATCACGTCACCCTATCTGATTCCCGACGAGGCGGTGTTCTCGGCGTTGCGTCTCGCCGTGATGCGCGGCGTCGATGTCAGAATCCTGATCCCGAGCCGCCGCGATCACTACGTCGTGTTCGAGGCATCGAAGCTGTATGCCTACGATCTGCTGCGGGCGGGTGTGCGGATCTTCCGGTACCGGCCTGGCTTCCTTCACCAGAAGGTCGTGCTGATCGACGATATTGCCGCCGCGATCGGTAGCGCGAATCTCGACAATCGCTCGTTTCGCCTCAATTTCGAAATCATGGTGCTGACGATCGATCCGGTCTTTGCCCGCGAAGTCGAGGCCATGTTGCTCGACGACTTCGAACAGTCCTATGAAGTCGAGCGCAGCGAATACCGCGATGCACCCGCGCTGCGGCGGATTCTGATGCATGTGGCTCGGCTTTTTTCGCCGATTCTGTGATGCATCGGCGCACTGGCAAGCGAGCCGCCGCTGACAGCACCGGGTGCCGCGCGAGCCTGCCTGCCGCATCTTTACAGCAACGCCTCGATATCGGCCTCGAGTTCTTCGGGCTTCGTGGCCGGCGCATAGCGCTTGACGACGCGGCCGCTGCGATCGACCAGAAACTTCGTGAAATTCCATTTGATCCAGCGCGTGCCGAGCACCCCTGGCGCCTGCCGCGTCAGATAGCGATACAGCGGATGCGCGTTCGGTCCTTTGACATCGATCTTCTCGAACATCGGAAAGGCAACACCGTACTGCTTCTCGCAAAAGCTGCCGATCTGGGCCGCGTCACCGGGCTCCTGCTTGCCGAATTGATTGCACGGAAAGCCCAGCACTTCGAAGCCGCGCGCGCCATAACGGTCATGTAGGCGTTGCAAGCCGGCATACTGCGGCGTGAACCCGCACTCGCTGGCCGTGTTGACGATCAACAGCACCTTGTCCCGGTAGCGTTCCAAGCTCAGCGGCTCGCCGCCGAGTTCGCGTGCGGTAAATTCATAAAGCGATGTCATCGTGCCCTCTCCTGCGTTATCGTTCCCGACGAACCGGCAGTCTATGCGATATCGGGGCCAAACTGAGCGAGCCCGATTACGGCAGCCCCGTCTAAAATAGCGTTTTTCGAGCCGTCAAATTCCGTCGTGATCCGTTTCAACCAATTCAGCCTCTCGCGCGGCGTCAAGCCCCTTTTCGAAGCCACGTCGTTCGTCCTCAATCCGGGCGAGAAAGCCGGACTCGTCGGCGCCAACGGCGCGGGCAAGTCGACGCTTTTCGCGGTCTTGCGCGGCGAGCTGCATGCCGACGCGGGCGATGTTTCGCTGCCGCCCACCTGGCGCATCGCGCATGTGGCGCAGGACACACCGGCCGCCGAGAAATCGGCGCTCGAATATACGCTCGACGGCGACGCCGATTTGCGCGAGGTCGAAGCGCGCATCGCCGCAGCCGAACGCGCCCATGACGGCGAGGCCCTTGCCCACGAGCATGCAGCCTTCGCCGATGCGGACGGCTATACGGCGCCCGCCCGCGCCGAGGCGCTGCTGCTCGGGCTAGGCTTTACGCTCGCGCAAACGCGAGAAAGCGTCGCGAGCTTTTCGGGCGGCTGGCGTATGCGGCTGAACCTCGCGCAGGCACTGATGTGCCGCTCCGACTTGCTGCTGCTCGACGAGCCGACGAATCACCTCGATCTCGACGCGATCGTCTGGCTCGAGGACTGGCTGCACCGCTACCCCGGCACGCTGATCGTGATTTCGCATGACCGCGAGTTCCTGGACTCCGTTTGCAACGTCACGCTACATCTCGAAAACCGGCGGGTGACGCGCTACGGCGGCAACTACTCGCAGTTCGAGATCCTTCGCGCGCAGCAGCTTGCGTTGCAGCAAAGCGCCTACGAAAAGCAGCAAAAGACAGTCGCCCATCTGCAAAGCTTCATCGATCGCTTCAAGGCCAAGGCCACCAAGGCGCGGCAGGCGCAAAGCCGCATGAAGGCGCTCGAGAAAATGGAGCTCATCGCGCCGGCTCACGTGGCGTCGCCTTTCACGTTCGAGTTTCGCGAGCCCGATGCCGCGCCGAATCCGATGCTCGTCATGGAGGACGTACGGTGCGGTTACCGCGGCGATGGCAGCGACATCGACATCCCGATCCTCGAAGGCGTGACGCTGTCGATCCAGAACGGTCAGCGCATCGGGCTGCTGGGCGCGAACGGCCAAGGCAAATCGACGCTCGTCAAGACACTGGCGGGCACGCTCGCACCGCTCGCGGGCTCGATGCACCAGGGCCGCGGGCTCGTGATCGGGTACTTCGCCCAGCACCAGCTCGAAACGCTGCGGCCCGACGATTCGCCGCTGGCCCATCTAGCGCGCATCGCCCCCGATGCGCGCGAACAAGTGCTGCGCGACTTCCTGGGCGGCTTCAACTTTTCCGGCGACATGGCGAGCGCGCCGATCGCACCGTTCTCGGGCGGCGAAAAGGCGCGGCTTGCGCTGGCGCTCATCATCTGGCAAAAACCGAATCTGCTGTTGCTCGACGAGCCCACGAATCACCTCGATCTCGAAACGCGGCACGCGTTGACGATGGCGCTTGCGCAGTTCGAAGGGACGCTGATCCTCGTTTCGCATGACCGGCATCTGCTGCGAGCGAGCACCGACCAGTTCATGCTCGTCGCGCATCACCGTGTCGAGCCGTTCGATGGCGATCTCGACGACTATCGCGACTGGCTCCTCGAACACGCCGCCCAAGCACGTAGCGCGGCTCGAGCGGCGCATGCGGAGGAAGGTGAGGCGGCGGATGGTCTCACGGCCGGCGCGGGCAATCGCAAAGATCAGCGCCGCCAGGAGGCGCAGGCTCGACAGAAGCTCGCGCAACTGAAAAAGCCGCTGCAAACGAGAATTGCCAGAATCGAGAAAGAGATGGAAGCATTGAACGCGCAAAAGGCAGCTCTCGACGCGTTCGTTGCGGATGCGGCCAGCTATGAGCCCGCCATGAAGGCCCGGCTGACTGAAACGCTCAGGCAGCAAGCCGATGTCCAATCGCGCCTGGAGACGCTCGAAGCTCAGTGGCTCGACGCGCAGGAGGAACTCGAACAGATAAGCTAGCGCCCGGGCGCGGGCGCTCATTTCGACCGAGAGGAGGTGTGCTCTTGACTGCCCCGTTGCGAGGCCTGCGCGTGCTGGACCTTACCCGTTTGCTGCCCGGACCGCTCGCCACCTTGCGGCTGGCTGAGCTCGGCGCCGAAGTACTCAAGATCGAAGAGCCCGGTGCCGGCGACGGCGCACGGACGATGCTGCAAAGCGCGGCGGACCGGTCCGCGGGCCGGCCGAGCGCGTTTTACCGGCTCGTCAATCGCGGCAAACGTGAAACGCGGCTGGACTTGAAGAGCGAGACGGGCTGCACGGTGTTGCGCGCGCTCGTACGCGAATCGCATGTACTCGTCGAGAGCTTCCGGCCCGGCGTGATGGCTCGCCTGGGGCTCGATTATGCGAGCCTCGCCAAGATCAATCCCAAACTGGTCTACTGCGCGATCACCGGCTATGGCGCAAACGGGCCGTTCGCGCATCGGCCCGGACACGATATCAACTACCTGGCTTACGCCGGTGTCCTCGATCAAATCCGAGGGGCGGACGGCACGCCCGTCATTCCGAACATTCAGATCGCGGATATTCTCGGCGGCGCATCGACGGCTCTTACCCGGATTCTCGCCGCGCTATGGCAGGTCGCGCAGGGAGGCGGCGGCTCGTTTCTCGACATATCGATGACGCATGCCATCCGCGCCTGCAACGTCGTGGCCCACACCACACTCGAGAATGCCGGCGGGCAGCACGCTGCATCGGCGGACCTCGCCGCCGGACACGGGCTGATGAACGGCGGCGCGCCTTGCTACAACGTCTACAAGACCGCTGACGGGCGCTGGCTGGCCATCGGCGCGCTGGAACTCAAGTTCTGGGAGAAGCTGTGCCGCGCGTTGGGGCGCGAGGATTGGACGAGTCGCCACTGGAGCCTCGGTCAGGCGGCGGGCGGCGCCGACGCTGCATCGCTGACGCGCGAGCTGGCCGCGCGCATCGCCAGCGAGCCGCTCGCGGCCTGGCTCGCATTGCTCGAGCCGCTCGATTGCTGCGTGAGCCCCGTGTTGACCGTCGAGGAAGCGCGCCAGCACCTTTTGTTCACGACGACGGATGCGGACTCGTAGCGGGTACTTCGCGCACGCGCGCCTGCACCATGCGCTCGCCGCGCAGGGCGCCATCGCCCTGCCAGCGGCTACTCCAGCTCCTTGACGCGCCCGATCGCCTCGTCGATTCGCTCGACGGCCAATACCTGCAGTCCCTCGATCGGCTGCTTCGGCGCGTTCGCCTTCGGAATCAGCGCCGCCGTGAAACCGAGCTTGGCCGCTTCCTTGAGCCGTTCCTGGCCCCGCGGCGACGGCCGGATTTCACCGGCCAGCCCGACTTCGCCGAACACGATCAGCCCCTTCGGCAGCGGCTTGTTGCGCATCGACGAGTGGATTGCCAGCAAAACGGCCAGATCCGCGGCCGGTTCTGCGATCTTCACGCCGCCCACCGCGTTGAGGAACACGTCCTGATCGAAACAGGCGATGCCGGCATGCCGATGCAGCACGGCAAGCAGCATCGCGAGCCGGTTTTGCTCGAGCCCGACGGCCAAACGGCGCGGATTCGGTACATGCGCCGTATCGACGAGCGCCTGAATTTCGACCAGCAGTGGCCGCGACCCCTCTTGCGTCACGAGCACGCACGAGCCCGGTACGATCTGCTCGTGCTGCGAGAGAAACAGCGCCGAGGGGTTCGCCACGCCGCGTAGCCCGCGTTCCGTCATCGCAAAAACGCCGAGTTCATTGACGGCGCCGAAGCGGTTCTTGAACGCACGTACGAGCCTGAACGACGAATGGGTATCGCCTTCGAAGTAAAGCACGGTGTCGACGATATGCTCGAGCACGCGCGGGCCTGCAAGACTGCCCTCCTTCGTCACGTGGCCGACCATGACGACCGTCGTCCCGGATTGCTTGGCGAGCCGCGTGAGCTGTGCCGCACACTCGCGCACCTGGGCGACCGAGCCCGGCGCTGAGCTCAGCGCGTCGGAATAGATCGTTTGAATCGAATCGACCACGGCGACATCGGGCCGCTCCGCCTCGATCGCCGCCTGGATCTTTTCGAGCTGAATCTCGGCGAGCAGCCTCAGCTCGGCCGCCTTCGAGCCTGGCTCGACAAGCGCCAGCCGCTGCGCACGCAGGCCGATCTGGGCCGCCGATTCCTCGCCGCTGATATAGAGTGCACGGCGCTCTTCGGCCAGCGCGGCGAGCGACTGCAGGAGCAGCGTCGATTTGCCGATGCCGGGATCGCCGCCGATCAATACAACGGCCCCTGCGACGAAGCCGCCCCCCAGTACGCGATCGAACTCCCCGATGCCGGTGGAAAACCGCGGCACGTCGGCCGCTTCGATATCGGCGAGCCGTTGCACGGGGGCGGTTTTCGCGAGCGATTGGAAGCGATGTGCGCCGGCGGCCGGTGCGATCGTCTCGACGAGCGTGTTCCACGCTCCGCAGGCCGGACACTGCCCTTGCCATTTGGGAGATTGTCCGCCGCACTCGGTACAGCTATACGTCGTTTTTTGTTTTGCCACGCGCTATGGGTCCGCTGCCCGGCCGTGCCGGTTCGGTCGTTCTAGAGGGTTTCAATGGTGGTCGACGGGTACGACTCAACCGGTGTGCGGAGCTATTCGGCGCGCACGGGCACGCGTTGCGCCACCGCGCACATGAGCTCGTAGCCGATCGTGCCGCAGGCGCGCGCGACATCGTCGATCGGCACCTGCGCACCCCAGAGCTCGACGCGCGAGCCGACATTGGCCGCCGGGCATGGCGTGAGATCGACGGTCAGCATATCCATCGAAACACGTCCGATCACGCGCGTGCGAATGCCGTCGACGACGATCGGCGTGCCGTCGGGCGCACAGCGCGGATAGCCGTCGGCGTAGCCGCAAGCCACGACCCCGATGCGCATCGGACCCGGCGCCGAGAACGCCGAGCCGTAGCCGACAGTCTGCCCGGCGCTCAGCGTTTGCACGGCGATCAGCTCCGAGGCGAGCGTCATGGCCGGCTGCAGGCCGGTGCCTTCGATCGCAGCGGTGACGCCCGAGGGCGATGCACCGTAAAGGATGATGCCCGGGCGCACCCAGTCGAAATGCGCGGCAGGGTGCCAGAGCGTCGCGGCCGAGTTGGCAAGACTGCGCGCGCCCGCGATGCCTTCGGCACCGCGCTCGAATGCTGCCAGCTGCTCATCGATGCCGCGCTCGCTGTCCGCATCGGCAAAATGCGTCATCAGCGCGATCTGACCGACTCCCGGGCATGCGCGAGCCCGTTCCCACGCGGCCCGGAACTTCTCGGGCGTGTACCCGAGCCGGTTCATCCCCGTATTCATCTTGAGTTGAATGTTGACGGGCTTCGAGAGCCGCGCCATTTCGAGCATTCGCAACTGCTCGTCGCAGTGCACCGTCGTGGTGAGGCTGTACCGGTCGATCACGTCGATGTCGGTCGGCCGGAAAAATCCTTCCAGCAGGAGAATCGGCCCGGCCCAGCCGAGCTCGCGCAACTTGACCGCCTCTTCGAGATCGAGCAGACCGAAACCGTCGGTTGCTCGAAGGCCCGGGAACGCACGGGCCAATCCGTGGCCATAGGCATTGGCTTTGACGACTGCCCAGACCTTGGAGTTCGGCGCGTGGCGGCGGGCGACAGCGAGGTTGTTGGCCAGGGCGGCGGTGTGGATGGTGGCGAGAAGCGGGCGCGGCATGGGTGTTTTCGTAAGAACTTAAGGGCGCAAGCAGGCGCTATCGGGCGCTCGTGGCGCTCCTTTCGCGCGGGTGAACGGCTGCTTGGCGCCGCCTGGGCAACGCGAGCAGCCGTCCGAAGGCACCTATTTTCGTGATATAAAGCCGTGCGCACAACCCATTTCGAACGGCATAGGCCCAAACGCGTCGCTCGCGAGGAGCCAGGACAAGGCACAACGAGGACAGCACCGCATCTGATGAAAAAAGGTTTTTATTCCATCATGGCCGCGCAGTTTTTTTCGTCGCTGGCCGATAGTGCCCTTCTGATTGCCGCCATCGCTCTGCTCAAAGACCTGCATGCCCAGAACTGGATGACGCCGCTGCTCAAGCTGTTTTTCGTCCTCTCGTATGTGGTGCTCGCAGCGTTCGTCGGTGCGTTTGCCGATTCCCGCCCCAAAGGGCGCGTCATGTTCGTCACCAACACCATCAAGATCGCCGGCTGCATCGTCATGATGGTCGGGGCGCACCCGCTGCTCGCTTATGGCATCGTCGGGTTCGGCGCGGCGGCCTATTCGCCCGCGAAATACGGCATCCTCACCGAACTGCTGCCGCCCGAGCGGCTCGTCGCGGCAAACGGGTGGATCGAAGGGACCACGGTCGCATCGATCATCCTCGGTACCGTGCTCGGGGGCGCACTCATCAGCCCCCATATCGCCGTGCATATCCTCCGGCACCATATTCCGCTCGTCGCTACGCCGGCCGAAGCCGCGATGCTCGTCATCGTCGGCATCTACATCGTTGCGGCGCTCTTCAACCTGCGCATCCCCGATACCGGCGCACGGTATCCGCGGCAGGAACACGGTCCGATCAAGCTCGTCACCGATTTCGCGGATTGCTTCCTGACGCTGTGGCGCGACAAGCTCGGCCAGATCTCGCTGGCGGTCACGACGCTGTTCTGGGGCGCGGGCGCGACGCTTCAGTTCATCGTGCTGAAATGGGCCGAAGTCTCGCTCGGCATGTCGCTGTCCGAAGGTGCGATCCTTCAGGCCGTGGTCGCGCTCGGGGTAGCCTTCGGCGCGATGGCAGCCGCAGCCAAGGTGCCGCTCAAGAAGTCGCTGACCGTACTGCCCGTCGGCGTGCTCATGGGTATCGCCGTCATGCTCATGGCCTTTTACACGCGCCATCTGATTCCCGCGAACTGGGGCCTTTACTTCGGGCGCGTGCACGTCCCCGGCTATCTGATCATCGCCTACTTGTTTCTCATGGTCGTCGGCGCCCTGTCGGGCTTTTTCGTGGTGCCGATGAATGCGCTGCTCCAGCATCGCGGGCACGTACTGCTTTCTGCGGGACATTCGATCGCCGTGCAGAATTTCAACGAGAATCTGTCCGTGCTGATCATGCTGTGCCTTTACGCGGTGCTCGTCTGGCTCGATGTGCCGGTATCGATCGTGATCGTGCTGTTCGGTACGTTCGTCTGTCTGATGATGTGGGTGGTCATGCGGCGCCACCAGGCCAATCAGCGCGCTTTCGATGCAGTCGCGCTGATCGGCGAAGTCAAACACTGAGTCGAGCACGAGGCCGGCACGGGCCGGGGAGTCGCCATGTCGCATGCCATACCGAACGTCCTTTCGATCGCCGGCTCCGACTCGAGCGGCGGCGCGGGAATCCAGGCCGACCTCAAGACGTTCTCGGCGCTCGGTGCCTACGGCGCGAGCGTCGTCACGGCGCTGACCGCTCAGAACACGCGCGGCGTCTTCGCCGTGCACGCGCCCGACGCGGCATTCGTCGGCGCCCAGCTCGATGCGGTTTTCAGCGACATTCGCATCGATGCAGTCAAGATCGGCATGCTTGCCAACATCGATATCGTGCGCGCCGTAGCCGGTGCGCTGCGCCAGTATCGACCGCCGTTCGTCGTACTCGACACCGTCATCCTTTCGTCGAGCCGGCACCCTCTTCTGGCCCCCGACGCCGTGGCCGCCATGCGCGACGAGCTCGTACCGCTCGCAAGCCTCGTGACGCCCAATCTGCCCGAAGCGGCGGCGCTCGTCGGCCGCCCCGAGGCCACCGACGAGGCGGCCATGCTCGATCAGGCGCAGGCGCTGCGGGCGCTGGGCGCCCGAGCCGTATTGATGAAGGGGGGTCACCTCGGCGGTGCACAAAGCCCGGATTGGCTCGTCGAAGCCACGAACACGAGGCGGTTCGGCGCGGCGCGGCTGACAGTACCGCATACGCACGGCACAGGCTGCACGCTCTCCTCCGCCATCGCCGCGCTGATGCCGCGGCATAGCGATCTCGGCGACGCAATCGCCGGAGCCAAGGCCTATTTGCTCGATGCGATGCGCGAAAGCGTACGGCTCGACGTGGGTAGCGGTACCGGCCCGCTCCATCACTTTTATCGCTGGTGGTAGGACTGCCGGGCGAAGACTGCCGCCGCCCGCGGCCAGTCGTCCGGGACGACAAAGCCGCGCGCCTGCTCGACCCACGCCTCGCCCGAGGCCGAACGGCCGAAGGCGGCCACCATCGTCGGTCCGCTCTGCGAGGCCAGTCGTGCGGCGAGCGTATCGGCCGACACGAATTCCCCCGCTTGCGCCGCACGCTCGCATCGCGGGGCGAGCCACGCAAGGCGCGGTAGCACGGCCCAGGCGTCGGCACGGCCCGCGGCAAAACGCGGCAACGCCGCGCGCTCGAGCCAGAACCCCCGCGCATGCCGCGGATCGATCGCCGCCGGCATCGGCGGCAGTTCGAGCCCGCCCGACGCTTCGTCCCATCGATAGAAAAGCCAGCCTTTCACGAACATCCGCGCGTCCCACGGGCCCGCATGACCGAGCGACGCGAACTCGTCGCGCGCGGAAAGCGGCAGTTGGTGCTCGACGAGATGCGCGAGCTTCAGGTCGAAGCGGTCTTGCAAGTTCGGGCCCACGTAGTCGGCGAGCGAGGCATCGGTGCCGCCCGCATGCAAATAGCATTTGACCGCGAGTTCCCAATGCAGACGCAATCCGCCCGGTGTCCGGATCAGAAAATCGCATTCGCCGAGTGTGCGGCCCGCCCGGCGCAAGGCGACGTTCGCCGCAACGAGCCTCAGCGAAGGGCCGTGCTCGAGGAAAAATGCGAGCAGGCATTCCGCGTAGCGGCCCAACCGGGTGAATCGCGATGCGGCAAGGCACTCGCGCAGCGGTGCCGGGTCGCGCTCGAGCGTCAGAAGCCACGCGACACTGGCCGCGGCGTCGGCCGGACCGTCGAAAGGCTCGGCAAGCATGCCGAGCGGTGGCTGCGGCCGCAAAAGCGACGGGCTGAAAAGCAGCCATGCGAGATCCCGGACGGCCGGCTCATGGAGCCGGTCGAGCAACACATCGAGCGCGACCGCCTCGGCTGCCGGCTCGAACGCGCTCATTCACCCGCCCGTTCGGAAAGCGCTTGCCGATAGATGTCGTCCGCGAGACACAGGTCAGCCCACGCTTTCGCCTTGTCCGGCAGACTGCGCAGCAGATAAGCGGGGTGATAGGTGACGACGACGGGCACGCCCTCGTATCGGTGCACGCGTCCGCGCAGCGACGAAATGCTTGCATCCGTCTTCAACAGGTTTTGCGCCGCCACACGCCCCAGCGCGACGATCAGCTTGGGCTTGACGAGCGCGACTTGCCGCTGGAGATACGGTTCGCAGCGCGCCACTTCGTCGGGCTCGGGATTGCGGTTGCCGGGCGGCCGGCATTTGACGACGTTGGCGATATAGACGTTCTCGCCGCGCGCGAGCGCCAGCGCGCGCAGCATGCTGTCGAGCAGCTTGCCGGCCTGGCCGACGAACGGTTCGCCTTGCTTGTCCTCGTTTTCGCCCGGCGCCTCGCCGATCAGCATCCAATCGGCCTCGCGATCGCCGACCCCGAACACGGTGCGCGTGCGTTTCTCGCACAGGCGGCATTGCTCGCAGCCAGCCACGCGGGCTTCGAGCGCCTCCCAGTCGAGTGCCGCGACACCGGCGCGATCGATCGTCGGCGTCGGCCGAGACGGATGCTCCGCCACTTCGCCGAATGCTTCGAGCAACGCATCGGCTTCCTGATCGGGTGCATCGCGTGGGTCGGGTGTATCGAGCCGGTCGGGTCCGCCGAGTTCGGTGGACGGCATCGCCTCGGCGCGTACGGCAGGCGCCGGTGCAACCGAGTTCGGCGTGGACGCAGACTGCTCGGCAGCGGGCATTCCGGCCTCGCCTTCCCGGCCTTCCCGGCCTTCCCCGCCTGCACGCGATGCCGTGCGAGCGCCGCGCCGAGCCCAAAGCGGTGCAAGTCCCAGCACGTCCAGCGCGGCTTCATCGAGCGCCATGCGCATCCTCCTTCGGAAATGTGAATCGCATGACGAGTGCGTCCTCGCGGCCGCGATGCCGCGCCGGATAGTAGTGCTTGCGGCGCCCGATCGTCGAGAAGCCGAAGCGTTCATACAGCTTCACGGCCCGGACGTTGGACGGCCGGACCTCGAGCAGCAGGCCCGTCAGGCCCTTGCTGCGCGCGAGGCGCGCCGCTTCGCGCAACAACGCGAGGCCCGCGCCCGTGCGCTGCGCCTGCGGCGCGACGCATAAATTGAGCAGGTGCATTTCGTCGACGACAGGCATCAGCACGCAGTACCCGATGAGCGTGCCGGTGACGTGGCGCATGCAAACGCCGAAGTAACCATTGCGCAGCGAGTCTTCGAAATTGCCGCGTGACCAGGGGAACTCGTAGGCTTCGCGCTCGACATAAGCCACCTCGTCGAGATCGGCATCGGTCATCGGCGACATATACCGATCGGCCAGCAACACGCCACTCATTGCCCGCGCCCCTCCTCGCGCACCGCGCGGACCGCTTCGCGTTCGGCGCTCGTTTGAGCCACCTTGTCGCGGACGTACTGGGGGGCAGCCTGCTCGGCCGGCACGACACGCCCGGCGCGATAGGCTCGCCACGCGGCATGCGCGAGCGGCACGGCATGCGGCACCGCTTCGCTATCCACTGTCCGCGCAGCGCCAGCCGCGGCGAGCCGGTCCCCGAACGCGGCCGCCGCATTGCCGGCCAAGGTGAACGGTTCGGAAGGAATGGCGAGCGCGCCGGGATCGCCGAGTGCGGGTGCCGAAACGATGCCCCATTCGGCCGAATCCGCGTTCCATGCGTAATCGGCCCAGTAGACCTCGCCCATGCGCGCATCGAGCACGGCGAGCACCCGCATGGCCGCGGGGTCGCGCAAACGCGCGCTTTCCGCGCAGACGAGCAGCGTGCTTACAGGGACCACCGGTAGCGCGAGACCGAAGGCGAGGCCTTGCGCGACGCCTGCCGCGGTGCGTAGCCCCGTAAACGAACCGGGGCCGGCGCCAAAGGCGATCGCATTGCAATCGCGCAACGTCAAACCGGCTTCGTCGAACAACTCCTTCACGGCGGGCAGCACGCGGGCGCTGGATACCGCGCCTGTTTTCTCATGACGTGCCAGCACGCGCGGCGCCGCGGCGGGCGGCTGGCCGGCGCAGGCATCGGCGTCGAGCAGCGCCACCGAGCAATATTCGGTCGAGGTATCGAGAGCAAGCAGAACAGTTCGGGTCATGGCCGCTATTGTAATGCGGCGCCCGTCGGTTCCGGATCGCAAACGGGCTGCCTGCGCGGCCCGATGTGCGCGGCCCGATGTGCGCGGCCCGACCTACGCGGCCCGAACGTTTGGAAGGTTTGCTCGATGTTTTCAGAGACGGAGCTTGCTATGATCGGCCGCCCAATCGCTCCACAGGGAGAATCTAATGAGCACACTCGATGCGCGCTTCGAGCAGGCACAGACGGACGTCAAGGCACTGCCCGAGAAACCGGGCAACATGACGCTGCTGCGCCTTTACGCACTTTTCAAGCAGGCGACCGAGGGCGACGTGCACGGCGAAAAACCCGGTTTCGCCGATATCGTCGGCAAGTACAAACACGACGCGTGGGCTTCGCTGAAAGGAACCGCGCAGGACGAGGCGAAGCAACAGTATGTCGAGCTGGTCGAGTCGCTCAAGAGCGGCACGGCATCCTAGCAACCGCCAGTTTTTGGAGTCGTGGGTGGCGCAGCGCAGCAAAAACCCTTATACTGCGGCCTGCGCTTCGCCACACAAATGTGCCAAAGGTGTTTTCGGCCTTTCCCGCGGTGCAGCGCTGCGTAGCGTTTTGCTCCAATCCAGTTTAGAAACTGTCCCCTCCTGCCCAGGCCCCTGCGGGCCGTCTCGATCAGGCTGGCGGCGATGCCACACCGGCATCCCGCACTCGATACAGCTTCTAACGAAAAGCTCGCCGTAACTTGCGGGCTGCCCCCGTTTTTCGATTTGCTCGCTGAAGTATTGCATGCTGAATCCGACGACTTGGGTGATGCCGATTGGCGCCGACGTTCCTTCCCACAGTTGTTAAGGATTCTCATGACTTCGAGCTTCACCTCTCCCCTGACCGCCATCGCCGATCAAGCACTCGGTCTCGACATCGATACCGCGCCCGCCGCACCCGCCGCCGACTCCGTCGAGACGGCCGGTTCCGGCTTCGCCGCGCTCGGTCTGTCGTCCGAGATCGTTTCGGCGCTGATGGCCGCGGGCTACGTCAAGCCCACCCCGGTGCAAGAGCGCGCGATCCCCGCGGCCATCGCCGGGCGTGACCTGCTCGTCTCGAGCCCGACCGGTTCGGGCAAGACGGCGGCGTTCATGCTGCCGGCGATCGAGCGTTTCGCTCAGTTGCAAAAGACGAAAACCGCCGAGCCGCGCGATGCAGCCGGCGAACGCCGCACGCGCCGCGGCCCGCCCGTGGCACGGCCGAGCCTGCTCGTGCTGACTCCGACGCGCGAGCTGGCCATGCAGGTGACGACGGCCGCATCGACGTACGGCAAGCACCTGCGGCGTCTGCGTACGGTCAGCATTCTGGGCGGCGTCGCCTACGGTCAACAGTTGACGCTGCTGGCCAAAAACCCCGAGATCCTCGTTGCCACGCCGGGACGTTTGCTCGATCACCTCGAGCGCGGCCGCATCGATTTGTCGGAGCTGCAAATCCTCGTGATCGATGAAGCGGACCGCATGCTCGACATGGGCTTCATCGACGATATCGAAACGATCGTCGCGGCCACGCCGGCCACGCGCCAGACGATGTTCTTCTCCGCTACGCTCGACGGCAAGATCGGCTCGCTGACGAACCGCCTGCTGCGGAATCCCGAGCGCATCGAAATCGAGCATCGCCCCGAATCGCGCGCCAACATCGCGCAAGCGATTCACTACGTCGACGACCGCGACCACAAAGACCGCCTGCTCGACCATTTGCTGCGCGACACGGCGCTCGATCAGGCGATCGTCTTCACCGCGACGAAAAGCGAAGCCGACCAGCTGGCCGGCCGTCTCGCCGATGCCGGCTTCGCCTCGGCGGCGCTGCATGGCGATCTGCCGCAAGGCGCCCGCAATCGCACGATCCGCGCGCTGCGCGAGCGCCGTGTGCGCGTGCTCGTCGCGACCGACGTGGCTGCGCGCGGCATCGATATTCCCGGCGTCACGCACGTGTTCAATTACGACCTGCCGAAGTTCGCGGAAGACTACGTGCACCGGATCGGCCGTACCGGCCGGGCCGGCCGCACCGGCACGGCCGTCAGCCTCGTCAATCACGCCGAATTCGGTGCGCTCAAGCGCATCGAGCGGTTCGTGCGTACGACGCTGCCTGTCAACGTGGTCGCAGGCTTCGAGCCGCGCAAGGCACCGCCGACGAACAATCGCGGCGGTTTCGGTGGCCGCGGCCGGCCTGGCAACAGCAGCGCGCCTCGCCGGTTCGGCTCGAACGCAAACGGCGGTGCGCGCAGCGGCAGCGGCTCGTACAGCCATGGCGAAGGCCGTGGCGCCCCCGGCGGCCGTCCCAACGGCGGTTCGCGCGACGGCTATCAGGGTCGGCGTGGCGATTCGGCCCGCGGCGGCGCACGCCGCAGCAGCTAACGACTGACGCATTGCGCTTTGTGAGGCCGACGGCCCCGCAAAGCGGGTTCCCTTAAGACCGGTGTCCATGGACACCGGTTTTTTTTTGCCGACTGAGTCGGGTCTTCAGCGCGTGTCTGCCTCCAAGGCCGAGACCGACAGCATTTCACAATGCGGAAAATTTTTTTGCGTCGTAAAAAACCGTGCTGCGTGGCACAACGTCGATCATTGCAGCATAGAAAACCGTCTTTCACATCATGATATTTTCACGCAACACATTGATAAATAAATAAAATTTTTGTCCAAAAAAGCGGATAGCATGGCTGTTGCGAAGTATCGGGTTTGCCTAGACTCTTATATAAGACTTCGCCACGTCGATGGCACGCGGCAGATGAATCGGTTTTTCCCTCATACGCAAACCAGGAGCACACCATGTCACGTCAACAGCAGGCTCAGGAACTTCAACGCCAGTGGGAAACGGACGCACGCTGGAAAGGCATCAAGCGCAGCTATACCGCCGAAGATGTCGTCCGTCTGCGCGGCTCCTTGCAAGCGGAACATACGCTCGCCCGCGTGGGAGCCGAAAAGCTTTGGAAGGCCGTCAATACCGAGCCGTTCGTCAATGCGCTCGGCGCGCTGACGGGCAATCAGGCCATGCAGCAGGTCAAAGCCGGCCTGAGAGCCATTTATCTGTCGGGCTGGCAGGTGGCCGGCGACGCGAACGTGGCCGGCGAGATGTATCCCGATCAATCGCTCTACCCCGCCAATTCGGTGCCGCTCGTGGTGAAGCGCATCAACAATACGTTGTCGCGTGCAGACCAGATCCAATGGTCCGAGGGCAAGAATCCCGGCGACGAAGGCTATATCGATTTCTTCGCGCCGATCGTTGCCGATGCGGAAGCCGGCTTCGGCGGCGTGCTCAACGCGTTCGAGCTCATGAAAGCCATGATCGAGGCGGGCGCCGCCGGCGTGCATTTCGAAGACCAGCTCGCTTCGGTCAAGAAATGCGGCCACATGGGCGGTAAAGTGCTCGTGCCGACGCGCGAAAACGTTGCCAAGCTGACCGCGGCGCGGCTCGCGGCGGACGTATGCGGGGTGCCGACCGTTCTCATCGCGCGCACCGACGCCGAAGCGGCTGATCTCGTGACCTCGGATATCGACGAAAACGACCGCCCCTTCCTGACTGGCGAGCGGACTGTGGAAGGCTTTTACAGGACGAAGCCGGGCCTGGCGCAAGCCGTGTCGCGCGGCCTGGCTTATGCGCCCTACGCCGATATGATCTGGTGCGAGACCGGCAAGCCGGACCTCGAATACGCGAAGAAATTCGCCGAAGCGATCCACAAGGTCTTCCCCGACAAGCTGCTGTCGTACAACTGCTCCCCGTCGTTCAACTGGAAGAAGAATCTCGACGATGCGACGATCGCCAAGTTCCAGAAGGAACTGGGTGCGATGGGCTACAAGTTCCAGTTCATCACGCTCGCCGGCTTCCATGCGCTGAACTACTCGATGTTCCACCTCGCGCACGGCTATGCCCGCACGCAGATGAGCGCCTTCGTCGAGTTGCAGCAAGCCGAATTCGAAGCTGCCGAAAAGGGCTTCACGGCGGTCAAGCATCAGCGCGAAGTCGGCACCGGCTATTTCGATGCTGTCACGCAAACCGTCGAAAGCGACGCGTCGACAACGGCGTTGCACGGCTCGACCGAAGACGAGCAGTTCTTCGACAGCAAGAAGGTCGCTTAAAGCAGGTCGGCAAGTCGCAGTCGCTGCGCCGCGGCCCAAGGGCCCGGCGCAGTTGAACCTCAGGCCCGGCAACGCCGACGCGTTGCCGGCCGCGGGCTCAGCGATAGACGATCACGGGAATCGTGGTGTGCGTGAGCACGCGCTGCGTCTCGCTGCCGATCAGCAGGCTGCCCAGCCCACGGCGCCCATGCGACGCCATGAAAATGACGTCGCAGCCGCCGCGCTCGGCTGCATCGATGATCCCGAGATACGGACAAGGATGCACGCTCGTCTCGCTCCTGCAACTCACACCGACGCGCTCGGCAGCCGCTTCGATCTCGTGCAGAAGCACGCGCGCTTCGCGCTCGCTGCGGGACTGAAAGTCTTCGGGCGGCTCGATCACCACCTCGGCGTAGGGCGAATACGGGTACTGCGGCAAGCAGGTGTAGGCAGTCACCCGCGCACCGACCGTCCGCGCAAGATCGATCGCCCCGTCGATCGCTTTTTGCGACAAATCCGAACCGTCGGTGGGAACCAGGATGTGCTTGAACATGGCCCTCTCCAGTACTGGCGACATCGCGCAGGAACACCCGCAGCGTCTTTTGCGCGCCTTGAGCCGGGTGCCTGAAGTCGATTGTAGTGCCCGCACCGCCCCGCTTTCGCGCAGCTACGGGACAGTCCGCATATCGAAAACCCGCCTGACACTATTGCCAGTAGCCGGGCTGAGCGTAGGTGTGCTTGAGGAAATCGAGGAAAAGACGGACGCGCAGCGGCAAATGCCGCCGTTGCGCGAACACCGCCTGAATGCCGATGGGCGGCGCCGCGAACCGGTCGAGCACCGTGACGAGGCGCCCTGCCGCGATGTCGCCACCGACCTCCCACCAGGAGCGCCAGGCAAGCCCGTGGCCGGCGAGGCACCACTCATGCAGGACCGCGCCATCGGAGCACTCCACCGAGCCACCGACCTTGATCGACACGACCTCGCCCGCCTGCTGGAAGGTCCAGACTCGCTGCTGGTTCGCGTTCGCCGCCAGCGTGAGGCAGTTGTGGCTCGCAAGCGCGGCGAGCGTCTCCGGCGCGCCGTGACGCGTGACATACGCGGGCGCCGCCACACAGACGCGCCGGTTTTCGCCGAGCTTGAGCGAGACGAGCGAGGAGTCGGACAGATCCCCGAGCCGCACGGCGCAGTCGAAGCCCTCGTTCACGAGATCGACGAGCCGATCCGACAGGTCGAGCGTGACGGAAACATCGGGATGGGCCGCCGCGAACTCGGGCACGAGCGGCGCAACGTGCTTGCGGCCAAAGCCGGCCGGTGCCGATACACGCAAATGGCCGCTCGCCTTGACGCCGCCGGCCGACACGCTCGCCTCCGCATCGGCGAGATCGCCGACGATCCGCTGGCAATCTTCGAGAAACGCCGCCCCCTCGAACGTGAGCGTCAGTTTGCGCGTCGTCCGCACGACAAGCCTCACGCCGAGCCGCTCTTCGAGTGCATCGAGCCGGCGCCCGATGACGGCAGGCGCCACGCCCTCGGCCTGGGCGGCCGCGGAAAGACTGCCTTTCGCCGCCACGGCGACGAAAGTCTCGATTTGCTTGAAGCGCGCCATGACCGGGGACGAAGAAATTGGAACAGCCGCAGATTATGTACCAAAAAGTCAAAGATCAATTAACTTTGCGACGCTTTTTTATACCAAATCATCACCAATAGAATGAGCGATTTTGCCATTTGACCGACCAAGGAGAAACACATGGCGAACACGTTGTCGCTGCCGCAAGGCATGGAGATCACCGGCGCGATCGAGCCCGGCTTCGAGACCATCCTGAGCCCCGACGCGCTTGCGCTCGTCGCGAAGCTGCATCGTCAGTTCGAACCTCGCCGGCGCGAGTTGCTCGAGCGGCGCGCGGCGCGCACGCGGCGGCTGGACGCGGGTGAGCGTCCCGACTTCCTGGCAGAAACGCAGTCGGTGCGCGACGGCGATTGGAGCATTGCGCCGCTGCCCAAGGATCTGGCCTGCCGACGTGTCGAAATCACGGGCCCGGTCGAGCGCAAGATGATCATCAATGCGCTGAACTCGGGTGCGGACGCGTACATGACCGACTTCGAGGATTCGAATACCCCGAACTGGCACAACCAGATCACCGGGCAATTGAATCTCAAGGATGCCGTGCGCCGTACGATCTCGCTCGAACAGAACGGCAAGCAATATCGGCTCAACGACAAGGTCGCCACACTGATCGTGCGTCCGCGCGGCTGGCATCTCGACGAGAAACACGTCAAGGTCGACGGCCAGCGCGTCTCGGGCGGCATCTTCGATTTCGCGCTTTACCTCTTTCACAATGCCCAGGAATTGATCGCGCGAGGCAGCGGCCCTTACTTCTACCTGCCGAAAATCGAAAGCCATCTTGAAGCGCGCCTGTGGAACGATGTCTTCATCGCGGCGCAGGAAGCGATTGGACTCGCGCGCGGGACGATCCGGGCAACGGTGCTCATCGAAACGATCCTCGCCGCCTTCGAGATGGATGAAATTCTCTACGAGTTGCGCGAGCACAGCTCGGGGCTGAACGCCGGCCGCTGGGACTACATCTTCTCGGCCATCAAGAAGTTCAAGAACGACAAGGCGTTTTGCCTCGCCGACCGCGCTCAGATCACGATGACCGTGCCGTTCATGCGCGCCTATGCGCTGCAGTTGCTGAAGACGTGCCACCGGCGCAACGCGCCCGCGATCGGCGGCATGAGTGCGCTGATTCCGATCAAGAGCGACGCAGCGGCGAACGAGAAAGCGATGGCGGGTGTGCGCGCCGATAAGGCGCGCGATGCAACCGACGGTTACGACGGCGGCTGGGTCGCGCATCCTGGCCTCGTGCCGCTCGCGATGGAAGAATTCGTCAAGGTGCTCGGCGACAAGCCGAATCAGATCGGCAAACGACGCGACGATGTACAGGTCACCGCCAAGGACCTGCTCGACTTCCGCCCGGAAGCCCCGATCACCGAGGCGGGTCTGCGCAACAACATCAACGTCGGCATCCATTATCTCGGATCATGGCTCGCGGGAAACGGGTGCGTGCCGATTCACAACCTGATGGAAGACGCGGCAACCGCCGAAATTTCGCGCTCGCAGGTCTGGCAATGGATCCGCTCGCCGAAGGGCACGCTCGACGACGGCCGCAAGGTCACGGCCGAACTCGTCCGCTCGCTGGCGCAGCAAGAGTTGGAAAAAGTAAAGCAGGCCGTTGATGGAGAAGCGGCGCCTTATGAGCGTGCGGCGCAGATCTTCGAGCAGATGTCGACATCGGATGCCGCGCGTCAAACAAGATGAGAGCAGCGCGTCAATCAGGATGAGAGTACTGGCGTGGCGGCAGCGGTGAAGGGCGTAGCCCGGAACCGCTGCCGCCACGCCGCGCCGAGCAGTCCCCCGTCAT
>NZ_JAAAYE010000034.1 GCF_013282575.1 Paraburkholderia sp. NMBU_R16
GTGAACAACTTCTCGGTGAATGTGTCGCTACCGCGCATGATCTTCAGGAGGCAGACAGGGCTTTCTTATCAACGCTTCGGCCACCTCGTCCGATGACCAGGCGAGTGGTATTTCAGCAAGCTGCTAGGTCACCAGCTTTCCCTTCAGCATTGCCTCCTCCAGCATTCCCATCGTCAACTGCCAGCCACCTAGCGTCTCACGCGCTTCTCGACTAAACGGAGCCTTGAGCACTGTCAAGAAGAACTCCTTCCTATTCAGCTTGCTCGCGGGGTAATAGTGGCCGAGATCAAAGTCACGGGTATCAACGTTGAACTCAGCAGACCATTCACGCAGAACCCGCTCTATCTCGTCAGGCTCCATATCGAGATCATGATAAAGATCTGTATCGCGCGTAAATCGGTTTTTACCGATAACCGGTTTCTCGACTCGCAACTCGAAAAACTCAACGAGCTTCGTCCATGCGTCGTTTTGCTCGAACATTTACAGGCGATCCTCTGCTTTCACGATGCTGTTATAAACGTTGATAGAGCGGAAAACGATTATCGAAACATCGGACGCGAGCAGAACCCATCCGATGCCCGGAATTGCTCGCCCAACGAATACCCCAAGGTTCTGGGTGAACTTTATCCTAAGCAGAACCAAGCTCGTGAATGAAGTAACCGTAGGCAATACTTTGTGTTTGATTTCATAGGGGAGCAACCTCCGCGAAACGACGGACGCAACTGATGTTCCCTTTACCGCACCGTTGAATTTTCCGCGTGTAGGAATGAAGCGCTGCCCGAGCAAGACCATGGAGACACTTACCACGTCCTCGACGCCGGCTTGTTTGCAAGTTTCGTCGAGCACTATCAAGAAAAACAGTTCGGCAGGCGTGAGCCCGTCATGTATGCCATATCGATAAGCGTTGTCCATTTTGGCCCGGTATTTATATGAATAATGTGCCGAAGGATAACGAGAGAGCCGCCTGCGTGCAAGCTCACATGCGAACGGCGCCAACGGGTGTCGAAATGGTAATCGCCCCTCACCGCTCCGCATTGACACTACGCGGTACCACCACCCGTCCGCTCGAGCGCGGTTGGAGCGGCACCATCGCCTCGATCGCCGTCCCTTCCCCCGGCGCACTGACGATAGAGAGCGTGCCGCCCAGCATCGACACGCGCTCCCTCATCCCCGCCAATCCGAAAGACCGTTTGCGGATCGCCACCGGATCGAAGCCGCGCCCGTCATCGCGGACGCGCAACGTGCACGAGCTTGCGTCATGCTCGAGCGTGACGACGACATGTTGCGCGCGTGCGTGCCGGCGAACGTTGGTCAACGCTTCCTGGGCGATGCGAAACAGGGCAACGGCGTGATCCTCGGCCAGCGGCGGCACCTCTTCCGGCATCTGGAGCCTGCACGTCGGCGGTTCGTTGTGCCCGAACTCCGCAACGAGCCATTCGAGCGCCGCCGCGATACCCGCATCGAGCACCGCCGGCCGCAACGACGAAACTACATCGCGAACCACGCGCATCGTCTGATCCGCCAGCGTCACGAGCTTTCGAACATGCTCGGCGAGTTCGGGGTTATCGGTGCCGAAGCGCAGCCGAAGCGTCGACGCGCCCATGCGAAGCGCCGTCAAATGCTGTCCCAGTTCGTCATGCATCTCGCGCGCGATGCGCTTGCGCTCCTCCTCGACCGCCGTTTCGCGCTTGGAGGTCAGCTCGCGCAACAATTCATAGGACTCATGCACACGATGCTCTGCGTCCTTGCGCTCGGTAATGTCTCGCCAAATCGTCAGTACGCCCTGGACCGCACCCGCGGTATCGTACTCGGGCACCGCGTGCACGTACCAACATTCATGTCGGCCATCGTGATCACCCGAAAGCTCGAACTTCGCAGGCCGGCCGTTCACCATGATCTGCTTCAACCTCGCCTTGAACTCGCGCGCGGCGCCGCGCGGAGCGCGCGGCAAGCTCCCGGCGCTGCCGCCAAGCAGCTCGGCGGCTCTGATGCCGCTCGCGCGCTCGAACTCGGGGTTGACATACGTGCGCCGGCAGTTGCGGTCATACCGGGCGATCGGGTCGGGCGCATTTTCGGCGAGCGTCCGAAATGCGCGTTCACTGTCCCGCAGCGCCCGCTCCATGAGGCGCAAACGGGTGATGTCCCGGGCGAGACCCAGCACACTGATGACCTCTCCTCCGGCGCTTTTCTCGGGAATGTAGCGCACCTCGAAAATGCGCTCCCCTTGGAGCGTCGCCCATTGGACTTCGGCCTCGTTCGGCTCTTTGCTGATGAAAGCGTGGTGGACCGCGGCAATGTGGCGCTGCTTCAAGTCCGCGTCGTCGTTCGCGGCGAACTCGAACGGACGCCCGCCGGCCGCTTGCCGCTGCGCACTCCCGAATGCGGCCGAGACGGCCGGATTGGCGTAGATCACTTGCCCGGCGCTGTCGAAGCGCGCAATGAAATCGGGCAGATTCTCGGTCAGCGTGCGAAACAATTGTTCGTTGCGTTTGAGCTCGTCGATATCGCGGCAGATGGCAAGAACGCTTGCCACCGTCCCGTCAGGCGCCAGCTCCGGCACCACGCGCATATGCCCCCAGCGAAGCGCGCCCGAACCGTCGCGAAACCGCATTTCGTCGGTGATCTCGTTTCCTGTTTCGAGAACATATCGGAGCTGCGCCATATATCGGCCGGTATCGACGATGGGCGACAGCTCCGCGGGAGATCGACCGATCACGTTCGGCGCAAAGTTGAGCAACGCCGGGTTGACGTAGGTACGGCGCAAGGCGCGGTCGTAGCGGGCGATATAGTCGGGTGAATGTTCGACGACGGCGCGAAACGCCTGTTCGCTCGCATGCAGTCTTTCTTCGGCATTGCGCCATTCGGTGATATCGCGCCCGAGCGCCAGCGCGCCAATGACCTCTTTCGCGGGCCCGCGCTCGGGAACGATGCGGATATGGTGATGGCGGACGGTCCCGCTCGGATCCGCCAACGACATCCCTAGTTCCTGCGGCGAGCCCGATGCAATTACTTCGGCGAGCCGTTGATGAAGCACCGCGAGCGTTTCTCCCGGATGATGCTCGCTCGGGGTTTTTCCGAGCAGCGTCTCCAGCGGGCGGCCAAGCGTGGCCTGCAAAGCGGAGTTCGCGTAGACGAGGCGGCACTGGAGATCGTAACGGCAGATGACGTCCGGGCTGCACTCGGCGAGCCGGCCAAATTGCGCATCGAGGTCGAGCTGAGTCGAGAGCAGCGATTGCGTCTGCTCCCGCGCCCTCAGTTGCAAGCGCCCATCGAGACTCGTCAGCTGCCGTTCGAGACGATCGGCCCGCTCTTGCAGGGCGGCATTATTTCGTTTCAATTCCTCGAGCAGGTTCGAAACGGGCGAATGGGTGGGGGTTCGGCTCATGCGTCGCTTTCTCCGCGTCCCGACGGATCGCTAACGCATGCAACGGGGAGGCGAGACTGTCTCGATTGAAAGACCCGAGCGCCGGGCCAAGCACCCCTGCGTCCCGCCTACGGCCCGCTTGTACTTTGCGCCGATCGTCGTCATAGCGGAGTGTACACGCGTCGTTAAAACGGGCCGATCCCTCGCGTGAACGTCCGGTTTGCGGCTCGTGCATCTGAACGCCGCGGCACCAGGGCGCTCACGCTTTGGCGCTGACGGCTCCTTCCCCACCCAGTCCTCATACTTCACCGGCATGATCGCTTCGTCGCCAAGCATGGCCGCCATCGATACCTGCATTTGCAAACGCGCTTCCGAAAGCGGTTCGGCGTCAGCGCGCTGCATTGCTTCGAGCAGCAACACCAAGCCTTCCCGCTGCGGATCCTCCGGGGACATCTGCGCGAGCCGCTCGGTCCCGCGGCCGATCAAATTCGCATCGACCGCCCGCGTGCCGATCTCGATCAGTTGTTCGTGCGTCAGCGTGGCGTCCGCCTCGAACGCATTGAATACTGCGATGTTCCCCGCGTAGATTGCGCGGTAGCCCGGCCCTTCGGTCGGGATACGGTCGCGTATGGTCTGGACATCGGGCAGTTTGAATTTTGCCAACGTCGGTTCATCGACCAGCTTGTCTTTCAAAAGGTACTGAATCCCCTCGTCCCAAAACCTTGCATGCCAAGCCGCCGAGCCAATGTCATCGTAATACTCGGGGCCGCACATCTGCGCGGACGTTGCGGGATCGATTCTGGCGAGCGGGGTGTCGTCGCGCTCACCCCATTCCCCCACCAGTAGCGAGAGGCGGACGTAGCTCTGGTGAAACGAGCGAGCGGTAGCAAGAATTTCGTTCTGATCGACGACGGCAAACATCTGACACTGCAAGAGCATTGCGGCTGCCTCCTCGCGGTTCACGTCACCCGCTTTCACGGCATCGCCGAGCAACTTGTACCACTTGGCCCGCACGCGCTCCGACTCATGATGAGCTGTCGCAGCCGTATATATCTTCGCGACCAGACGTTCGAACGGGTCGAAATGCGCATTGCGCGCCGCATGTTCGTAGTGTTGCAGGGTGTGCGGTAAGAACGGAGGTTTGCGGTCGCTGCCCACGTTCCAATCGTGGCGATAGCCCACCGCCTCATAGAAGTCGAGGCCCAAGCGCCCCAGTCGCCCCGGGAAAGGCTCGCCCAGCGCGGCGCAATAAGCCAGGAAATTCGCGCCGGCCCCACGGCCAACCCCCGCATAGTGTTGCGGGTCATGCTGAAAGCCGGGGCCTTCGTACCTCACATCGCTCATGAACGACGCTGCGCATTCCGGTGCCCGCGCAGCAAATCCCGTTGCCCAATGGGCGTCGCCGGTCGTCTTGCGGCCGGTGGATTCGAGCGGCGCCCTGGAGAGCGAAACCTTCGAAGCATAGGCGGCAGGCAGCGGCGGCCGGCCCCCACTCGCAGGAAAAAGATCGATGCGTACCGGTCCCGTAAGCTGGGCACGCCTCGCCAACGCCCCTTGGCTCATACCCCGAAAATGCGGAAGCTCGCTCAGCGCAGCCGGTCGCCCGGCCGGCGATCCCGGTTTGATGACCTCTTTCGAGGCCGTATCGCCGGGAGGCCGATTGACGTTGTTTTCCGGAGTGCCCCCCAAGCCCCGTATCGAAGAGCTCATGTGCCAGATATACCCGTGACGAAGGGAAATCGATGCTATGAGAACGCCGCCGCACGTTTGCGTCGAGAGGCGAAGCAGCGAGAGGCAATACGAAAAAGGGGTTAGTCGCGGCCGACCGTTCGAACGCCGCAGCGCTTATCGGCAACCGGCCGCGTCGAGAGATTTCGCGCCGCGGCAGCGGCCGCGGCTGCGTCAAGCATGCGCCACGGCCACCGCGACACGATTGCGCCCGCCGCGTTTGGCATCGTAGAGCGCGTGATCGGCCTCGTCGACGAGCAGCTCGACGCTCGCCGCGCCCTCGCGCACCGTCGCGCAGCCGACGCTGACGCTCACACTCAGCCGCACATCCGGCAGCACGATCCCATCGCCGGCAATCGCTTGACGAATGCGCTCGCCGGCCGCTCGCGAGCCGGCCGGATCGCAATGCGGAAGGATCACCATGAACTCCTCGCCGCCGAAGCGCGCGAGTACGCCCGTGTCGCCGATCTCATCCGCGACGGTCGCGGCGATCCGCCGCAATACGGCGTCGCCGGCCGGATGGCCGTACGTATCGTTGACGTGTTTGAAGTGGTCGATGTCGAACAGCAACACGGAAAACACCTCGCCGCTCGCCTGCCAGGCGCGATACTCGCCTTCGAGGCGCCGTGTGATGTAGCGCCGATTGAACAGGCCCGTGAGCGCATCGCGCTCGGACGAATCGCGCAGCGCTTCCAGCGCCGCCTCTTTTTCGCGCCAGGCGGCGGCAAGCTCCGTCACATCGGCAATCGTCACGCAGACAGCCACGACCTGGCCGTCTTCCATGAGCGGCATGAACGCGCAATCCTGCTGCATGCGGTCGAACGATCCGGTGATCGGGCAATCGTGTTCGAACGGCAGCAGCCACGGCCTGTGTTGCCACGACGAGAACGAGCCGCTGTGCAGCAGGAACACGGTATCGAACTTGCGCTTGAGCCACGCATGCGGCAGATCGGGAAAGCATTCGAAGATGCTGCGTCCGCGCGCGGCCTCGGCGCAAACGCCGCTGTGCTCGGACATGAAGCGATTCCACATCACGATGCGATAGTCGCGATCGACCGCGAAAATCCCCAGTTGAACCCGCTCGAGCGCTAGCTCGGCAAGCCGGGCGGTATCGGGCATTTCCATTGACTGCCTCTGCCTCGTCTACTTCGTCAGAGATTGGCGAGGAATCCGTCGAGCGCGGCGACCAGCGCCTCGACCGCCTTCGCCGTCATCAGCGTCAGCAGATGCGATCCGAACACGCCATCTTCCGTCTGCAAGGTCACCTCGAGCAGCAACGCCCTGTCCCACGGCAATTTCGACGGGTTGAGGATGTCTTCGAGATCGAGATGCGCGCCCATCACGCGCGGCGGCGTAAATGTCGGCACCTGCCCGATCTGCTCGAACAGGCCCGTCAGGCAGGCCCCTGCGATGAGATTGGCGACATCGGACAACGCTTCGATATCCTGCTCGTCGGCCTCCTCGGGCGACGCGAGTTCAGACTCGTCGGTCCGGAAGACGAACTTCATGTGCGCCGCGCCTCGGCTATCGAACAACGATATGGCTTCACCGGCTATATCGCAGCGAAAGCTTTGACGCAGCGCCGTGACAGGCTCGGTAAAGTCGAGCATGTCGCGCACGGCGGACGGTAACGAAACCGTGTCCACCATGCGGATGCGCGGCACGGAAAGATGAATGAACCGGCCCAGCAATGCCGCCAGTCTCGCCCCGGCCTGCCCCATCCCGATGTTGGCGATCTCCTGAAGCGCGTCGCGCCGGTCGCCGCTCAAGATCGCGTCACTCATAGAGTCCATACTCTTTCAGGATGGGCAACAGCTTTTCACTGGAAACGGGTTTTTCGACGAAGGCGACGGCACCCAGTGCTTTCACACGCACTCGCGCCTCGGGTTGGATATCGGCGGATACGACGATGACGAAGCTGTCGAGTCCTTCTGCACGCACCGTTTCGAGGACATCGAAACCCGTCATGCCCGGCATCGTCAGGTCCAGAAACATGATCGAAGCGCGCCCTTCGCGGTATGCCGCGATGGCGTCGGAGCCGTTCGACGCCTGAGACACATCGATATCCCACGCGTCCGGTAACGCGTTGATCAGCAAACGGCGGGCGAGCGTCGAGTCGTCCACCACGAGTACAGGCAATCCCATGGCCGTCATTCCTTTGTAACTGAAGGCAATAACGGCGGGGTAAATTACTTTCTGAAGTGCTCCATAACCCGATGGCAATAAAAATAATCCGCAAACGATTGCGGCCGTTATCTTCCAACCGTTTAAAACGCACCCCGTTTTTTAATTGATTTAAATCAAATGGGGCCGGCGTTTCGGGTGCTAGGCGCGTGGCGCATCGTCCGCAAGGTATGCCCGGATCACATCGACGAAGTCACGGTCGCCGATAAACCCAAGCGATTCCGCACGTCTCGTGTCCCACCGTCCCGGCCAACTGCCGACGATGCGCTCGATACGTTCGTCACGTCGATAAACGACGCGCCCGGCAGCGGCGTCGCCTGCCACCTCGCGCAGCGCATCGACCATCTGCGCGGCGCTGACGGACAAGCCCGGCAAATTGACGATCGGCCTTTCACCAAGCAGCGACGCATCGAGCGCATAACCGTGCACCAAGGCTTCGATCGCGGCCCGCGGCGAAAGCAGCCACAGGCGCGTTGCCGGGTCGACCGGCAACACGGCGGTCTCGCCGGCCAACGGCTCGCGCACGATACCGCTCGCAAACGAGGACGCTGCGGCATTGGGCCGCCCCGGCCGCACGCTGATGGTCGGCAACCGCAGGACGCGGCCGTCGACGAAGCCGCGGCGGGTGTAATCGGCGAGCAGCAGCTCGGCGACCGCCTTTTGCATTCCGTACGAAGAGCGCGGATCGAGCGCGGTGTCGTCGCGCACGATCTCGGGCAGGGCTCCGCCGTAGACCGCGACCGAGCTCGTGAACACGACGCGCGGACGATGTCCCCGTGCGCGGCAGACCTCGAGCAATTGGCGCGACGCGGCGAGGTTGATCCGCATGCCGAGATCGAAGTCCGCTTCCGCCTGACCGCTCACGATCGCCGCCAGATGAAAAATCGCGCAAGTGTCCGGATCGATCGCGTCTTCGAGCACGTGCCGCTCGGCAATATCGCCGACTACGCTGCGCACGCGCGTATCGCCCGCGCTCGGAGCGGGCACGACATCGAGCAACGTCAATTCGTCGATGGGTTGGGTGCGGCCCTGCGAATCGGGCAGTGCGCCCTCATCGAGCAGCCTGCGCGCGAGCCGCTGACCGAGAAAGCCCGCACCTCCGGTGATCAGTACCTTCATCTGGAATATCCCTCGTCGTCCACTTTCAGTTCGTTTGGCATCCTGACGATTCGTGCCGCTGGGCGATGGCGCCTAGCGCTTGTATGGAGCGAACCAGCCGAGCCCCTCGGACGTGCCCGCGCGCGGCCGATATTCGCAGCCGATCCAGCCGTCGTAACCCAATGCGTCGATGAGCGAAAACAGATACGGATAGTTGAGCTCGCCGATATCCGGCTCGTGCCGCTCGGGAACGCCCGCGATCTGGATATGTCCGATGCCCGCGATGTCGCGCTCGAGCTTGGTTGCGAGGTCGCCCTCGACGATCTGGCAGTGATAGCAATCGAACTGCACCTTCAGATTCGGCGCTCCGATCTCGCGGCAGATCGCCTGGGCGTCGTCTTGCCGGATAAGGAAATAGCCGGGCATATCGCGTGTATTGATCGGCTCGATCAAGATCGTGATGCCGGCGCTGCGCGCCCTGTCAGCGGCGAGCGCGAGATTGCTCAAATAGGTGTCGCGATGACGCGCACGATCGTCCCCGGGGCCGGCTAGCCCGGCCATCACATGGATCTTGTCGTTGCCTAGCACGGCAGCGTACTCGAGCGCACGATCGACGCCCCGGGCGAAGGCTTCCTCCCGCCCGGGCAACGATGCCAAACCGCGCTCGCCCGCTGCCCAGTCGCCGGGCGGCGCATTGAAAAGCGCCTGCACGAGACCGTTGGCGTCGAGCCGGGCTTTCAACTCCTGCGCGGAAAAATCGTAGGGAAACAGGTACTCGACGGCCGCGAACCCGTCCCTCGCCGCGGCGGCGAAGCGATCGGGGAACGCATACTCGTTGTACATCATCGTCAGATTCGCGGCGAAGCGCGGCATGATAGGACTCCTTTCAGTGTCGAGGGGCGCATCGCGTGCAACGTCGCGGCGCTCGCCCGAGCGCGCGCCGCACGCTGCCCGACTCAGCGATTCACGAGCCTCGCGGGCGTCAGCCAGACGGCTAGCGCGCCGAGCACGAGTGTCGCTGCCAGCACATACATGCCCGAGCTCGTGCTGTGCGTGAGATCTTTGAGATAGCCGATCATATAGGGGCTCGCGAATCCGGCCAGATTGCCGACGGAATTGATGATCGCGATACCGGCCGCGGCGGCGGTGCCCGAGAGGAACGCGGTGGGCAGCGACCAGAAAAGCGGCGCGCAGGTCAGCACGCCGCCCGCGGCAAGTGCGAGGAACGTGACGGCCACGACGGTGTTCTGCACATACGAGGCTGCGATGACGAAACCGATAGCGGCCGCCAATGCGGGGACGATCAGATGCCAGCGGCGCTCGCGGCGCTTGTCCGCACTATGCCCGAATACATTCATCACGACGATCGCGAACAGGAAGGGAACCGCGCTGATGAGCCCGATATTGAATGCGCCCGATACGCCGGTCGCCTTCACGAGCGTCGGCATCCAGAACGTCAGACCGTATTGCCCGGTGACGAAGCAGAAGTAGATCAACGACATCCACCACAGACGCGCGTCGCGAAAAACGGCACCGAGCCGATGCGCGCCCGCGTCGCGATGCTGCTGCGGCTGCGCGGCAATTTCGGCTTCGAGCAACGATTTCTCGCGCGCCGAGAGCCATTTTGCATGAGCGATGCCGTTGTCGAGGTACAGGATCGTCGCGACACCGATCGCGAGTGCCGGCAACGCTTCGATGATGAACATCCACTGCCAGCCGCCGAAGCCGTGGGTTCCGTGAAACGTCTGCATGATCCAACCGGACAGCGGATTTCCGAAGATGCCCGACAGCGGGATCGCGGACATGAACACCGCGATGATCCTGGCGCGCCGGTGCGACGGAAACCAGTAGGTCAGGTAAAGGATCACGCCCGGATAAAAGCCGGCCTCGGCCAATCCCAGCGCAAAGCGCAATACATAGAACTGCATCGGCGTCTTCACGAATATGAAGAGACCCGACAGGATCCCCCATGTAATCATGATTCGAGCGATCCAGATTCGTGCGCCGAGCTTATGCATCAGCAAGTTGCTCGGCAGTTCGAAAAGAAAGTAACCGAAGAAAAAGATCCCGGCGCCGAGGCCGAACACGGTCTCGCTGAAACCAAGATCCTGAGACATCTGCAGCTTGGCGAAACCGACATTGACGCGATCGAGATAGGCGACCACGTAGCAAAGCATGAGAAACGGAACGATGCGCCAGAACACGCGGCGGTATGCGCCCTCGAGTTCAGCGCTGGCAGGCGGCAGCGGAGCGGCGAGCGCGCCGGGCGGGACGGCCGGGCTGGCGCCGGATAGCGCCGCATGCGGGGCTTGGGTGATTCCCATCGAATGTCTCCTATATTTGCCTTCGCGGGTCGCGCGGATGCGGGCCGCCGGCTTCGTTGGATCTGTGGTGCTGCACTGCTACGCCGGGTCTGCCGCGCTACCAGCGGGCGCCGAACGTCTGCCGCAATTCGTCGAGCGCCGTTTCGTCGAGCGGTTCCGGGCGCGGCGTCGTCATGAGCCACAGCCGCGCTGTCTCTTCGAATTCCTCGAGCGCATACGAAGCGTGCGAAACGGAACGCTCCCAGACCACGGGCCCCAACCGTTCGAGCAGGACGGCTCGCACGGTTGCCGCCAGCGCGGCGACTTCTCGTGCAACTTCGCTGTCGCCAGGTCGGCGGTAACGGATCAGCGGCGCATGGCCCACTTTCATCACGTAGTACGGCGTGATCGGCGGCAGTACGTCGTCCTCGCGCCATACACCGCCCGCCTCGGGCCGGGCGAGCGTGAGTGCCACGAGCTGCGTCGAATGCGTATGGACGATGCCGCGCGACGCGGGACTCGCCTCATAGATCGCACGATGCAGCGCAAGCGTTTTCGACGGCTTGTCCCCCGAAACGGGGTGCCCGTCCAGATCGACCTTGGCAATGCGCGCCGGATCGAGCCGACCGAGGCATGCGTCGGTCGGCGTGATGAGCCAGCCGTCGTCCAGTCGCGCACTGATGTTCCCCGCCGTGCCGACCGTATAGCCTCGCGCGTAGAGGCTCGCACCGGTCGCGCAAATCTCTTCGCGCGCCGCGGATTCAGCCTGCCGCAAATTGAGCAAGACCGTCATGACGCCGCTCCGCCGAGTTGACGCAGCGCCTTCTCGAAAAAGTCGACGCCGCCGAAGTTGCCCGACTTGAGCGCCAGCGCGAGCGGGGTCGGTCCGATACTCACCGTTGCGGGCACACCCGGATCGATTTGTGCGCCGATGCGCAGCGCGCGCACGCCGAGCGCTTGCACGACGGCGCCGGATGTCTCGCCGCCTGCGACGACGAACCTGCGTACGCCCAGCGCATGAAGCGCGCGGGCGATCGATGCAAGCGCGGCTTCGACGAGTGCTCCGGCGCGCTCGACGCCGAGCTCGTGTTGGGCGGCCCGCACCTCGTCAGGTGTGGCCGTGGCATAGACGAGTACCGGCTCGGGTGCCGATGCATCGAAGTGCTCTCGTGCGAAAGCCACTGCCCGTTCGACGAGCGGCTCGCCGTGGGCCAGCGCGAGCGGATCGATGCGAAAAGCGGGGCGAGACGCCCGCCACGCCGCCACTTGCGCAAGCGTCGCTCTCGATGCACTGCCGGCCAGCACGGCCGCACCGCCATCGACGCGCGGCAATGCCCCCGCATCGCGCGCCGCTGACAGCAACCCCGCGCGACGAAAGTTCTCCGGCAGACCGAGCGCGAGACCCGAGCCGCCCGTCAGGAGCGCCATATCGGCGCATGCCGCGCCCAGCGTGTGCAGATCGCTGTCGGATATCGCATCGGCAATCGCAATGCGCACGCCTTTGGCCTGTTCGGCCGCCAAAGCGGCGCGCACCGCATCGCTGCCGCGCGCAACCGCGTCATAGCGCACGAGCCCGACTGCGCCCTGGGTTTGCCGTTCGAGCACGCGCACGAGATTGGGATCGCGCATCGGCGTGAGCGGATGGTTCTCCATACCCGACTCGTTCAGGAGCGCATCGGCGACGAACAGATGTCCTCGATAAACGGTGCGTCCGTTTTCCGGAAAAGCGGGACAGGCAATGGTCAAACCGCTGCCGGGCAGATCGGCGAGGGCATCGAGGAGCGCCTCGGCCACCGGGCCGATGTTGCCTGCATCGGTCGAATCGAAAGTCGAACAATATTTGAAGAAGAACTGACGGCAACCTTGCGCGCGCAGCCATTCGAGCGCGGCGAGCGACTGAGAGATCGCATCGGCCGCATCGATCGTGCGCGACTTGAGTGCAACCACGAGTGCGTCGTCACCACGTGCGGCCGCGGCAACTTCAGGGGTCTCGGGTACACCGATCGTTTGAACCGTGCGCATGCCGCCGCGCACAAGCATGTTCGCAAGATCGGTCGCACCGGTGAAATCGTCGGCGATGCATCCCAGCAGCGCACGCCCTGGCTGTGCCCCGCTCATTGCGCGGCCTCTTTGTCGTTATTGCGGCCGCCCGCCGGCAGGTCGATGCCTGGGAACACCTTGATCACGGCCGAATCGTCCTCGCCGCCGTGGCCAGCGCTCGATGCCGTCATGAACATCTGATGCGCCGCAGCCGAGAGCGGCAATGGGAATTTGCTCCGCCGCGCGGTGTCGAGCACGAGGCCGAGATCCTTCACGAAGATGTCGACGGCCGACAACGGTGTGAAATCGCCCGCAAGGATGTGCGGCACCCGGTTTTCGAACATCCAGGAGTTGCCGGCGCTATGCGTGATGACCTCGTAGAGCGCCTCGGGGTCCACGCCCTCGCGCAGACCCAGTGCCATGGCCTCGGCCGCCGCGGCAATGTGGACGCCCGCCAGCAACTGATTGACGATCTTGATTTTCGAGCCGATACCGTGCGCCGCGCCCAGCCGATACACTTTTGCGGCGATCGCTTCGAGCACGTCGTTGCAGCCCTCGTACGCGGCGGCCGGCCCCGACGTCATCATCGTCATCTCGCCCGATGCGGCCCGCGCGGCGCCGCCTGACACGGGCGCGTCCAGCATTTGCAGCCCCGCCGCCTCGATACGCTTGCCGAGCGCAACGGCATACTCGGGTGCCACGGTCGCACTCGCGATGACGACACCGCCGCGCGACATCGCCGGTACGGCGCCGTTCTCACCGAAGAGCACTGCATCGGTCTGCGCGGCATTGACGACGAGCGTCAAAACCACCTCGCAACGGCGTCCGAGTTCCGCCGGGTCGGCGCAGGCGACGCCGCCCTGTGCGGCGAACGCATCGAGCACGTCGCGGCGCACGTCGCACCCATGCACGGTGAACCCGGCGCGCAATAACGATCGGGCCACGCCGAGGCCCATGGCACCCAGCCCAATAACACCGACATTTCTCGACATGCTCGACCTCTGCAGATAATAAGGAGTCCTACTGAATTGAAGCGCACGCCGCCCGCTCGACGACGCGCGATGAAGCTCAGCGGCAGATTCCGGCTTCTGCCAGCCGCCGAGCGGCGTTGTACATGTGCGTGCAGGCGGCATTGCGCGCGGCCATCGGGTCGCCAGCACGAATCGCGGCCACGATCGCGGCATGTTCTTCGCGCACCTGGCGCGCAAAGTCGCCGCGCAGCGCCTCGTTGCGACGCGTCACCACAGTGCCCGCTTCCAGGTATTGATTGAGGAACGTCAGCGTCTTGAGGAAGTACGGATTGCCCGTCGCCACGGCGATGGCACGGTGAAACGCAACGTCTTCGGCGACGCCGTCGTCTCCCTCCGCCACCGCCGCGTCGATCTTGGCGAGGGCTGCATCGATAGCCGCCATATCGGCCGCGGTACGGCGCATCGCAGCCTCGGAGGCGACTTCCGCTTCGATCGCGCGCCTCAGTGCGAGGATTTGCACGACGGCGCTCGGCTCCACCGCCTCCGCATAATCGATCCGCAACGGCCGGATGCCGGCCCGCTCGACGATGAACACGCCACTGCCCTGGCGTGGCTCGACCACGCCTTCGTTCTTCAGACGCGACACGGCCTCGCGAATAACGGTTCGGCTCACGCCGAACTCTTGCGCCAGCACGGCTTCCGTCGGAAGTTTCCCGGTTCGCGCGAACGTGCCCTTTTCGATCTGCTTGAGCAATTGCTGCGCGACCGTGTCGCTCAGGGCACGCACGGGAATCTTCTCGAACATGGGGCGGGACATAACAGGCGTCGCTCATCATCAGGTGATGAGGTCATCATACAAGTTTGCCCTGCAGCTCCTAATCAGGACAAACCCGGAGGAGCACTCGCGCATCGATTGGTCGAATTGGGCGCGATTGAGCGCTCGTTTCGACCAATTGAATTGCCGCGCCGGGGCCTACACTTTTTTCCATGGGGCGAGACGTTGGCTCCATCCACACGCTCCCCTCGTGTGGCGATTCAAAGTACCTGAAGGCCAGTTGCACCAACGAAGTTCGTCCGATGTAGTGGTATCGCCGCAGTCGCATCACCGGCAGTTGGCAGTACGCAGTCGCATCACCGTAGCTCGCAGTTCGGATCATCGCAATCAGCAGCACGGGGTTACATCCTGGAACCGGGGGAACGGCGCGGGCACCTGAGTTTCCGCCCAAGGCCGCTTGGCAGCACGCAGTATCTGTACGTAGCAGGTGGTTGAGGCCGCTGACGCTGGAAACAGCATCAGCGGCCTTTGTTCGTCTGCCGCCGCACGAGACGGCGGAGCCGCAACGCACCGGCGCGGGCCGGATCGCGGTACATTGTTCTCTGCACGTTCCAGCGGCACGCCTCTCGCACCGCGAAAACTAGGCTGAACGACGAACCACCAGAGAGCACACGACATGCAAACCAAACCGGTACTCGGTCTTGCCGAAATCGACGACATCCTCGCCGCGGCCCGCAGCGAAGCGCAACGTCACGGCTGGGCCGTCAGCATCGCGCTCGTCGACGACGGCGGCCATCCGCTCGGCCTCGTACGGCTCGACGGCGCATCGCCATCGAGCGCTTACCTCGCCACCGAAAAGGCCCGCACCGCGGCGCTCGGGCGGCGCGAATCGAAGCTCTACGAGGACATGATCAATGGCGGACGCGTCGCTTTTCTCAGCGCGCCGATCAGCGCGACGCTCGAAGGCGGCGTGCCCATCCTCGTGAATGGGCAATGCGTCGGCGCGCTCGGCGTGTCGGGCGTCAAGTCCGACCAGGACGCGCAAGTCGCCAAGGCCGGCGCCGCGCGCGTCGCAGTCTGAGCCGTTTCCTCTTCTCAACGTATCAGCAAGTCAACCCGCATACTGACTGACCGACCATGGACAATCCGATCGACCATCACGGGCTGCGCGTCGCCCCAGCGCTCAGCCGCTTCATCGAAGACGAGGCGATGCCCGGCACGGACCTCGATGCCGCCGCGTTCTGGCAAGGCTTTTCGGCGCTCGTGCACGAGTTGGCGCCGACAAACCGCGCGCTCGTCGCCGAGCGCGAACGCCTTCAGACGGCGCTCGACGAATGGCACCGCACCCACCCGGGCCCCGTGCGCGATCTCGCGGGCTACCGCGCGTTTCTCGAGCAGATCGGCTATCTCGCGCCGCTGCCGCCGCGTTTTCAGATCGGCACAGCAGACGTGGACGCCGAAATCTCGGAACAGGCCGGGCCGCAACTGGTCGTACCCCTCTCGAACGCGCGTTACGCACTGAACGCGGCAAACGCTCGCTGGGGCAGCCTCTACGATGCCCTCTACGGCACCGATGCGCTGCCCGAAGACGGCGGCGCGACGCGCTCGGGTGCTTACAACGCCGTGCGCGGCGCAAAGGTGATCGCGTACGCTCGCACGTTTCTCGATCAAGTGGCGCCGCTCGCGAACGGCTCGCACCGCGATGTGACGCGCTATGCCGTACGGGACGGCCAATTGAGCGTGGAAACGGCCAAGGGCGTCACGTCGCTCGCCGAACCGTCTGGGTTCGTCGGCTATCAGGGCGAGCCCGAATCCCCTTCCGCCATCCTGCTCAAGCACAACGGGCTGCACGTCGAGATCCAGATCGATGCCGACGCACCCATCGGCCGCACGGACCCAGCGCATGTCAAGGACGTCGTACTCGAAGCGGCGGTCACGACGATCATCGATTGCGAGGATTCGGTCGCGGCCGTCGATGCCGAAGACAAAGTCCTGCTCTATCGCAACTGGCTCGGCCTGATGCAAGGCACGCTGACCGAGTCCGTCTCGAAGGGCGGCACCACGTTCACGCGCCGGCTCAATGCGGATCGCAGCTATCGCGCGCCCGATGGCGGCACGCTCGCGCTGCATGGCCGCTCGCTGCTGTTCGTGCGCAACGTCGGCCATCTGATGACGAACGGGGCGGTGCTCGATCGCGACGGCAACGAGATTCCCGAGGGCATCCTCGACGCCGTCGTGACCACGCTGTGCGCGCTGCACGACCGCAGCCGCAAGACGAATTCGCGCACCGGCGCGATATATATCGTCAAGCCGAAGATGCACGGGCCCGCCGAAGTGGCGTTCGCCAACGAGTTGTTCGATCGCGTGGAAGACCTTTACGGTTTGCCGCGTCATACGATCAAGATGGGCATCATGGACGAGGAGCGCCGCACGAGCCTGAATCTCGCCGCGTGCATCGCCGCGGCGAGCGGCCGCGTCGCGTTCATCAACACGGGCTTTCTCGACCGCACGGGCGATGAAATTCATACCGGCATGGAAGCAGGGCCGATGCTGCGCAAGGGCGATATGAAGAATTCGAAGTGGATCGCCGCGTACGAGCGCCATAACGTGCTCGTCGGCATTGCCTGCGGTCTGCGGACTCGCGCGCAAATCGGCAAGGGGATGTGGGCGATGCCCGATCTGATGCACGCCATGCTCGAACAAAAGGCCGCCCAACTGCGCGCGGGTGCGAATACGGCCTGGGTGCCCTCGCCTACCGCCGCGACGCTTCATGCGCTGCACTATCACGAGGTCGATGTGCAGGCCGTCCAGCGATCGCTCGAAGGCATCGATTACGCGAGCGAGCGCGATGCATTGCTCGAAGGGTTGCTGACCGTTCCAGTCGTCGAAAAAGCCGAATGGTCCGAAGACGAGATCCGCAACGAAGTCGAAAACAACGCACAGGGCATCCTGGGCTACGTCGTGCGATGGATCGATCAAGGGGTCGGCTGCTCGAAGGTGCCTGACATCCACAATATTGGTCTGATGGAGGATCGCGCGACGCTGCGCATCTCGAGCCAGCATATTGCGAACTGGCTCCATCATGGCGTCATCGACCGATCGTTCGTCGAGGAAACGTTCCGCCGGATGGCCGTCGTCGTGGACAAGCAAAACGCCGGCGATCCGAACTACCGGCCGATGGCGCCCGAGTATGACGCATCGGTGGCGTTCAAGGCCGCCTGTGCGCTCGCGCTGCAAGGCCGGCAGCAACCGAGCGGGTATACCGAACCGCTGCTGCACAACTTCCGGCTCGAGTACAAACGCAGTTTCAGGCATTGATCAGACCCTCCATCGGTCGGCCTGCCGCCCGCGCCTCGAGATATGGGGCGATGCGCGGGCGCGCAGCGAACGATGCCATGCAAGTCCGATAGCGGACATCCGTCAAGGAGGCGAAGCAAACGTCGTATCGCGAGAAAACGGCTTTCGCGAGCCAGTCGAGCACTCCAGCCGTTACCGAAGAAAAGCCCTCGCGGGCTCAATAAAGGAGACAAAGTGAATACCACTCTGGCCTTACCGCCCGGCACGTTATTCGCGCAGCCGTTGACACCGGTCGGCAACTCGCTGTTATTGTCGTTTCTCGTAGCCGCGGTGCCGATCGCCGTCGCACTCATCATGCTTGGCGTCTTGCGCCGGCCGGCCTGGCAGGCGTCGCTCGCGGCGCTCGTCGCCGGCCTCGCCATCGCAATCGGTATCTGGGGTATGCCGGCCAGCCTCGCGTTCAACGCGGTCGGCGCAGGCATGGCGCTCGCGCTGATCCCCGTCATGTGGATCGTCTTCAACGCGCTGCTGCTGTACAACATCGCCGTGCGCTCCGGGCGCTTCGATCAGTTCCGGCAATGGATGCTCGATCACCTGCCCGACGACCGCCGGCTCGTGCTGCTCGTCGTCGCATTCTCGTTCGGCTGTCTGCTCGAAGGGATTTCCGGCTTCGGCACGCCCGTCGCCATCACGAGCGCCTTGCTGATCGCCCTCGGTTTTCCGGCGCTCGAAGCACTGACCTTCACGCTCATCTTCAACACGGCGCCCGTCGCATTCGGCGCGCTCGGGGTACCGATCACGGTGCTCGGCGCCGTGACGGCGCTGCCCCCGGCTACGCTCGGCGCGATGGTCGGCCGGCAGTTGCCGTTTTTCGCGCTGTTGCTGCCGTTTTACGTCGTCGGCATCTACGGCGGCGCGCGCTCGATCGGCAAACTCTGGCCCGCGCTGCTCGTCTCTGGCGGCAGCTTCGCGCTCGCCCAGTTCGTCACGTCGAACTATCTCGGCTATCAATTGACCGACGTGTTCTCGTCGCTCTCCTCGCTGATCGTGACGATCGGATTCCTCAAAGTATGGAAGCCCGAGCCGGATCCGCGCTTCGCCATCTCGCGCAACGGCGCCGCGGCGATGGTGCGCGCAACCGGACAGGCCCGTATCGGCTGGGGCGGCTGGCTGCCATGGCTCGTCGTGTCGGTCATCGTGATCGTCTGGGTGCATGCGAGCATCGCGGCCATCGGCGACGTCAAGGTCAAATGGCCAGGCTTGCACAATGCCGTCTATATGACGCTCTATCACAAGTCCTACGCGGCGATCTGGGACTTCCAGCCGCTCGGCACGGGTACCGCGATTCTGCTTTCCGCGGTCATCACGGCCGCCTGGACGCGCCTTTCGGTGGCGGATTTCTTCGTGTGCGTCGCCGACACGTGGAGGCAGACGCGCATCGCCATCGCGACGGTCATGCTCATCGTCGGCCTCGCCTACCTGCTCAATTATTCCGGCATGAGCTACACGCTCGGTCTGGGCGTGGCGTCGACCGGTGCGCTGTTCCCGCTCGTCTCCGCGACGCTGGGCTGGGTCGCGGTGTTCCTCTCGGGCAGCGATACCTCCGGCAATGCGCTCTTCGGCAATCTGCAGGTCGTGGCGGCGCGGCAGCTCGGCTTCGATCCCGTCCTGATCGCCGCGACGAACTCGTCGGGCGGGGTGATGGGCAAGATGATCTCACCGCAAAACATCGCGACCGGTGTGTCGACGACCGATCTCAAAGGTCAGGAAGGCGTGGTCTTCGCACGCACGTTCTGGCACAGCGTCTTTCTGACGCTGCTGCTCGGCATACTCGTATTCCTGCAGCAGCACGTGTTGAGCTGGATGATTCCTACGCTGCCGCAATAACCGCGCGCTTACGCATCTTCGTAGTAGGCGGCCCCAGCGGCCGCCTTTTTCTCGCCCCCAAGAATTGTTACAAAAATTTCGCGATGCGGACTCGCGGATTACCTAAAGTGCATTTGCCGTTCCCGGCGAGGTCAGGCTCGCCCGTAAGCGGCAGGTCCGTCCCAGTCGCGGCGCTCATGCCGTGCCTGGACGACGCGGCGACCGACGCGCTGGCGTTTCCAGCGCTTGCGGCCCTGCGGCAGTTGAAGCGGTAGTGTGTTTGGCGAGCAAAAAAGCACAATGACGTGAGGCACGCCGAGGATGCAATCGTCGAAACTCGGACGAACGGGGCGCAAGACTTGCCATGTCATGCGTTTTTGCAGCGGCACCTCCGGCTGGCTGACGCGGGTCGCATCGAAAGGGGTGTCTTCCATGCGACTCAAATACAAGCCTCGTACGTTCATGCGCGCTATTCCGGCTGCGGTAGTGATGGCGGCGGCCTCGGCTGCGGCCACGGCCGCAGCCGTCGATCCGGTGGTGGTATCAGGACCGAGCCCATTCGCCTCCTGCACGATCGGTGGCCCGGGCACTAACTACGTCAACGCGGAAGTGGAACCCTGGGTAGCGGTCAACCCGGCCAATCCGTCGAATGTGATCGGTGCCTGGCAACAGGACCGGTGGTCCAATGGCGGTGCGCACGGCCTCGTGGCCGGCTATTCGTTCGACGGCGGCCAAACCTGGGCCCAGACGAATCTTCCGTTCTCCGCCTGCGCCGGCGGACTTGGCTATGAGCGCGCGTCCGATCCCTGGGTATCCATCGGTCCCGACGGAACGGCTTATAGCGTGTCGATCTCGTTCAATCAATCGAACAACAACAATGCGGTCGCCGCGGCCGTTTCGAAAGATGGCGGAAAGACATGGGGCAATCTGAGCGTGATCATTGCCGATAACGAGCCCTCGCTGCAATTTTTCAACGATAAGGAGTCGGTCACAGCCAATCCGACGAAAGCCGGCGTGGCCTACGCCGTATGGGATCGGCTCGAGCTGCCCAACGGCAATCCGTACGCGAACTTGCATACGACGGCCTATCGCGGGCCAACGCTCTTTTCGAAGACGGTAGACGGTGGGCTCACCTGGAGTTCACCTGCCGAAATCGTAAAAGTGCCGTCGCGGCAACAGACGATAGGCAACCAGATCGTCGTCGATCCACGCAACGGCACGCTCTATGATTTCTTCAATCTGATTACCTCGCCTTCGAACGGGACCCCGTATAACGTCGCGTTCATCAAGTCGACCGACGATGGCGCGACGTGGACGAAGCCCAAACTCATTGCCGATCTGCGCACGGTGGACGTCGTCGATCCGAACACGAACGAGCCGTTGCGCACGGGTGACATCATCCCCGAGCCGGCGATCGATCCGGCGACGGGTCAGCTGTACGTCGTCTGGCAAGACGCGCGCTTCAGCGGCGGGCAGTACGACGAGATCGCGATCTCGACATCGACCGATGGCGGCGCAACATGGAGCGCGCCCGCACGCGTGAATACGGCAACGGGGCGGGTCGCGTTCAACCCGGCGGTCCGCGTCAATTCGTCGGGCACCGTCGCCGTGACATATTACGACTTGCGCAACTTGGCGGCCGGTAACACGACGACGCTACCGACCGACTATTGGCAGACGACGTCGACCAATGGCGGGGCGAGTTTCGGGAATGAAGTGCATCTGGCGGGGTCGTTCGATCTGAAGCTCGCGCCGTTCGCGGAAGGGTATTTCGTGGGCGACTACGAAGGACTCGACGCGCGCGGAACCTCATTCCTGCCGTTCTTCGTCCGGACCAATACGACCACGGCCAATCGCACGGATGTCATCGCAGCGCCCTGAACCGCATATTGACCGGCAGCGGTCGCCGAGATAGCGGCGGCTGCCGGGCGCACAACATCCCCCGCCCCCGCCGCCTGCCAATCCTCGCGCGCAATTGTTATAATCCGCTCATACCGCCGATATAAAAATAACGCCCCTGTTATCGGTGCCCACTACGAAAACGACGGCAGCGGCCAGACCCAAGTTCCTATGCTCAAGACCGAACGCCTGCGCTCGCTCGCCGACGCGCTCGCCAAGCACAACGTCATGCGTCTGCGCGACGCAGCTTCACTGCTCGGCGTTTCCGAAATGACGGTACGTCGCGATATTGCCGCGAATCCCGAGCGCTTTACCTATCTCGGCGGCTATATCGTCAGCGCGGTCAACGTGCCGAACGCGGCGGGCTATTCGCTCGAACAGGAAAAGGACCACTTCGCCCAAGCCAAGGCACAAGCTTCGGCGCATGCGGCCGCGCTGATCGCCGATCACGAGACGATCTTCATCGATTGCGGCACGACACTGACTTCGCTCGCCCGGCTGATACCGGCCACGATGCACATTACCGTCGTCTGCTATTCGCTCAACGTTGCCGAGATTCTGCGGCGCATGCCGAACGTACGCATGATCCTTCTGGGCGGCGTCTACGTGCCCTCCTCCGACTCGTTCACGGGTGACGAAAGTCTGGAGATGCTGCGCCGCATGGGGATCAACAAGGCATTCATTTCGGCAGGCGGCATCGATGAGACGCGCGGGGTCACCTGCTGGAATTTCCACGAAGTGGCATTGAAGCAAGCGGCGATGGATAACGCGGTCGAGCGGCACCTCGTGGCCGATTCGAGCAAATTCGGCGTCGTCAAAGCCGTGCGCTTTTCGCAGCTCGGCGATTTCGATTCGATCATCACCGAAACGGGCCAGACGCTGCGCAAGCGCAAGGCTTGACGCATCGGTGAGCGGGCCGCCGCCCCGCGCACCGCGTCTCGTCAACCGCGCCGGCGCAACACGAATAGTGTCCCGGCGACCAAAATGAACGCGCCGACGATGACTTTCTGCCAAGTGCTCGGCACGCCAATGAGAATCAGCACATTGTTGACGAGCGTCACGAGCACGACGCCGAGCAGCGTCCCGATGACCGTACCGCTGCCCCCGGTGATGCGGGCACCGCCGAGAATGACCGCCGCGATCACATCGAGTTCGGAGCCTACGAGGTCGAACGGATTCGCAATCCGATTGTTCGATACGTGCAGAATGCCGGCGATGCCCGCAAGAAAACCCGTATAGCCGAATACGAACAGATGCACGGCCCGCAGGTTGTAGCCGAGCCGCTCGGCAATGGCGAGACTCCCGCCCATCGCATAGACCGCGCGCCCCATCATCGTCCGGTTGAGCAGCCACCACGTCGCGAGCGCCGCAACGACCAGCGCGATCACCGAGATCGGCAGCACCGCATGCAATCCGTCGGCCGTCCGATAGGCGATGAGCGGTATGCGGCCGAAGCGGTCCATGCTGTGCGGGATGTTCATGAAGAACGTCGTGCCGATGAAAGTCAGCAAGACACCGCGGTAAAGATACTGCGTGCCGATCGTCACGATCAGCGACGGCGCCTTCAACCGATAGACGAGTACGCCGTTGAGCAACCCGAGCAGCACGCCCCCGATAGCACCTGTCGCCAGGATCAACGCAAACGGCGCGTCGGGCCACCATGCAAATACGGCCTTCGTAATGGCGTACATCGTCAGCGCGCCGATGGCGGTGAACGACACGTCGATGCCGCCGGAAGCGAGCACGACGAGCGTGCCGAGCGCGAACAGCGACATCGTCGTCGCCGAATGCAGCATGTCGAACAACGTCGCCCATTGCAAAAAGCGCGGATTGAGCGAGGTCACGACTACACAAGTCACCGCGATCAACGCGGCAGTGAACCACTCGGGGTTGCGCGCGAGCCGTGCACGCCAGCCCGCCGCCCGCGTATTGCGGGACAGCTCCAGTGCGTTCGTGTTCGGGGTACTCATCGTTTGATTGATGCTCATACTGGCTCCGCCTGCGCCGGCCCCGCTTCCGCCAACAGCGCCTGATACAGCGCCGCCTCGGTCAGCCCTTCGGCACGATATTCCCCCGCAATGCGGCCTTTTTTCATCATCAGGATTCGATCGCAATTGAGCAGCAGCTCGGGCAGATCGTCGCTGATCAGCAAGATGCCGATGCCGCGCTGAGAAAGCCGCTGCATGATCCGGTAGATGATGTCCTTCGATCCGACGTCGACGCCAACCGTGGGCCCATGCAGGATCAGCACGTGAGGATCGATCGCAAGCCAGCGGCCGATCAGCACGCGCTGCTGGTTGCCGCCCGAGAGCGACTGCACAGGCTTGTCGATGTCGGGCGTGGCGATCTGGAGTTCCTTCACCGTATCGACGGCCAATGCGCGCGAGCGCTTGCGGTCGATCTGGCCAAAACGGTCGCGCAAGCTCGAAATCATCGCCGTGATGACGTTTTCACGAATCGACTTGTCGAGAAAGAGCCCTTCGCTCAAGCGGTCTTCCGGTACATAGCCGATTCGGTGGCGCTTGGCATCGGCCGGCGTCGAAAGCGTCACGCGCCGACCTTCGAGCGTGACGGTGCCCGTATCGGCGGGACTCACGCCCGCGAGCGCGCGCGCAAGCTCGTTGCGCCCCGAGTCGAGCAAACCGGTCACGCCGAGAATCTCGCCGCGATGCAGCGCGAACGAGACCTGACGAAACTGCTCGCGCCGCCCAAGTTCTCGCACGTCGAGGACCACCTCCGCGTGCGAGCTGGCCGCATCGCGATAGCGCTCTTCCGAAAGCGTGCGCCCCGTCATCAGCTCCGAGAGCTGCGCCTTCGAGTAATCGGCGATCGGGCCTTGCGCGACCTTCTGCCCGTCGCGCATGACGATGACCTCGCCGCCGATCGCAAAACATTCGTCGAGCTTGTGGCTCACGAACAGTACCGTGACGCCTTGCCCGCGCAGCGTGTCGAGCACCTCGATCAGATTGGCGACCTCCTTTTGCGTCAGCGACGTCGTCGGCTCGTCCATGATGACGAACTTCGCTTCGCTCGCGATCGCGCGAGCGATCGCAACGAGCTGGCGCGTCGCGAGCGGGAGCTGCTCGATCAGCGTGCGCTGGAATTCGGCGTCGCTGGGCAGACCCACCGCTTCGAGCGCGCGCCGCGCCGTCGAAAACAGCACGTGCCGGTCGAACGTGCGGGCGAGCCGGCCATCGTGCTCGGCCAGCTCGGCCGTGAGCGCCACGTTCTCTGCGACGCTGAGATTCGGCAGCAGCGAGAGATCCTGATAGACGGTTTCGATACCGGCCGCGAGCGCCTGCAACGGCGAAAGCCGCGCGTACCGCGCGCCTTCGATCACGAGCTCGCCCTCGTCGGGCGGCTGAGCCCCCGAGATGATCTTGATGAGCGTGCTCTTGCCGCAGCCGTTTTCGCCCAACAGGTGATAGATCTGGCCGCGGGCGAACGAAAGCGTCACCCCGCGCAGCGCATGCACACCGGTGAAGCGCTTATGTACGCCTACGACTTGCAACAACGGCTCGCTGGCCTGATGCTCATTCATCGTGATTCCGCTCGCAATCGAAACGAGGAAGCGCGCCCGGCCGGTACTGCCGGGCGCACGACTCACGCGCCGATCAGAAGTTGTATTGCTTGTAGTTGGCCTTGTCGACGCTCACCCAACCCTGGCCGCGTGCGATGAGGCCCTTGCCAGGCCCCTTGCTGAACACGACTTTCTCATAGCCGGGCATGCCGAGATTCAGCGTGTCGCCGACTTTGAACGTCTTGCCATCGACGAGCATCTTCGCGATCTTGTTCATCGCCTCGCCGGCCAGCTTCGGATCCCAGAACGCAATGCCGTTGATCGCGCCGCTTTCGAGGTACTTGCCGGCTTCGCCCGGCAGGCCCGTGCCGAATACGCAGACCTTGCCCTGCAGGCCCGCCTCTTCCACGGCGCGCCCGATGCCGAGCACGTCGAGCGACGACGATCCCTGGAAGCCCTTGATGTCCGGATGCTTGCGCAGCACTTCCTTGGCCACTTCGTAGGCACGCGTGCCGTCGTTGTTGGTCTCGAGGTTGTGCTCGACGAGCTGCATCTTCGGATACTTCGCCTTCGCCTCGGCGATGCCGCCTTCGGCCCATTGCACCTGCGAGCGGCTGCCGAGCGAGCCGACGAGCGTAGCCCACTTGCCCTCGCTCTTCATGCAGCTGGCAAGCCTGTCATTGAGCGCGGCGCCGTACGCTGCGTTATCGAAGGCCTCGAGATCGACCATCGTGTTCTTGGCGTTGTCCGCCTCGTGCGTGACGACCTTGATGCCGCGATCCATCGCTTTTTTCAGCACCGGTTCGAGCGTCGGCGGGTCATAGGGGACGACGGCCAGCGCGCTCACCTTCTTGGCGATCAGGTCTTCGATGATCTTTGCCTGTTGAGCGGCGTCGGCACGGCCGGGACCGGTCTGGTAAGCGTTCACGCCCGTTTCCTTGGCGAATTCCTTGACGCCGTCGTCCATGCGGTTGAACCAGCTGATGCCGGTCACTTTCACGACCGTGACGATCGTCTCGTTCGTCGCCGCCTGCGCCGCGAATACGATGCCGGCGCCGAGTGCGCATGCGGTGAGCGCGAGGCTCAATCGAATCGGTTTCATGCCTTGTGTCTCCTGTGTATTGTTCGCTCGATGCCCCTTGCTACCGCGGCGAACGCCCGAGGCCTTGGTGTTCGCCAACTGCTCGATCCGCTTCGTTCCTGCTGTCTTCATCCTCCGGGGCGAGGCGGCGTCTTGCCGCCGCGCGGCAGCGCGATGCCGAAAATCGCGCGTATTCGTTCGCCGCCCGCAAATGCCAGCGAGAGCAGCAGCAGAAATCCCCACGTACAGTCTCCAAAGAACTGCGACACGTTCATGAGATTGAACAGGCTCGAAAGAAACTGCAGCACCGTCGCGGCGAAAAACACGCAGACGACGCGGCCGTACCCGCCCGCGGGATTCACGCCGCCCATCACCGCGATCAGAATTGCGATCAGCAGGTAAGAGTTGCCGTAGTCCCACTTCGCGCTCATGGTGTGCGTCACGCTCACGAGACCCGCAAGCGAAGCCAGCAGGCCGCATAGCGTATAGGTGGCAATCAACATTCGCGCGTTCGGCACGCCCGCATAGAACGCGGCGCGCTGGTTGGTCCCCATCAGATACAAGCGCAGTCCGAACGGTGTGCGCTTGAGCACCCAGCCCAGCACGAGCGCCGCGGCCAGAAAGATGCAAAACGAGATGGGCACCTGAAAGAACGTGCCGTTGCCAATGTCCGAAAGCGGCTCGATGTAATCGATGTGGACCGACGCGCCGTTGCTCAGTGCCACGGCCAGACCCGTGAAGACGAGCTGCGTGCCGAGCGTGCAAAGGATCGGCGTGAGCTTCAGGCGAGCGATCACCAAGCCGTTCAGAAAGCCCCCCGCAAGCCCCATCGCCACGACGATCGCGCAAAAGAGCGCGGTATAGCGCACCGGGGAATCGTCGCCATTGACGAACTGCGGCACGAGGAGCGCCGCGACCATGCCCGACAGGTTCGCAAGACCCACGCCCGAGAGATCGATGCCGCCGTTGCCCGAGAGCATCGACAGCATGATGCCGAACGCGAGCAGCCCGACTTCGGGCAACTGCGAGCCCATCGACTGCAGGTTGTCGATGCCGACGAACTGCCCGTGCGAAAACCCTACGGCGACAAGCACCACGAGCACGTTGACACTCAATAGAAAGTTGAGCTGCCGGTCGGCGAACCACTGGGCGGGACGGATTGACGGCTTCATGTTGACGACATGCTCCTCCAAAACTTTTGCTTGGACCGTTCGCGTTTGCCGCGCAAAACCTGTTTCACGCGATGTTCGCGTCGTGCTCCGTCTCAGCCCGCGGCCGCAGCCGCATCGAGCAACGCCTCGATTTCAGCGAGTCGCGGCATCGACGGCGCCGTGCCCGGACGCGTGACCGAAAGACCGGCGAGCGCACAGCCGAAGCGTATCGCCTCGACGGGATCGTCGCCGCGCGCGAGCGCAGCCGCGAAGCCGCCCGTGAAACCATCGCCGGCGCCGGCCGTCTCGACGACCGCCCCGCATCGAAACGCCGGCACGAAGACCGAGCGCGCATGCGAGTGCATGAGCGCGCCGGCCTCGCCGAGCGTCACGATGACGGCACCCGCGCCCTTTGCTAGCAGCACGTCGGCCGCCCTGCGCGCATCGTCGCGCGAACGCACTTCGATGCCGGTCAGCGTGGCGGCCTCGGTCTCGTTCGGCGTGACATAGTCGCACAGCGCGAAGATATCGTCGGGCAGTGGCAGCGCCGGAGCCGGATTGAGCACCGTGATCACGCCATGGCGGCGCGCGATCTCGAGGCCGCGACGCGCGGCGTCCACCGGCTGCTCGAGCTGGGTCACGAAGACCTGAGCCGAAGCGATATCGGCTTCGATCGCGTCCGCATCGCCGGCATCCATCGTGCCGGCCGCGCCGGCTGCGACGATGATCGCATTGTGACCCGTTCCCTCTTCGACGAAGATGTGCGCCGCGCCCGTTGCCATGCCCTCGACACTCGTGGCGCGCGCGACGATCCCCTCCGCCTGCCAGGTCGCGCGCGCGATGTCGCCGAACGCGTCGTTGCCCAACCGCGTGCAAAAGACGACCTCGGCACCGGCGCGCGCGGCGGCGACCGCCTGGTTCGAGCCTTTACCGCCCGGACCCATTGCAAACGTCGAGCCGGCAATCGTCTCGCCGATGAGCGGCATGCGTGACGCCCGGAACGCGAGGTCCGTCACGTAGATGCCGAGGATGACGACGCGCCCGCCCATCAACCTACCTTCGGGGCGTCTGGCGCGAGAATCACGCCCTTGGTGAAAACGAAGCAGCCATAGCCGCGCAACTCGCCCGTCGCAATGACGCAATAGGCCTTGCGCGCGCGGGCATAAAAAGCGTGACGCTCGATGGGCGCGAACGGCACGCTGCGCCCCTCGGCGGCGTCGACCTCCGCTTGCGCCTCGCGCTGCACGGCCGGCAGCGCCTGCGGATCGCCGACGACTTCCATGCGCATCGCGGGCGTCTCGACGTACGTGTCGAGCGGCAGGATCGACAGCACCGCGCGAACGGCTTGCGCCGAATCGGCGCCATCCATGCGCAGCAGGCGGCCCAGCTTCGTATCGCGAGCCACTGAATCCGCGGGGAAATTGGCGTCGCAGATCACGACCTCGTCGCCGTGCCCCATTGCACTCAGCGCGTAAAGAACATCGGGGTTCAACAGCGGGCTCAGATTTTTCAGCATCTCGTCTCCTGTCTCCTATCGTCTCTCGATGCGAGGCATTGGCATTGTATTGGGTGCGCGCGTCGAACGCGCCGCCGCGAATCAATCGCCGTAAGGTATCCAAATGTTCTTGACTTGCACAGCCTGGCGCAAGAACGGCAAACCTTCACTCATCGTATCGAACCAATCGATTTGCCGTCCGTAGTCGACAAACGTCCGTTTCAGGTTGCCGACCGATTCGCGCTCGACGAGCGTCGAGTCCGCAGCCGGCCCGAAGCACCAGAGCGCGTCGACGTCGTCGTGCCTGGCCAGCGCGGGCAACAGTGCCGCGCGCGCGCCCGTGACGATGTTCAGCGCGCCGGCCGGCACGTCCGACGTTTCGACGACCTGATAGAAGTCCGTCGCCATCAGCGGGCAAGCCTCGCTCGGCAGCACGACGACGCGATTGCCGAGCGCAAGCGCCGGTGCCACGAGCGAGACGAACGCCGCCAGCGGCGCTTCGTCGGGACACGCTATGCCGATCACCCCGAGCGGCTCATGCATCGCCAGCGCCACGCCGCGCAGCGGCGGTGCATGTACCGCACCGTCGAACTTGTCGGCCCACGCGGCGTAGGTGAAAAGACGCGCGATCGACGTCTCGACTTCGCGCGACGCCTCCTGTCGCCCCGCTCCTGTGCGGCGCACGAGTTGCTGGGCGAACTCGTCGGCACGCACGGCAAGGTTCTCCGCGAGATAGTAGAGCACCTGGGCCCGGCCATGCGCGCTCGTTTGCGACCACTTGCCCGCGCTACGCGCCGCCGCTACCGCATCGCGAATGTCCTTGCGGTTGCCATCGCCGACTTCGCCGACGAACGTACCGTCGGGCGCGTGAACCTCGCGCGAGTAGCCGCTGTCGGGCCGAACCTGCTTGCCGCCGATGTACAGCTTGGCCGTACGGTCGATGCGCGCTACGGTGTCGTCGCGCTGGCTGGCGACCCCAGCCGGCGATGTCGCGCGCGGCGCGGCTTCGGCGCGCACTGGCAATCCGCTCCAACCGGGCGGCTTCACATACTCGTAGATGCCTTCTTTGCCGCCCTCGCGCCCATAGCCCGATTCGCGATAGCCGCCGAAGCCGACGGCCGCATCGAACAGATTCGTCGCATTGACCCACACCACGCCACAAGCAAGACGCGGCGCGATGTCGAGCGCGCGGCCGATGGTCTCGCTCCAGACGCTCGCGGCCAGCCCATAGCGCGAGTTGTTCGCGAGTTCGACCGCTTCGTCCGGCGTACGAAAGCTCATGACCGTCAAGACGGGGCCGAAGATTTCCTCCTGCGCGAGCGTCGACGCCGGTGCGACGCCGGTCACCAGCGTCGGCGCATAAAAGACGCCGTGCACCGGCAGCTCGACCTCTCCCGGCTGCCAGATCGTGCAGCCTTCGCGCCGGCCAGTTTCGACGAGCGCCTCGATGCGCGCGAGCTGCACGCGGTCGACGATCGCGCCCATATCGATGCCCTTGTCGAGCGACGGGCCGACCCGCAGCGTCGCCATGCGGCGCTTGAGCTTGTCGATGAAACGCCGCTCGATGCCTTCTTGCACGAGCAGCCGCGAACCCGCGCAGCAGACTTGCCCCTGATTGAACCAGATCGCGTCGACAACGCCCTCGACGGCACCGTCGAGGTCCGCATCGTCGAAAACGATGAAGGGCGATTTGCCGCCCAGTTCGAGCGTCAGCGACTTGCCGGAGCCCGCCGTGGCGGCGCGAATGAGCCGGCCGACTTCGGTCGAGCCCGTGAAGGCGATCTTGTCGATGTCGCCATGCTCGACGAGGGCGGCACCCGTGCGCCCGTCGCCCGTGACCACATTGAGCACGCCGTCCGGCAATCCTGCCCGCCGGGCGAGCTCGGCGAACAGCAATGCCGTCAGCGGCGTGTATTCGGCCGGTTTCAGCACGACGCAGTTGCCGAGCGCGATGGCGGGTGCGATCTTCCACGCGAGCATCAAAAGCGGGAAGTTCCACGGCACGATCTGGCCGATCACGCCAAGCGGCGTGAAGCCCGCGAATTCGGTGTCTTGCAACTGAGCCCAGCCCGCGTGATGCAGGAAGTGACGCGCGACGAGCGGCACGTCGATATCGCGCGTCTCTCGAATCGGCTTGCCGTTATCGAGCGCTTCGAGCACGGCAAAAAGACGGCTCTCGCGCTGCACCATCCGTGCAAGTGCGTAGAGGTGCCGCGCGCGGCCCGCGCCGCCCAGCGCTTGCCAGCCCGGCTGTGCAGCGCGAGCGGCCGCGACGGCCGCATCGATATCGGCCGCATCGCCCTGAGCCACGCACGCGAGCGTTTCGCCGCTCGCCGGCGCCAGCACATCGAAGGTCTCGCCGGCCGACGGCGCGCGCCAGGCGCCCCCGATGAAATGCCCGAACCGGCCCTCGTGTGCGGCAAGCCATGCACGCGCAGGCTGATCGTCCTCGGGTGCGGGACCGTAATCCATCGAAGCAAAGTACTCGGCTACGCTCATCGCAGTGCGCTCGGTCAGGCTAGAGGGTGTCGGTTGAAAGCGGAATAGCGGCCGCTGACGTGGTGTTCGAGCTGCCGCTCGATATCGGCCAGCAGGCTCGACGCACCGATGCGAAACAGCGCGGGTTCGAGCCAGGGGCGGCCGAGTTCTTCCTTCATCAGGATTTGATACGCAAGTGCCGATTTGGCCGTGGAGACTCCACCTGCCGGCTTGAAGCCGATGGCGAAGCCCGTTCGCTCCCCGTACTCGCGGATCATGCGCGTCATCACGAGCGAAACGTCGAGCGTGGCGTTCACGCCTTCCTTGCCCGTCGACGTCTTGATGAAGTCCGCGCCGGCCATCATGCAGACCATCGACGCCTTCGCTACGTTCGACAGCGTGCGGATGTCGCCCGTCGCCAAAATCGCCTTCAAGTGGGCCGCCCCGCATGCGGCACGAAACTCGCGCACCTCGTCGTAAAGCGCACGCCAGTTGCCGGTCAGCACGTATTCGCGCGTCACGACGATGTCGATTTCCGCCGCGCCGTCGGCTACCGACGCTTCGATTTCCTTGAGCTTGAGCGGGTGCGGGATCAGGCCGGCCGGAAAGCCCGTCGACACGGCCGCAACGGGAATGCCGCTGCCGGCCAGCGCGTCGACAGCGGCCGCGACGAAGCGGTGATAGACGCACACGGCGCCCGTTGTCAGCCGTGCGTCGCCCATGCCAAGCGCCTCGAGGAGGTCGTCGCGAATCGGCCGACGCGCCTTGGCGGCCAGACGCCGCACGCGCGCCTCCGTATCGTCGCCGGCGAGCGTCGTCAGATCGATGCAGGTCACGGCCTTCAGCAGCCATGCTGCCTGGGCGTCCTTCTTGACCGAGCGGCGGGTGCCGAGCGTCGCCGTGCGGCGCGCGACGGCCGATTGATTGACGCGCAGCGTATCGAACCACGCGGCATCGAAGGGCACGCCCGCATTACGCGACGGATGAGGCGGCGCGGCGCCACGCAGCGCGATCACCGCCTGGGATGTAGCTTCTGACATGGAAAGATGCCTGAATGGTGCGCCACACAACGCGGCGTGAGCGCAGATTGGCAACCATCCTATATCAGGCGATACGATCGTGACAAGTGCTTGTGATGATTATCTCTACAAGGCTGTCTGATCGGTCCGCAACGCATGCATCGAATCGCGCAGAGCGGGATAGAGCGCCTTGTAGACCTCGAACCGTTGCGCGTAGATCGCGCGTCTGGCCGCGTCGGGCCGTGCGTGCTCCCGCAGCGTCACCCAGCCGCGTGCGGCGGCCTCTTCGGTCACGATTCCGGTCCCGAGCGCCGCAAGCAGCGCCGCCCCTATGGCGGCCTCGACTTCCTGTTCGATCGTGTAGACGGGGTAGCCCGTCACGTCGGCGATGATCTGCATCCACAGATTCGAATGCGCGGCCCCGCCGACGACGATGAGCCGCTCGTCGAGCGATTGCGCGCCTTGCCGTCCCGCGTCGATGTTGTGCTGCAAGGCGAACGCCACGCCTTCCAGCACGGCACGGTAGAGATGCGCGCGCGTATGGACGAGGTTGAGGCCGACGAATGCACCGCTCGCCTGCGGGTCCCAGATCGGACTGCGCTCCCCCATCAGATAAGGCAGGAACATCACGCCCTCGCAGCCGGCCGGCACTTCAGCGGCGGCGGTTTCGAGCAGTTGGTGCGGGTCGCCGTGCGGGAGCGCGCGCGCCGCTTCGACCTCGGCCTGGCAGAACTGATCGCGATACCAGCTCACGCACGCCCCCGCGCAGCTGGCCCCGCCGAAAATGTAGAGATCGCGGCGACCATTGAGCACGTACGGCATGCTGACCAGGCCATGTCGCGCATCGACGGTCTGGTTGATATAGCCCCAACACATGCTTGTGCCGATCATCGCAACATGCTGGCCGGCCCGCGTGACGCCGGCCGCCAGCGTGGCGATAGCCGCATCGACGCCGCCGGCAACGATCGGCATGCCCGGCGCGAGCCCAAGCTCGGCGGCCCATGACTCTAGCAAGCCGCCCACCGCTTCCGACGATTCGACGAGCCGCTGGGGCATCAGCGCAGCGGGGATGCCCAGCATGGCGAGCGCTTCATCCGACCAGCTTCGGCGCGCGACATCGTAGACGCCGCCGATATTGCCGGCCGAGCTGTGATCGACGGCGAGCTCGCCGGTGAGCCGGTAGGCGATATAAGCGTTCGGGGGAAGAAAGTAGCGCGTCTCGTTCCACACATCGGGCTTGTGCTCTCGCAGCCACAGCATTTTGGTAAAGCCGTAATAGCTGTCGACACCGTTGCCGGTGATGGCCCGCAAACGCTCGACATCGATATGGCGGCGCACCCACTCCACTTGATCGGTTGCGCGCCGGTCCATCCAGATCAGGCAGGGATGAAGCGGGCGAAAATCGTCGTCGACGGGGATGCCCGAGCCGCCGTACAGGCTGCTGATCGCCAACGCTTTGATGTCGCTTGTCGCGATGCCCTTCGCGCGCGCCTCGCGCGTACAGGCCGCGATGCAGAGCACCGCTGCGTCGAACCAGACGTCGGGCCATTGTTCGGCCCACAGCGGTCGGGGCGTGTCGGGCCGGTAGCCGTGCGCATGCTGCGCGACGATGGCGCCGTGCGCGTCGACGAGGACAGCTTTCGTACTTTGCGTGCCGATATCGATGCCGATGACGTAATCCATGGCGCGACGTGTCTCCTTCGTTGTTTTCGCGCGCGACGAGCGCGCACGGTCCGCCCACATGCGAACAGTGCGTTTATAGGCCGATCGTCGGGGCCGTGCAACGTCTGGAGGGGGGAAACCGTCCAGGGCGCGCTCGATGGTGCCGTTCGCGCCCTGGTGCCCATGGCGACATGGACTGTCGGCGCCTTACTTCTCGCTCTTCTTCGGAATCTTGGCGCCGTGCTTGCGCGCCTGATTCAGTGCGATGGCAACGGCTTGTTTCTGCGACTTGCCGTGCTTCATTTCGGTCTTGACGTTCTTCGAAACGTCCTCGCGGGACGTGCCTTTGCGTAGTGGCATGATGTCCTCCTGGATGGGTTGTCGATACTCGCTCGTCATCGCGACGGCTTGCTCGTATACAAGCAACGCTCATTCCACGGACTACCGGCGCGCGCGCCGGGGAAGTGCCGACGGGTAGCTTCAGCCCTCGATGCGCCGACGCGTCGTGCCCAGCAGCTCGGCCATCGCCCGCCGCGCCCCATCGGCGTCGCGCTGCCGGATCGCCTCGAACACCGCCGAGTGCTCGTCGAGCGACGCGTTGAACACCTCCGCGCGTTTCGCATTGAGCAGCAGTTGCGCCTCGAGCGTGCGACCGATCAGCGGCCCCAGCGGCATCAGGAGCTCGTTGCTGCAGGCGGCAAGAATGCCGAGATGAAAACCGAGGTCGGCGCGTACCCATTCGTCGACGGTCCGCGCCGACACCATCGCGGCATGGGCGCGCTCGAGCGCGACGAGCGTCTCGCTCGTATGGGCTCGCGCCGCGAGTTCGGCCGCATAAGGCTCGACCATCTCGCGCATTTCCTGCAGCTTCAACGCGAAACTGAGCGGCGGCGCCACCTGCGAGTACCAATCGAGCAGATCCGCATCGAGCAGGTTCCACGCATGGCGCGGCCGCACACGCGTACCGACTTTCGGTCGCGATTCCACGAGCCCTTTCGATGTCAGCGTGCGCAGCGCTTCACGCAACACAGTCCGGCTCACGCCGAACGAACTCATCAACTCCGCCTCGCGCGGCAGGATCGATTCGGGCGCATAGTCGCCCCGCAAAATGCCTGTCGCCAGCAAGTAGGCGACGCGTCCATGCAGATCGCGCTGGATGATGATTCTCCTTTCGAATGGCTTTCGTCGGCCGTTGCGATTCGCGACCGTCGACCGCGATTATCGCGAGGCCTGCGCAAAGCGCAAGCGGTCGATCCGTGCAGGAAGCCGCCGCACAATAAGTACTATTAATAACACTATAATAAAAATTGATGTAGGATACGGTTTTCGGCGCGATCGGACGGCGCCCGGCTGTCCGCCATCCAGGCTGCCACCGCCCTGCACAGTCAAAGGAGGAGAAGGATCCATGAAAATCACCAAGCTCGAAACGTTCGTCGTGCCGCCGCGCTGGCTGTTTCTGAAGATCGAAACCGACGCAGGTATCGTCGGCTGGGGCGAGCCGGTCGTCGAAGGTCGGGCGCATACGGTTCAGACGGCGGTCGAGGAACTGGCTGATTACCTCGTCGGCAAGGACCCGCTCGCCATCGAAGATCATTGGCAGGTGATGTATCGCGCCGGCTTTTATCGCGGCGGCCCGATCTCGATGAGCGCGATCGCAGGCATCGACCAGGCGCTCTGGGACATCAAAGGCAAGCACCATGGCGTGCCGGTCCACGCCCTGCTGGGCGGCCAGGTGCGAGACCGTATCAAGGTGTATTCGTGGATCGGCGGCGACCGCCCGAGCGATGTGGCGAACAACGCGCGCGCGGTAGTCGAGCGCGGCTTCAAAGCGCTCAAGATGAACGGCTCGGAGGAAGTGCAGATCGTCGATACGTTCGACAAGGTCGAACGCGTCATCGCGAATGTGGCGGCCGTGCGCGAGGCAGTCGGCCCGCACGTCGGCATTGGCGTGGACTTCCACGGTCGTATTCACAAGCCGATGGCGAAGGTGCTCGCGAAAGAGCTCGATCCGTACAAGCTCCTGTTCATCGAAGAGCCGGTGCTCTCGGAAAACGCCGAAGCGCTGCGCGACATCGTGAACCAGACGAACACCCCGATCGCACTCGGTGAGCGGCTCTATTCGCGCTGGGACTTCAAGCAGATTCTGCAAGGCGGCTACGTCGACATTCTCCAGCCGGACGCCTCGCACGCGGGCGGCATCAGCGAGTGCCGCAAGATCGCCACGATGGCCGAGGCCTATGACGTCGCGATTGCGCTGCACTGCCCGCTCGGCCCGATCGCGCTGGCAGCCTGTCTGCAACTCGATGCCGTCAGCTACAACGCATTCATTCAGGAGCAAAGCCTCGGCATCCACTACAACCAGGGCAACGACTTGCTCGATTACATCCGCAACCCCGAAGTCTTCAAGTACGAAGACGGTTTCGTCTCCATCCCGCAAGGGCCTGGACTCGGTGTCGAAGTCGACGAAGCGAAGGTGCGGGAGATGGCGAAAGCAGGACATCGCTGGCGCAACCCGGTTTGGCGCCACGAGGATGGCAGCGTCGCCGAATGGTAAGCACGAAGCGCCGCGCCGAACGGCGGCGCGCCGTGCCGCGTTACGTTCGTCCAACGTTACGCCCGTAACGGCACGCGCGTAACGCCCACCGTTTCGGGCGCACGGGGCCGATCGGGTAATCGCCCCGATCGCAGCCCGATTCGTTGCTGCATAGGGCTTCGCGATGGGCCGCCCCATCGATGCGAACGACTGGCCCGGCTCTTGCGTATCTCCCCGCAAAACGACACATCAGGGAGAAACCGCCATGCATGACTATCTACCGGACTATCTGATCCGGGAACAGATGGCGGTCAGCGCGCTCGTAACGTTCGGCGTGCTGCGCGTTCTGGCCGCGGCGCTGCTCTGGCGCCGCGGCTGGGAAGCTGCATGGGCCGACAAGGCCGGTATCGCCGCGGCGCTGCTTTACTGCGCGCCGCAACTCTTCGGGCTGTTGTCGCACACCTACTTCCTGCCGGGCGCGATGGCCGAACTCGAAGGCAAGATGGCAGGCTGCGCGATCGCACTCTTTGGCGCCCCTATCCTCAGCCATCGCCTCGGCTACGAATGACGGCCTTGCGTCTATCGTCATCGCCGCGGCCCAGGCCGCAACGCGGCTATCGACTATCAAGTATGGCCGGGCGGTGTCAGCCCAAGCACCGCCGCGCTCACGAAGATCGCGATCATCACCAGTGCTTCGAGGTGTAGAACGTTGCGAAAGGTATGCGCATCGAGCGTCGAAGCGCTGCGGCGCAGCCGCGGCAACGCCGACGTACGATTGAGCGCCCCCAGTACGACGGCCAGCAGCACGAGCGCGAGCTTGAGCGTCAGCACGTGTCCCCAGGCAGTCCCGCGCAAGCCCGCAAAGGAGCCTCCCAGTCCACGTTGCGCGCCGATCAGGCCGGAGATCAACACGACGCAAAAAGCCACGAGCGATACGTTCGATACCCGGTCCGCAAGACGGATCAGCGCGATACGCGTGATCGACGTGTCGAGCGCGGGCAGCACCACGAGCCCGCCGGCCAGCACCGCGCCGCCCCATACGGCCGTCGCTAGCACGTGAACGGCCTGCATCGCCCAGCCAAGCGAGGGTATGCCCGCATCGGCGGCATGCCCGATCGCTGCCGTGCCGGCCGCGCTGACGAGCGCGCCGAGCCAGAACATCGCCATTCCGAAGCGCCCGCCGCGAGACAGGAGCGCCGCGACGAGAAGCCAAGCCGCGCCTGCGAATGCAACGCACCAGGCATGTCCGACATGGGTCGTGCCGACGACATCGGGCAAAGCCGCCAAGCCGCCCGCTACGCCGGCACCCGTCATCGCACCGGCTTCATACAGCAACCAGCCGCCCTCCGCCAGCACGAGCGCGAACGCGGCGGCCATCATCGACGCGCGCGACCGATGCCAGGCGGCATGCGACGGCGCGGTCCGCGCGAGCGCACCGTCCGCGGCAAGCCATCGCTCGAAAAGCGTCGAGCCGATGGCAAATGCAAAGGCGACATGAACGAGCGCGGCCAGCGCGACTTGTCCGATCAGCAGGCCGGAAGCGTTCATCGCGACTGACGCTCCACGAACGCGAGGGGACCATGGGGACGCCGGTCGGCAACTCGATTGGAACGGCGGGATCGGGTCATACGGGAACTCGGGAGGAATCGCTTCATCGGCAGGCAGGGACAAACGAGGGGCTAACGAGAAAACCGAGGCGGCCGGCACGCACGCGCCACGCAAAGCGCGAATCCGTGGGCCGCGCCGGTCCGACGCAGCCGAGAGTGTACGCGAGCCGTGCGCATAGCGAACGGAACGGGATCTTGGCGTAGCCGAACGGTCGATGCCGGGCAAGCCGGAGCACATCGAATATGCGCGTCAAATTGTCGCGCCGCCGCATCGGGACGGATTTGCGTCGCCTGAGGCAAATAGCTCGTGACAGGCATCGATGATAGAATGCTGCGTCGCAACGCCGCGGGTCGCCGCTGCAAGTGTGGCAAACCCGAATAATTCGCCTCGAGCTGTAGGCCAGCTCGCAGCGCCGCACCGGGCCGATCGAAGTCCGGCAGGTCCCCGAATAACGATGGAGTTACGCGTGTCTTCCAGACGCATTTTCCGCCCGCTACTCGCCCTCTTGCTGATCGGCGGTGCTGGCGTCGCAACGAGCGCACAAGCGCAAACCCAGCCGAAGGCCCCGGATACGATGGAACAGCGCGTGCAAGGCTGCACGGCGTGCCACGGCAGCCACGGGCAGGGCACCGATAACGACTACTTCCCGCGCCTCGCGGGCAAGCCGGCCGAGTATCTGTTCAATCAATTGCAAAATTTCCGCGAGGGCCGGCGCAAGTATCCGCCGATGAACTACCTCGTCACGTATCTCTCGGACGATTACCTGCACGACATCGCCGATTACTTCTCGAAGCAGCGCCCGCCCTACCCGGCGCCCGCCAAGCCGACGGTCTCGCCCGAGACGCTTGCGCGCGGCAAGCAGATCGTGCTCAACGGCGACGCATCGAAGAACATTCCCGCCTGCGCCGCCTGCCACGGCAAGAGCTTGACCGGCATGGAGCCGGCGATTCCGGGTCTCGTCGGGCTGCACCAGGACTACATCAGCGCGCAGCTGGGCGCCTGGCGCACGGGCACGCGCCACGCCAAAGCGCCCGATTGTATGCATGAGATCGCGACGCGCCTGACCGATGACGACGTCAACGCCGTCGCCGCCTGGCTTTCGACTCAGCCCGCCCCGAAAAACCCCGTTCCGGCTCCGGCCCGCTCGATGAAGACTCCGCTTGCCTGCGGCAGCGAACCGCAATAAGCGCGAGGAGAGACATACCCATGAAACGCAAGTCACTGTTCGCGCTGTCGGCTGTCGTCCTGGCGGCCGCCGCGCTCGGCTCCGTCCTCTGGACGGGCAGCGATAACCTGCACAACGGCTCGGCCCAGGCAGCCACGCCGGCCGACCAGGCTGCGCTCGTGAAGCGCGGCGAATATCTTGCCCGCGCCGGCGATTGCATCGCATGCCACACCGTACGCGGCGGTCAGCAATTCGCGGGCGGCCTGCCGATGGCCACGCCGTTCGGCACCCTCTATACGCCGAACATCACTCCCGACGATCAATACGGTATCGGCAAATGGTCGTCGGACGATTTCTATCGCGCCATGCACACGGGCCGCTCGAAGGACGGCAGCCTGCTCTACCCGGCTTTCCCGTTCGCGAGCTACACGAAGGTGACGCGCGAGGATTCGGACGCGATCTACGCCTACTTGCGTTCGGTGCCGCCGGCCTCCGTCCCGAGCCGTCCGCATGAACTGCGCTTCCCGTTCAACAATCGCAACCTGCTGATCGGCTGGCGTACGCTGTTTTTCCGCGAAGGCGTCTACAAGGACGATCCGACGAAGTCGGTCGAATGGAACCGCGGCGCGTATCTCGTCGAAGGTCTTGGCCACTGCTCGATGTGCCATACGTCGATCAACATGATGGGCGGGCCCGTCAATTCGGCCGCGTTCGCCGGCGGTCTGATTCCGCTGCAGAACTGGTACGCGCCGTCGCTGACCTCGAACAAGGAAGCAGGTCTCGGCGACTGGGACATCACGGACATCGCCAATCTGCTCAAGAACGGCGTGTCGCAGCGCGGCGCCGTGTTCGGTCCGATGGCAGAGGTCGTCCACAACAGTCTGCAGTACTTGTCGGACGAAGACGTTCGTGCGATGGCCACGTATCTGAAGACCATTCCGCAGAAGAAGGAAGCGCCCGAGACGATGCAGTACGAGACGTCGGAGAAGTTTGGCGGCGAACTGTTCGAGCTGGGCAAGAAGGTCTACGGCGACAAATGCGCGACCTGCCATGCCGAAAACGGGCTCGGCAAGCCGCCGGCATACCCGCCGCTCGCGAACAATCAATCGATCCAGATGCCGTCGGCGGTCAATCCGATCCGCATGGTGCTCAATGGTGGTTACCCGCCGAGCACGGGTGCCAACCCGAAACCGTACGGTATGCCGCCGTTCGCGCAAGCGCTGACGAATCAGGAAGTCGCAGCCGTCGTGACGTACATCCGTCAGTCGTGGGGCAACAAGGGCTCTGCGATTTCGCCACAGCAAGTGACGGATCTTCGCTCGGCGCCGCTCGATTGAGCACATGAACCACAAAGGGCGCGGCCATGCGGATTACCGCGGCCGCGCCCTTCGCATTTCCGGCGAAGCCAACCGGCCCCGCCGGAACCCAGGCTGGCCGGCGCCAACAGCGCCGCGCTCGCACGTTCGCCGCACGGCCGCCTTCGCGGCACGCGGCATGCGTGACGGACAGCCGTCATCCCGCATTTGAAGAAAAATCTATGTCCTTCGATTCCCTCGGCCTGTCCGAACCGCTGGTACGGGCTGTTCATGAGCTCGGCTACACCTCGCCCACCCCGATCCAGAAGCAGGCCATCCCCGCCGTGCTCGCCGGTGGCGACCTGCTTGCCGGCGCGCAGACCGGCACCGGCAAGACAGCCGGCTTCACGTTGCCGATCCTGCAGCGGCTCGCCTTGCCGCGCGCCGGGCAGGCTTCCGGCACGCGCCGCCCGCATACCGTGCGCGCGTTGATCCTGACGCCGACGCGCGAGCTCGCCGCTCAGGTCGAAGAAAGCGTGCGTGCCTACGGCAAGTACTTGCCGCTGAAGTCGACCGTGCTGTTCGGCGGCGTAGGCATCAATCCGCAAATCGATGCGCTCAAGCGCGGAGTGGACATCGTCGTCGCGACCCCGGGCCGGCTGCTCGACCATATGCAGCAAAAGACGATCGACGTCTCGCATCTCGACATCCTCGTGCTCGATGAAGCGGACCGCATGCTCGACATGGGCTTCATCCACGATATTCGCCGCGTGCTCGCAAAGCTGCCGCCCAAGCGTCAGAACCTGCTCTTTTCGGCGACGTTCTCGGAGGAGATCAAAGCGCTTGCCGACAATTTGCTCGACGCGCCGGCGCTTATCGAAGTCGCACGCCGCAACACGACGACCGAGCTCGTCACGCAGCGCGTGTACAGCGTCGATCGCGATCGCAAGCGCGAACTGCTCACGCATCTGATCCGAGAAAACACCTGGTTCCAGGTGCTCGTGTTCACGCGCACGAAGCATGGCGCCAATCGGCTGGCCGAGCAACTGACGAAAGACGGCATCAGCGCGCTGGCCATCCACGGCAACAAGAGCCAATCGGCCCGCACGCGCGCGCTCGCGGAGTTCAAGGACGGCACGCTGCAGGTGCTCGTCGCAACGGACATCGCGGCGCGCGGCATCGACATCGATCAATTGCCGCACGTGGTCAACTTCGATCTGCCGAACGTTCCCGAAGACTACGTTCACCGGATCGGCCGGACCGGCCGTGCAGGCTCGACCGGTGAGGCGATTTCGCTCGTGTGTGTCGACGAGCGCCAACTGCTGAAGGACATCGAAAAGCTGACCCGGCAGACATTGCCGCAAGAGGTGATTCCGGGCTTCGAGCCGGACCCGAACGTCAAACCCGAGCCGATCCAGCAGCGCCGCGGTCAAGGTGGCGCAGCGCGCCAGCCACGCGCGCAAGCGCCGCGGCGCGAGACGGCCCAAAGCGCCAAAGCGCCGGCTGCGCCCGCGGCTCAAGCTTCACGCCGCGAAAGCGGCGCGGGCAAGAGCGGCGCAGCAGGCCATGCGAAAGGCAACGGCAGCGGCAGGGGCAAGGGCGGCCTCAATGACAGCGCTCATGGCAGCAGCGCCAAAGGCCGCAGCGGTACCGCGACGCCCAAAGCGAGCGATGGATCGCGGCCTGCCGGTGCTCCGCCGCCGAAGAGCGGGCAACGTTCGCCCGCGCGCGGCGCCGCCAAACCCGAATCGGCCGCGCGGCGCGAGCCAGCTGCTCAGGCCGCTCCGCCCGCCGGTGCGAAGGGCGACGCGGGACGCGGCACGCGAGTGCGCTCGGGAGATCCCGGCGCGCTGCTAGGCGGCAAGCCGCGCTCACCTGCCGGCCCCGCTGGCGACAGAGCGCGCCGCCGCTGACCCCGACGCGAGCGGCTCGTCGCGACATTCAAGGACTTGCCGCTCCCCCGTCCGCTTGCGACCTCGATGCCACAGCACGACGCAAGCGCTCGATCTGCTGCTGCCAGCGATCCATCACCGCCTGCCTTTGCTGCGACTGCAACTCGAACGTAATGCCGGACGTGAGCTTCGCGTAGCCGACTTGCTGCGAATCGCCCGAGTCGATCGACGCGATGAAGCACGCGAGCGGTCCGCCCTTCCCTACCTCGAGCGCGTCCACCCGCAGCTGCACCTGATAGAAAGCACCCTCGTGAACGAACGTGAGCGCGGCTCGCCCGCGCCCACGGCGCGCGGCCGCGTCCAGCATGCGTGCTGCACGCGCGGCGGGCCACAGGGCGAAGGCCAGCGAGCGCGAATCGGGCGCATAGAGCTCGCCCGCGCTCAATAGCGAAGTGCGCAGCGGGCTGTTGGCATCGGCATCCGCGACGACCAGACAAGCCGTAAAGCCCTCCTTGCCGGCAAGCCCGGTGCCATCGAAGAGCGCGCGAAGCACGGGCGGCCATTCATCGAACGCCTGCACTGCGAGCGCACGTTCGCGCGAGGAGGAATCGGACATCGGGTGCGCGCGATCGGCTCAGCGGAAGAAGACGTGCTGCGCCATCTTCGCGAGCGGGTAATGGACACCTGGCTGGATGCGCGCCGGAATGTCGAGTGGCTTGAGCAGCATTTTCACGCACATGTCGGCCGAGAGATTGCGGCGCACGAGCGAGCTGATCCGCGCGGTACGCGCACGGTTGTACTCGGTATCGTTCGCGCGCTCGGGATAGCGGGTGGCAAAGACGTGACGCAGCGCGATCTCCGAATCCTCGCTCTTGATTTCGATGACCCGGCGCAGCAGCGCACCCAGGACGGCCAGGCGGCCATTCCCCTCGATCACGTTGTACTTCTTGAAGTATTTGAAAAAGTGCTTGTAATGGCGCACTTCGTCCGTTCGGATGTGATCGGTGATCTCCTTGAGCACCGGTTCGTCGGAGCATTCGTTGATGGCACGATAGAGCGTGGCCGTACCGGTTTCGACGACGCAGCGGGCCACCATTTCGAGTGCCCGCGTTTTCTCGAACTCCTCGACCGAGCAAGTCCTCGAGTATTCCTCGAAGAAGTTGCGAAATGACGTATCCCAGTCGAACTCGGGCCAGACGTGATTGATATAGGCTTTCAGCGCGCGCCCATGCTGCAGCTCTTCAGGTTCCCACTCGTCGTTGAGCCATGCGGAGACCTCGGGATCTCCGTCGAAATAGGCGGTGAGGTTGCTCGTATAGAGGTCCGTGCCGCTCTCGATGAATGACGCCGCGCACAAGAGCAACAGCAGATCTTCGTTCGTCGCGGCGCGTCGACGATCGATCCGCGTCAGATCGATATCCTCGATACGCCAAGGCAGTGCGTGCTTGGAATCGGTGTACATTGCGTTGCGCTCCCAGAGCCGCGTCCCTCGAGCCGATCGCGACCGGCGATCGGCCCGGCGCGAAGCCCTCGCTTCGAGCCGGTTCATCGGATGCGGCGTTTTGACTTTTCGATCCGTTTTCCCGGCATGTTAGCCGGACTTGTCCGTTACTGCTTCGACACAGACAGTGACCGCACAGTCATCTTCCGGTTCCGGCCCTGAGGCCGCCATAGAACCTTTGGACGATTCGCTCATCTTTCGCCGTATTACAGACAATCGGCCCGTCGGCTCAAAATCCGGCCGCGAGCCCATCGCGCCGGCTGTCGCTGGCGGCCACATAGCCGCGCTCCGCGTTGCCATGCTCGAGCTTCCAGATGTACTGGCCGGAGCCGAAATCCATGTACGGATCGTCGAACGCCGCGATCCGATGGCCGCGCGCCTCCAAGGCGCGTGCCACATCGGGCTCGAACGTCGACTCCAGATCGATCGAGAAATCGCGATTGACCTTCCAGCGCGGGGCATCGCAGGCCGCCTGCGGCTGCTGGCCATAATCGAGCATGCGTACGATCGATTGCAGATGGCCTTGCGGCTGCATATCGCCGCCCATGACGCCAAAGCTCATCACGGGCCAGACGTGAGCGCCCTCGCGCTGCGTAACGAACGCCGGAATGATCGTGTGAAACGGACGCTTGCCGCCTGCCACGGCATTGGGCGAGCGCGGATCCATCGAAAAACCGCAGCCGCGGTTTTGCAGAGCGATGCCCGCGCCCGGCACGACGACGCCCGAGCCGAATCCCATATAGTTCGACTGGATGAAACTCACCATCATCCCACGCTCGTCAGCAGCCGAAAGATAGATGGTGCCGCCCGCGCGCGGCATCCCGAAAGCGGGATGCGTGGCGCGGCGCGGATCGATGCATGCCGCGCGCGCGGCGAGATAGGCATCGTCGAGCAACTCGGCCGGTGAAATCTCCATTGCTCGCGGGTCCGCGACGTAGCGGTAGACATCCGCGAACGCAAGCTTCATCGCCTCGATCTGCATATGCTGCGAATCCACGCCGTCGCGCGCGAGCGCTTTCAGGTCGAAGCGCGCCAGTATGCCGAGCGCGATGAGTGCCGCGATGCCCTGGCCGTTCGGCGGAATTTCATGCACGGTGTAGCCGCGATAGTCTTTAGCGATGGGCTCGACCCATTCGACACGGTAATCGCGCAAATCGGCCGCCGTCAGCGCGCCGCCGCCATCGCGCGCGAACGCGGCGATTCGCTCGGCCGGCTCGCCTTCGTAGAACGCACGCGGGCCCGATTCGGCCAACTCGCGCAGCGTGCGCGCATGACCTGCGAAGCGCACGAGCTCGCTTGGCGACGGCGCGCGCCCATGCGGCATGAACGTTTCGGCAAACCCTGGCTGGCCCTGGAGTTCGGGCACGGCCGCCGCCCACTTTCCTGCCACGATGTTCGCGACGGCGTGCCCTCGCTCGGCGATCTCGATGGCGGGCGCCATGATGTCCGAAAAGGAGAGCTCACCGAATTTCTCGCTTAGCGCTTCCCAGCCGGCCACCACGCCGGGGACCGTGACGGTGTCCCAGCCGCGCTTGGGCTGCGCCGCTATGCCTCGCGCGCTTTCGCCATGACGGCGCCTGAAATAATCGATGCTCCAGGCTGCCGGTGCCACGCCCGAAGCATTGAGCCCATGAAGCGCTTCGCCGTCCCAGACGAGCGCGAACGCGTCGCCACCTAGCCCGCACGATACGGGCTCGACAATCGTCAGCACGGCGGCGGCCGCCAATGCGGCATCGACGGCGTTGCCGCCCTGCCAGATCATGCGCAGCCCCGCCTGGGCGGCAAGCGGATGCGAACTCGCCACGACATTACGGGCGAACACGGGCAGACGCGGTGTCGGGTACGGGTTGTGCCAGTCGAAATGCGTCATCTTGGGTTTTCCGGAATCTGCGTTCATCTCGATCGATCCGCTGCAGCCGGCCAGTACGCTCGAGAGGGCCCTGTAACCGGCGCGAACAGGCCCTACAATACCCGCTCTTCAATCGCCGCGCTCAGCCACGCCATGACCCGAGACCCTCGCTTAAGCCTGAACGCCCGCCAGCAGGAACTGCTCGACTGGGTGCAGCGCGATGGCTTCGTCACCGTCGAGGACCTCGCCGCGCATTTCAACGTGACGCCTCAGACGATCCGTCGCGACGTGAACTGGCTCTCCGACATGAACCTGCTGCGTCGCTACCACGGCGGAGCAAGCTTGCCCACGAGCTCGGAAAACGTCTCCTACACGGCGCGGCAACGCATGTTCCATGAGGAAAAACGCCGCATCGCCGCGTTGCTCGCCTCTCATATCCCCGACCAGGCCTCGCTTTTCATCAACCTCGGCACCACCACCGAGGAGGTCGCACGGGCGTTGAATCGACATCGCGGGCTGCGCGTCATTACGAACAATCTGAACGTGGCCAACATGATGAGCGGCTATCCCGACTGCGAAGTGCTCGTCACCGGGGGAATCGTCCGGCCATGGGACAAGGGCATCGTCGGCGAACTCGCGATCGATTTCATCCGCCAGTTCAAGGTCGATTTCGCGGTCATCGGCACCTCGAGCATCGAGCCCGACGGTACGTTGCGCGACTTCGACACGCGTGAGGTGCGCGTGGCCGAAGCAATCATCCAGCAGGCGCGTACGACACTGCTGGCCGCCGACCACTCCAAATTCGGCCGCCCGGCCCTCGTTCGCCAAGGGCACCTGAGTCAGATTCACGCGCTGTTCACCGATGCCCCACCGCCGCCCGAAATGGCGGAAACGATTTCGGCCGCAGGTACGCAAGTCTATGTCGCCGCGGATGAATGAGCAAAGGCTCGCGGCGTGAGCCAAGGCTCTTATGGCGCGCCCGCCCTGAATGTCGAGCGTCCGCCTACACAGAACGCGTCGGTCCATGCTGCGACGCACGCGAAACTTGAAGTAATTTCGCGAAATAACGGGCGCGGGTGAACCGCTTCCGGCCCGGGCAATTGTCAAACAGAATATTTTGAGGGGATGATTTGGAGAAGAACGGGCGCTTGACTACACTCCAGTTCCCCGACGCGCTATGGCTGCGCGGTCCGGGTACCACCTGACCTGCTCCCGATAGGTTGAGCACGCCGGCAGCCGAACGCCGGTTGCCGAGGCAATTCGATTGCCCATGGAGAGAACGATGCTGAGTCCGCATGAATTCGCCACGTTGCTGCTCGTCAAGGATGCTCCCAACCAAGTCGATATGGCCCGAGAAGAGCTCGATGCACTGCTCGAACAACAACTGGTGCGGCTCGAAAGTCTCGCGTCGGGTCTTCAGGAATGGCGCCTGACCGAGTCGGGCGACTCGGCCATCAAAGCCATCAAACGCTTCTCCTAGTGCACCCGCAGTGCCGCGCGGCGCGCGGCACGGGTCGCCGCATTTTCGTCTTTCGACATCAGCCACGCAATGTCGGGTCCACCGCGGCGCGCCAACTGAGCGCCTTGGCGCGCGCGTCGTTGATGAAATCGGCCCAGCCGGTGGAGGCGCTCGCGCCGCCTGCGGCCAACGTCGCGTGCTCGCGGGCGATCGACGTCTGGAAGCCGCAGTACTCGTTTTGCGACAGCCTGCCATGGCGGTAGGCCACATAAGCGTCCAGTAGGGCCGGATAGACGGTCGCCGTCTGCGCGCCGTAATCGGCCGATGCGCCGCACACCTGCTCGAGCGCGCCCAGCGACGGCGCGCTGAATCCGCCCCACCCCGCGCAGCCAGTCAAGAGCACGGCCGTCACCGCCGCGCCGCGTCGAATCCGTTCAAGCATCGTCCACCTCTTCGTCTGTTTCCCGTGATGGTAGCCTCCCCGCGCGCGGCGCACATCGGCAACCCGACATGTTCAATTCGAGACCGAATACCGCACTTTACTTTTTCGATAATGTTCGATAGATTTCGCAAACGAACACGATAGGTTCGTTTCGTTTTCAATCGGAGTCGCAATGGCCGCTGAGGGCACGAGAGCACGGCAACTGACGCAAGGCAGCCCATACGATCTGCTCGTCGTGGGGGGCGGGATCAACGGCGCGGGGATCGCGCGCGACGCCGCCGGGCGCGGGCTCAGAGTCGCGCTCGTCGAGCAGGACGATCTTGCGGGGCACACGTCGTCGTCGAGCACCAAGCTCATTCACGGCGGGCTGCGCTACCTCGAATACAGGGAATTCGGGCTCGTGCGCAAGGCCCTGCAAGAGCGGGAGACGCTGTTGCGTTCGGCGCCCCATATCATTCGGCCGCTGCGCTTCGTCATGCCCCATATGCCGAATCTGCGTCCGGCGTGGCTCATTCGCGCGGGGCTCTTCCTCTACGATCATCTCGCACGGCGCGAGCTGCTGGCGGGCTCGCGGGGCATCGTCATGCGTCGGCACCCGGCCGGCGCGCCGCTCGTGGATTCGATCGAACGCGGCTTCGTCTACTCGGACGGGTGGGTCGATGACGCGAGGCTCGTCGTACTCAATGCGGTGGATGCGGCCGAGCACGGCGCGGCCGTCGCGACGCGTACACGGCTCGTCAAGGCGGTGCGTTCAGGCAGCGAATGGGATGCCGAACTCGTGGGCGCCGACGGCACACCGTTCACGGTACGCGCGCGCGCGCTCGCGAATGCGGCCGGACCTTGGGTCGGCACGCTGCTGCACGACGCGCTCGGCCGCGCGGCGCATCATACGGTGCGGCTCGTCAAAGGAAGCCACATCGTCACGCGGCGCCTGTTCGATCACGATCACGCTTATATCTTTCAGAACCCGGACAAGCGGATCATTTTCGCCATTCCGTACGAGCACGAGTTCACGTTGATCGGCACGACTGACGTCGAATACCACGGCGACCCGGCGCGCGTGTCGATCGACGAGGACGAAACACGCTATCTGTGCGAATCGATCAACCGCTACTTCAAACGCAAGATCTCGCCCGCCGATGTTTGCTGGACTTACTCCGGCGTGCGGCCCCTGCTCGAGGAGGAGGGGGCGGACAATCCATCGGCCGTGACGCGCGACTATCGGCTGGAGCTCGATGCGCGAGAAGGTGAAGCTCCGCTGCTGTCGGTCTTCGGCGGCAAGATCACGACCTTTCGCAAGCTCGCCGAAGAAGCGGTCGACCGGCTCGCCGATGCGCTCGGCCGGTCGGCACCGGCATGGACGGCCGGCGCGCCGCTGCCGGGTGGCGACATCCCCGGCGCGCAATTCGAACGGTTCGCCACGCGGTTCGCAAGCGAACATCCGTGGCTGCCGGCTGAGCTCGCGCGCCGCTATGCGCATGCGTACGGCACGCGCGCGGTGCGCATGCTCGGCGAAGCGCGCTCGCTCGCGGAACTCGGCCAGCCGCTCGTCCCCGGCTTGTTCGAGTGCGAGTTGCGATACCTGCACGACACCGAATGGGCACGCTGCGCAGACGACGTGCTGTGGCGCCGCTCCAAGCTCGGCCTGCATCTTCCGGCGGACACGCTGACCGAAGCGAGCGCATCGATCGACGCATGGTTCGCACGCGAGCCGGCCGCGGCGCCAGCCACGCTGACGCCGGCGCAGCAGCACTGATCAGCGCGCCAAGGCCCGACAGAGGCTCCAACCGGCGCTGCAATGAACGTTTCACCCGAGGGCCCGCCGCAAGCGCGTTATCCGCGGCGCATCAAAATCTATGACAACACATGGAGAAGAGACGATGCAGGACCAATACATTCTCGCGCTCGATCAGGGCACGACGAGTTCCCGTGCGATGCTGTTCGATCGCCACGGCAACATCGTATCGGCCGCCCAGAAGGAGTTCCGCCAGATCTATCCGCAGCCGGGCTGGGTGGAACACGATCCACAGGAAATCTGGTCGACTCAGGCCGGTGTCGCCGCCGAAGCCGTCACGCGCGCCGGCTTGAACGGAACATCGATTGCCGCCATCGGCATCACGAATCAACGCGAAACGACGATCGTCTGGGACCGCGAAACCGGTCAGCCCGTTCATAACGCCATCGTCTGGCAGGACCGGCGCACTGCGGCATTTTGCGACTCGCTCAAGCAGCAAGGACTCGAACAAACCGTGCGGGCGAAGACCGGGCTGCCGATCGACGCCTACTTTTCGGCGACCAAGATACGCTGGATTCTCGACAACGTCCCCGGGGCACGCGAGAAAGCGAAGCGCGGCCAACTCGCGTTCGGCACCGTCGATAGTTGGCTCGTCTGGAATTTTACGAAGCATGCGCTGCATATCACGGATGTGACGAACGCCTCGCGCACGATGCTGTTCAACATTCACACGCTGCAATGGGACGCGGACCTGCTCGAGGCGCTCGACATTCCGCGCAGCATGCTGCCTGAAGTGCGCGACTCATCGGAAGTCTATGGGCCGACCGTGACGACCGTATTCGCGTCGAAAATTCCGCTCGCCGGCATTGCGGGCGATCAGCATGCGGCGCTCTTCGGACAGATGTGCACGCGCTCGGGCATGGTGAAGAACACCTACGGTACCGGGTGCTTTCTCGTCATGAACACCGGCGACAAGCCGATCGAGTCGAAGAACAACCTCGTCACGACGCTCGCCTGGAAGATCGGCGAGCGCGTCGACTACGCGCTCGAGGGCAGCATCTTCATCGCGGGTGCCGTCGTGCAATGGCTGCGCGATGGCCTCGGCATCATTCAGCGCGCCGCCGATATCGAAGCACTGGCGGCCAGCGTGCCGCATTGCGACGGCGTCTACCTCGTACCCGCGTTCGCGGGGCTCGGCGCACCGCACTGGAATCCGCGGGCACGCGGCACGCTCTTTGGCCTCACGCGCGGGACCACGAGCGCGCATATCGCGCGCGCCGCACTCGATTCGATCGCGTATCAATCCGTCGATGTGCTCAAGGCAATGGAAGCCGACTCCGGCATTCGCATCGGCGAGCTGCGCGTGGACGGCGGTGCCTGCGCCAACAATCTGCTCATGCAGTTCCAGGCCGACATGCTCGGCGTGGCAGCCGTGCGGCCCCGCATCAGCGAGACGACGGCGCTCGGGGCCGCTTACCTCGCCGGCCTCGCGGTCGGCTACTGGGGCGGTATCGACGAGCTGCAAAGCCAGTGGCAGCTCGACCGGCGGTTCTCGCCCGCCATGGATGCGCGCGCCGCCGAGGTCTGCCTCGCGGGCTGGCAGCGCGCCGTCACGGCGGCCAAGGCCTGGGCCGACGCGAGCTGAGCACGCTCGAACGCGCGGGCCGTGCGTTCGAGAACGTTTTGACGTCTTCATAGCCGCAGCGCGGACAGCCGCTCGATGCTCGAGCAGGCGTTACCGCGCGCAACGTCAACACCGTCAATCTAGCCATTCCGGAGTAACAACCATGTCTCCTCTCATCGCTGAATTCCTCGGCACGGCATTGCTCGTGCTGCTTGGCAATGGCGCCGTAGCCAACGTGCTGCTCGCGCGCACGAAAGGCAAGGGCGCCGATCTGATCGTCATCGTCTGGGGCTGGGCGATGGCGGTTTTCGTCGCCGTCTACGTCACCGCGTCGTTCAGCGGCGCGCATCTGAATCCGGTCGTGACCATCAGCCTCGCGCTCGCCGGCAAGTTCGCCTGGTCGAAGGTGGCGGGCTACGTGATCGCTCAGATGCTGGGCGGCATGGCCGGCGCGCTGCTCGTGTGGCTGGCCTATCGGCAGCATTTCTCTACGACCGACGACCCCGATATCAAGCTCGCCTGCTTTTGCACGGCACCGGCGATTCGCAGTGTCGGTCACAACGTGCTGACCGAGACGATCTGCACGTTCGTGCTCATTCTCGGTGTGCTCTACCTCGCCTCGCCCCAGGTGGGGCTCGGCGCGCTCGACGCGCTGCCGGTCGGTCTGCTCGTACTCGGCATCGGCATTTCGCTCGGCGGCCCGACCGGCTATGCGATGAGTCCGGCCCGCGACCTCGCGCCCCGGCTCATGCATGCGATCCTGCCGATCCCCGGCAAGCGCAACAGCGACTGGCGCTACGCCTGGATTCCCGTTTGCGGACCGCTGGCCGGCGGCGCCATGGCGTCATTCGTCTACATGCACGCGCATTGACTGACGACACCGGATGCGGCAAGAGCGGCCCGGGCGGTCGCCGTATCGGGCCCGCTTTCGCACGATGCGTCGTCAGCAAACCCGCTCGGGCGCACGTTGCGGTTGCGCCGCACGTCTTCCGTCCAACCGGTGCGCGACTACCGTCACGACGAGCGCCGCACCCGTAACTGCCGCGGCCACCCACGGCAACGCATCGAGCGCGAACCCGTGCGAGAGCGCCATACCGCCGAGCCACGCACCGCCCGCATTGCCGACGTTGAACGCGCCGATATTGAGCGTCGAGGCTAGATGGGGCGCATGACGCGCTTTTTCGACCACCCGCATCTGCAGTGGCGGTACCGTGGCAAAAGCAGCCACGCCCCAGACGAATACCGTCAGCACGGCAAGGACGGGCGTGTGGCTCGTCCGCGCAAAGGTAGCCATGACGAGCGCGAGCACGATGAGGATACCCATCAGCGAGGGCATCAGCGCCCGGTCGGCGAGCTTGCCGCCCACCGCGTTGCCAAGCGTGAGCCCCGCGCCGAACACCACGAGCACGAGGGTGACGGCACGCGGCGAGAAACCTGTCACCGACTCGAGAATGGGCGCGATATAAGTGAAAACGACGAACACGCCACCAAATCCGAGCACAGTCATCGCCAGCGCGAGCCAGACCTGCGGCTCCCTGAGCACCCGGACCTCGCGCGCAAGTCCGGCGGCCCCTGCCCCCTTGCTCTTCGGCACGAGAGCCGCGATGCCGGCGAACGAGAGCACACCGAGCCCCGCGACGATCCAAAACGAAGTACGCCAGCCGAAGTTTTGTCCGATGAAGGTACCGAACGGCACGCCGAGAACGTTGGCGAGCGTAAGGCCCGTGAACATCAGCGCGATGGCGCTCGCCTGCTTCTCGCGCGGCACGAGCGAGGCGGCCACGACGGCGCCGATCCCGAAGAACGATCCGTGGGCGAACGACGTCACGACGCGGGCAATCATCAGCATGCGGTAGTCGGGCGCCATCGCGCACAAGGCGTTGCCGAGAACGAAGACCCCCATCAGCCATTGCAAGGCGGCCTTGCTGGGCAGTCGGCTCGTCAGGACAGCGAGTATCGGCGCGCCGACGGCAACGCCGAGCGCATAGCCCGAGACGAGGAGACCGGCGCGTGGAATGGACACGGCAAGTTCACGTGCGACATCGGGCAAGAGGCCCATGATGACGAACTCGGTCGTGCCGATGGCAAAGGCGCTCAGCGCGAGCGCGAACAAAGGTAGAGGCATGGCTATCCTGAAAACGCGGCAATGCGTAGGGCTGGAACGCCGTATTCTCCGTAGTCGTCATTCATTTGATAATTGGGCTATCGTTTGAAGGATTTTCAAACGGAATCGAATAAAGTCATGGACAGACTCGGCGACATCCGGCTTTTCGTGGAGGCGGCGCAAAGCGGCGGAATCTCGGCGGCAGGACGCAGGCTGGGGCTGACGCCCGCCGCCGCGAGCGCCCGGCTCGCGAAGCTTGAAGCAGCGCTCGCGGCGCGGCTTTTCGAGCGCACGACCCGGCAGTTGCGCCTGACCGAGGAAGGGCGCCTCTACTTGCGCCACGCCACGCAAGCGCTGCAAGCGCTCGATGACGCCCAGGCGGCGCTCGCCGCCGGGCGCAACGTCGTGAGCGGCAAGATCCGCATTTCGACGACGTCCGACTTCGGACGCAACCTGTTGATGGGCTGGCTCGACGCATTCAACGCATTGCACCCCGATGTCACGTTCGCGCTCTCGCTCGCCGATTCGGTCTCCAATCTGCTGCAAGACGACATCGACATGGCGATTCGCTTCGGCGCGCCGCGCGAGGACTGCTCGCTCGTCGCCCGGCGGCTGGCCACGAACCGGCGCGTGCTGGTCGCTTCGCCCGATTATCTGGCGCGGCATGGAACGCCTGCCTCGCCTGCGGACCTCGCGCGCTTCGACTGCATCGTGCTCGTGATCGCCTCCGGGCCGCTCAACGAGTGGCGATTCGTGCGCGGCGCGCAAACCGAAAGCTACACGGTCCCGCTCGACACTTCGCGCGAAACCAACGACGGCGCGGTCACGCGAACGTGGGCGCTCAGCGGTCATGGAATCGTATTGAAGTCGCTCTGGGATATCGACGCCGAATTGCGCGCCGGCAGCCTTCAGGTGGTCCTGCCCGAATGGCACTACGCGGCGGACTCGCCCATCACGGCGCTTTTCCATCGCAACCGGTACCGGCCGGCGCGCGTACAGGCCTTACTGGAATTTCTGGTAGAACGTTTTGCGCAGGCCGAGGCGGCCTGGGCCGATCTGCCGATGCTCGGCTCGCAGGCGCCGACGGGTCGGGGCCAGACCGGCGACGCCGCCGCCCGGAGCGGCAATCGTGAAACGCTATAATACCGAGCTATGCGGACCGCTTCGGCGGGCCTCGTTTCACGGGCGGCGCCCGACAGCGCTCGCGCCGTCATTCCTTCGATCTCGACTTCGAATTTACCGCCCCCAGGTCAACCACTGCGAACGGCGAGCTTCATGACAAAGAAAGTGTATGTAAAGACCTTCGGCTGCCAGATGAACGAGTACGACTCCGACAAAATGGTCGATGTGCTCGGGCAAGCGGAAGGACTCGTCAAGACGGACACCCCCGAAGACGCGGATGTCATCCTCTTCAATACCTGCTCAGTACGCGAAAAAGCGCAGGAAAAGGTATTTTCCGACCTGGGCCGCGTGCGCGAGCTCAAAGAAGCGAAGCCCGGACTGCTGATCGGCGTCGGCGGCTGCGTGGCGAGCCAGGAAGGCGCGGCGATCGTCGCGCGCGCCCCCTATGTGGACCTCGTCTTCGGCCCTCAGACACTGCACCGGCTGCCGCAGATGATCGACGCGCGCCGCGCGAGCGGCCGCGCTCAGGTCGATATCTCGTTCCCTGAAATCGAAAAATTCGATCACCTGCCGCCGGCACGCGTGGAAGGTCCGAGCGCTTTCGTCTCGATCATGGAAGGCTGCAGCAAGTACTGCAGCTACTGCGTCGTGCCCTACACGCGCGGCGAGGAAGTTTCGCGCCCGCTCGATGACGTGCTGACCGAAATTGCCGGCCTCGCCGATCAGGGTGTGCGCGAAGTCACGCTGCTCGGACAGAACGTCAATGCCTATCGCGGGCCGATTACGGCGGGGGCGGCGGAGATCGCCGATTTCGCCACGCTCATCGAATACGTCGCCGAGATACCCGGCATCGAACGCATCCGCTATACGACGTCGCATCCGAAGGAGTTCACGCAGCGGCTCATCGATACCTACGCGAAGGTCGACAAGCTCGTTTCGCATCTGCACCTTCCCGTGCAGCACGGTTCGGACCGCATCCTGATGGCGATGAAGCGCGGCTATACGGTACTCGAGTACAAGTCCGTGATCCGCCGGCTGCGTGCCATCCGCCCCGATCTGTCGCTGTCGACCGATATCATCGTCGGCTTTCCCGGCGAAACGGAAGAGGACTTCGAGAAAACCATGGCGCTCGTCGACGAGATGAGCTACGACACGAGTTTTTCGTTCATCTTCAGCCCGCGGCCCGGCACGCCGGCCGCCAATCTGCACGACGATACGCCGCGTGAAATCAAGTTGCAGCGCCTGCAGCATCTGCAGGCGACGATCGATGCGAACGTCGTGCGCATCAGCGAAGCGATGGTCGGCAACATCGAGCGCATCCTCGTGGAAGGACCGTCGCGCAAGGATCCGAGCGAACTCGCCGGACGCACGGCGAATAACCGCGTCGTGAACTTCCCGGCGCCGCTCGCCGTACATTCGAGGCTCATCGGCCAAATGATCGATGTGCGCATCAACCACGCTTATCCGCATTCGCTGCGCGGCGAGCTCGTGCTCGCCGATGCCGCGGTGCATTGAGCGCTTACCCGGACTAAGGATCGCCCTTCGCCTTGAAGACTGCCCAACCGCTGGAGTTCACCGCACCGCGCGACGACAACGCCCGCCTGGCCAATCTGTGCGGCCCCCTCGACGAGAACCTGCGTCAGATCGAGCAGGCGCTCGACGTCACACTGCAGCGGCGCGGCCATCGCATTGCCATCCGTGGGCGCGGCGCCAAGCTGGCACTCGGTGCGCTCGAAACGTTCTACAACCGCGCGCGCGAGCCGCTTTCCGTCGACGACATCCAGCTCGCGCTCGTCGAATCGCGTCATCTGAGCAACCGCTCGGGCCCGCCCGAGGAAGAACGCAGCGAGTCCGGCGCACGCTACGACCCCGATCACCCGTTCGACGAACCGGCCGGTCTCGACGACGAGAACCTCGAGGAACTTGGGCCTAAGCTTTATACGCGCCGCGCCGACTTGCGCGGACGCACGCGCGCGCAGCGCGAGTACCTGAAGCAGATCGTCTCGCACGACGTGACGTTCGGCGTCGGCCCGGCCGGCACGGGCAAAACCTATCTCGCCGTGGCCTGCGCGGTGGATGCGCTCGAGCGCGATCACGTCAAGCGCATCGTGCTGACGCGCCCGGCCGTCGAGGCAGGCGAACGCCTGGGCTTTTTGCCCGGCGACCTCGCACAGAAAGTCGACCCCTATCTGCGGCCGCTGTACGACGCCCTCTACGATCTGCTCGGCTTCGACAAGACGGCCAAGATGTTCGAGCGCCAGATGATAGAAATCGCCCCGCTCGCCTATATGCGCGGACGCACGCTCAATCACGCCTTCATCATTCTCGACGAAGCGCAAAACACCACGCCCGAGCAGATGAAGATGTTTCTCACGCGCATCGGCTTCGGCTCGAAAGCCGTCGTGACGGGCGACACGACACAGATCGACTTGCCGCGCGGCGCCAAGAGCGGCCTCATCGAAGCCGAGCATGTGCTGGCCAATGTGCGCGGCATCGCGCTCACGCGCTTCACGAGCGCCGATGTCGTGCGCCACCCGCTCGTCGCGCGCATCGTCGACGCCTATGACCAGCACATGAAGAAAGAGGACGGTCACGCGTCCGACGCCCGGTGATGAGCGAGTCCGGCACGAAGCGCTGCGCGAGCCGCCACCGCCCGAGCCCGCGGCATGAGGTGAGCGGCACGGGGGCACGCGCATGAATCGCGCTCCCCGCCTGGCGCTCTCGCTGCAATTTCCGGCCGCCGGCGCCTACCCTGAACACAAGACCCTGCTGACGCGCGCGCGCGTCACGAGCTGGGTGAAGGCGGCGCTTTTCGCCGATGGCGAACTCACGCTGCGCTTCGTCGACACCGAGGAAGGACGCCTGCTGAACCGCACCTATCGCGGCAAGGATTACGCGACGAACGTACTGACGTTCGCGTATGCCGAAACCGAAGACGATCCGGTCTCGGGCGACATCATCGTGTGCTGCCCCGTCATCGAAAAAGAAGCCGCCGAGCAACGCAAGCCGCTCGAAGCGCACTACGCGCATATGATCGTGCACGGCACGCTGCACGCGCAGGGCTACGATCACGAGACCGAAGACGAAGCGCACGAAATGGAGACGCTCGAGACCGGCATTCTCGGCCAGCTCGGCTTCGCCGACCCGTACCGCGAACGCTGACGAATCCCCGAACGCCACCTCCGCTTCGACGCCATGTCCTCAGCTGTCTGCTCCGATCCCGACGATGACCTGCCCGAGCCCGCGTGCGGCTATCCGCCGTCGCTCGGCGAGGCGCGCCTGCTCTCGGACGACGAACTCGCCGCGTCGCTCGCCTCGGCGCTCGAGCATTGGGACGGTGCGAGCGACCTGTGGCTGTTCGGCTATGGCTCGCTGATCTGGAACCCGGGCATGCCGGCGGCGGAGACGATCCACGCACGTGTGCGCGGCTATCACCGCGGACTTTATCTTTGGTCGCGCGTCAATCGCGGCACGCCCGAGCAACCGGGCCTCGTGCTCGCGCTCGACCGCGGCGGCTCCTGCACGGGCGTGGCATTCCGGCTCGACGGCGCGAGCGCCATGCCGCATCTGCAAGCACTCTGGCGGCGCGAAATGATGATGGGCTCCTACCGGCCGGCATGGCTGCCCTGCGCGCTGGCCGACGGGCGCCGCGTCCCCGCGCTGGCGTTCGTCATGCGCCGCGATGTGCCAACCTACACGGGCAAACTGCCCGACGCGGTCGTGAAGGCTGTTTTCGGTTGCGCGCGCGGACGCTACGGCACGACGCTCGACTATGTGAGCCGCACGGTCGACGCGCTGCGCAAAAGCGGCATGCCGGACCGCGCGCTCGAAGCACTGCTCAGGCGCTGCGCCGAGGAATAATCGCGCCCCGCGACTCGAAGCGAGCGGCCACTTCGGGGCCTCGCCCTATTTTTCCGTCTGTTTTGCCGCCGGTCACAATCCAAGCAGCGCGGCCCCACCGACCGCGACGCCCGCAACGGCGACGCCGAATGCGCCGGCCAGCAGCCAGCGGCGCCGCGTCAGCAACGTGATCGCGGCCAGCGAGATGGCGACTTGCGTGAGGGTGGTCGCCTGCGCCCAGCGATGGTGCAAGTGCAACTGATGCTCGCTCGCTTCGTCGGCTTCCCGCACCCCCTTTTCGAGCGCTTCGGCATGTTCGCGAATCGCCGTTTTCTGCTGCGCGTACTTCGCCAGATCGGCCGTGAATTTCGCGCTGGCTTTCGCGTCGCTCGCGGCGAGCGCTGCCCCGAGCTCGGCCAGATTCTGCTTTTCGCCTTTCGCCTGGTAGTAGTTCCACTGGTTGGCGGCCTCGGTCTTCCGGATGGCCGCCTCGTTCTTGTAAAAAAGCGCGAGCCCCTCCGTCGAACCGCCCTGATACGAAAAAACGGCCCCGATGGTCGCGAGAATCGCCGTCATGACGGCGACGCGTCCGGCGAACGGGTCGGGCGCGACGCCGGGAGCGGCGTGATGGCCGCCCCCATGAGCACCGTGGCCCGCATGTTCGAGCGCCTCTTCATGCGGCCCCCGGACTTCGAATTCTTCCGACATATTCGTTTCGCAAAAAGGTGGAGAAAAACGGCTGCTATCTTGTCTCAAAAATCGCTTGCCTCAAAGTTTGCTTGTCTCACAATTTGCTCGTCCCAAAAAATAACGTGGTGTTGTGCGACTTCATCGGCAGGGCAGGTACGCTGAGGTGTCGCACGGCTGGTGTATCCTTGACTTTCCGTGTACCACGCGCCCGGCCGTCTCCGGGCGCCCCGCCATGAACGACTCCTATCCCAGTCGACGACAGACCGACAAGCCGCACGAAAAGCGTTCGCTACTCGAGCGTTTGACCGATTTCATCTCGCCCGAGCCCGATTCGCGCGCCGAACTGCTCGACATCCTGCAAGACGCGCACGAGCGCAACCTGATCGACGCGGATTCACTGTCGATGATCGAGGGCGTGTTCCAGGTATCCGAGCTTTGCGCGCGCGACATCATGATCCCACGCGCGCAAATCGACGCGATCAACATCGCGGACAGCCCCGAGCAGTTCATCCCCTTCGTCCTCGAAAAAGCGCACTCGCGCTACCCGGTCTACGAAGGCAATCGCGACAACGTGATCGGTGTGCTGCTGGCGAAGGATCTGCTGCGCTACTACGCCGAGGACGAGTTCGACGTGCGCGGCATGCTGCGCCCCGCCGTCTTCATCCCCGAAGCGAAGCGCCTCAATGTGCTGCTGCATGACTTTCGCGTGAACCGCAACCATATCGCCATCGTCGTCGACGAGTACGGCGGCGTGGCCGGTCTCATTACGATCGAGGACGTCCTCGAGCAGATCGTGGGCGATATCGAAGACGAGTTCGATTTCGACGAGGAAAGCGGCAACATCATTGCCTCGCCCGACGGCCGCTATCGCGTGCGCGCACTGACCGAGATCGAGCAGTTCAACGAGACGTTCGGCACCCGGTTCTCGGATGAGGAAGTCGATACGATCGGCGGGCTCGTCACCCATCACTTCGGACGTGTGCCGCATCGCGGCGAGCGCGTTCGCATCGACGATCTGATCTTCGAAATCCTGCGCGGCGACGCACGCCAGATCCATGTGCTGCTCGTGCGGCGCGATCCGCTGGCCGGCCAGCGCGAACGCGAAGCCCAGCACGTTCAGACCTGAACCGCACCACTTCGCCTCCTCGTTCATGGCCGAACCGATTTCCTCTCGCGCGCGCCACCCCGCGCGCGCCGCGTACCGCACGCCTGCCGACGCCGATCGCTCCGCGCTCGCGGCCGTGCGCGGCATGCCGCATTGGCACTATCTGGCCGCGCTGGCGCTCGGCGCGGCCAACACTCTGTCGTTCGCGCCGACGCGTGCGGGCGGCTGGGTCGAGCTCGCGCTCTTCATGCTCTTTTACGTCTGCCTCGCGCGCACGCATCACTGGAAAAGCGCGGCACTGACCGGCGCCGCATTCGGCTTCGGCAACTTCGTGACGGGCGTGTGGTGGCTCTACGTCAGCATGCACGACTACGGCGGCATGCCTGCGCCGCTCGCGATTGCCGCGCTGGTGCTGTTCTCGATCTATCTGGCGTCGTATCCGGCGCTCGCGGCCGGTCTCTGGTCGGTGGGCGCGGGCCATTCGAATCGCGGCCGCGCGCAGCAGGGAGTCATGCCGGGCTGGCAGGGGGCGTTCGCGTTCGCCAGCGCGTGGGCGCTTGGGGAATGGCTGCGTGGAACGGTGTTCACGGGTTTTCCGTGGCTAGCGAGCGGCTACGCCCAAGTCGATGGACCGCTCGCGGGCTTCGCGCCGCTCGTGGGCGTCTACGGCGTCGGCTGGGGCGTCGCACTGGCCGCCGCGCTCGCGGTGCAAACGGTCGCAGGGCTGGCAGCACGGCCGGCGCAGCGAGCGCGGGCTCTCTTGTCCGCGCTCGCTATAATCGCGCTCATCGCGGGCGGCATGGCGCTTTCTCAACTCGCCTGGACCCGCCCCGATGGCGCACCGATCTCCGCACGAATCCTGCAGGGCAATGTGAAGCAGGAGATGAAGTTCGACAAAGCAGGTGTCGCGGCGGCGATTGCGCTCTACGAGAAAATGATCACGGCCAAGCCGGCCGATCTCGTCATCACGCCCGAAACGGCGGTTCCACTGCTGCCGCAGCAGTTTCCGGAGCCGTTCGGCCGTGCCGTGCGCCAATTCGCCGACAGCACGGGCTCATCGGTTCTGGTCGGGGCGTTCGGCGCGAAGATCGCGCCCGACGGGCAGATCACCGAACCGACGAACAGCCTGTTCGGCGTGACGCCCCGCTCGGGCGTGCTCTACCGTTACGACAAACATCACCTCGTACCGTTCGGCGAATTCGTGCCGTGGGGCTTTCACTGGTTCGTGCGGCTCATGAACATTCCCCTCGGCGATCTGGCGAACGGAAAGCCCGTGCAGCCGCCGTTCCAGGTGGGCCATCAGACCGTCGATGTCGACATCTGCTACGAGGACATTTTCGGCGAAGAGATCGCGCGCCGATTGCGCGAAGCGGCGACACCGGCCAGCGTGCTCGTCAATGTGTCGAACCTCGCATGGTTCGGCAAGACGATCGCGCTCGATCAGCATCTGCAAATGGCGCGCATGCGCACGCTCGAGACCGGACGGCCGCTGCTCGCGGCGACGAACACCGGGGCCACCGCGTCGATCGACTCGCGGGGGCGCGTCATCGCCCAGCTACCGGTGCTGACGGCCGGCGCGCTCGACGTACAAGTGCAGGGCATGACGGGCACGACGCCCTACATCGCAACCGGCAACCTCGTCGTGCTGGCCGTCTCGCTCCTGCTGCTCGCGCTTTGCGTCGCGTTCGCGCGGCGCCGGCGAGCCTGATTCGCGCACTGCCGGCCCCCCGAAAGTCGCACGCGCATCCCAATCCGGTAAAATTCATCGTTTTAGCAGGCGGGAAGCGGCGAACGATGCGCCATCCCGCGCCCCCGGCCGCGCCCGATCCCATTCGCGCGGCCTATCATCGGCGCGATCCGCGGCTTGACCGCCGCGCGCCGCAAAAGGCACGACATGCTCACGTTTCAGCAAATCATCCTGACGCTGCAATCCTATTGGGACCAACAGGGCTGCGCGCTGCTTCAGCCCATCGACATGGAAGTCGGCGCCGGGACGTCGCACGTGCACACGTTCTTGCGGGCCGTCGGTCCCGAACCGTGGCGCGCCGCCTACGTCCAGCCGTCGCGCCGCCCGAAGGATGGCCGCTACGGCGACAATCCGAACCGCCTGCAGCACTACTATCAGTATCAGGTGGTGCTGAAACCCGCGCCCGAGAACATCCTCGATCTCTACCTCGGCTCGCTGGAGGCGCTCGGTTTCGATCTGAAGCAAAACGATGTGCGCTTCGTCGAGGACGATTGGGAAAACCCCACGCTCGGCGCATGGGGCCTCGGCTGGGAAGTCTGGCTCAATGGCATGGAAGTCACGCAGTTCACGTACTTCCAGCAGGTCGGCGGCCTCGATTGCAAGCCCGTGCTCGGCGAAATCACCTATGGGCTCGAACGGCTCGCCATGTACCTGCAAAAGGTCGAGAACGTCTACGACCTCGTCTGGACAGAGTGGGAAGAAGCGGGCCCGAACGGCCCCGAGATGCGCCGGCTGACGTATGGCGATGTCTACCATCAGAACGAAGTCGAACAGTCCACTTACAACTTCGAGCACGCGAACGTCGATCTGCTCTTCACGCTTTTCTCCAGCTACGAGTCGGAAGCGAAGCGCATGATCGAAACGCAATTGGCGCTGCCCGGCTACGAGCTCGTGCTCAAAGCCGCCCATACGTTCAATCTGCTCGATGCGCGAGGGGCCATCTCGGTGACCGAGCGTGCCGCCTATATCGGCCGCATCCGTGCGCTGTCGCGCCTCGTCGCCCAGGCCTACTACGATTCGCGCGAAAAACTCGGCTTCCCGATGCTCGGCAATCCCGTGCACGGCGTGCGCGGTCTCACGACCGACGCGCAAGAGGCCGCGCTGCCCGCCTGGGCGCCGCCGCTCAAGGTTGAGCGTACGATCGACGAGCAGTGACCCAACCTAGGAACAGACCTAGTCCCAGAACATGAATCAAATCGAACAAGCCACGCTCCTCGTCGAATTGCTGACCGAAGAACTGCCGCCGAAAGCGCTCGCGCGCCTCGGTGAAGCCTTTGCCACCGGCCTCGTGGAGCGGCTGGCCGCTCGCGATCTCATCGCCGGCGAACCCTCGTTCGAGCGTTTTGCGACGCCACGACGCCTGGCCGTCGCGATCAAGCATGTGCGCAGCGTCGCACCGGCCAAGGACGTGCGCGAGAAAGTCCTGCCCGTGTCGGTTGCATTCGATGCGAACGGGCGTCCGAGCGCGCCGCTTGCCAAGAAGCTCGCGGCGCTCGGCTTTCCCGATATCGACGTCGATCAACTCGAGCGTGCGCAAGACGGTAAGGCCGAAGCGCTGTTTCTGCGCTACTCGGCGCCCGGTGCCACGCTCGCCGCGGGGTTGCAGGCGGCGCTCGACGAAACGCTTGCAAAGCTGCCGATCCCGAAAGTGATGACTTATCAGCGTCCCGACGGCACTAGCGTGCAATTCGTTCGCCCGGTTCAGCGGCTCACCGTATTGCATGGCGAAGAAGTCGTGCCGGTCACTGCGTTCGGCATCGATGCGGGCGACACCACGGTCGGCCACCGGTTTCTGTCGGACGGTCTCGTGGCCATCCTCCATGCCGACGAGTATGCGGCCACGCTGCGCGCGAAAGGGCACGTGGTGGCGAACTTCGCCGATCGCCGCGCGAGCATCGTGACGCAGTTGCGGGCACATGCGGGAGGCGATGTCGTGGTGATGCCCGACGCACTGCTCGACGAAGTGACTGCGCTGGTCGAATGGCCGGTGGTCTACGCCTGCCGTTTCGAAGACGAGTTTCTGCAGGTCCCGCAGGAATGCCTGATCCTGACGATGCAGACGAACCAGAAGTATTTCGCGTTGACCGATAGCGAAAGCAAATTGCGCTCGCGGTTTCTGATCGTCTCCAACATCGAAACGAAAACGCCGGGTGAGATCGTCGAGGGCAACGAACGCGTCGTGCGGCCGCGCCTCGCCGATGCCAAGTTCTTCTTCGAGCAGGACAAGAAAAAACCGCTCGCCGAGCGTGTGCCGCTGCTTGCGAATGTCGTCTATCACAACAAGCTGGGCTCGCAGTTCAAGCGCGTCGAGCGCCTCGTCGCGCTGGCCGGCAAAATCGCCCCGCTCGTCGATGCGAACATCGCCGAGGCCGAGCGTGCCGCGTACCTCGCCAAGGCGGACTTGCTGACCGATATGGTGGGCGAGTTCCCCGAACTGCAAGGCACGATGGGCACCTACTACGCGCGCCATGACGGCGAGCCCGAGGATGTCGCGCTCGCTTGCAGCGAACACTACCAGCCGCGCTTTTCCGGCGATGCGCTGCCTTCCACGCGCGTCGGTACGGCAGTCGCGCTCGCCGACAAACTCGAGACGCTTGCGGGAATATGGGGCATCGGCCTCGTGCCCACCGGCGAAAAGGACCCGTTTGCATTGCGCCGCCATGCTCTCGGCGTGTTGCGCATCCTCATCGAGAACGCGTTGCCGATCGATCTGATCGAACTCATCGAGGCTGCATGCGGCGTCTTCGCGGCCGAACCGCAGGTCGCCGATTCGTCGAAGCCGCTCTACGCATTCTTCATGGACCGCCTGCGCGGCCTGCTGCGCGAGCGCGGCTACTCGGCGGGGGAGATCGAGGCCGTGCTGAGCCTCGAGCCGCGGCGTATCGACGATGTCATTGCGCGCCTTGACGCCGTGCGCGAATTCACGGCACTGCCCGAGGCGGAAGCCCTGGCGGCGGCCAACAAACGGATCTCGAACATCCTCAAGAAATCCGAACTCGACGCGAAGCCGTCAGGCAGCGGAATCGAGTCGCGCCTGCTCGTCGAAGTTGCCGAAAGAGCGCTGAGCGACGCGCTCATCGCGGTCGCGCCCACAGTGCAATCGCAGCTCGCCCAGCGCGATTACACGCGCGCGCTTTCGGCGCTTGCCGCGCTGCGCGCACCGGTCGACACGTTCTTCAACGATGTCATGGTGAATGCCGATGACGACGCGCTGCGCAAAAACCGGCTCGCCTTGCTCGCGGCGCTCCATGCGCAGATGAACTGCGTCGCCGACATTTCGAAGCTCGCTGCCTGACGCCGGAAACGCTCACCATGACCTCCAGCAAGAAGCTCGTCATCCTCGATCGCGACGGGGTCATCAACGTCGATTCGGACGCCTTCATCAAGTCGCCCGACGAGTGGATCGCCATTCCCGGCAGCCTCGAGGCCATTGCCCGACTCAATCAAGCCGGCTACCGCGTCGTGGTTGCATCGAACCAGTCCGGCATCGGGCGGGGCCTGTTCGACATGGCGGCGCTCAACGCCATGCATGCGAAAATGCAGCGCGCCGCGGCCGCGGTGGGCGGCCGCATCGATGCCGTGTTCTTCTGCCCGCATACGGCGGACGACCAATGCGAATGTCGCAAGCCGAAACCGGGGCTGCTCAAGATGATCATGGACCGCTTCGAGATCGATCCTGCGGCGACGCCCGTCGTCGGCGATGCGCTACGCGACCTCCAGGCCGGTGCGGTGCTCGGCTTCGACCTGCACCTCGTGCTGACGGGCAAAGGCGCGAAAACGCTTGCCGCGGGCGGTCTGCCGGAAGGCACCAAGGTGCATGAAGACTTGAAACACTTCGCGCTCGATTACCTCGCCGAGCGCGACGAGTAGACTCCGATTCCGATGCGCTTTCTTCGCTCCTTCCTCCTTTTTTGCTTCCTGATCGTCTTCACGATCCCGTACGCCACGGCCTGCTTCGTCGCATTCCCGTTCATGCGGGCCGACAAGCGCTACTGGATGGCTGTTGGCTGGTGCCGGACGACGCTCTTCGTCGCGCGTCATTTGAACGGCATACGCTACCGCATCGAGGGCATGGAGAACCTGCCCGACGGTCCCGCCGTCCTGCTGCCCAAACACCAATCGGCATGGGAGACGGTCGCGTTGCCGGCGATCATGCCGCGCCCGCTTTGCTACGTCTTCAAGCGCGAACTGCTGTACGTGCCGTTTTTCGGCTGGGCGCTCGGCATGCTGAAGATGATTCACATCGATCGCAAGGAAGGCAAATATGCTTTCGCATCGGTGGTGAGGCAGGGCCGCCAGCGTTTGAGCGAAGGTGCGTGGGTCATCATGTTTCCCGAGGGCACACGTACGGCGGTCGGCACGCAAGGCAAGTACAAGACAGGTGGTGCGCGTTTCGCGATGGATGCGGGCGTGTGCGTCGTGCCGATCGCACACAATGCGGGGCGCGTCTGGCCTCGCAACTCGTTCATCAAATACCCTGGTATCGTTACGGTGTCGATCGGCAAACCGATCGATACCGTCGGGCTCACGGCGGATGAGGTCAACACGCGCGTCGAGACATGGATCGAAACCGAGATGCGCCGTATCGATCCGGATGCTTACTACAGCGATGCCCAAACCTGCTCCACCCAGCCGCGCTAAAGCGCTCGACAACCGGCAACTCGATTTGCCGCTGTTCGCAGAACCGCCCCTCGAAGCGCCACCGGCACCCGCCGCACTTCAATCGCCCGATCCCACGAAATTTGCCCCCGGCGTCAAGCTTCGCCGGCTGGCGCTCGACGGCCGTACGCTCGAATATGGACTCAAGCGCTCGACGCGCCGCACCATCGGCTTCACGATCGACGGCAGCGGCCTGACCATCACGGCGCCGCGCTGGGTGACGCTCGCCGATATCGAAGCCGCCATTGCCGGCAAGCAGCGCTGGATCTTCGCGAAGCTGTCCGAATGGCAAACACGCACCGAACAGCGCGCGCTGCCGCGCATCGAATGGCGCGATGGGGCGCAGATCCCCTTTCTCGGCAAACCGGTCACCGTCGCGCTCGGCTCATCGCACGGCGCGCTTCGCTTCGATCCGGAGGTGGCCGTGCTCGCGCTCGCGTTGCCGGCCCATGTGGATGCCCAGCAGATCAAGGATCGCGTGCAGGGTTGGCTGCAAAACGAGGCCAAGCGCGTGTTCGGCGAGCGGCTCGATGTCTACGCGCAAAAACTCGGCGTCTCGTTCAAGGGTTACGCGCTTTCGTCGGCCGCAACGCGCTGGGGCAGTTGTTCGAGCGACGGGCGCATCCGCCTGAACTGGCGACTGATTCACTTTCCTCTCTCGATCGTCGACTATGTCGTAGCGCACGAACTGGCGCACCTGCGCGAAATGAACCACAGCCCGCGCTTCTGGCAGACGGTCGAATCGATCTTTCCCGAGTTTCGCGAAGCGCGGCATACGCTCAAGCATCATCCGCCCGAACTGCTTCCGGCTCTCTAGTTCGGGCATCGGCACCGCTCACGCGGGCATACGTCAGCGTTTTTTCTGGATGAACTCGATCTTGTATCCGTCCGGATCGGCGATGAACGCGATCACGGTCGTTCCGTGCTTCATCGGGCCCGCCTCGCGCACGACGGTGCCGCCTTGCGCCTTGATCTTTTCACAGGCCGCATAGGCATCGTCGACTTCGATCGCGAGATGGCCGAACGCGTTGCCGAGGTCATACGCTTTCGTATCCCAGTTGTGGGTGAGCTCGAGCACCGTCCCTTCGCTCTCGTCCGTATAGCCCACGAACGCCAGCGTGAAACGGCCTTCCGGGTAGTCCTGCCGACGCAGAACTTTCATCCCCAGCAGTTCCGTGTAAAACGCGATCGAACGATCGAGATCGCCGACGCGTAACATCGTGTGCAGCAAGCGCATAGCGTGCTCCTCTGAAAAAGCAGACTCTAGCAACAATGCGGCGGCCGTGCCTTGCCCCCTTCGGGCGTACGGTTACTCGCCAGCCCCAGTGCGGCGGCCCCCGCATTTTGCTATGTTACGCGGCACGCGCCGCCGATCCGTCACGCCTGCCCCGACAGGACATAATGAACACAGCCGCCTCCCGCCTCGCCGCCTCCTGTGGCGCGACAATCTGGATGAGAGACGCGCGACAAACAAGATGAGAATGTCGCGGCGAGGTTGATGATGCCGATGTTGATTGACGCTGACAAGCGTTTGTTGATTGACGCTCGGCGCATGTTGC
>NZ_JAAAYE010000035.1 GCF_013282575.1 Paraburkholderia sp. NMBU_R16
GATGACGGGGGACTGCTCGGCGCGGCGTGGCGGCAGCGGTTCCGGGCTACGCCCTTCACCGCTGCCGCCACGCCAGTACTCTCATCCTGATTGACGCGCTGCTCTCATCTTGTTTGACGCGCGGCAAGCGTGGTCTTCCCGCTGCCCGACTCGCCGACCAGCCCGAGCGTTTCTCCCGCTGCGAGCGTGATCGAGACATCGTCGACGGCGCGCACGGGCTGGCCGTTGCGCACGAACGTCTTCGAGACGGACGTGGCGCGCAGCACCGGCGAGCGATCCCGAACGCCGGCCGGCACATCGGCGCGATGAGCGCCATCATCGTTGGAAGCCCCAGGTTCGCGCGGCAATGCGTGGGCCTCCTCATGCCGATGGCAGCGCGTCATTCGGACACCGTTGGGTGCGTTGAACCGATGCGGAGGCGGTGCGACCTGCCGGCAGCGTTCTTCCACCAGCCGGCAACGCTCCGCGTAAGCACAGCCGCGCATCGCGGCGCCAAGTGGAGGCGGGCTGCCCGCGATCGTATCGAGACGCTCGGTATCCTTGCTGCGCGCGCGTTGTGGCAGGCAGCGCAAGAGCCCGACCGTATAGGGATGATGCGGTGCGCCGAACACATCCGCGCTCGGGCCCTCTTCGACGAGACGCCCCGCATAGACCACGCCGACGCGACTGCACATGCGGCCAACGACAGCGAGGTTGTGACTGATGAACAGCACAGCGGTGCCGAGTTCGTCGCGCAACTGCGCTACGAGGTCGAGAACTTCGGCTTCGACCGTTGCATCGAGCCCCGTCGTCGGTTCGTCGAGCACGAGTAGCGCCGGATTCGCGGCAAGCGCCATCGCGATCACGACGCGCTGCTGCATGCCGCCCGACAACTGATGCGGATAGGCTTGCATCACCTGCCGCGGCGCCGCGATATGCACGCGCTCGAGCATATCGAGCGCCCGCGCTTCGCCCTCGGTGCGCGAAACGCCGTACGCCATTTCGAATGCTTCGGACACCTGAAGACCCACGCTGAGCGACGGATTGAGCGCACGCGAAGGATCCTGGTAGACCATCGAGACCGTGTGAGCCCGCATCTTGCGCAAGGCCTCCGCATCGAGCGTCGCGAGATCGCGGCCGGTGACCTCGATGCGCCCTGCCTTGATGCGACCGTTGCGCGGCAAGTACGCCATGGCAGCGAGCGCCAGTGTGGACTTGCCGCAGCCCGATTCGCCGACTAGGCCGTAAGCCTCGCCGCGGCGCACGCGGAACGTGACGTCGCTGAGCACCTCGCGGTCGCGCGACCGTACGCGGTACGCAACGGTCAGCCCGGTGACGGCGAGCACGTCGTCATCGGCGCGTGCCGTCACATCGAGGATCGGAAAATCGTTGGGCGTGGGCCGGCTCATCGCTCGAGCGCTCCTTGCACGCCATCGGCGGCGAGGTTCACCCCGACGATGAGCGTCGCGATGGCCAGCGCGTCGAAGACGACGGTCCACCATGCGCCGCCGGTCATCAGCGAATACGATTCCGAGAGCGCGAGCCCCCAGTCCGGGGAGGGCGGCGCGACGCCGAAGCCAAGAAACGAGAGTGTGGCGACAGCGAAGATCGCGTAGCCGAGGCGCACCGTCCCCTCCACGACGATCGGCGGCAGGATGTTCGGCAAGATCTCGACGAACATGATGTAGAGCGCGTGCTCGCCGCGCAGTTGAGCCGCGGCGACATACTCGAGATGACGCTCCGCGAGGACCGCGGTGCGGACGGTGCGCGCCGTGATCGGCATGAACGTGAAGCCGATCACGAAAACGACCGTGGCGCTCGATGCACCGAGTGCGGCAAGCGCGGCCAATGCGACGACGACGAGCGGCAATGCGAGCACGGCATCGATGATGCGGCCCGCGAGCTTGTCGAACCAGCCGCCGACATAGCCGAGAACGAGCCCGAGCGCGGTACCCGCGAGCGTACCCACGAGCGTGGCGAGCGGCGCGATTCCGAAGATATCGCGCGCACCGACGATGACTCGCGAGAATACGTCGCGCCCGAGCTGATCGGTACCGAACCAGTGCGTCCGATCGGGCGGGGCCAGCGAATTGAGCGGGTCCGACGCATAGGGATCGTGCGGCACGAGCCACGGCCCGACGAGCGCGCAACCGAGCCAGAATCCGACGAGCAGCGCGCCGCAGATGAAGCTTGGCGAGCGCAGCAGTGCTCGCAGCGTCTCGAAGCGCGGCTCGATGGGCGGATCGGCACGCTTTTCGACGCTGGGCGGATGCGTGTGCGTGCTCATTGCGTGCCTGCCTTGTTTCTACGCGGATCGAGCGAGGCGAGCAGCGCATCGGCGAGCAGAGTGGCGAAGGTATAAACGATGCCCACGCACAGCACGCCCGCTTCGAGCATCGGAAAATCCTTCGCCGTTGCCGCGTTGTAGATCAACAAGCCGATGCCCTGGTAGTGGAACAGCGTTTCGACGACGACGAGCCCGCCGACCATGTAGCCGAGCTGGGTCGCGGCCACCGTGATGGTGGGCGGCAACGCGTTGCGCAGCACATGGCGCAGGACGACGACGTGCGGCGGCAATCCCTTGAGGACCGCGGTGCGCGTGTAGTCCGCATCGAGCGCTTCGACTGTCCCTGAACGGGCCATCCTGGCGATATAGCCGAACAGTACGAGAACGAGCGGCAGCGCCGGCAGAATCAGATGCCGCAAGGCCGTGACGGCACTGGCGTTGGCCGGATAGACGGCTTCGGTGGGCAGCCAGCGCAGCCAGACGCCGAATACGAGAATGAGCACGATGGAGGAAACGAATTCAGGCACGACGGTGGCCGACATGCCGACGATCATCAGCGTGCGATCAGGCCAGCGTCCCTCGTGCAAGGCCGCCCAGACGCCGCTCGCGATACCGAGCGGTACGACGATGACGAACGCAAGCGCGGCGAGTTTCGCCGAGTTGGCGAGCGCATGCGCGATGAACGGCGCAACGGGCTCGCGAAACGCGTAGGAGACGCCCATGTCGCCGCGTACGAATCGCGAGATCCAGTGGGCATATTGCAGCAGGACCGGCTTGTCGGCGCCAAGCTGGTGATCGAGCGCCGCCACGGCGCGAGGATCGGCAAGCGGGCCGAGGATGGCGCGCCCGATGTCGCCCGGCAACAATTGACCGAGCGCGAAGACGAGCGCCGAGAGCAACGCGAGCGTGATGAACGCGAGCGTGCCACGTTCGAGCAGAAACAAGGCGATGCGCGCCGAGTTGCCGCGCGCCCGGGGGTGGCGAAAGAGGGAAGCGATGGCAGCCATGCGGTCCGATGCGAATGTGGCTGGAGTTCAGGCGGACGTCGTCGCGCGATCGAAATACAGTTGCGAGATGGCGGTATAGCGAACGCCTTTGACCGATTTGCGCACTGCCGCGAGCTGATCGAAGAAGTACGGAATGACGACGGGCGTTTCGTCCAGCAGTAGCGTTTCGATCTGCTTGGCCATCCGTTTTTGCCCGGCGATATCGAGTGCACCGACGAACTTTGCGACGAGCGCATCGTACTGCGGGTTCTTGAAATGCGCTGCGTTCCAGGCGCCGTTGCTCGTGAGCGGCGCATTGAGAAAGAGATTCGGCACACCGCGGTGTCCGTAATCGGTGATGCCTATCGTCGAGTCGAGCCAGTCCGATTTGCCGAACGTTCCAGAGCCGTAGTAGAGCCCCTGACTTTCGATCTTGAGGTTGAGCTTGACGCCGATCGCGCGTGCCGCGTTTTGCACGACCACGGTCAGATCGGGAATCTCCATGAACTTTTCGGTCGTGAGGGTTGCTTCGAAGCCGTTGGGGTGGCCCGCTTGCGCGAGCAATGCTTTGGCTCGCTGCAAGTCGACCTTGCGCTGCGCGACCGATGTATCCGACGAGGCAAACACGGGCGCGAACGGATGATCGTTGCCGAGCTCGGCCCGTCCCTTGAACAGACCCTTGACCAAAAGATCGCGATCGAGGCAAAGCGCGAGTGCCTGGCGCACGCGCTTGTCGTTGAACGGCGGCTGATCGCAACGCATATGAATCTGACGATGTGCGCTCGAACGCACGGAGAGCACATCGAAATCGCCGCTATTCAGGATGCCGGCTCCGCCTTGTACGGTGAAGTCGCCCATGACGTCCGCGCGGCGCCCGAGCAGCGCGAGAATCTGCGCCTGTTGGTCGGCGTAGAACGAAAACTCGACACGCGACGCCAACGCCTTTTCGCCCCAATAATCAGGATTCCGAACGAACGACGCAGCCACTTTGGGCTGGTACTTGTCGAGCTTGAACGGACCTGTGCCGACGAAACTCTTCTCGTATCCCCCGTTGTAGTTCGCCGGCAGAATGACCGCATTGTAATTGTCGGACGAGACGTAGTAGGGGAAGTTGCCGTTCGGCGCATCGAGATGAAACGCGACCGTTTCGTCGTCCACCGCGCGCGTGCCGCCTTTGGACAGGACTCCCTTGAGCATGGAGAGTGCGGCCGAGCCGCTCGCGGGGTCGGCCAGCCGATCGAACGTCGCCACGACATCCTTGGCGCTCAGGACTTGCCCGTCGTGGAACTTCACGCCCGAACGCAATTTGAAGGTCCATACATCGCCCTTTGCGTTCGGCTGCCAGGACAGCGCGAGGGCGGGCCTCAAGCCGCTGTTGCCCGGGCCTCCATGGTTGGCCGCAGCGCTGCTCGCACCGCTTGCGTCGTCGACGAGAAACTCGCCCGTCTGTGCGATGAGCGCGAGCCCCGCGGCGTCGGCGACGGTGAGCGGATCGACCGCGCCCGCCGGCGTCAAATGGGCCACGCGAATCGTGGCGCCGCCGGGCGTCTGCGCCCGCGCCCGCTGTGGCAACGCCAGGCCCCCGACGGCAAGCGCCATGCCCGAAAGTCCCATGACGCTCGCGTACCGCAGCAATTCGCGCCGCGTGACGCGCTGCGCGAGGTATTCGTCGATGGCGTGATTGCCGAATTCGCCGGCATCGCGGCGCAGGGCTTCGAGGGCGTGCGGCAAGGTGAGGCGGGCTTTCATCGATGCGTATTCCGGTTCGTTTTGAAGTGCGCGCGCGGGAAAGCGGCTGCGGCGACGAGCGGTACTGCGATGACGAGCGTGCGTGCAGTGTAACGCGAGTTGTGGGTAGCGTTGCGCAACTTGTGCGCCGATGTCGAGGTGGTGTCGATTCGACTTGTCACGGCGCCGATAAAAGAAAACCCGCCGATGCACAGGTCATCGGCGGGTCGGACGAGCCAGGACAACGCGCGTTATTTGCCCTTCGAATTGATGATGGCGTCGGACACCTGGGCCGGTGTCTCGGCGTAGTGCTTGAACTCCATCGTATAGGTGGCGCGCCCCTGCGTGAGCGAGCGCAGCGAGGTCGAATACCCGAACATTTCCGCGAGCGGCACCTCGGCGCGAATCGACTTGCCGCCCCCGCCCGCGATATCGTCCATGCCCTGCACGATGCCGCGCCGGCCCGAGAGATCGCCCATCACATTGCCCATGAAATCCTCGGGCGTCTCGACTTCGACGGCCATCATCGGCTCGAGCAGCACCGGCTTTGCGCGGCGCATCGCTTCCTTGAACGCCATCGAGCCAGCCATCCGGAACGCGTTTTCGTTCGAATCGACGTCATGGTACGAGCCGAACGTCAGGGTGACCTTGACGTCGACGACGGGGTAGCCCGCCAGCACGCCGCTTTTCAGCGTTTCCTGAATGCCTTTGTCCACGGCCGGGATGAATTCGCGCGGCACGACACCGCCCTTGATCGCATCGACGAATTCGTAGCCCTTGCCCGGCGGCTGCGGCTCGAGCTTGATGACGACGTGACCGTACTGGCCGCGCCCGCCCGATTGCTTGACGAACTTGCCCTCGACATCCTCGATGCCGGTACGCACGGTCTCGCGATAGGCCACTTGCGGTTTGCCCACCGTCGCTTCGACGTTGAACTCGCGCTTCATCCGGTCGACGAGAATTTCGAGGTGCAGCTCGCCCATGCCGGAAATGATCGTCTGGCCCGACTCTTCGTCAGTCTGCACGCGGAACGACGGATCTTCCTGCGCCAGGCGATTGAGCGCGATCCCCATCTTTTCCTGGTCGGCCTTCGTCTTCGGTTCGACGGCCTGCGAGATCACCGGCTCCGGGAAAATCATCCGTTCGAGGATGATCGGGTTGGCCGGATCGCATAGCGTGTCGCCCGTCGTCGCCTCTTTCAGGCCGACCGCGGCGGCGATATCGCCGGCATAGACTTCCTTGATTTCCTTGCGGTCGTTCGCATGCATCTGCAGAATCCGGCCGATGCGCTCCTTCTTGCCCTTCGTCGAATTGAGCACCGTGTCGCCCGAATTGACGAGGCCTGAATACACGCGAAAGAAGATCAGTTGACCGACGAACGGATCGGTCATGATCTTGAACGCGAGCGCCGAAAATGGCTCTTCGTCGCTCGGATGACGCTCCGCTTCGCGATCGTCCTCGTCATGCCCAAGGATCGCCGGCACATCGACAGGCGAGGGCAGGTAGTCGATGACGGCATCGAGCATCGCCTGTACGCCCTTGTTCTTGAAGGCACTGCCGCAGAGCATCGGCACGATCTCGTTGGCGATCGTGCGTTTGCGCAGGCCGCCTTTGATCTCGTCTTCGGTCAGCGAGGTGTGGTCTTCGAGATACTTTTCCAACAGCTCTTCGCTAGCCTCGGCGGCCGCTTCGACCATTTTCTCGCGCCACTCGTCAGCCGTAGCCTGCAGTTCGGACGGAATATCGCGGTACTCGAATTTGACGCCCTGGCTTTCTTCGTCCCAGATGATGGCTTTCATCTTGACGAGATCGATGACGCCCTGGAAGTGCTCTTCGGCACCGACGGGAATCTGGATCGGCACCGCGACGCCCTTCAGGCGTTCACCGATCTGGCGCTGCACGCGAAAGAAATCGGCGCCGACGCGATCCATCTTGTTGACGAACGCGATGCGCGGCACCTTGTACTTGTTCGCCTGCCGCCAGACCGTTTCCGACTGCGGCTGCACGCCGCCCACCGAGTCGTAGACCATGCAGGCGCCATCGAGCACGCGCATCGAACGTTCGACTTCGATCGTGAAGTCGACGTGCCCGGGGGTGTCGATGATATTGATGCGGTGCTCGGGATAATTGCCGGCCATCCCTTTCCAGAAGGCGGTCGTCGCGGCCGACGTGATCGTGATGCCGCGCTCCTGCTCCTGCTCCATCCAGTCCATCACGGCCGCGCCCTCGTGAACCTCGCCGATCTTATGGCTCACGCCGGTGTAGAACAGGATACGTTCGGTGGTCGTGGTCTTGCCGGCATCGATGTGAGCGCTGATGCCGATGTTTCGGTAGCGCTCGATGGGAGTCTTGCGGGGCACGTCGATCTCCTTGCAAGTGGGCGCGTCGACCGGACCGGGCGCCATCGCCCGGCTATCGCACGCCGCGTTTATTGCAGACCTAGAAGGATAGCGCCTCGCCGAGGCTTTTGCAGCGACCCTGAAGAGGGGGATAACCGATGCGGGTTGCGGCGCCTCGGCCACCGCCCGCCAAATCTGGCGTCCGCAGCGGACTCAGCCCGGCTGGGGCAGCCCTTGTACCTTCATGCCGGGCTTGATGCCCTTGGCCGCGAACCAGCCTTTGCTCATCTCGAGCGCATAGACGCCATTGTTGCGCGGGCAATGATTGCTGGTGGTTTCCGCCTGCATTTCGTCGATATCGGTAATCGTACCGTCGGCGCGCATGAACGCGATGGAAAGCGGAATCAGCGTGTTCTTCATCCAGAAACAGTGCACGGCCGTTTCGCCGAACACGAACAGCATGCCTTCGTTCGGTGCGAGTTCGGTGCGGTACATGAGGCCCTGCTCGCGGTCCGCATCGTTGGCGGCGACCGCGGCATCGATGACGAACATGCCCGCCCTCAGCTTCACGCGCGGGAATTCCGATGGCTGCTTCGCTCCTGCTGGGAGGGCTTGCGCAAAGGCGGCCGCTCCGGCAAACAAGGCGGCAGGTATGGCGAGGACAGCGATGCTGCGCGCAATCCATGAACGAAGGCTCACTCCCACGACACCCCTCCTTAGGGTCTGTTTGCATGTGGAACGTACATGCGTTGCCACGCGCATCTTACGCGAGGGCGACAGGCCGACGCAAAACGAAAAGCAAACAAAAAGATAAAAAACAAAAAGGCAGGCACCTTGCGGCAACCTGCCTTCGAACGCCGTTAAGAACGGCAAACTGCGTGTTCTTGACTGCGTCTTTACAACGAACTTACTCCGAAGCGGCCGAAGCGGCTTCAGCCTTCGCAGCCTTCTTGTGCGACTTCTTGTGGTGCTTCGTAGCCTTCTTGGCGGGAGCCGAAGCGGCACCCGGAGCAGCAGCCGAAGCGGCTTCCGTCGACGAAGCTTGTGCGAAAGCAGCCGTTGCGAACAGGCCAGCGACCAGAGCGGCGATCAGTTTGTTCATGTCGTAAATCCTCAGCTTTAGTTAATTAACCAAATGACCCGGTCAATGAGTCATGTCGGTAAACGTGCCATCCACCTTTCGGTTGACAGCCGCATCGAACAATTTCTTGCCGGTGCGTCTGCGCGCTGGTGCCGGGTGCGGCTGCGGACAGTCCGCAAAGCACAAGCCTTCACGCGAATGCCGGACAGCTTCGGACGGCATCTGCGTCGAATAACGCGTGACCGGCCAAAGCGGTTGACTCCATGCATTGCGAGTCGTCGATTCTGCTTGTTCGGACGGTCAATCCGTGCCGTGCCGCTTGCAAAGCGCCAGAAAAAAGTCCGGCATAACAGGTACTTGGGTCAAAAACGAGCGTTGCGGGGGCGCCGCGGGTCATGCGAGGCCGTGCCACGGGGCTTGCGCCGGTACGTCGCGCCATTCGCCCGGCGCGAGGCCGAGTGCAAAAAGGTCGAGGGCGCCAATCCCCACCCGCACGAGCCGCAGCGTTGGAAAGCCGACGGCCGCGGTCATTCGGCGTACCTGGCGATTCTTGCCTTCGGTCAACGCCAGTTCGATCCACGTCGTCGGGATGGCCGCCCGGAAGCGGATGGGCGGCACGCGCGGCCAAAGTGCGTCGGGCGGATCGATCGCGCATACCCGGCATGCCCGCGTGACGTAGTCGCCCAGATCGACGCCGCGCGCGAGCGTCGCAAGGGCGTGCGCATCGGGCACGCCTTCCACTTGGGCCCAGTAGCGTTTGACGAGTTTGTGACGGGGCTCGGCAATGCGTGCCTGCAAGCGGCCGTCATCCGTAAGCAGCAAAAGTCCTTCGCTTTCGGCGTCGAGCCGTCCCGCCGGATAAACGTCCGGTACGCGCACCCAATCCGCGAGCGAACTGCGCGTTTCATGTGACGAGAATTGGCAAAGCGTACCGAATGGCTTGTTGAGTGCGATGAGGCGCATGGGCGGCGGCAGGCACGGCGCCTGCGCGGGCAGTAACCCCGCGCCGGCGTCTATGGCAAATGGCGGGATATTAATGCATAATACGGGACGGCAAGTCTTCTGTCTTATATAAGACATCAGAGCCAACGCTATTCCGCTCGCTGTTGCAACGCGGGGAGAACTGCGGCGTGGTCGGCGCGCGCGGATGCCATACGCGCTGCGGGCGCCGCATTTGCGACGTGGGCTAGAATAGCGAGCCAGCCGTATTTGCGCGGCTTCGTCAAGTACATCGAGACATCCGCAGCGAGCCGAATGCGGTGGAGACCGAGCCCCCGTTTTTGCCGTTTTCCGCTTGTTTTATCTGCACAGCCAACCCTGGAGTCGATCATGCCGTATCAGCACATCAAGGTCCCGACGGGCGGTGACAAGATCACCGTCAACGCGGACTACTCGCTCAACGTTTCGGACCAGCCGATCATTCCGTACATCGAGGGTGACGGTACGGGTTTCGACATCACGCCGGTGATGATCAAGGTGGTCGATGCGGCCGTCGAAAAGGCATACGGTGGCAAGCGCAAGATCCACTGGATGGAGATCTATGCGGGCGAGAAGGCCACCAAGGTGTACGGTCCGGACGTCTGGCTGCCCGAGGAATCGCTGGAAGTGCTCAAGGAGTACGTGGTTTCGATCAAGGGTCCGCTCACGACGCCGGTCGGCGGCGGCATCCGCTCGCTGAACGTTGCGTTGCGTCAGGAGCTGGACCTGTATGTCTGTCTGCGGCCGGTTCAGTACTTCAAGGGCGTGCCTTCGCCTGTGCGTGAGCCCGAGAAGACGAATATGGTCATCTTCCGTGAGAACTCGGAAGACATTTACGCCGGCATCGAATGGGCGGCGGAATCGGAGCAGGCCAAGAAGGTCATCAAATTCCTGCGCGAAGAAATGGGCGTGAAAAAGATCCGCTTCCCGGAAACGTCGGGCATCGGCATCAAGCCTGTTTCGCGCGAAGGCACGGAGCGCCTCGTGCGCAAGGCGATCCAGTACGCGATCGACAACGATCGCCGTTCGGTGACGCTCGTGCACAAGGGCAACATCATGAAGTTCACGGAAGGCGCGTTCCGCGACTACGGCTATGCGCTGGCGCAAAAGGAGTTCGGCGCTGAGCTCGTCGACGGCGGCCCGTGGATGAAGTTCAAGAATCCCAAGACGGGCAACGACATCGTCGTCAAGGATGTGATCGCGGACGCCTTCTTGCAGCAGATCCTGCTGCGTCCGGCCGAATACGACGTAATCGCGACGTTGAACTTGAACGGCGACTACATTTCGGATGCGCTGGCCGCTCAGGTTGGCGGGATTGGCATTGCGCCGGGCGCCAACCTGTCGGATTCCGTCGCAATGTTCGAGGCTACGCACGGCACGGCACCGAAGTATGCGGGTAAGGACTACGTGAACCCGGGTTCGGAAATCCTTTCGGCGGAAATGATGCTGCGCCATCTCGGCTGGACCGAGGCGGCCGACGTCATCATCTCCTCGATGGAAAAGTCGATCCTGCAAAAGCGCGTCACGTATGACTTCGCGCGCCTGATGGAAGGTGCGACGCAGGTATCGTGCTCGGGCTTTGGGCAAGTGCTGATCGAGAACATGTAAGTCTGCGTCGCAGCTGCGGCGAACCCAAAATCGCGAATTAGCAGAACGCCGATAGACCCTATGGTTTGTCGGCGTTTTTCTTTTTTGATTGCCCTGCCATCCGGTGGCGAAAGGGCGGCTCGCCGACCGTCAACCCGGCCCGAATCTCTGCTCGTAGAGCTCCGCGAGCCAATCGACGAACACGCGCACGCGCGCCGACAATTGCCGCCTATAGTGGTACATCGCGGCGATGCGCAACGTGGGGCTTTGCCACTCGGCCAGCACTTCCACCAGATGCCCGGCGCGCAATTCGTCCTCGACGTGAAAACGCGGCAGTTGAATCAGCCCACAGCCGCGCAACGCAGCCGTCACATAATGCTCCGCGTCGCTCACCGAAATCCAACCGTTCAACTGGAAAGCGCGCAATTGCCCGTCGATCATCAATTCCAGCGGGTAGTCGTTCGCACCCGAATTCGCCGCGAAACGCACGACTTGGTGTGCCGCGAGATCGGACGGGTCCGCCGGCACGCCGTGATGGGACAGATAGTCGGGACTCGCGCACACGATCTGCGGAATATCGGCCAGCCGGCGCGCAACGAGATTCGAGTCGCGCGGCGTGCCGGCGCGCACTACACAGTCGATGCCTTCGCGCACGAGGTCGACCAGCCTGTCGCCACTGCTGACGATCAACTCGATATTGGGATAGCGTGTGTGAAAAGCATCGATATGCGGCAAGACGATCCGCGTCGCGTGCGTACCTTGCATATCGACACGAAGGGTCCCGCTCGGATTCGATGCGACGTGCCGTAGCGCCGATTCCGCCTCGTCGAGTTCCGCCAGAACGTGCACACAGCGTTCGTAAAACGCCTGACCGTCGAGCGTCGGCCTCACCTGTCGCGTCGTGCGTTCGAGCAGTCGCGTATTCAAGCTCGCCTCGAGTTGCTTGACCGCGTGCGTGGCCGTCGCCCGTGGAACGTCGAGCCCGTCGGCAGCGCGGGTGAAGCTGTTCGTCTCGACAATGCGGACGAAGAGGCGAAGCGCTTCGAGTCGATCCATTGTTGACGGGAATTGAACTGTGTTGGCAATCCTACCCGCTTTATACCATTTGCAAAAACGAGAACAATGCAAAGCATGCCGGGCGCGGCGCTCGGTAATCAGCTAACAGGAGCGACTCATGCAAGATCAATCTTTCCCTCGTCCAGCATCAGGCGTTGCCATCGTCACGGGCGGCTCGCGGGGCATCGGTCGAGCTATCGCGCTGCGGCTCGCGAAAGACGGCTTTGCCGTAATCGTGAATTTCGCAGGCGGGGAATCGAACGCAGGGGAAGTCGTGCGCCAGATTGCCGCCGCAGGCGGTAGAGCCCATGCGGTGCAGGCGGACGTCTCGATGGCCGAGGATGTCGAGCGACTCTATGCGACCGCCCAAGGCGAATTCGGACGCGTCGATGTGGTCGTGAACAGCGCCGGCGTCATAACGGTCGCGCCGATCGCACAGGGCAATGTCGCAGCTTTCGACAAGACGATAGCGATCAACTTGCGCGGCACGTATTTGATGATGACTCACGCCGCGCAGGCATTGCCCGACGGCGGCCGGTTCATTGGCTTCTCTTCGAGCGTGATCGCGAAAAACTTTCCCGGATACGGCGCATACTTCGCCAGCAAGGCCGGTGTGGAAGGGCTCGTGCGTGTCTTTGCGAACGAGCTGCGCGGCCGCAATATCACGGTCAACGCGGTGGCACCGGGACCGATCGCTACCGAGATGTTCCTTCATGGCAAAAGCCCGGAGCTTATCGAACAAATCGCGAAGCAGGCGCCGTTGGAACGTCTCGGCGAGCCGGAGGAAATCGCCAACGTCGTGTCGTTTCTGGCGGGCCCGGAAGGCCGATGGATCAATGGGCAAGTGTTGCGCGTCAACGGCGGCTTCGCGTAAAGCGGCGGATACGCTTCTTTGCCTATCGGCGCAGGGATCGGCAAACAACTTCGCCCGTGCGCGAAAAAGCCCTGCGTTTTTTGGGGCCAAGGCAGCGGATTTTTCGCGCGACACCGCCTCTTTTCGTTCATCGAGCAGTCATTGTTCTGTGCGGATGCTCAAATCCCCGTTTCGATCGATCGAAAACGTGCCGCATCTATGATGTGGAGCAAAGAATCTGCGGATCAGGGGGCGACAATGCGTTCATGCGTCGTTGGGGGCCAGCAGGTGAAGACGAGGGAAGGCGGTTCGCAAAATGAAAAAAACCCGGCCGAAGCCGGGTTTTTGAAGGCATTGCTTCGAACGATCTCAGGCGGCGGCCTGGATGTTCGATGCTTGCTTGCCCTTCGGTCCTTGTACGACCTCGAAGCTGACTTTCTGACCTTCCTTGAGCGTCTTGAATCCGTTCATCTGGATGGCCGAGAAATGTGCAAACAGATCCTCGCCGCCTTCATCGGGCGTGATGAATCCGAAGCCTTTCGCGTCGTTGAACCATTTGACCGTACCAGTTGCCATACCAACTTCCCCTGTAACTCATGTCCTACCACGAGCACGCTCGAAAAGCTCGACAGCCGCATGCTTGCAGCCGCCCCCTCCGCACTAGCTCACCTCGGCATTTTTTCGTACTTGCACTTGTTGCAGCCAGCTGAAAAAAAGTGCCAGCTTGATTGTTGGTTCTCTTTAAAGAAGTGTCAAGAAAATTTTGAGATGTTGAGAAACGCACTTCGGTTCGAGGGTTTTTCCCCCTTCCGCTGTGTGTGCTGGCGCAAGCGGGCGCGCTTGAAAAGTCGCATAATCGACGCACATGGGAATAGCGGATACGAGGTGCTCGGAACGGGCGGTTGCACGGGCGCGGGAGAGCCGGCACGCGATGTGCGATACTCGAACGGGCTGCGCGCCGGGGCGTGGCGCCGCGGGTGCGGCGACCGTCATTGGGGCACGGCGGGTTCGCACAGGCGCGGCGCGATGGCAGCATCGCACCGCGAAGGTGCGATCGACTACTGGTCGGTCGGGTTTTTGCAGGATTGCGGGGCTCACCGAGTTGTTTAGAATGGGTGTATGGCAATTATCCCGGACAGGCAGGACGGTACGGTCGTCGAGCGGCAGGAAAAGGAGCTGAAACCACCGTCCATGTATAAAGTAGTGCTGTTGAATGACGATTTCACGCCAATGGAATTTGTCGTGATGATCGTGCAGGAATATTTCAATAAAGACCGAGAGACCGCGACGCAGATCATGCTGAAGGTTCATCGTGAAGGTCGGGGAGTTTGTGGGGTCTACACGCGGGACATCGCGTCGACCAAGGTCGAGCAGGTTGTTACACACGCACGGCAGGCAGGGCATCCGCTGCAGTGCGTGATGGAGGAAGCATGATTGCCCAGGAACTGGAAGTCAGCTTGCATATGGCGTTCATGGAAGCACGCCAGGCGCGGCATGAGTTCATCACGGTCGAACATCTTTTGCTGGCGTTGCTGGACAATCCGACAGCTGCGGAAGTGTTGCGCGCGTGCGCGGCCAACATCGAAGATCTGCGCCAGAACCTGCGCAACTTCATTCATGACAATACGCCGACGGTACCCGGTACCGACGACGTCGATACGCAGCCTACGCTCGGCTTTCAGCGCGTGATTCAGCGCGCGATCATGCACGTGCAATCGACGTCGAACGGCAAGAAGGAAGTCACGGGTGCGAACGTGCTCGTGGCGATCTTCGGCGAGAAGGACTCGCATGCGGTCTACTACCTGCAGCAGCAGGGCGTGACGCGGCTCGATGTCGTCAACTTCATCTCGCACGGTATCGCGAAGACGAACACCAATGACGCGGCGAAGGCCGGCGACACGAGTCCGGAGTCCGAGGACGCCGCTTCGCAAAAAGAAACGCCGCTTGCGCAGTTCACGCAAAACCTCAATCAGATGGCCAAGGACGGGCGCATCGATCCGCTGATCGGACGCGAGTCCGAGGTGGAGCGTGTCGTCCAGGTGCTGTGCCGCCGCCGCAAGAACAACCCGCTGCTGGTCGGCGAGGCCGGTGTCGGCAAGACCGCCATCGCGGAAGGGCTCGCCTGGCGCATCACGCGCGGGGAAGTGCCGGACATTCTGGCCGATGCGCAGGTGTACTCGCTCGATATGGGTGCGCTGCTCGCAGGCACCAAATACCGTGGCGACTTCGAGCAACGGCTCAAGACGGTGCTCAAGGAACTGAAGGAGCGTCCGCACGCGATTCTCTTCATCGATGAGATCCATACGCTGATCGGCGCGGGAGCTGCATCGGGCGGCACGCTCGATGCGTCGAACCTGCTCAAGCCTGCGCTGTCCTCGGGCACGCTCAAGTGCATCGGCGCCACGACGTTCACGGAATACCGCGGCATCTTCGAAAAGGATGCGGCGCTGTCGAGGCGCTTCCAGAAGATCGACGTGACGGAGCCGACGGTCGAGCAGACCGTGGCGATTCTGCGCGGCCTGAAGTCCCGCTTCGAGGAGCATCACGGCGTCAAGTACTCGTCGGGTGCGCTCTCGGCGGCAGCCGAGCTGTCGGCGCGGTTCATCACGGATCGTCATCTGCCGGACAAGGCGATCGACGTGATCGACGAAGCCGGCGCAGCGCAGCGCATTCTGCCGAAGTCGAAGCAGAAGAAGACGATCGGCAAGGGCGAAATCGAGGAAATCATCTCGAAGATCGCGCGTGTGCCGGCGCAAAGCGTGTCACAGGACGACCGCAGCAAGCTCCAGACGCTCGATCGCGACCTGAAGGCCGTCGTTTTCGGACAGGATCCGGCCATCGACGCACTGTCGGCCGCCATCAAGATGGCGCGCGCGGGGCTCGGCAAGACGGACAAGCCGATCGGCGCCTTCCTGTTCTCGGGCCCGACGGGCGTCGGCAAGACCGAAGTGGCGCGCCAGCTCGCGTTCACGCTCGGCATCGAGCTCACGCGCTTCGACATGTCGGAGTACATGGAGCGCCATGCGGTGAGCCGTCTGATCGGCGCGCCGCCGGGATATGTCGGGTTCGATCAGGGCGGACTGCTGACCGAAGCGATCACGAAGAAGCCGCACTGCGTGTTGCTGCTCGACGAAATCGAGAAAGCGCATCCGGACATCTTCAATGTCCTGCTGCAGGTGATGGACCACGGCACGCTGACCGACAACAACGGGCGTAAGGCCGATTTCCGCAACGTCATCATCATCATGACGACGAATGCGGGCGCGGAATCGATGCAGAAGGGATCGATCGGATTCACGTCGCGCCGCGAGACCGGCGACGAAATGGCCGATATCAAGCGGATGTTCACGCCCGAGTTCCGTAACCGGCTCGACGCGATCATCAGCTTCCGCTCGCTCGATGAGGAAATCATCATGCGGGTCGTCGACAAGTTCCTCATGCAGCTGGAAGATCAGTTGCACGAGAAGAAGGTCGACGCCGTCTTCACCGACGCACTGCGCCACCATCTCGCGAAGCACGGTTTCGATCCGTTGATGGGTGCACGTCCGATGCAGCGGCTGATTCAGGACACGATCCGCCGCGCGCTGGCCGACGAACTGCTGTTCGGCAAACTGATGAACGGCGGCCGCGTGACAGTCGATGTCGACGAGAGCGACACCGTGCAGCTGACGTTCGACGAGAATGCGGCGCCGCGCTCGCCCAATCCGGAGACGGTCGAAGTGGAGTGACGATCGTCCAGCGGTTCGCGCGGCAATGCGATGCCGCGTGAGTAGCCGACAGACAAGCGGCGCGGGCCAAAACCCGCGCCGTTGCTTTTTCTCCAGACGGAAAAAACGACGGCGGCCCGCGCCGTCAGTGTTTGCCGGTGCTGCCGAAGCCGCCGGCGCCGCGCTCGCTTTGCGCGAAATCGTCCACGATGTTGAACTGCGCCTGAACGACCGGCACGATGACGAGCTGCGCGAGGCGCTCCATCGGCTCGATGGTGAATGTCGTCTGTCCGCGGTTCCAGGTCGAGATCATCAGCTCGCCCTGATAGTCCGAATCGATCAGCCCGACCAGATTGCCGAGCACGATGCCGTGCTTGTGGCCGAGACCCGAGCGCGGCAGGATCAGCGCCGCGTAGCCGGCGTCGCCAACGTGTATCGCCAAGCCGGTCGGCACGAGCGCGGTCTGGCCCGGTTCGAGCACGAGCGACCGTTCGAGACAGGCGCGCAGGTCGAGGCCCGCGCTGCCAGGCGTCGCGTAGGCCGGGAGCATTTCGCGCATGCGCGCATCCAGAATCTTGAGATCGAGTTTCATGCCGTTCGCAATAGGAAGAACAACGAAAAAATAGCTTGAGCCATCGGCGCGTGAGCGCGGGTGCCGCTAGGAAATCAGGCTCGCATCGGGAAGCCGGCGCGCGATCTCGCGAATGAGTGCGGCGGCGAGTGCGTTCTTGTCCATGCGGGCGAGCCGCGTGGTGCCGGACGCATCGACGAGCACGACCTCGTTGTCGTCCCGGCCGAACGTCTGCGGGCCCAGGTTGCCGATCAACAGCGGCACGCCTTTGCGTTGCCGCTTTTCCTGGGCATGCGCTTCGAGTTCGCTGCTTTCAGCCGCGAAGCCGACGCAATAAGGTGCATCGGGCAGCTGCGCGACCGTGGCCAGGATGTCGGGATTTTCGACAAACGCGAGTGACGGCACGCGCCCATCGGCTGTCTTCTTGATCTTGTCGGCGCTCGCCTGGTCGACGCGCCAGTCCGCGACGGCTGCAACCGCGATGAAGACGTCGCAATCGGCCGCCGACTGCATGACGGCATCGTACATCTGCTGTGCCGTTTCGACGTCTTCTCGCACGACGCCCCACGGCGTATCCAGCGATACCGGCCCCGCAATGAGGCGGACCTCGGCGCCGGCTTGCTGCGCTGCGCGGGCGAGCGCGAATCCCATTTTGCCGCTCGAGCGATTGGTCAGTCCGCGCACGGGATCGATCGGCTCGAACGTCGGCCCCGCCGTGACCAGCACGCGGCGCCCCGCAATGCACTTCGGCTGAAAAAACGACGCGATGGCTTCGTACGTGGCTTGCGGCTCGAGCATGCGCCCATCTCCGATTTCACCGCAGGCCTGCGCTCCGGAGTCGGGGCCGAGCACGACCACGCCGTCCGCGCGCAGTTGCGCCACGTTGCGCTGCGTCGCCGGATTGGCCCACATCTGCCGATTCATGGCCGGCACGACCAACAACGGACAATCGCGAGCGAGGCACAGCGTGGAGAGCAGGTCATCGGCGCGGCCGTGCGCGAGTTTGGCGAGAAAGTCTGCCGAGGCCGGCGCAATCACGATCGCCTGGGCCGTGCGCGACAGATCGATGTGCGGCATGTTGTTGTCGATGCGCGCGTCCCATTGGCTGGTATAGACCGGGTGCCCCGAGAGCGCCTGCATCGTTACCGGCGTGATGAACTGGGTGGCAGCTTCTGTCATCGCAACCTGGACGGTCGCGCCTGCCTTCGTCAGAAGTCGTGTGAGCTCGGCGATCTTGTAGCAGGCAATGCCGCCCGTCATGCCCAATACGAGGTGTTTTCCTGCGAGTTCTGCGGTTGCCAACGTTGCCTCCGGGGCGCTTGATCGGCGCGTGAGCTCGGCGCCGAATCATCGACAGATACGACGACGTGCGGCGGCCTGCGCCGCACGAGCGTCAACGCGCGCCGCGTACGCGCCGCAATTCATCCAGTACGAGCAATATTGCGCCAATTACGATGGCGCTGTCGGCCAGATTGAACGCGGGCCAATGCCAGCCGCCGACATGGAAATCGAGGAAGTCGATTACCTGACCGTGAATGAGCCGATCGATGACATTGCCGAGCGCACCGCCCATGATCAGCGCGAGCGCCGTGCAAAACAGCCGCTGATTGCCGTGGCGCTTGAGCAGATAGACGATGACGAGGGCCGCCGCGACGCCGAGTGCCGTAAACGCCCAGCGTTGCCATCCGCTGGCGGCGGCCAGAAAGTTGAACGCCGCGCCGCGGTTGAAGACCAGGAACATATTGAAAAAGGGCGTGAGGGCGTACGGCGTCGCGTAGGCGAAGACCTTCCTGACCGCGACCTTCGTCAACTGATCGAACAGAATGACGATCAGTGCGATGCCGAGCCAGGGGCCGACCGTGGTGCCAGCCGGTAATGAGCGTGTTTTGGCCATTATGCGGCGCTCCTTTTCTCGCCTTCGCCGAACAGGTTGCTGAAGCAACGTCCGCACAGCGTCGGATGATCCGCATGTGCGCCGACATCGGCCCGATAGTGCCAGCAGCGTTCGCATTTCAAGTACCTCGACGCCTCGACTTCAACGCCTTGATCCTCTTGCGTGTCGACCTTGACCACGTTCGCGGCCGATGTGATCAGCACGAACTTGAGATCGTCGCCGAGACTCGCGAGCGCATCGTACGCGGCGCCGCTCGCGCGGATGGAGACTTCCGCCTGTAGCGACGAGCCGATCAGGTTTGCGACGCGTGCTTCTTCGAGCGCCTTCGTGACATCGCCGCGCACCTCGCGCAACAGCGCCCACTTCGAGAGCAGCGACTCGGTGCCCGGCACCTCGGGGTAGGCGTAGTACGTTTCCGTGAAAATTGTCTCGCTGCCCGGCTGGAACACTTGCCACGCTTCCTCGGACGTGAACGACAGGAACGGCGCCATCACGCGCAGCAAGCCCTGCGTAATATGGTAGAGCGCCGTTTGGGCCGAGCGGCGAGCGCTCGAATCGGCCGCGCTCGTGTAAAGCCGGTCCTTCAGCACGTCGAGGTAGAAGCCACCGAGGTCCTCGGAGCAATACGTCATCAGTTTCGCGACGACCGGATGGAACTCGTATTTCTCGTAGTGGGCCAGGATGTCGCGCTGCAATTCGGCCGAAAGCGCCACGGCGTAGCGGTCGATTTCGAGCCACTCGCTCGCCGGGCGCGCGTTGTTGGCGAAGTCGAAGTCCGATAGATTCGCGAGCAAAAAGCGCAGCGTGTTGCGAATCCGCCGGTAGCTTTCCGTCACGCGCTTGAGGATTTCCTCCGAGATCGCAAGCTCGCCCGAGTAATCGGTCGAGGCGATCCACAGGCGAATGATCTCGGCGCCGAGCCGGTTGGCGACATCGTGCGGATCGATGCCGTTGCCGAGCGACTTGCTCATCTTGCGGCCTTCGCCATCGACGGTGAAGCCGTGGGTGAGCAGCGCGCGATAGGGCGCGCGGCCGTCGAGCATCGAAGCCGTCAGCAGCGAGGAATGGAACCAGCCTCGATGCTGATCGGAGCCCTCGAGGTAAAGATCGGCCGGGAACTGCGAGACACTCGCATGCGAGCCCCGCAGTACGTGCCAATGCGTCGTACCCGAATCGAACCAGACATCGAGCGTATCGCGATTCTTTTCGTAGAGATTGGCGTCCTCCCCGAGCAGCTCGCGTGCGTCGAGCGCCTGCCACGCCTCGATGCCACCTTGCTCGACGCGCTGGGCGACTTCCTCGAGCAGGGCAAGCGTGCGCGGATGCAGTTCTCCCGTCTCCTTGTGGACGAAAAACGCCATCGGCACGCCCCATTGGCGCTGACGCGAGAGCGTCCAGTCGGGACGGTTCGCGATCATGCTGTGAAGGCGCTGCTTGCCCCATGACGGATAGAACGCCGTTGCCTCGACGCCGGCTAGCGCCGTTTCGCGCAGCGTTGCGCCGCCGTCCTTCGGCACGACATCCATGCCCGCGAACCATTGCGAGGTGGCGCGGTAGATGATCGGTGTCTTGTGGCGCCAACAGTGCATATAGCTGTGCGGGTACTTTTCCGTATGCAGCAGCGTGCCGGCCGTACCCAATGCCTCGACGATCTTGGGGTTGGCACTCCAGATCGACAGCCCGCCGAAAAGCGGCAGCGACTCGGCGTAGCGGCCGTCTCCCATCACCGGATTGAGGATGTCGGAGTCGGCCAGACCATGTGCTTTGCACGATTCGAAGTCTTCGACGCCGTAAGCCGGTGACGAGTGAACGATGCCGGTGCCCGTATCGGTCGTCACATAGTCGCCGAGATAGATGGGCGACGTGCGCTTGTAGCCCGGATGGGCATCCGCGAGCGGGTGCGTAAAGCGCAGGTTCGCCAGCTTCGCGCCCGGCGCGCTCGCCACGATCTGGCCGGTGAGGCCGAACAGGGCGAGGCTCGCTTCGACGCGCTCCTCAGCGAGGATCAGCATGCCCTTGGGCGTTTGCACGAGCGCATAGACGACTTCTGGATGAACGTTGAGGGCCTGGTTGGCCGGCAGCGTCCAGGGTGTCGTGGTCCAGATCACGATACCGCCTTGCGTGTCCGGCAACGCATTCAGGCCGAACGCCCGTGCGACGGGTTCCGTCTCGGCGAACGGGAAGAGCACGCTGACCGAAGGATCGGTGCGGTCCTTGTACTCGACTTCGGCTTCGGCAAGCGCGGAACCGCAATCGAAGCACCAGTTCACGGGCTTCAGGCCCCGGTAGACGTAGCCCTTTTCGAGAATCTTGGCGAGCGCGCGGATTTCACCGGCCTCGTTGCCGAAGTTCATCGTCTTGTACGGGTTGTCCCAATCGCCGAGCACGCCCAGACGCTTGAAGCCGGCCTTCTGCTTTTCGATCTGCTCGGCGGCGTAGGCGCGGGCCTTGCGCTGCACTTCGGCCGCCGGCAGCGACTTGCCGTACTGCTTTTCGATCTGGATCTCGATCGGCATGCCGTGACAGTCCCAACCGGGCACATAGGCCGCATCGAAGCCGGCCATATTGCGCGACTTGACGATGATGTCCTTGAGAATCTTGTTGACCGCGTGCCCGAGGTGGATGTCGCCGTTCGCATAGGGCGGGCCGTCGTGCAACACGAAGCGGGGCCGGCCAACGCTCGCGGCGCGGATCTTCTCGTAGACGCGCTTGTCCTCCCACTCCTTGACGCGCAGGGGTTCGCGCTTGGGCAGGTCGCCGCGCATCGGGAACGGCGTGTCGAGCAGGTTGACCGGATACTTGGCCTGGGGTTTCGAATCGGCTTTTTTGTCGCTCATGGTGGAATCGCTGAAAACGGTGGGCGCCTGTCCGCAGGCTCCCTTTACAGGTGTCGGACGGCCTCAGGCAAAGTAAGCGCGCGCGTTCGCGACATCGCGCGCAATCGCCGCGCTCAACGTTTCGAGGTCGACGTACTTTTGTTCGTCGCGCAGCTTCTTCAGGAATTCGACGCGCACGAGTTTGCCATAGGCGTCCCCATGCCAGTCGAGCAGGTGCACTTCGAGCAGCACACGGCCGGAGTCGTCGACGGTCGGGCGCACGCCGAGGCTCGCGACGCCGGGCAGCGGCTCGGCCTCGATGCCGTGCACCCGCACGACGAAGATGCCGGCCAGCGCGGGGCGCTTGTGCGCGATCGGCAGGTTCAACGTCGGAAAGCCGAGGTCCCGCCCGAGCGAGAGCCCGTGCACGACATGGCCGCTGATCACGTAGTCGCGCCCGAGCGCGGCCCGCGCGGCGTCGAGATCGCCCGCGACGAGCGCGGCCCGTACGGCCGAGCTCGAGATGCGCGCGCCGGCTGCGTCGGCGACGGTGTCCATTTGTTCGACCTCGAAGCCATGCCGCTCGCCGGCCGCGCGCAGCGAGGCGAAATCGCCGGCGCGCTTGGCGCCGTAGCGGAAATCGTCGCCGACCAGCACCCAGCGCGCGTGCAGGCCCTCGACGATGATGCGCTCGACGAACGTATCGGGCGATTGGCTCGCGAACGTGCGGTTGAAATGCTCGACGACGACCCGGTCCACGCCGTTCATGCGCAGCGCCTCCAGCTTGTCGCGCAGCATCGCGATACGCGGCGGCGCGCCGGCGGGATTGAAGAATTCGCGCGGATGCGGCTCGAACGTCATGACGCAGACGGGCAGGCCGCGCGCGCGGGCGGCTTCGCGCACGCGCGCGAGCAATGCCTGGTGACCGCGGTGGACACCGTCGAAATTGCCGATCGTCAGCGCGCACGGCGCGCGGCTTTCGGCATTGGGAAGACCGCGGAAGACTCTCACGATAACCGTCGAGTGGGCGGCGCGATGCCGCTAGGCCAAGGATCGATGCGGGCCTTGCCGGCGCCGCAAAACAAGAGATTATAAACGTTCGGGGCGTCGGACGGCGCCGCCGCGGCTGGCCCGCGGGTCCCCAATGATAAAATCGCCGGATGAAGAACATCGTAATTCTGATTTCCGGGCGGGGCAGCAATATGGAAGCGATCGTGCGCGCGGCGGCGCACGAAGGGTGGCCCGCCCGCATCGCCGCCGTCATCGCGAACCGGCCCGATGCATCCGGTCTCGCGTTCGCCGCGCGCGAAGGCATCGCCACGGCCATCGTCGATCATTGCGAGTACCCCGAGCGAGAGGCCTTCGACGCCGCGCTTGCGCGTGTCGTGGACAGCTTCGCTCCGGACCTCGTCGTCCTTGCCGGCTTCATGCGTGTGCTGACCACCGCTTTCGTCGAACGCTACGCGGGGCGCATGCTGAACGTGCATCCGTCGCTGCTGCCGAGCTTTCCTGGGTTGCACACGCATCGGCGTGCGCTAGAAGCAGGCGTGACGGTGCACGGGGCGACCGTGCATTTCGTCACGCCCCAGCTCGATCACGGGCCGATCGTCATCCAGGCCGCCGTGCCGATCGCGGCCGGCGACGACCCGGCCCGGCTCGCGGCACGCGTGCTCGCATCCGAGCACGTGGCCTACCCGCGCGCGGTGCGCTGGTTCGTGCAGGGGCGCCTGTCGCTCGACGGCATGCGCGTCAACGTGACGCCGCCCGAGCCGCAGTGGCTTTTTGCCGATACTCACCAAGAGGCGTGATGAATCCTCATCGCGCTCATATTCGTTGGCTGCCCGCGCCGGGGGCAGCTGCCCGCCCGGCCAGCGCCTGACGGGAGGCAACATGAAAACAAAGACTACTCGATCGAAACCCCTCTCGCCCACCTCGTCCGCTTCGCAGCCGAAGCCGCGCGGCCAAGTCGCGCGCCCGATGCGCGCACCCCGCGGCGCCAAATCGGGCGGTGCGCCCGGTGCCACGCCGGGGCGCTCGCGCGAAGGCGGAGTGCATGGTTTTCTCGTCGGCCAGACGGAGGCACTGATTGCGGAAGTGCTCAAGTTCACGGGTCCCGCCGACGCCACGACCAGCCGCTTTTTCCGTGCCCATCCGAAGCTCGGCCACAACGAGCGCGGCATCATCGCGGAGGCCGTATTTGCCGTGCTGCGCCGGCGCATGGAGTTCGCGCATCTGGCCGAAAGCGGCACCGGCGGGCCCATGCGGCGTCTTGCACTGCTCGGTCTCATGCAGACGGCCGGGCGTTCCGCGCTGCGGCCGTTCCTCTCCGAGGACGAGAACGCATGGCTCGAGCACGTGGCGAAGATCGATCCGCAGAGCCTGCCGCTGCGTATCCGGACGAATCTGCCCGACTGGATTGCCGAGGCGCTCGCCAAGCGTTTCGAGCCCGACGAGCTGGCCCAGCTCGCGGCGGCACTCAACTACCCGGCGCCGCTCGATTTGCGTGTGAATCCGCTCAAGGCGAGCCGCGAGCAGGTGCTGGCCGCGCTCGAAGAAGCCGGCATCGAAGCCGGCGCGACGCCGTTCGCTCCGCTCGGCGTCCGGGTGGTCGGCAAGCCGGCGCTCACGAAGCTCAAAGTGTTCGAGGACGGCTGGGTCGAGGTGCAGGACGAAGGCAGTCAGTTGCTGTGCTCGCTCGTCGCGCCGCGGCGCGGCGAGATGATCGTCGATTTTTGCGCGGGGGCGGGCGGCAAGACGCTCGCGCTCGGTGCCGCGATGCGCTCGACGGGGCGGCTCTATGCGTTCGACGTCGCCGAACGGCGGCTGGCGAAGCTCAAGCCGCGGCTTGCCCGCAGCGGTCTCTCGAACGTCCATCCGGTGCACATCGATAGCGAGCACGACATCAAGATCAAACGGCTCGCCGGCAAGATCGATCGCGTGCTCGTCGACGCACCGTGCAGCGGCCTCGGCACGCTGCGCCGCAACCCCGACCTCAAGTGGCGGCAAAGCGCGGCGTCGGTGGAGGAGCTGGCGCCGAAGCAGGCGTCGATTCTCGCGAGCGCCGCGCGGCTCGTGAAGCCGGGCGGGAGGCTCGTCTATGCGACTTGCAGCGTGCTCGAAGCGGAAAACGAGGCGGTCGTCGCGCAATTTCTGGCCGAGCACTCGGAGTTTGCGCTCGTGCCGGCGAGCGACGTGCTCGCTGAGCAGCGCATCGGTCTCGAGATGGGCGAGTATCTATCGCTGTGGCCGCATCGCCATGCGACCGACGGCTTTTTCGCCGCTGTGCTCGAACGCCGTACCTGAGCGGTGGCCGAGCGCCGTGCGTGGGTACTGTCCTCCCATGCCGGCGGCCGGCGCCCGGAGTCCCTCGAGATGACACAGAACCGCATTCTTTCCCATATGGTCGCGGGCCTGATCCGCGACTTCGGTCAGCCCGTGATGCTCTGGCAGGCCGGCATGCTCGTCGGGGCGCTGCTCGTCGCGTGGCTGCTCGCGCGCGTCGTGCGCCACAAGCTCGATTCGCGTCGCAGCGCGCGCCACGAGCCTGCGCGTTTCGGCGCCGAAAGTCTGCACAAGGCACTGCTTCCCCTGCTTGGCGGTGTACTCGTATGGATCGAGCAGACCGTCTTCGAAGACTACATGTCGACGTCGCTGCTCGAACTCGCATTGGTGCCGCTCATCGGTATCGCGCTGATCTATATCGTTTTCTTCGTTGCCCGACGCGTGTTCGGCCGCAACGGCCATGCTCACGCCTGGCTTTCCATCGCCGAAAAGATCGTCAGTGTCGTGGTCTGGGTAGCGATGGTGCTCTTCGTGCTGGGCATCCATGAGCAGGTGTTGCACTGGATGGATTCGGTGCGCTTTCGCGTCGGCAGCGAGCGGATGACGCTGCTGTCCATTGCGACGGGCGCGCTCTGGGTCTGTGCCACGCTGATCGTGGCGATGTGGGCGGGCTCGATGCTCGAGGAGCGCCTCATGCGGGCGCGCTCGATCGACGCCAATCTGCGCGTCGTGCTCGCCCGCACGGGCCGCGCGCTGCTGATTCTGGCCGCGGTGCTGATCAGCTTCTCGCTCGTCGGCATCGATATCACGGTGCTCGGGGTGTTCGGCGGCGCGCTCGGCGTCGGCCTGGGCTTCGGGCTCCAGAAGATCGCGAGCAACTACGTGTCGGGCTTCATCATCCTCATCGACCGGTCGCTGCGGATCGGCGACACGATCAACGTCGGCGGGCTGCAGGGGCTCGTGACACGGATCAGCACCCGTTATACGACCGTGCGCGGCCTGGATGGCATCGAAACGCTCGTTCCGAACGAAAAACTGATCACCGATGTCGTTCAGAACCACTCGTCGTTTCTCACGCGCGGCTATGCGAAAGCCGCCGTGCAAGTTGCCTACGACTCGGATATCGACCGGGCGATGGCGCTGCTCGCGCAAGCCGCGTGCGGCGTCGACCGCGTGCTCGAGGACCCGGCACCCGCGCCCTATTTCGTTTCGTTCGGCGCCGACGGGATCAATCTCGAGCTCGGGTTTTGGATCGAGGATGCGGCCAAGGGCACAGCCGGCGTGCGCTCCGCGGTCAACCGCAACATCTGGCGCCTTTTTTGCGAGCACGGCATCGCGATTCCCTATCCGACGCGCGAAGTGCGTATCGTCGGCGCCAGCGAGCCGACGGCACAGGACGTGGCGCAAGCATCGTAAGGCGGCGCGACCGATGCGGCCACATGCCGCAGGGCAAAGCAGTCGCGGCGGTGCAGGAAATCTTTTTTGTTACAACGACTTGCGATCATTGCAGTACAATGTTCATCTGTTTCAAGCGTTGCTTTCGTTTTTCTGACAGACGCGGGCCCCGGCTGGCGTCGTCGTTCCACAGGTAAAGGCCTTGTTGAATTCCCTGCTCGATTTCCTCGCGCACGGCTTGCTCCGTTTCTCATGGTGGCAAATCGTGCTTTTCGCGCTTGCCGTCACGCATGTGACGATCATCGGTGTGACGGTGTATCTTCACCGCTGCCAAGCTCACCGCGCGCTCGATTTGCATCCCATCGCCAGTCATTTCTTCCGCTTCTGGCTCTGGACGACCACCGGCATGCTGACGGGTCAGTGGGCGGCGATTCACCGCAAGCACCACGCCAAGTGCGAAACGGAGGAAGACCCGCACAGCCCCCAAACGCGCGGAATCTGGAAGGTACTGCTCGAAGGGGCCGAACTCTATCGCGCCGAAGCGAAGAACGAGGAGACAATCCGCCGCTTCAGCCACGGCACGCCCAACGACTGGATGGAGCGCAATGTGTATTCGCGTTACCCGATCCTCGGCGTGAGCCTGATGATGGTGGTCGATGTGGCGCTCTTCGGCATCGTGGGCCTCAGCGTATGGGCCGTGCAGATGATCTGGATTCCGTTTTGGGCGGCAGGCGTCGTCAACGGCCTCGCGCACTTCTGGGGTTATCGCAATTTCAACTCCGCCGACGCGAGCACGAATATCTTCCCCTGGGGCATCCTGATCGGCGGCGAGGAACTGCACAACAATCACCACACGTATGCGACATCGGCCAAGCTGTCGAACAAGTGGTTCGAGTTCGACATCGGCTGGGCCTATATCCGCATCCTGTCGGTGCTGGGGCTGGCGAAGGTGAAGAAGCTCGCGCCGACACCGCGCCTCATCGCACGCAAGTCCGTGCTCGATTACGACACACTCCAGGCCGTCCTCTCGAATCGCTACGAGGTCATGGCGCGCTACGGGAAGACGGTCAAGCGCGCGTATCGCCAGGAGCTTGCGCGCTTGAAGGAGATCGGCGCACGCGAAAAGTACATGCTGATGCGCAACGCGCGCACGTGGTTCCACAAGGAAAAAGAAGGCCTCGACGAACCGCAGAAACGTCAGCTCCCCGAGATTTTTGCCAACAACCAGACGTTGCGCACGTTCATCGAGCTGCGCGAGGAACTGGCCGCGATCTGGGATCGTTCCAACGCATCGCGCGAACAGTTGCTGGCCCAGTTGCAGGACTGGTGTCATCGCGCCGAACAAAGCGGCATCAAAGCGCTGCAGGAGTTCGCCCTGCGGCTGCGCCGATACGCCTGAGCGCGAATTCCATTAGAATTTCGAGACGTCACACAACACCCCGCGCTGGCGGGGTGTTGTTTTTTGTAGCGTCAGCTATACATGGGCTGCAGGCGCAATGGCCCAAGCGCCCCTGGTGTGGGACCGGAGATGAAGATGGCTTCGACGATCAAGACTGTCGAGTTCGATAAGCCGCTCGTAACGAGCGCGGCCGGCGCGGTATGCGGCGTTGGGCAGGCGTGGGCGAAAGTCACGCCTGCGCCGTCGCCGGAAGAGCGCAAGGCACTCAAGGCACGTATCCGTGAACTGCTCGTACGCGAGAAGGCCGTGCTCGTCGCGCATTACTATGTCGATCCGGATCTGCAGGAACTGGCCGACGAGACGGGCGGTTGTGTTGCCGATTCGCTCGAAATGGCGCGCTTCGGCCGCGATCACGAGGCGCAGACGCTCGTGGTCGCCGGCGTTCGGTTCATGGGCGAAACAGCCAAAATCCTGAGTCCTGACAAACGTATCCTGATGCCCGATCTCGACGCGACGTGCTCGCTCGATCTCGGCTGTCCGGCAGACGAGTTCTCCGCGTTTTGCGACGCGCACTCTGATCGCACCGTAGTCGTTTATGCGAACACGAGTGCTGCGGTCAAGGCGCGGGCGGATTGGATGGTCACATCGTCCATCGGACTCGAGATCGTTGCCGATCTGCACGCACGCGGCGAGAAGATTCTCTGGGCGCCCGATCGCCATCTGGGTCGATACATCCAGACGAAAACGGGCGCCGACATGCTGCTATGGCAAGGCTCCTGCCTCGTGCACGACGAGTTCAAGGGCATCGAGCTCGACTTGCTGCGCGCCGAATACCCCGAGGCGAAGGTCCTCGTCCATCCCGAGTCCCCGGAGAGCGTGGTGGCGCAAGCCGATGTCGTCGGTTCCACGACGCAGCTGATCGACGCGGCCAGGCGGCTGCCGGCGACTCACTTCATCGTCGCGACCGATCTCGGCATTCTTCATAAGATGCGCCTCGCCGCACCCGGCAAGACGTTCATCGAAGCGCCGACCGCCGGCAACAGCGCAACCTGCAAGAGCTGCGCGCATTGCCCGTGGATGGCGATGAACGGCCTTGCGAATCTTGCCGACGTGTTGGAGCGTGGGACGAACGAAATCTTCGTCGATCGCGCCATCGGCGAGCGGGCGCGCTTGCCGATCGACCGGATGCTTGCTTTCGCGGCGCAGCGCAAGGCGCGCGTCCAGGCAAGCGGCGATCTCGCGCGCGATGCTGCGCTCTTTGCCAACGTAGGTGCCGCATGACGAGCGCACGGCCGATGCAGTCGATGTCACAGGCAGAGCACAAGAACGCGGCCGCCGTGTCGCCTTTGTTTGCCGAAATCCGAACCGAGTACGGTGACGCATTCGATGCGGCGCTCGCTCGCAATGTCGCCGACGCGCTCGCGGAGGATATCGGTGATGGCGATCTGACAGGCCGGCTCGTCCCGGCCGACAGTGTGCGCGATGCCCGCGTCGTCGTTCGGGAAGATGCGGTGCTGTGCGGCGTGCCATGGTTTGCCGCCGTGATGCGCGAAGTCGACCCGACGATCGAACTCCATTGGCGGTACCGCGAGGGCGATCGCATGGCGCCCGATTCGGAGGTCTGCACGATGCGCGGTCCTGCGCGCGCGCTGCTGACCGCGGAGCGCAACGCGCTCAACTTTCTGCAATTGCTGTCGGGCGTGGCCACGGCGACTCGCCGCTACGCCGACATTGTCGCAGGCACGCGCGCACGCATCCTCGACACGCGCAAGACCTTGCCCGGGCTGCGGCTGGCTCAGAAATATGCCGTGCGCGTCGGTGGTGGGGCGAATCAGCGGCTAGCGCTCTACGACGGCATCCTCATCAAGGAGAACCATATCGCCGCGGCAGGCAGCGTGGGCGCCGCCCTCGAAGCCGCCTACGCGCTCGACGCCGGCGTATCGATCCAGATCGAGGTGGAGACGCTCTCGCAACTGGAGTCGGCGCTCGCGCACGGCGCTCAATCGATCCTGCTCGACAATTTCTCGTTCGACGCTATGCGCGACGCCGTCAAGCTCACGGCGGGCCGGGCGGTGCTGGAAGTGTCGGGCGGCGTCAACCTCGATACGGTGCGCGCGATCGCCGAGACCGGTGTCGATCGAATCTCGATCGGCGCGTTGACGAAGGATGTGCGCGCGACCGATTATTCGATGCGAATCGTCTGAGCCGTCACGTCACGCCGGTCACGCTTGCCGGTTGCGCACGCGCTCGGGCGACAGCACGGTGGGAAGCGCCTTCGGCAGGGCCGATGGCCAATCGCGCGAGAAGTGCAGCCCGCGGCTTTCGCGCCGCGAGCGGGCGCTTTCGACGATGAGCGAGGCGACATCGACGAGATTGCGCAGCTCCAGCAGATCCCGGCTGACCTTGAAGTTCGCGTAATACTCCTGAATCTCGTCCCGCAGCAGCGCGATCCGATGCCGAGCCCGCGCGAGCCGTTTATCCGTGCGCACGATACCGACGTAGTTCCACATGAGCCGCCGCAGTTCGTCCCAGTTATGGGCGACGACGACCTCTTCGTCGGGATCGGAAACGCGGCTTTCGTCCCAATCGGGCAGCGGCGCGTGAGCGGCGGCTTCGAACCCATCGCTTTGGATCGCCGCGGACGCCGCGCGCCCAATGACGAGGCATTCGAGCAGCGAGTTGCTGGCAAGACGGTTCGCGCCGTGCAGCCCTGTGCAGGCCGTTTCGCCGACGGCAAAAAGCCCGGCCAGATCCGTGCGGCCGGCCAGATCCGTGACGACCCCGCCGCACGTGTAATGGGCCGCGGGCACGACGGGAATCGGATCTTTCGTGATATCGATGCCGAACTCGAGGCAGCGCGCGAGGATCGTCGGGAAGTGCTCGTGCAGGAAAGCGGCTGGCTGATGACTGATGTCGAGATAGACGCAATCGATGCCGCGCTTCTTGATTTCGAAGTCGATGGCGCGCGCGACGATATCGCGTGGGGCGAGCTCGGCGCGTTCGTCATGGGCCGGCATGAAACGCGTGCCGTCGGGCAGTAGCAGGCGTCCGCCTTCGCCGCGCACGGCTTCCGTGATCAGGAATGATTTCGCGTAGGGGTGAAAGAGGCAGGTCGGGTGGAACTGGATGAACTCCATGTTCGAGACCCGGCAGCCGGCGCGCCATGCCATGGCAATCCCGTCGCCGGTAGCGGTGTCGGGATTCGTTGTATAGAGATAGACCTTGCCGGCGCCGCCCGTGGCCAAGACGGTGTGCGGCGCTTGCAGCGTGACGGTACGCCCGCTCGCGAGGTCCAGCGCATACAGGCCATGGCAGCGACGGCCCGGAAGACCGAGGCGATCGGATGTAATGAGATCGATCGCGTAGTGGTCTTCGAGCAGCGTGATGTTCGGGTGACGGCGCACGCATTCCGAAAGCGTGGCGACGACGGCATGGCCCGTGGCATCGGCTGCGTGAATGATCCGCCGGTGGCTGTGGCCGCCTTCACGCGTCAGGTGAAAGCCGAGTTCGGCCGCCGCGTCACGCGTAAATGGCACGCCTTGCGCGATCAGCCATTCGATCGCCGAGCGGCCGCCTTCGACGATAAAGCGGGTTGCCGCTTCGTCGCAGAGCCCGCCTCCGGCAACGAGCGTGTCGTTGACATGATTTTCGATGCTGTCCGCGGAATCGAGCACCGCTGCGATACCGCCTTGCGCCCAGTCGCTCGCACCCTCGGTCATCGAGCGTTTCGCCACGACGGCCACGCGGCGCGTCTCGGCGAGATTCAGTGCAACGGTCAACCCTGCCAGCCCGCTGCCCACGATCACGACATCGAAATTCATGTTTTGTCCTTGTCCTCAGTCTCGGGCTCGGCGTCGCCTGGCGGTTTGCAACGAAGCCATGCGCAAAAAGCCCCGCACGAGGGCGGGGCTTTTCGTTGTCTTCAGGCTCGCCGAAAACCAGATTACTTGATCTTGGTTTCCTTGTACTCAACATGCTTGCGGACGACGGGATCGAACTTCATGATCGCCATCTTTTCCGGCATGTTGCGCTTGTTCTTGGTCGTCGTATAGAAGTGACCCGTACCTGCGGTCGACTCGAGCTTGATCTTGTCGCGTGCGCCTTTTGCCATGATTTACTCCTTACACTTCGCCGCGTGCGCGCAGATCGGCGAGCACGGAGTCGATGCCGTTCTTGTCAATGAGGCGCAGGCCGGCGTTCGAAATGCGCAGGCGCACCCACCGGTTTTCGCTCTCCACCCAGAAACGGCGGTATTGCAGATTCGGCAGGAAGCGCCGCTTCGTCTTGTTGTTCGCGTGGGAAACGTTGTTGCCGCTCATCGGCGCTTTCCCAGTTACTTGGCATACGCGTGCCATATGAGAGCACTCCTAAAACGCTTTTATTCGGGGTTCGAGCCTCGGCTCAAGCCGGCTGGCCGACTCTGGGCCAACTGCCGGGCCTGACGATTCTTACCGCTTCTTACGTTACGGATCGAGGCTGCGGAACGTGTTGGAAAAGAGGTAGACGGCGATTCTAGCAGAAAAAGAGCCGATAAATCAAACCGAATTTGCATTCCGCCCGCCGGAGCGCCGCCAGGCAGGGCCGCGCACGTCAAAGCCACCCGGCGTGCGCGAACGAGAAAACGGCGCTGCGACCCACCACGAGGTGATCGACGAGCTTGATGTCGACGAGCGCCAGGGCGTCGCGCAGCATGCGGGTGAGCTGGCGGTCGCTCGCGCTCGGCTGCGCCGCGCCCGAGGGGTGATTATGCGCCACGACGAGCGCGGCGGCATTGACGGCCAACGCTCGGCGCACGATTTCGCGCGGGTAGACGGCCATGCGCGTGAGCGAGCCGCGTGCGCTTTCCTCGCTGTCGATGAGCCGGTGGCGCGCATCGAGAAACAAGCAGACGAATACCTCGTACGGCCGGGTACCGATCAGCAGGCGCACGTAGTCTTCCACCGCGGCACTCGAATCGATGAATGGCATCTCGCGGGCCTTTTCGGCGAGCGCGCGACGGGCCATCTCCACGACCGCCAGCAACACGGCCGTTTTGGCCGGCCCGATGCCGCGCAGTCCCCGGAAGTCCGCCGGTGTTGCCTCCAGCATGCTGCGCAGGGAGCCGAAACGCTCGAGCAGCGACCGGGCGAGTTCGAAGACGTCGCGCCCGGGCAGGCCGCAGCCAAGGAAAATGGCGATGAGCTCGGTGTCGGAAAGCGCGCCCGCTCCGGCGCCGAAGAGCCGCTCGCGCGGCATGTCGCGCGAGCGCCGCTCTTGCGCCTCTTTTTCCGCCATGCCGGCGATGGGACAGGAACTATCCCGCATCAACGCTCTCCCACCATCGCGAGCCGCGGCGGCGGTGTGCCCGGCCGCGTCTTCGCCGCCCATGCGTGCCCACCGCCAGGTGACTTACAATACAGACTTTGCGCCGGGCGCCGCTGCGCGCGACGCGGCCGCGGTGGTCTTGCGTTGCACGCACGGCGCGCACCCTGCGCTCCGACCGAACGAGTTATTCCCATGAGCATCATCGATCTCTCCGAAGTTAAACCCGGCTCGCACGTCACGCTCCACTACCGGCTTGCGCTGGCCGACGGCGCCGACATCGTCAGTACCTTCGGAGACAAGCCGGCTACGCTGCTCGTCGGGGCGGGGCAAATCGCGCCGCCGCTGGAAGACATTCTCGTGGGGCTCAAGACGGGACACCATTCAACCTTCCGGCTAGGTGCGGGAAAAGCCTTCGGCGAGCGCAATCCCGAGCTGGTTCAGCGCGTCGCGCTGGCCGTGTTGCGCGAAAACGGCATGGTCGACGAGGATTTCACTCCGGGCGACGTGATCGAATTCAACGCGCCGGACGGCGGCCGCTATGCGGGCGTGCTCAAGGAGGTCGGCGAAACGTCGGCGCTTTTCGACTTCAATCACCCGCTCGCGGGCCAGGCGCTCACGTTCGAAGTGAAAATCATCGGAATTTTGTAAGACATGAGCTTCATGGAAACTTCCCTCGCCACCGCCGAGATTTTGCTCGCCCAGCCGCGAGGCTTTTGCGCGGGCGTCGATCGCGCGATCGAAATCGTCGAGCGCGCGATCAAGCTGTTCGGTGCGCCGATCTACGTGCGCCACGAGATCGTCCATAACGCCTATGTCGTCGAGGACTTGCGCAAAAAGGGCGCGGTCTTCGTCGAGTTGCTCGACGAAGTACCGGCTGGCAGCACGGTCATCTTCAGCGCGCACGGCGTATCGAAGGCCGTGCGCGACGAGGCCGATGCGCGCGGACTGCGCATTTTCGACGCGACTTGCCCGCTCGTGACGAAAGTACACATCGAAGTCGCGAAGATGCGGCAAGAAGGCCTCGATATCATCATGATCGGCCACAAGGGGCATCCCGAGGTCGAGGGGACGATGGGGCAGTGCGCCGAGGGCATGTATCTCGTCGAAAGCGTCGAGGACGTCAATTCCCTCGAGCCGGCCGACCCCGAGCGCATCGCCTTCGTCACGCAAACGACACTTTCCGTGGACGATGCGTCGGAAATCATTTCGGCGCTGAAATCCCGCTTTCCGTCCATCCGCGAGCCGAAAAAGCAGGATATCTGCTATGCCACCCAAAATCGCCAGGATGCGGTCAAATTCATGGCACCGCAGTGCGATGTCGTAATCGTCGTCGGCAGTCCCAACAGCTCGAATTCGAACAGGCTCCGGGAAGTCGCGCAAAAGCGCGGCGTGCCCGCATATATGGTCGATGCGCCCGAACAGATCGATCCGGCCTGGGTCGAAGGCAAACGCCGCATCGGCGTGACGGCCGGCGCCTCGGCTCCGGAAGTGCTGGCACAGGCGGTGATCGGCCGGTTGCGCGAACTGGGCGTGCGCAACGTGCGCGCGCTGGACGGCATCGAGGAGGGCATCGCTTTCCCCCTGCCACGCGGCCTGACGCTGCCCGAGTAAGCTTCGCTGCCGACAGTCTCGTCGGATTCCCTTTCTCAAAAAAAAGCGCGCCCCCGAGCGCGCTTTTTTGTTCGCCATTTGCGCTCGCCTTGCGTGGTTGCTCCTCAAAATGTGCGCAAGATCGCAACCGGGTTGCAATCCGAGCCAAATAGATGCCTCAAAAAAAGGTTGCAATGCAGGAAAACCCTGCCGATCCCCTTTATTGGCCACTCCTGAATTGGAGTTACAATGCGCGCGTCCTAAAGGTCTGGTGACCTTCGGCACTAGTTTCGGCAAGGCGCAGGAGACCGAGTTAATGCATGTCCAGTTTGCTTACGCCGCGATCGGCAAGTCGAGCAGCGGCGAGGCGAGCGATGGCGAGGCGGCGGTGGCTTTCGCCGCCCGCGCACTCGGCACGGCTCTCGCGGGAACGAGGCAGGGCTGGCGTGTGCGGCCGGCTCGCGCCGGCATGGCCCGGAATCGTGCGACGAATGGCGGTGCCGTGACGGTACCCGTCACGGCACCGGTTCATCGTAGTAATGAAGAAGCAGTAGTCCGACGGCACCGCTACCCGACGGTGCCGTTTTTGCATCCGCCTCATCGGGCCGGCCGCCGGATCACGGCTACATGCGGCGCGTGTGAGGCGGCCAACCCTTACCGGTTTTTTCATCAGTACCCGCAGTGCCGTTGCGATTTTCGCCAACCGTCCGCATTACGGCGGACACCGGGCGCAAATCCAATTGCACTGGCTAAGGAGCTTTAAATGGATATCTTCATCCAGCAGATCCTCAACGGTCTGGTGCTCGGCAGCGTTTATGCCATCATCGCACTGGGCTACACAATGGTGTACGGCATTCTGGGCATCATCAACTTCGCCCACGGCGACGTGCTGATGGTGGGCGCGATGGTTGCGTTATCGACCATCTCGGTGCTGCACAACCACTTCCCCGGACTCGGCAACGTTCCGACGTTGATCATCGGGCTCGTCGTTGCCGCTGCGGTGTGCGCGGTCGTAGGCTACGTGATCGAACGCGCCGCCTACCGGCCCTTGCGGCGGGCGCCTCGCCTCGCGCCGCTCATTACCGCAATCGGGGTATCGATCCTGCTGGAGACGCTGGCCATGATGATCTGGTCGCGCAATCCGCTGCCGTTCCCGCAGCTCCTGTCGACCGATCCGATCAACGTCATCACCGCCGGCGAGAACAATCCGGGCGCGGTCATCTCGATGACTGAAATCGTGATCATCGCCGTCGCGTTCCTTGTCATGGGCGGCCTGCTGCTGCTCGTGCACAAGACGAAGCTCGGCCGCGCGATGCGCGCGATCGCCGAGAACCCGAACGTCGCGAGCCTCATGGGCGTGAACCCCAACTTCGTCATCTCGGCAACCTTCATGATCGGCTCCGCGCTCGCCGCGCTGGCGGGCGTCATGATCGCGTCTGAATACGGCAACGTGCACTTTTACATGGGCTTCATTCCCGGCATGAAGGCGTTCACGGCCGCGGTGCTCGGCGGCATCGGCAACCTCGGCGGCGCGATGGTCGGCGGCGTGGTGCTCGGCCTGATCGAACAGCTTGGGGCCGGCTACATCGGCAATCTGACGGGCGGTGTGTTCGGCAGTAACTATCAGGACGTATTCGCATTCATCGTGCTGATCATCGTCCTCGTCTTCCGTCCGTCGGGTCTGCTCGGCGAGCGCGTGGCAGACCGTGCGTAAGGGCAAGGAGCAAGGAACATGACCTCAATTCAACCGATCGAGCCGTCCACGACGCTCATCCCTGAAAAGAACGCAGCGAAGACCCTCGTCGTCGGTGTGCTGACTGCCGCTCTCGTGATCGCGGCCCCGCTTCTGATCGGCGCAGCCGGCGGCAACTACTGGGTGCGCGTGCTCGACTTCGCGATGCTCTATGTGATGCTCGCGCTGGGCCTGAACGTCGTGGTGGGCTTTGCCGGCCTGCTCGATTTGGGCTACATCGCCTTTTACGCGGTGGGGGCCTACACGGCGGCGCTGCTCACTTCGCCGCACCTCGCGAACCAGTTCGAGTGGATCGGTCATATGTTCCCCGGCGGCATCCATGCGCCGTACTGGGTGGTCGTGCCGATCGCGATGGGGCTCGCCGCGCTCTTCGGTGTGCTGCTTGGCGCTCCGACGCTGCGGCTGCGCGGCGATTACCTCGCCATCGTGACCTTGGGCTTCGGGGAAATCGTCCGGATCTTCATGAACAACCTCGACCGTCCGGTGAACATTACGAACGGGCCGCAGGGCATTACGGGCGTCGACCCGGTTCACGTGGCCGGCTTCAATCTGTCGCAGACGCATACGCTGTTCGGCATGCAGTTGCCGTCGGTCTACATGTATTACTACCTGTTCGTGCTGTGTTCGCTGTTCGTCATCTGGGTTTGCACGCGGTTGCAGCACTCGCGTATCGGTCGCGCCTGGGCCGCCATTCGCGAAGACGAAATCGCCGCCAAGGCGATGGGCATCAACACGCGTAACGTGAAACTGCTCGCATTCGCGATGGGCGCATCGTTCGGCGGCCTGTCGGGAGCGATGTTCGCGGGCTTTCAAGGTTTCGTGTCGCCCGAATCGTTCACGTTCTGGGAATCGGTCGTTGTGCTGGCTTGCGTCGTACTGGGCGGCATGGGCCACATCCCCGGCGTGATTCTTGGCGCAGTGCTCCTCGCCATCTTCCCCGAATTCCTGCGCTCGACGATGGGTCCGCTGCAGCACTGGATCTTTGGTCACCAGATCGTCGATACGGAAGTGATCCGTCAGTTGCTCTACGGCCTCGCCATGGTGCTCATCATGCTCTATCGCTCGGAGGGCTTGTGGCCCGCGGCGAAGCATGAGGACCGAATCGCGAAACTGGCCAAGCGCGGCAGCAAGAAGCCGGCGCGCGCCTAATGCCCGAAGCCAAGGCTGGAGATATTTTTATGAGCAACAAATCCATTCGACTGTCCGTCACGGGCGTGAACAAGCGCTTCGGGGGGCTGCAGGCGCTGTCCGACGTCGGCTTGCAAATCGAGGAAGGACAGATCTACGGTCTGATCGGCCCGAACGGAGCCGGCAAGACGACGTTCTTCAACGTGATCACCGGCCTTTACACGCCCGACTCGGGCGAGTTCAGGCTCGACGGCCAGGAATACAAGCCGGAAGCCGTCTACCAGGTGGCGAAGGCGGGGATCGCGCGTACCTTCCAGAACATCCGCCTTTTCGGCGGCATGACGGCGCTCGAAAACGTCATGGTCGGCCGTCACGTGCGCACGAAGCACGGCCTGTTCGGCGCAGTGTTCCAGACGCCGGCCGAGCGCCAGGAAGAGCGCGAGATCAAGGAGCGCGCGCTGGAGCTGCTGGAGTACGTGGGCGTGCTGCAATACGCCGACTACACGGCGCGCAACCTCTCGTACGGCCATCAGCGCCGGCTCGAGATCGCACGCGCGCTCGCCACCGATCCGAAGCTGCTCGCGCTCGATGAGCCGGCCGCGGGGATGAACGCGACGGAAAAGCTCGAGCTCACCAAGCTGCTCGACAAAATCCGTAGCGACGGCAGGACGATCCTGCTCATCGAGCACGACGTGAAGCTCGTGATGCACCTGTGCAATCGCATGACGGTGCTCGATTACGGCAAGGTGATCGCCGAAGGTCTGCCGCAGGATGTGCAGAAAGACCCGAAGGTGATCGAGGCATATCTCGGAGCGGGGGTCCACTGATGGCTACGGCAATGTTGAAAATCAAGGGCCTGCAGGTCAACTACGGCGGCATTCAAGCGGTCAAGGGCGTCGACATGGAGGTCGCGCAGGGCGAACTCGTCACGCTGATCGGCGCGAACGGTGCCGGCAAGACCACGACGATGAAGGCCATCACGGGCTTGAAGCCCTATTCGGCCGGTGACATCGAGTACAACGGTCAATCGATCAAGGGCGTGCCGCCGCACGAACTGCTCAAGCGCGGTCTGGCGATGGTGCCGGAAGGGCGCGGCATCTTCGCGCGCATGTCGATCGTCGAGAACATGCAGATGGGTGCGTATCTGCGTAACGATACGGACGGCATCAAGAAGGACGTCGAGCGTATGTTCGGCTTCTTCCCGCGCTTGAAGGAGCGGGCGAGCCAGCTCGCGGGCACGCTTTCGGGCGGCGAGCAGCAGATGCTGGCGATGGCGCGCGCCGTGCTGTCGAAGCCTAAGCTGCTGTTGCTCGACGAACCGTCGATGGGTCTCTCGCCGATCATGGTCGAGAAAATCTTCGAGGTCGTAAGGGAAATTTCGAAGGAGGGCATCACGGTGCTGCTGGTCGAGCAGAACGCGCGGCTCGCGCTTCAGGCTGCGGACCGTGGCTATGTGATGGACTCGGGCGCGGTCACCATGTCGGGCAACGCGAAGGACATGCTCGACGATCCGAAGGTACGCGCAGCTTATCTCGGCGAGTAAGAGCGAGTCGTGACCGGGCGGGCGTGTTCGCCCGCCCCAACGTGAAAGGCCGCATGTTCCAGCATGCGGCCTTTGTCGTTTATCGTCGGTCCGTGTGGGGGCACTGTGTATGGCCCCGCGGCGCACGGTCAGAGCGAGTCGAGCACTTCCCGCAGCATCGCCATCATCTGATCGATTTCCTGGGTCGTCACGTTCAGCGCCGGCATGAAGCGCAGCAGGTTCGGACGCGCAGCGTTGAGCAGCAGGCCATCGGGCTGCATGAGGCGGGCCTTTTCGACGATCTGCGGGCCGATGTCCTTGCCGAGCAGGAGCGCCCGCAAGAGGCCTTCGCCGCGCTCACCCTCGAAGCCGCGTTCCGCGGACAACTCGATGAGCCGTTCGCGCAGGTACTCGCTGCGCTCACGCACGCCTTCGAGGAAGCCGGGTGCCGTCAGTTGCGAGAGCACGGAGTAGCCGACGGCCGTCATGAGCGGATTGCCGTTGTAGGTGCCGCCTTGATCGCCCGCGTCGAAGCACGCGACGTCGGCCTTCGAGAGCAGCGCGGCGAGCGGTACGCCGCCGCCGATGCCCTTGCCGAGCGTCATGATGTCGGGCTCGATGCCGGACAGCTCATAGGCGAACAGCGTGCCCGCGCGACCGCAGCCGCTTTGCACTTCGTCGACGATCAGCAGTACGTTGTGACGCTGCGTCAATGCTCGCAGCTCGCGCATGAATTCGCGCGTGGCCGGAATCACGCCGCCTTCGCCCTGGATCGGCTCGAGCATGACGGCGACCGTCTTGTCGCCGATCAGTCGCTCGACCGACGCGATATCGTTGAGCTCGGCCTTGGGAAAGCCCGGGACCTGCGGCGCGTAGATCGTGTCCCAGCCGGGTTTGCCGCTCGCGGACATCGTGGCGATCGTCCGTCCGTGGAAGCTGTGATCGAACGTGACGATTTCGTATGCGCCGTTCTTGAATTTCCGGCCCCACTTACGGGCAAGCTTGATCGCGCCTTCGTTGGCTTCCGCGCCGCTGTTGGCGAAGAAGACCTTGTCGAAGACGCTGTATTCGGTGAGCAGGCCGGCGAGCTTTGCCATCGGCTCGTTGTAGAAAGCCGGCGACGGATTGATCAACGTACGTGCCTGCTTTTCGAGCGCTTCGATCATGCCGGGATTGCAGTGACCCAGGCAGTTCACGGCCCAGCCTTGAATGAAATCGAGGTAGCGCTTGCCTTCGCTATCGAAGATCCACGAGCCTTCGCCATGGGTGAAGACGACCTCGGGCCGGTTCGTGATGTACATCAGCGATTGCGTCGGGTATTCATTGAAATGCATGGGGCGCTCCGCGAGAGTGAAGGAAGGCAACGATCCGTAAAAATGAAAAAAGCCACGGGAGTCCGTGGCTTTCGCTGTTTGACCGGGTTTGCGCCTAGCGTTGTTGCTGCGAGGCGCGCATCCGCGACGAGCCGACGGCTTCCCAAGCGGGTAGCGAGCGGCGACGTCGGAAAAGGGTGTGGATGCGGTTCATGCGCGCAAGAATACGACAGCGCGCGCATCGATGCAATCGCTTCGTCATGCCCGCGTTGCGCATCGCCATCGTGCCGGCATATGTCGCGCAATTGAAATTCACGCCGCCGTACGTCACACCGCGTTGGCGAGATCGGCTTCGCTCGTGAACGAGTCGGCGTAGAACTCGTCGGCGGGCAGGCCGTGATGACTCGTGAAGTCGCGCTGTGCCGCTTCGACCATGACCGGCGCGCCGCACGCATAGACCTGATAACCCGAGAGATCGGGCAAGTCCTCGATGACGGCGCGATGCACGAAGCCGGTCCGGCCGCTCCAGGCATCGCTCGAGTCGGGTTCGGACAGCACCGGCACGAACTTGAAGTTCGGGTGATCCTTTTCCCATTGCTGCGCAAGGTCCATCAAATAGAGGTCCTTCTTGCGGCGACCGCCCCAATAGAGCGTCATCGGGCGCTCGAGGTTGCGGTGAAAAGCGTGCTCGATGATCGCCTTGATCGGCGCAAAGCCGGTGCCCGAGGCGAGCAGCACCATCGGCTTCGACGAATCCTCGCGCAGGAAGAACGTGCCGAGCGGGCCTTCGAAGCGAAGGATCTCGCGCTCTTTCATGGTGCCGAAGACGTGATCGGTGAACGTGCCGCCCGGCATGTGACGGATGTGCAACTCGATCGGGCCTTCCTCGTGCGGTGCGTTCGCCATCGAATAGCTGCGGCGCTTGCCGTCCTTCAGGATGAACTCGATGTACTGGCCGGCGAGGTACTGCAGACGCTCGTTGGCGGGCAACTGCAGCTTGAGTACGACGACATCGTCGGCCCGGCGCTCGATGGCATTCACGCGGCACGGCAGCTTCTTGACCTGCATGTCGCCGACGCCGGCGATCTCGCGCACGTCGATGACGAGGTCCGATTGGGCGGTGGCGCAGCAAAAGAGCGCCATCCCGCGCGTCTTTTCGTCGTTCGACAATGCCGACGACGAATGCGAACGCTGTTCGATTTGGCCCGACACGAGCGTGCCTTTGCACGAGCCGCACGCGCCGTTCTTGCAGCCGTACGGCAGGCCGATGTTCTGGCGCAGCGCGGCCGTCAGCACGGCTTCGTCGGGTTCCACTTGAAACTGCCGGCCGCTTTGCCGGAGGGTCACGTTATAGGCCATAGCTTTGCAACGAAGAGATCAATCCAGGGGCCGGCTACAATGCCGGCAATGAGAACCACTCGACTTCTGCGGCGCTCGCGCGTGCTGATCGTCGGATGCGGCGACGTCGGCCTGCGGGCGGCGGGTCTGCTCGCGCGACGCGCCGCGCGAACGCGCGTCATCGCGCTCACGAGCCACGCCGAACGCGCGCCACTGCTGCGCGCCGCGGGCATCACGCCAATCGTCGGCGATCTCGACGTGGCGCGTAGCCTGCGGCGCCTGTCGGGTCTCGCGACGACGGTGCTGCATCTCGCCCCGCCACCGCCCGAGGGCGATACGGACCCGCGCACGCGTGCGCTCGTTGCGGCGCTCACCACGCCGGCGAAGCTACGCGCCGCGCGTGGACCCGTCGCACCGGCGGGGCGGCTGCGGGGCGTCGCCACACGCACGCAGCCATCGGCGGAGCGGCGACAAACGAGTATTGTACCCGACGCCTTTGTCGCGCCGCGGCGCATGCGTCTCGTCTATGCGAGCACGACCGGAGTCTATGGCGATTGCCGCGGCGCCCTGATCGACGAAACGCGGCCCGTCAAGCCTGTCAACGCACGCGCGAAGCGCCGCGTGTGCGCCGAGCGGACATTGCGGCGCGCGACGGCGCGCGGCGCGCTCGCCGCCAGCATCGTCCGGATTCCCGGCATCTATGCAGCTAATCGGCTGCCGCTGGCGCGCATCGAGCGCCGCATGCCGGCGCTCGTCGATGCCGACGACGTCTACACGAACCATATCCATGCCGACGATCTGGCGGCGATCCTGCTGCGCACGCTGGCTCGCGGCGCGGTTTCGCGGGTCTTCCATGCCAGCGACGACAGCGTATTGAAGATGGGGGAGTACTTCGACCGCGTCGCCGATGCGTACGGGCTCGCCCGTGTACCACGTATTTCGCGCCAGCAGGCCGAGCAGCAACTCGAACCCGTGACGCTCTCGTTCATGAGCGAGTCACGGCGCCTCGCCAACCGGCGCCTCGTCCAGGAGTTGCGCGTAAAGCTGCGTTACCCGAGCGTCGACGATTTTCTTGCGACGGTGCGCATCGACCCCGGTCAATGACCGGCAAGCGCGCCGAGCTCGTGCTCGCCGAGCCACTGCCAGCCACCCGGCTCGAGCGTCTCGGGCAGTGCGAGCCCACCGATCCGCTGGCGGTGCAGCGCTTCGCAGCGGTTGCCCGCCGCGGCGATCATGCGCTTCACCTGGTGATACTTGCCTTCGTTGATCGTCAGCTCCAGGCATCGCTCGCCGCGCGCGTGGGCGGCCGCGACGGCGAGCGGCTGACGCTCGCCGTGCAACAAGACACCCCTGCGCAGCGCGGCGAGTTGCGCCTCGTCGAGCGCATGGCGCGTCGTTGCCAGATACGTCTTCGGAACCTTGCGCTTCGGCGACGTATAGGCATGCACGAATTGACCGTCGTCCGACAGGAGCAGCAAGCCGGTGGTGTCTTCGTCGAGTCGCCCGACGCACTGCACGCCTCGCGCCACCAGCGGCGCGGGCAAGAGCGCAAAAACGCTCAGGTGGTGCTGCGGTTCGCGCGAGCATTCGTAGCCGGCCGGCTTGTTGAGCATCAGATAGGCGCGTTCCCGGTACTGCCAGCGGCGGGCGTCCACGTCGAATTCGAGCGCAGCCGTTGCGAACTCCGCGGCGGGCTCCTGGCAAACGGCGCCTCCGATACGCACGCGACCTTCGGCTATCAACGCGCGGCACTGCCGTCGCGAGCCGAAGCCCTGCGTGAAGAGAATGCTTTCGAGGTCCATGGGGCGGCGCGCAAATAATTCGAGCGCATTCTACCAAGCGGCCGGGCGCATCGATCGCCACGCGGCGCGCCGTCTCAACCCGCGATCGTCTTGTAGAGCACGTCCTTTAGCATCGCGAATACGGGGTTGTCGTTGTCGTTGCGATGGACGAACAGCAGCTCGACCGGGCTTGCGGGCGTCGTGCGCACGGGCCGGTAGACGACGCCTTCGAACCGCAGCATGGCTGCCGCTGCGGGAATCAGCGCGACGCCAATGCCCGCGCGCACGAGCGCCAGCATCGAATGAATCTGACTCACGTACTCCACGATATCGGGCAGTACGCCGGCGCGCTCCAGCAGGCCGCTGACGAGCTGATGAAAGTAGCGGGCCTCGTACGGCGAATACATGAGTAGCGGCTTGCCAGCGCAATCGGCGAGCGCAGGCCGCGCGGGCCACTGCTGCGCGGCCGCGGCCGGCAATGCAAGCACGAGTGCTTCGCGCGTACACGGCTGAGCGACGAGTTCGCCGTGCTCGACGGGCGGGCGCAGCAAGCCCACATCGATCTGCCGGGCATCGAGCGCCTCGAGTTGCGCGCCGCTCACCATCTCCTTCAACGTGAGCCTGACGCCCGAGGAGGCCGCTCGGACCGCGCTGACGAGCGAAGGCAGCACCCCGTAGCCCACGGACGCCGTAAAGCCGATCGCGAGCGATCCCGCGGCGCCGGCCGCCACCCGGCGGGCTGTCGCGGCCGCCTCGTCGGCCAGACGCAGGATGCGGGCCGCATCGGGCAGAAAACTGCGGCCCGCAGCGGTGAGCCTCACCGATCGGCTGCTGCGCTCGAACAGCGCGGTGCCGACCTGATGTTCGAGCAGACGGATTTGTCTGCTCAGCGGCGGCTGCGTCATATGGAGCCGTTCGGCGGCCCGTCCGAAATGGAGTTCCTCGGCGACGGCCACGAAACAGCGAAGCTGGCTCAGTTCAAACATCGATTCAAAAGAGGTATTAATCGAGTCAGCCGTTATCTTGGACGTGAATCGTTCTCGGTGCAAGAATCGCCTCATTCTTCGTCAGGAACGCTTTCCACGCGCTATCAACATGACCCGCTATACGCCCACCGAATTCGCCCGCCAGATTGGCACCGGCTTGTTGTCGTTCCCCGTTACGCACTTCAAGGACGATTTGTCGTTCGACGAAAGTGCGTACCGTGCCAATCTCGATTGGCTGTTCAGCCATCCCGCCGCGGGCCTGTTCGCCGCGGGCGGTACTGGCGAGTTCTTTTCGCTGACGCCGGCTGAGGTCAGCCGTGTCGTGCGCGCCGCCGTCGAGGAAACGGGCGGCCGTGTGCCTGTCATCGCGCCGGCCGGCTACGGCACGGCAATGGCCAAGGAGTTCTGCCAATCGGCCGAGGCTGCGGGCGCGGACGGCATTCTGTTGTTGCCGCCTTATCTGACGGAAGCGGCGACCGATGGCGTGGCCGCGCACGTCGAGCAGGTCTGCAATTCGACCAAGCTCGGCGTCATCGTCTATAACCGCGCGAATCAGATTCTCGATGAAGTCGCGCTCGAGCGGCTCGCCGAACGGTGCCCGAACCTGGTCGGCTTCAAGGATGGGGTGGGCGATCTCGAGCTGATGACGCGCATCCACGCGCGCCTCGGCGACCGCTTCACCTACGTCGGCGGGCTGCCGACGGCCGAAACGTTCGCGTTGCCGTACCTCACGCTCGGCGTGACGACGTACTCGTCGGCGATCTTCAACTTCCTGCCGAAGTTCGCGCTCGATTTTTATGCGGCGGTGCGCGCGAACGATCATGCGAAGGTGTACGCCGAACTGAACAAGTTCGTGCTGCCTTACATTGCGCTGCGCAACCGCAAACGCGGCTACGCAGTGTCGATCGTGAAAGCGGGCATGCGTGCGATCGGTCGTCCGGCCGGACCCGTGCGGGCGCCGCTCACGGATCTGACCGAGGCAGAGTTCGCCGAGCTGACGCAGCTCGTGAGCCGCGTGCACGAGGTGCAAGCATGACGGTATCGGGCGAGCTCCTGATCGGAGCGGCGCGCGTCGCCGGCACGGCCGGCTCGTTTCGCGCGATCGAAGCCGCGACCGGTGCGGCACTCGAGCCGGCCTTCACGCTCGCGAGTCTCGACGAAGTGCTGCGAGCCTGCGCGCTCGCCGAGGCCGCCTTCGATATCTACCGCGAGACGACGCCGACGGCGCGAGCCGCGTTTCTCGAAACGATTGCAACCGAAATCGAAGCGCTCGGCGATGAACTGATCGAGCGGGCGATGGCTGAAACGGCATTGCCGCGCGCCCGCCTCGAAGGCGAGTGTGCGCGTACCTGTAATCAACTGAGGCTGTTCGCGCGGCTTGCGAAAAGCGGCGATGCGCTCGATGTGCGCGTCGATCCCGCGCTGCCCGAGCGCAAGCCCCTGCCGCGTGCCGATCTGCGCCTGCGCCGGATTCCGCTCGGGCCGGTCGCCGTATTCGGCGCGAGCAATTTCCCGCTCGCGTTCTCGGTAGCCGGTGGCGACACGGCCGCTGCGCTCGCGGCGGGGTGTCCCGTGATCGTGAAGGCGCACTCGGCGCATCCGGGTACTTCCGCGCTGGTCGGCAGCGCGGTGCAGCGCGCCGTTGCACGCTGCGAACTGCCCGAAGGCGTGTTCTCGCTGCTGTTCGCCGAAAAGGAAAAATCGGGCGCGCTCGTTGCCGACCCGCGTATTCAGGCCGTCGGCTTCACCGGCTCGCGCGCGGGCGGTGTCGCATTGATGCGCATCGCACAGTCGCGCCCCCAGCCCATTCCCGTCTACGGCGAGCTGAGCGCGGTCAATCCGGTCTTTCTGCTGCCGGCTGCGCTCGATGCGCGTGCCGACGCGCTGGGCGCGCAGTTCGTCGATTCGCTGACGCTCGGCGCCGGGCAATTCTGCACGAACCCGGGGCTCGTGCTCGCGATCGACGGTGCCGGCCTGGACCGCTTCCTGAACGCGGCTGAAGCGGCGCTTGCGCAGCGGGCGGCTCAGCCGATGCTGACGCCCGGCATCAGCGAGGCTTATCGGCGCGGCGTCGACCGTCTGGAGCACGAACCGAATGTGCGCTGTGTCGCACGCGGCCTTGACAGCGAGGAGCCGAACCGCGGCCGGGCGGGACTCTTCACGACCGATGCCGACAGCTTTCTCGCTCAGCCTGCGCTGCACGAGGAGATTTTCGGCGCGGCCGCGCTGGTGGTGCGCTGCCGCGACGCGGCGCAACTCGCCGCTGTAGCGCGCTCGCTCGAGGGGCAACTGACGGCGACGCTTCACTTGAACGCGGACGACGCGCGCGATGCCGTACTTGCGCGCACGTTGCTGCCGACGCTCGAACGCAAGGCTGGACGCATTCTCGCGAACGGTTGGCCGACGGGCGTCGAAGTCACGCACGCGATGGTGCATGGCGGCCCGTGGCCGGCAACCACCGACGGGCGTTCGACTTCGGTCGGCACGGCGGCGATCGAGCGCTTCTTGCGGCCCGTTTGCTATCAGGACTTGCCGGATGCGCTGTTGCCCCAGGCATTGCGCGAAGCCAACCCATGGGGCGTGCGACGCCTCGTCGACGGACAACCGGCGCCCGGCGGCGCTTAAGACCGGTCGGCAAACCGGCCGGGCCCAGGCCCGGTCAACGCAAGGCGTGCGCGAGCAATAAGCGAAGCGCCGCCGATAAACGGAGGAGACACATGGAAATCAAGGCCCCCGCTGTCGGAGCCCAGAGCACCCCGACCGCATTGCGCGCGACGCGCGTGCGCTTTTTGATTCTCACGATGTTGTTCATCGTGACGACCATCAACTATGCCGACCGTGCCACGGTCTCGATTGCCGGCTCCGCGATGCAAAAGGACCTCGGCATGAGCGCCGTGCAGCTCGGCTACATCTTCTCGGCTTTTGGCTGGTCCTATGTGATCGCGCAGTTGCCGGGCGGCTGGCTGCTCGACAAGTTCGGTTCGCGGCGCGTCTATGGTGCAAGCATTCTGATCTGGTCGATCTTCACGTTCACGCAGGGCACGATCGGTTTTCTGACCGGCGCGGCCGCCGTGGCCGCCGTGTTCGCACTGCGCTTTCTCGTCGGCGTTGCCGAAGCGCCGGCTTTCCCGGCCAACAGCCGCATCGTCGCAGCCTGGTTCCCCGCGAACGAGCGTGGCACCGCGTCGGCGATCTTCAATTCCGCGCAGTACGCCGCCACGGTCATTTTCGCGCCCATCATGGCGTGGCTCGTGCATAGCTTCGGCTGGCATCATGTGTTCATCGTCATGGGCGTGCTCGGCGTGATCGCCGCCGTCGCCTGGCAGGTGTTCGTGCGCGATCCGAAAGAGCACCCGCGCGTGAACCGCGCCGAGATCGAGTACATCGAGAACGGCGGGGGACTCGTCGATATCGACCGGGCCGTGACCGCCGAGCGCCGCAGCGGCCCGAACATCGCCTACATCAAGCAGTTGCTGCGCAACCGCATGCTGATGGGTATCTATATCGCCCAGTACTGCATCAACGCGCTGACCTACTTTTTCATCACCTGGTTTCCGATCTACCTCGTCCAGGCGCGCGGCATGTCGATTCTGAAGGCGGGCTTCGTCGCCTCGGTGCCCGCGGTGTGCGGCTTTCTCGGCGGCATCCTGGGCGGCATCATCTCCGATGCGCTGCTGCGGCGCGGCGCCTCGCTCTCGATCGCCCGCAAGGTGCCGATCGTGCTCGGGATGCTGCTGTCGATGAGCATGGTCATCTGCAACTATGTCGATGCGCAGGCGGTCGTGGTCGCGTTCATGGCGCTCGCATTCTTCGGCAAGGGACTGGGCGCGCTCGGCTGGGCGGTCAACTCCGATACCGCACCGAAGCAGATCGCCGGCCTTTCGGGCGCCCTCATGAATACGTTCGGCAACCTGTCGAGCATCACGACGCCGATCGCCGTAGGCTATATCGTCGGTCATACGGGTTCGTTCAACGGCGCGCTCGTCTTCGTCGGCTTGCATGGGCTCGTGGCATGTATTTGCTACATCTTCATCGTCGGCAAGATCCAGCGCGTGGAACTGGCGCCGGCACGATGATCGCGAAGCGATGAGCAGACAACGAACACGATAGGAGCGAATCAAGGTGGAGCAGCAAACGACGGACGACGGCAAGCGAGGCAACACACCGCGCGTGACCGGCATGCAGGTGATTCCGGTTGCGGGGCGCGACAGCATGCTGCTGAACCTGTGCGGCGCGCATGGCCCGTTCTTCACGCGCAATCTCGTCGTGCTGAGCGATTCGGCCGGTCGCACCGGTGTCGGTGAAGTGCCGGGCGGCGAGGGGATTCGCGCGGCCCTCGAGCGCGTGAAGCCGCTCGTCATCGACACCGAAATCGGCCGCATGAACGGCACGCTGAACGCGATCCGGCGTGCGCTGGGCGGAGGCGCCGATGCGGCGCATCGCGGCACGGTCTACGAAGTCGGCTCGCAAGCCGAATCCGCCGTGCTGCGCCAGCCGCACGAAATCAATCTGCGGATGGATAACGTCCTGACCGCCGTCGAGGCGGCGCTGCTCGATTCTCTGGGCCAGCACCTGGGCGTGCCGGTGGCCGAGCTGCTCGCGAACGGCCAGCAGCGCGATCGGGTACCGATGCTCGCGTACCTCTTCTATATCGGCGAGCGCCGCAAGACCGACCTGCCGTATCTCGACGGCGCCAGCGCGCGCGACGGCTGGTTGCGCTTGCGTCACGAGGCGGCATTGACGCCGCAGGACATCGCGCGTCTTGCTGAAGCGGCGACCGACCGCTACGGCTTTGCCGATTTCAAGCTGAAGGGCGGTGTCATGGACGGCGACGAGGAAATGCAGGCCATCGCCGCCATCAAGGCCCGTTTTCCGAATGCGCGCGCGACGCTCGATCCGAACGGCGCGTGGTCGCTCGACGAAGCCATTCGGCTGTGCCGCGGGCAATCGCATCTGCTTGCCTATGCCGAAGATCCGTGTGGCCCCGAGAACGGTTACTCGGGGCGCGAGACGATGGCGGAGTTCAAGCGCGCCACGGGTATTCCCACGGCCACGAACATGATCGCGACCGACTGGCGTCAGCTCGGCCATGCCGTTTCGCTGCAAGCCGTCGATATCCCGTTGGCGGACCCGCACTTCTGGACGATGCAGGGCTCCGCACGCGTCGCCCAGTTGACGAGCGAGTGGGGCCTCACCTGGGGCTCGCATTCGAACAACCACTTCGATGTTTCGCTGGCGATGTTCACGCATGTCGCCGCGGCAGCCCCGGGGCCGATTACGGCGATCGATACGCACTGGATCTGGCAGGAGAGCGAAGAGCGGCTCACGCGCGAGCCGCTTCAGATCGTCGGCGGCACCGTGGGGGTGCCCGAGCGGCCGGGTCTCGGCATCGAGATCGACATGGACCGCGTCATGCGGGCTCACGAACTGTACAAGTCGCTCGGCAGCGGTGCGCGTGACGACGCGATGGCCATGCGTTATCTCGTGCCGGGGTGGACCTACGATCCGAAGCGGCCGAGCTTCGGACGCGCGATGCGCGGCGCGAGCGGCGCGTAGTCAACCTCGAACATGCGATAGCAACAGCAACTGCAACTGCAACCGATACACCGATCCATGATGCCGAACGCTTCAAGTAAAACTCCGCTGATCGCGCGCATGCGCGTGGTTCCCGTCGCGGGCCGGGACAGCATGCTGCTCAACCTGAGCGGCGCGCATGGACCGTTCTTCACCCGCAACATCGTCATCGTCGAGGATAGCGACGGCCGTACCGGGCTTGGCGAAGTGCCGGGCGGCGAAGCCATTCGCGCGACGCTCGAAGAGGCCGGCGCGCTGATCGTCGGCACGCCGATCGGCCGCTGGCAGGACGCGCTCAATGCCGTGCGCCGGCGCTTCGCCGATCGCGACGCCGGCGGGCGCGGCAACCAGACCTTCGATCTGCGCGTGACCGTGCACGCCGTGACGGCGATCGAAGCCGCGCTGCTCGACTTGCTCGGCCAGTATCTCGACGTGCCGGTAGCCGCGCTTCTCGGCGAGGGGCAGAAGCGCAGCCACGTGCCGATGCTCGGCTACCTCTTTTATATCGGCGATCGCGGGCGCACGAAGCTCGACTATCGCAGCGAGCCCGAGGCCGATAACGAGTGGTTCCGGCTGCGCAACGAAGTCGCGCTGACGCCCCAGGCAGTCGTGAATCTCGCGGTGGCCGCGCGCGAACGCTATGGTTTCCGCGATTTCAAGCTCAAGGGCGGCGTCCTGCCCGGCGACGAGGAGATCGAGGCCGTGACTGCATTGGCCAAGCGTTTTCCCGATGCGCGCATCACGCTCGATCCGAACGGCGCGTGGCCGTTGGCCGAAGCCATTCGTCTGTGCCGTGACAAGCACGATGTGCTCGCCTACGCGGAAGACCCGTGCGGCGCCGAAGGCGGCTACTCGGGCCGCGAGATCATGGCCGAGTTCCGTCGCGCGACGGGGCTGCCGACGGCGACGAACATGATCGCGACCGACTGGCGCCAACTCGGCCATGCCGTATCGCTGCAATCGGTCGATATCCCGCTGGCCGATCCGCATTTCTGGACGATGCGCGGCTCGGTGCGCGTTGCCCAACTGTGCGCCGAATGGGGGCTCACCTGGGGCTCGCATTCGAACAACCATTTCGATATTTCGCTCGCGATGTTCACGCATGTCGCGGCGGCCGCGCCCGGCAACATCACCGCGATCGACACGCACTGGATCTGGCAGGACGGCCAGCGGTTGACGCGGGCACCGTTCGAGATCGTCGAAGGTCAGGTGGCGGTGCCCGAGCGCGGTGGCCTCGGTATCGAACTCGACGAGCAAGCGCTTGCCGAGGCGCATGCGCTGTATCTCGAGCATGGGCTCGGCAGCCGCGACGACGCTGTCGCGATGCAATACCTGATCCCGGGCTGGACGTTCGACAACAAGCGCCCGTGTCTCGTACGCTGAGCGCATGCATACCCGCCTGCCTGTCGCGTTCGCGATAGCCATTCGGCCGACAGACAGGCACTGAAGCAGTCACGATGGAGTCTCAAGCAATGTCCGCTTCCACCACCGCGCCCGAGCAGACCGCCGAGGGCGCGCTCACGATCCGCGTCGACGAGCGCGACAACGTTGCGATCGTCGTCAATGCCCGCGGGCTGCCCGCCGGCACGACGCTTGCCGACGGCACCGTCCTCGCGCAGGGCGTGCCGCAAGGGCACAAGGTCGCCCTCGCCGATCTGGCGGAGGGCGACGCCGTGGTCCGCTACGGCGAGATCATCGGCTATGCCGCGAAGGCGCTGCCGCGCGGTAGCTGGGTAGACGAGCACGCCGTGCAGTTGCCGCAGCCGCCGGCGCTCGATGCGCTGCCGCTCGCCACGCGGGCCGCTCCCGATTTGCCGCCGCTCGAAGGCTACACGTTCGAGGGTTATCGCAATGCCGACGGGACCGTCGGCACGAAGAACGTCCTCGGCATCATGACGAGCGTGCAGTGCGTGGCCGGCGTCACCGATTACGTCGTCGAGCGCATCAAGCGCGAGTTGCTGCCGCGCTATCCGAACGTGGACGACGTCGTCGCGCTCACGCACACCTATGGCTGCGGCGTCGCGATCAACGCGCCGGCCGCGATCGTGCCGATCCGCACGTTGCAGAACCTCGCCGTGAATCCGAACTTCGGCGGCGAAGTGATGGTGATCGGCCTCGGCTGCGAAAAGCTCGTGCCCGAGCGGCTCGTTCCGTCGGAGCTCGCGCCGGGCGGCCGCATCCCCATCGAAGTGGCCGGCAAGCCCGAATCGCCTGTGCTGTCGCTGCAAGACGAGGCGTATCACGGTTTCGGCGAGATGGTCGATGCGATCCTCGAGATGGCCGACAAACGCCTTGCGCGCCTGAACGAGCGCCGGCGCGAGACCTGTCCTGCCTCCGATCTCGTGATCGGCGTGCAGTGCGGCGGCAGCGACGCGTTTTCGGGCGTGACGGCCAATCCGGCGGTCGGCTATGCGGCCGATCTGATCGTGCGCGCGGGCGGCACGGTGATGTTTTCCGAAGTGACCGAAGTGCGCGATGCGATTCATCTGCTGACGCCGCGTGCCATCGATGAAGACGTCGGTCGGGCGCTCTTGCGCGAGATGGCCTGGTACGACGACTACCTGAGCGGCGGGCGCGCGGACCGCAGCGCGAATCCGTCGCCCGGCAACAAACGCGGCGGCTTGTCGAACGTCGTCGAAAAGGCGCTGGGTTCGATCGTCAAGTCGGGCACGAGCCCGATCGTCGACGTGCTCGGCCCGGGCGAGAAGATGCGGCGCAAGGGTCTCATCTTTGCCGCCACGCCGGCGAGCGATTTCGTCTGCGGCACGCTGCAGCTTGCCTCCGGCATCAACCTGCAGGTCTTCACGACGGGCCGCGGCACGCCTTACGGCCTGGCGATGGCGCCCGTCATCAAGGTGTCCACACGCAAGGCGCTGTCCGAGCGCTGGCACGATCTGATCGATCTCGACGCGGGCCGCATCGCGACGGGCGAGGCCAGCATCGCCGACATCGGCTGGGAGCTGTTCCGCATGATCCTCGACGTGGCGAGCGGCAAGCGCGAGGTCTGCGCCGACAAGCTCGGCTTGCGCAACGACCTCGTGCTTTTCAACCCGGCCCCGGTAACCTGATCCAGAGCTGCTCAGAGCTGCTCAGAGCTGATTCGACATGACGACTGAAACTCTCACGACCGCGGACCCGCTCTCGGGTGTCAGCACACATTGCGGGCGCATCCTGCTCACGGGCGCGGCGGGCAACCTCGGGCGCGTGCTGCGCGAGCGCCTCACCCGATATTGCGACGTGCTGCGCTCGTCGGACTTGGGCCCGATCGCCGAACTGCACGACGGCGAAGAATCGATGCCTTGCGATCTGGCCGATGCCGCGGCGATCGACGCGCTCGTGCGCGGCTGCGATGCGATCGTTCACTTCGGTGGCGTATCGGTCGAGCGACCGTTCGAAGAGATTCTCCCGGCGAACATCCAAGGCACCTACAACCTTTACGAAGCGGCGCGCCGACATGGCGTACGGCGCATCGTCTTCGCGAGCTCGAACCACGTCACCGGCTTTTACCGCCAGGACGAAGTCGTGAGCCCCGAAGACGCGCCGCGTCCCGACGGCTACTACGGTGTTTCCAAGGCGTTCGGCGAGCAGCTCGCGCGTTTTTACTTCGATCGCTACGGCATCGAATCGGTCTGCGTGCGTATCGGCTCGTCGTTTCCGGAGCCGAAGGATCGCCGCATGCTGACGACCTGGCTCGGTTACGACGACCTCGAGCAGCTCGTGCGCCGTGCGATGTTCGTGCCGGAGGTGGGCTGCCTGATCGTGTACGGCGTGTCGGCCAATCGCGACTGGTGGTGGGACAACGACGCGGCCGCCGCGCGTATCGGCTATGTGCCGGCACAAACGAGTGAACCGTGGCGCGCACGCATCGAGAACGAGCAGCCGCCGCTTGCAGAGACCGATCCGGTGCGCCGCTTTCAAGGCGGCGCGTTCGTCATCGCCGGCCCGTTCGGAGACTAGGGCGATGCGGCCAACGGTATCGATCGAGCGTGTCGGCGCAATGCGGTGCGAGGTCGGCGAAAGCCCGGTCTGGCATGCGGGCGAGCTCGCGCTTTACTGGACCGACATTCCGCGCCGCATGCTGTGGCGCTGGCGCGCCGATGCGGACGCCATCGAGCAGTGGGCGCTGCCCGAAATGGCGGGCTCGATCGCCATCACGGACGACGACGGCATTCTGTTGGCGATGGAATCGGGAATCTACCGCGTGCCGCGTCCCGACGCGGGCGCGCCGCTCGGCGAGTGCACGTTGCTCGCGCGCGTCTCTCATCCGCGTGGCGATATGCGCTTCAATGACGGACGATGCGATCCGCGCGGCCGCTTCATTGCCGGTACCATGGTCCTCGATACGACGCTCGCGATGCCGGTTGGTACGCTGATGCGGCTCGATGCAGGCGCGGGGTTCACCGCGCTCGTCGACGGACTCATCGTCTCGAACGGCCTTGCGTTCAGCCCGGACGGACGTACGAAGTACTTGTCGGACTCGCATGCGAGCCGGCAGATCGTATGGGCCTTCGATTACGACATCGACACGGGCGAGCCGCACCGCCGGCGCGTGTTCGTCGACATGATCGTGCACGCGGGCCGGCCCGACGGCGCGTCGGTGGACGCCGACGGCTGCTACTGGATCTGCGGCAACGATGCGGGCGTCGTGCATCGTTTCACGCCCGCCGGCAAGCTCGATCGCAGCATCGAAGTGCCCGTTGCGAAGCCGTCCATGTGCGCATTCGGCGGCACGCATCTCGATACGCTCTTCGTCACATCGATCGTGCAGGCTGGCGATCCGCTTTCGGGCGCTGTGTTCGCGTTGAACCCCGGGATCAAGGGACTGCACGAACCGCTAGCGCGTCTTCAACCACGCCGCGAAGTTGAAAGGGCAACGAGCGGCACTCCATAACCGATAACCGCAAAGAGGCAATCGAGACCATGTTCAAAAACGGAGGAGACATGAAAAGTACGCATTTCGCGCGACGAGCAGGCCATCTCGCGGCCGCAGTTTGTTTTTCGCTCGCGGCCGCGGCTGCGTCGGCCGAACCGGTCACGCTCAACATCGTCGATGTGGCCGGCAATCTGGCGCTGACGAAACCGGGCTTCGAGGCGTTCAAGCAAGCGAACCCGAACCTCGTCAGCAACATCACGTACACGAACGCGCCGGCGCCGCAATTGCCGGGCAAGATCAAGGCGATGCAAGGCGCGGGCCGCTCGGATATCGACCTCGTGTTGACCGGCACCGACGCGCTCGCGGCCGGTATCGAGCAGAAGCTGTGGATGACGCTGCCCGAGGACATGATCAAGAACGCGAATGCCAAGTACTCGCCGGGTCCGAAAGAAATGCAAAAACTCGCGCAAGGCGAGGGTCTCGAAGTGACGTTCATGCCGGCTGGACCGCTTGTCGAATACAACCCCGACAAGGTCCCGCCGAACGAAGTGCCAAAGACGCCCGAGCAACTGCTCTCGTGGTGCAAGGCGCATCCGAACAAACTGATCTATGCGCGCCCGGCCAACTCGGGCCCGGGCCGTACGTTCCTGATGGGCCTGCCGTACATCCTCGGCGACAAGGATCCGCAGGATCCGATCAAGGGCTGGGACAAGACCTGGGCGTTCCTCAAGCAGCTGAACGAGTGCGTGCCGTACTACCCGGGCGGCACCTCTGCCGTCATGAAGGAACTCGGCGAAGGCACGCGTGACATGACCGTCACGGTAACGGGCTGGGACATCAACCCGCGCGCGCTCGGCGTCGTGCCGGCCGCATTCAAGGTGCAGCCGTTCGACAACATGAAGTGGGTCAACGATGCGCACTACATGGTCATTCCGAAGGGCGTGGACAAGGCGAAGGTGGAAGTGCTCGAGAAGATGATGACCTTCATGCTCGAGAAGCCGCAGCAGGCAATGACTTACGACGACGGCTACTTCTATCCGGGCCCCGCGATCGACGGCTTGACGCCTTCCGACGCTCCCGAGAAGAGCCGGATCGTGTTGCAGAAGTTCGGTCGGCCCGAGTATGGCGGCTGGCTCAAGAAGTACCCGAACGTTCAGCCGCTGCCGGCCGAGAAGATGGTCGAGGCGTTCAAGAAGTGGGACACCGAGATCGGTGCGCAGAAGAAGTAATCTCGAAGTGAACGCGGCGGGGTAGCGCGAGCCGCCCCGCCGGCCAGATGTCAGTCAGGAAATCATCATGAAGCATACTTTCGATCGGTTGCGTCTCAACTCGGTGTGCCGCAGCTTCGCTAATGCCGAAGGCGCTCACGTCGCGGCGCTTCAAGGGCTCGATCTTGCGATCGAGCGCGGCGAGTTCATCGCACTGCTCGGACCGTCGGGCTGCGGTAAATCGACGGCACTCAACTGCATCGCCGGCCTTCAGCCGTTGACCGGCGGCGAAATCTGGCTGGACGACAAGCGAATCGACGTGCTGCCGCCGGAAAAGCGCGGCTTCGGCATGGTCTTTCAGAACTACGCGCTCTTTCCGCATATGAGCGTGCTCGAGAACGTCGGGTTCGGTCTGCGCATGCGCGGCGCGCCCAAAGCCGAAATCGAGCGCCGTGCGCGTGCGGCTTTGCAGCTCGTGCAACTCGTCGGCCACGAGCACAAGCTGCCGGGACAGCTCTCGGGCGGTCAGCAGCAGCGTGTCGCGATTGCCCGCGCGATCGTCATCGAGCCTCCCGTCGTGCTGATGGACGAGCCGCTGTCGAACCTCGACACGAAGCTGCGCATCGAGATGCGCGCAGAAATCCGTCGCATTCACGGCGAGCTCGAGCGTGCGACGATTTACGTTACGCACGATCAGGACGAAGCGCTTTCGATGGCCGATCGCATCGTCGTGATGAAAGAGGGCGTCGTGCAGCAGGTGGCGTCGCCCAAGGAAATCTACGGCCGGCCGAAGAACCTGCATGTCGCGCGGTTCATGGGCTATCGCAATGTCGTCGGCTGTATGCTCGAAGGCGCCGTGGGCGAGGGCGTGGCTGTCGCCGCGGGCGGCGTCAGGTTCGTGGCCACGCCGATGGAAGAGTTCGACGCGAAATCCGCAATGCTTGCCATTCGCCCCGAAGACCTCGTTCGTGCGCAGCCCGGTTCGACGAACGCTTTCGACGTCGACGTCGAAGTGGTCGAATACGGCGGCCGCGATTCGCTGCTCTTCGTCAAGGCGCCGTTCGGCAGGCTTTGGGCACGTGTGGAAGGCGAATTCGCGGAAGGCGAGCGTGTCACGCTTGCCATTGCCAGCGAGCGCGCGCTCGTCTATCGCGAGGAGCGCTAAATGAACGACCCCCACGCTTACTATCGTTCGCTGCCCCCCGCGGGGGCCGATGCCTCCCTTGGGGCGGCCCTGCGGGAGGCATCATGAGTATGCTTTCGCTTTCGGGGCCGCGTGACGCGAAAGGATGGCTCGTCACGCCGGCACTCGGGTTCATTCTGGCGCTGTTCATCTATCCGTTCGCGTACGGGCTCGTGCTGTCGTTTCAGCCGATGAACGGCGGCGGTGTGCTGGCGAACTACGTTACGTTCTTCACCGACAGCGCGATGTGGCCGACGATCTTCGTCACGCTGAAGCTTGCGGTGCCGGCGACGCTCGTCAACGTCGGCTTGTCTGTGCCGGTCGCGTTCTCGTTGCGGCGCAAATCGCGGTACCAGAAGTTCGTGACCACGCTGCTCGTGATTCCGGTCACGCTCGGCACGGTGCTGATCGCCGACGGCATGCTCACCTACTTTTCGCCGAATGGCTGGTTCACGCAGGGCGTGCAAGCGCTGCACATGTATGGCGACGAAGTGCGGCTCACGCATAACTACTGGGGCGTGCTCATTTCGCTCATCGTCTCGGGCTTTCCGTTCGCGTTCCTGCTTACGCTGTCGTACGTGAGCGGCATCGACCCGACGCTGGCGCGTGCCGCGGCGACGCTGGGCGCGAATCCGTGGCAGCAGTTTCGGCAGATCTATCTGCCGCTGCTCGTGCCCGGTCTCACGATGGCCGCGTGCCTCTCGTTCGTGCAGGCGTTCTCGGTCTTTCCGTCGGCCGTTCTGCTCGGCGCGCCGGCAGGGCCCACGCGTGTGATTTCGATCGCTGCCGCCGAGGCCGCCTTCGAAAGCTATGATTACTCGCTCGCCTCGACCATTGCGATCTTGATGGGCTTCGTGCAATTGCTGGTGGTGGGAGGCATGCTGGGTGCGCGGCGCTTCTTCTACACCGGGCCGGTGACGGGAGGAAAAGGATGATGGCGACCGACAATCAAACCGCTCGCGCGATATCGATGCCGGAGACGACCGGCTCGCGCGGCGCCGGCTCCAACTCCAACGCGCAGCCCGAACGCAAGCATACCGAGAGCCTCGGTGGCCGTGTCTGGAAGGTCATCGTGCGCGGGACGATGGCGTTTTTCCTGCTCAACGTGCTGTTGCTGATCGCGACTGTCGCGGTGAACTCCGTGGCGACGCGCTGGTTCGGTACGCTGCTGCCGCAGGGCTTCACGCTGCACTGGTACGCGCAGGCATGGAGCGACTTCCAGCTCTCGAGCGTGCTGTGGGTGACCGTCGAGGTCGTCGGCGCCGTAGTGCTGCTGTCGATCGCGCTCGGTGTGCCGGCCGCGTACGCGCTGGCGCGCGCAACGTTTCCCGGTAAGCGTCTCGTCATGCTGATGTTCCTGCTGCCGCTGATGGTGCCGCCCGTGACGTACGGCATTCCGATGGCGACCGTGATGTACAAGGTCGGCCTCGCAGGCACGCTGGCCGGGGTGATTCTGGCCAACCTGGTACCCGCGTTGCCGTTCGTCATTCTCGTCATGACGCCGTTCATCGAACAGCTCGATCCGAACCTCGAAGCCGCCGCGCGCATCTTCGGCGCCAACACGGCGCGGTACTTCCGCCATGTGCTGCTGCCGTTGCTGGTGCCCGGTATGTTGGCGGCGGGTCTGCTCGTGCTCGTGCGCACGATCGGGATGTTCGAGTTGACCTTCTTTACGGCCGGGCCGAACACGCAAACGCTCGTGGTGGCGCTTTACTACGCGGTGTTTTCAACCGGTGTGCGCGCGCCGCAATCGATCGACGCGATGGCGATGATCTACATGGCCATCACGCTCATATGGGTCGTGATCGCGCTGCAGTTCGTGAGCCCGACGCAGTTGGTCTCACGGGTGAAAGAGCAACGCTAGTACCTTGGCGGGAGCCGGTGTTCGACCGGCTCCCGCGCCTTCCTCTCCCTCGGAATCCTTTCCATCGCTCCCTGATCGCGGCCGTGCGGCCGGTTATCGGACTGTTTCCGCTTGGTTGAACCAACGGAAACAGTCCGATATTTCATCTCCGCGCTCACCGATGACCCGTTACTCCTAAAAATAGCGCCTTTCGCATACGTCAAACGGGCACGCGACGGCCGGCCACGATGTCAACCTCACTTCGTCGCAGACGATACGCGACGTCGACGAGGCGCATCGGCATAAGGGCAACAGCAGCTGGTTTTCGTCGAAGACGATCTCGACGCGCAATGCGCTGTCGGAAACCACGAACCAGGCCACGACGTTTTCGGGCAACACGGCCTATGTGCAGGCCGGCAACGATATCAACTTGAAGGGCAGCAATGTCGTCTCGACGGACGGCACGGCGCTCGTTGCCGCGCACGACGTGAACATCGACGCTGCCACCGATTCGCTGACCGAACGGCACTTCCGGAAGGAGACGAAGACGGGGCTTTTCGGCAATGGAGGAATGAGCTTCACCGTTGGCACGCAACAGCAAAGCCAGGATAACGCGGACGCCCGGACCACGGTGTCGGGGTCAACCGTGGGCGCGACGAACGGCAAGGTCGCGATCAAGGCGGGCAATCGCTATACCCAGACGGGTAGCGACGTGGTGGCGCTGGGCGGCGATGTCGAAATCGACGCGAAGAAAGTCGCCATCCTGGCGGCCGAAGAAACGAGTCACAGCACGCAGGAAACTGTGTTCAAGCAATCGGGGCTGACTGTGTCGGTGACGGCGCCTGTGATTGCTGCGGTACAGACGGCCGGACAGATGAAACATGCGGCGGGTCAGACGTCGGATCCGCGCATGAAAGCGTTGGCGGGCGCGGCAACGGCGCTGGCGGCCAAGAATGCGGCCGATGCGGTGGCGTCCGATCCGAAATCGGGTGGGGGCGTCAATATCGCGATCACGGTGGGCGGATCCACGAGCCGTAGCAAGACGACGGAAGACACCGTTCAGGCGGTCGGCTCTAACGTGGCGGCGGGGGGCAACGTGACGATTCGCGCCACCGGCGCGGACCAGGATTCGACGTTGACCGTGCAGGGCAGTGAGATCAAAGGCGGGGGCAACGTGAAGTTGAAGGCCGACGGCGAGATTCAGCTGCTGGCGGCGGATAACACGCACGAGTTGCACCGTACGAGCAGCAGCGCGAGCGGCGGCGTTGGGGTGGCGGTCAGCGTCAGCTCGCAAGGCGCGTCGGTGGGCGTGACGGCGAATGCGAGCGGCTCGCGCGGCAGAGCCGACGGCACCGATGTGACGTGGACGAATACGCATGTATCCGCGGGTAAGAAGCTGATACTGGAATCGGGCGGAGATACGACGCTGCGCGGAGCGATGGCAAGCGGCGAGCAGGTGGTGGCTCATGTGGGTGGCGACCTGAACATCGAGAGCTTGCAGGACGTAAGCGGTTATCGCAGCAAGGATCAGTCGATCGGGGGCAGCGTGACGGCGGGCGCGGGCGTGTCGGCGAGCGCGAATATCGGTCAGCAGAAGATGAAGAGCGACTTTGCGAGCGTGATGGAGCAGTCAGGGATCAAGGCCGGCGACGCGGGTTTTCAGATCGATGTGAAGGGCAATACGGATTTGAAGGGCGGTGCGATTACGAGCACGGAGAAAGCTGTCGCGGATGACGTCAACAGCTTGGTGACAGCGACGCTGACCACGAGCGACATCGAGAACCGGGCAGAATACAACGCGAGCAGCTTTGCGGTAGGAGGCGGTTACAGCTTCAGCGGCGGGGGCACGGCGTCGGGCGGTGACAAGGGTAATACGGCGGCGGGTGGTGTCGGCACGAACCAGCAGGGGCAGGCGACGACGGGTGGCGACAAGGTCCCGGGGAACAACGTGGCAACGTCGGGCAATTGGAGTGCGACGCCGCCGGCGGCGATGGCTGCGTCGGGTAGCGGTAGCAGCACGACGGTGAGCGGGGTCAGCGGCGGAGCGATTCGTATCACCGACGATGCGAAGCAGCGGGCGCTCACGGGCAAAGGGGCTGACGAGATTGTCGCTAGCGTGAATCGCGATGTGACGACCGAGCATGACGGGACCAACGCGTTGACGCCGATCTTCGACGAGAAGGAGATTCGGGCGGGCTTCGAAATCGTCGGGGCGTTGCAAAGGGAGACGGGGACGTTCCTGGCGAATCGGGCGAAGGCAGCGAGCGAAGCACAGCGGGAGCTGGACAGCGAAAAGGCCAAGCCGGAGGGTGATCGAGACACTGAGCGGATGGCGCAATTGACGCAGGTGCTCGAGGAGAGTGCGACCTGGGGGCCGGGTGGGGCTGGGCGTCGGGTGCTGACTGCGTTGACGGCGGCGGCAGGAGGGAACGTGACGGGCGCGACGAGCCAGTTTGTGCAGGCGGCTGGGGCGACGTATTTGCAGACGCTGGGTGCGGAGCAGATCAAGGCGTTGTCGCCGTATCTGGGTGGCGAGGGGAGCGCGGCGCATACGGCGCTGCATGCGGTGCTGGGGTGCGCGGGAGGGGCGGCGTCGGGGGGAGAGTGTGGGGCGGGGGCGTTGGGCGCGTCGGCCGGGGTGGTGCTCAATAGCGTGTTGGATCAGGCGAGCCGGACGGAGGGGCTGGATCCGAGCGAGAAGGACGCTCGCGCGAATTTGGTGGCGTCGCTGGTGGCGGGGGTAGCTCAGGCGATGGGGGCCGATAGTGCCCAGGCGGTGACGGCTGCGCAGGTGGAGACGTTATACAACAGGCAGTTGCATGACGAGGAGAAGCAAACCATTAGAAAAGCCGCCGGCGGTGACGAGGAGCTGGAGAAGCGGCTAACGAAAGCAGCCTGTTATGAGGTGAAATGCTGGGCGCAGTACAAGCCCGGCAGCGCCGAGTACATGGCGAACTACGTGAGTCACCTCGAGGCGTCGCAATTGCAAGCGGAGAATGATTGGATCAACGATCAGAAGCAGGCGGGGCTGTTCGACTATACGTTTGGTCAGAAGGTCGGCGATGCTGTAAAGAGTGATCCGGTCGGCGTTGCTAGGGATTTGGCGAAGGTTGGAACTGGACTCGCGGCAGCTAACAGCTTGCTGAAATACCCCTCGTCAGCGAGCGCGTACCTTTCGTCGGCTCGTCGAGCCAGTCGATTTTTCGGGATATGGAAATCTGGGCCTCATTTCAGGGATTTCTGATGGTCTGAGGCGGGTCTGTCAGAAATTTCGTGTTCAAGGCATATGATGCTCCCCAGGAGAAAATATGCCTCGCAAACCCAAGACCCCACCGGTAGAGCTGCCGGCGATTCCTGCTGAACTTCTTGAGCAGTTCGGCAA
>NZ_JAAAYE010000036.1 GCF_013282575.1 Paraburkholderia sp. NMBU_R16
GCGATGCGTACGTGCAGCTCGCGCAGCAACTGGGGTTGAGCGGGGTGCGGTTCGTGCCGGTGTCGGCGCTCAAGGGCGACAACATCGTGCGGGCGAGCGAGCGCATGCCGTGGTACGCGGGCGAGGCTTTGCTGGACGTGCTCGAGGCATTGCCGGTGGCGCCGCCCACGGGCGAGGCGCTGCGTTTTCCGGTGCAGTGGGTGGCACGCCAGGACGGCGCAAGCGCGGACGACTTCCGCGGCTACATGGGCCGGGTGGAAGCGGGCGAGGTGCGCGTGGGCGACGTGGTGACGGTGCTGCCGGCGGGGCGCGAGGCGACGGTGGCGGAGATCGTGGCGCCGGTGGTGGGCGGCACGGCGGCGGTGACGCGCGCGTTCGCGGGGCAGACGGTGACGATCCGGCTGACGGAGGATGTGGATGTCTCGCGCGGCGATACGTTCGTGGCGGCGCAGCGTGCGCCGCAGCCGGCGAAGAAGCTGGAGGCGGACTTGTGCTGGTTCGACGAGGAGCCGCTATCGACGCAGCGCAAGTATCTGCTCAAGCAGACGACGAACACGGTGTTCGCGCGCGTGGGGGCGGTCAACGAGGTGCTCGACGTGCATACGCTCGCGCATACGAGCGAGCGGCATGCGCTGACGATGAACGACATCGGACGGGTGTCGCTGACGCTGCAAAAGCCGGTGGTGTGCGACGTGTATGACGAGCAGCCGGCGACGGGCGCGTTCGTGCTCATCGACGAGGCCACGCATCATACGGTGGCTGCCGGCATGATTCGTGCATACTCTGCCTGACGCGGCCTGAGACCCACCAAGCAAGCGACAGACGGCCGCATGAACTCGAACGGGACGGATGGCGTATGGGCAAGGTGTACTTGATCGGTGCGGGGCCAGGGGCGGCGGACCTCATTACGGTGCGTGGTGCCCGTTTATTGGGCATGGCGGACGTGGTGCTGCACGACGCGCTGGTCGAACCCGAAATGCTCGAATACGCGCCGACGGCCCGCAAGATCGCTGTCGGCAAGCGCTGCGGTCGGCGCTCGACGGCGCAGCAGTTCATCAATAAGCAAATCGTCGATGCCGCGCTGACGCACGAGTTCGTCGTGCGGCTGAAGGGTGGCGATCCGATGTTGTTTGGCCGCGCCGACGAGGAAATGCGAGCACTGGAGCAAGCCGGTATCGAGTACGAAGTGGTGCCGGGCATCACGGCGGCGCTCGCGGCCGCATCGGCCGTCAAGCGCTCGCTGACCTTGCGTGGCGTTTCGCGCAGTGTGGCGCTGGCCACGCGCAGCCGCGCACCGGATTCGCAGGAAATCCGCGAGCAGGTCAATGCGGATTCGCTGGTCTTCTACATGGGCCGCGACAGCGCGCCCGAGATCGCGCAGCAACTGATCGATGCGGGACGGGCTGCCGCGACGCCGGTCGCGATCGTGGAAGCTTGCAGTACCGCCCGCGAACGCACGCTGACACTGACGCTCGAAGCGCTCGCGGCGGGCGAAGCCCAGCAGTGGCTCGATCCGGCCCAGCCGAGCCTGCTGATGATCGGCGCGGCGTTCGCCGAGCGTGGGGCGCTGACACAGGACGCTAGCGGGCAAGGCTTGGTCGACGAACGGCCTGCGCGCGCTGCGGCCTAGCGTCCCCCTCTCGCGCCGGGCCTACGGTTCGACGCGCGCTTCAGAGCCGAGGAATGCGGTGCTGCCGCAGCAATTCTTCGGGGATCCGCAAAGCTTTACTCAGCTCGTGGTAATCCACCCCGAATATTCGGTGATGGACCGCTGCGGGAAAGTCGTCCCGCGCAACCGTGTTGCCGACGATATACATCTCGCGTATTCCCGCTCGCAGCGCTGCCTCTTCTCCTCCCGGCGTATCTTCGAATCCAACGAGTTCGTCAGGGGGCACCCCTAGCAACTCCGCTGCTTTGAGATAGCCTTCCGGTGCAGGCTTCTTCTGCTTCACGTCATCTCCGGTAACCGTGTAGCTGAATGCGTCGCGTGTCCCCGTCCAGTATTTCATCGCGTCCACGCTCTCTCCGGGACTGTTCGTCACTAGCGCGACCGGCCCATGGGTCCTGACGTGCGCGAAAAATTCGGGCGCTCCTCGCACCGGCTTTATTCCGTTCTTCCTGACGAGGTCTCGGAATATCTCGTCCTTCTTTTCGTAGAGCTTCAGTTCTTCCGTGGTCAGGTCGCGATTTTCTCGCTTACGGATCTCGCGGATGACGATCTCTTCGTCGCTGCCGTGGAAGTGATTCGGCTCGTCGGCTTCGACCTTGATATTGAAACACTGATCGAAGAAGATGCACCACGCTTGAGCGTGCACAGGCGCACTGTCGAAGACCGTACCGTCACCATCCGTTACCGATGCAAATCGGCTGTCGCGGCCGTCGTCCGAGAACGTAGCTCGCGCAAGGCGCGGCGCGTCGCCGGGTTGCGAGAGGCGCATAGCCCGCAAATGGCTCAGCGGGCCTTCCAACGGGTGGCCGAGGTGACTCTTGTGCAACCGACCGAGGTCCAGCGTATCGCTATCGGCACCGTCTGGCGACAGCCGAGCTGCTGCGTGGCGAGGCGTGTACGCACCTTGTGTATCTCCTGTGTCTCCAACTCTCATGTCAATCCTCCTGTCGAAGATTCGACCGCACGTTCGTCGCCCGTCACGTGGGTGGAGCGGGACTGCGACGGAGCGGCGCCTTATTACGATGCAATGCACCTGGAACGAGCGGATGTTAGGACCCTTCGTCTGATTCCAACGGAATGGAGGCGAAGGCCGGGGGGAGGAAACGAATTCTCGAAGGCTCAGGCGAGCAGTGCGCTTTCAGTGAGATGCGGCGAGGAAAGGCAGAAGATAAGGAGCTTTCGTGAAAGCGAGCGAGGCACCCGGCTCGTCAGCGTTGACCCTATCGCTGATCGCGTACGCCGATCTGCCGTTGGCAGTACGCGGCGAGCGCATCGAGCACCGCGTCGTCTTCGCCGACGGGTTGAGCGCAGCGAATCTCGACACCTGCGTGCGCGGCGCGGCATTGGTCGACGACAGCAGGCAGATCTCGCCGGATGTGCCCACCTATGCCGATGAACACTGGCACCACCGTCACCACCGTGCAGCCGGCCGCCACCTGCGCCGCGATGGCCGTTGACAGATCGGGCGTCATCAGTTCGAGGAATGCCAGGTCGACGCGCGCGTCGGGGCCCGCCAGCGCGCGCAGTTTCGCGGCGAGCCGTTCGAACGGCTCGGCCCAGCGTGCGTCGCGCGCGCCGTGGCCGAAGAGAACGATGCCGTTGCGTACCGTCATCATGATGATCGCGCTCCGAACGTCAATGCCGATCGACCCACTTCAGCGCCACGAAGCCGAGCACGAGATAGATGAGCGCGGGCGTGGCGGCGGTCATCGGCGCGGGCCATGTGGTGAGCATGCCGATATGCGAAAAAAGCGTGTTGATGAGCTGGAAGCTCATGCCGAGCATGATGCCACCGAACACCTTCACACCGACCACACCCGCACGCGTATGCAGGTACGCGAACGGCAGCGACAGCACGAGCATGACGAGCACGGCAAACGGATAAAGCAGCTTCTTCCAGAGTGCGATGTCGTAGCGCTGAGTATCCTGCCGATTCTCGGTCAAATGCTGGATATACCGGAACAGGTTGAACATCGACATCCGGTCGGGCGCGATCAGCAGCACGGAGAGAATTTGCGGCGTGAGCTCCGAGCGCAGCGAGTATTCGGGCAGCGTCGTCTGCGCTGCGCGGTAGACGGGGTTCAGCGCGTCGGCGGGGTGGGCGTCGGGCGGCGCGATGCTCGTGAGCTCGGTATCGGTGACACCCTTGAGCAACCAATGCCCATTACCCTGGTAGCGGCCGCTTTGCGCGATACGTACGTTCGTCAGCCGAAACCCGGGATCGAACTCGTAAATGCGCACATTGCTGATCGACGAGTCGGGCATCAGCTCGCCCACGTTGACGAAGCGCGTGATGCGCTCGCCGTTCTCGCGTGCGCCGAGCGTGTCCTTGACCCAGACACCCGACGCGAAATTCGTCGATACGGCAGAGCCCAGCGCTTCGAGCCGGACGCGCTCGGATAATTGATCGGTATAGGGCCCGACGACTTCGCCGATAAAGTAGGTCAGCGCCACGATGGGAATGCCGATCTTGAGCAGCGACCGAAGCGCCTGCCCGGTCGCGAGACCCGAGACGCGGAAGATCGTGTACTCGGAGCTCGCGGCCATTTGCGCGAAGACATAGATCGCACTGATCAGCGCCGCCACCGGGATGATCTCGTAGAACCGCGACGGCGTTTGCAGCGCGACGCGCAGCACGGCATAACCGAACTTGTAATTGCCGTGCCCGACCGTGTTGAGCTCGTTGATCAGATCGAAAAAGAAAAAGAGCCCCGAGAACGCGAACAGGATGAAGATGAACGCGAGATAGATCTGGCGGGCGAAGTATTTTTCGTAGATGCGCATCGCGTCACGCTCCTGCCGTGCGCTTGAACAGCGCGCGAGAGATCAGCGGCCGGTTGCGCACGCGCAGCCAGAATACGATGACGACGAGCGCCGTCACGATCACATGCAGCCCGAGCAGGCCGACGACGAACGACATCCGGCCCTGTTCGACCCACGACTGCACGACGTTGAGCAGGTTCGAATAGGTCAGAAAGATCAGCACGGCCATGACGAGGTTGATCGTGCGCCCCCGACGCGGATTCTGATAGGCGAGCGGGATCCCGAGCAGCATCAGGTTGATGGCCATGAGCGGCAGCCCCGTGCGCCAGGCGAACTCGGCGAGATTCGTGTTGCTCGGGTGGCGCAGCAGCGCGAGCGTGGGCAGACCGGTTGTCGATGGTTTGTTGACGACCGGCTGTTGCGTGATCTTCACGCCATAGCGCTCGAATTCCATGATGCGGAAGTCCGGCTTGCCCGGCTCGCCGTCATAGCGGCGGCCATTGTCGAGCACGACGAATCGCGCGCCGTCTTTTTCGGTTTCGGTGTGACCTTGCTTCGAGACGACGACGCTCACTTTGCCGTTTTCGGTGCTCGTCACGAAGACATTCTCGACCTTCGCTTGGTCGGGCGTCATTTTTTCGACGAAAAAGACGCGATGGCTCGCGGGCGATTCGCGGAACTGGCCCGGCGCCAGCAGCGATACCTCGTCGCGCTGTTGAAAACGCGCGCGGATGAGCTTGTTTTGCGCGTTCGACCAGGGCCAGCCGACGTATGCGAAGAAGGCGATGAGCAGCAGCATCGGTGCCGCGAAGGTGGCGATCGGCTTGATGAAGCGCGTGAGGCTCACGCCGGAGGCGAGCCAGACCACCATTTCCGAATCGCGGTACCAGCGCGTCAGGACGAACAGGATCGAGACGAACAGCGTCACCACGAGCATCACGGCGAGATAGCCGATGACGGTGAGCCCGATCAGCACGAGAACGTCCTTCGGGTCCACTTCGCCCGAAGCGGCAAAGCCGACGATGCGGATCATCATCGTCGTCAGAAAGATGGTCAGCAGCACCATGAAAACGGCACCTGCCGTATATGCGAGCTCGCGCTGCAAGGAGCGTTCGAAGATCATTGTCGGCGAGAGATGGCGGGGGCGGAGAACGCGGACGGTGTGCGCCGCGGTCCGACGCCGCAAAAAAATAGCGGATAATTGCGGCTACTTTCCTTCAAAGCAGTAGCCGAATTTTATCCGAGGACGAGCGCGATGGACTTTAGCATAAAAGCCTGTGAGTGGACGAAAGGCACGACAAACGGTTTCCTGGCGGGCAAATCGGATTGCATCGTGCTGGGCGTCTTCGAGTCGCAAACCCTGAGTGGGGCGGCGCTCGAGATCGACACGGCCACCAAAGGGCTCGTCACGCGCATCGTCAAAGCCGGCGATATGCAGGGCAAGAGCGGCACGACCCTCTTTTTGCCGGAGGTTTCCGGCATCGGCGCATCGCGCGTGCTGCTGGTGGGGCTCGGAAAACAGGACGGCTTCGGGCAGAAAGCCTACGGCGACGCCGTGCGCGCCGCCTGGCGCGCCATTCTTGGCACGAAGATCGCCCATGTCACGTTCACGCTGACCCAGCTGCCGATCCAGGAGCGCGGCGGCGAGTGGGCCGTGAAAGCCGCCATCGTCGCGCTGCGGGCCGAAACCTATCAGTTCACGCAAATGAAGGGCAAGCCCGAGCCCGTCAAACGCAACCTCAAGCGCATCGTTTTCAGCGTCGATGCGCCGGACGAGAAGCTCGCCAAAGCCGCGGCCAAGGAAGGCGCCGCGCTGGCGAACGGCATGGACCTCGCCCGCGATCTCGGGAATCTGCCCGGTAACGTATGCACGCCGGCCTACCTCGCGCACACAGCGAAAAAGCTCGGCAAGGAATGGGATCTGAAGACCGAGATACTGGGCGTGAAGCAACTCGAGGCGCTCAAGATGGGCTCGATGCTGTCGGTCACGCGCGGCTCGGCCCAGCCGCCGCAATTCATCGTCATGCAGTATCAGGGCGCCGGCGCGAAGACGGCGCCGATCGTGCTCGTCGGCAAGGGGATCACGTTCGATAGCGGCGGCATATCGCTGAAGCCCGGCGAGGCCATGGACGAAATGAAGTACGACATGTGCGGCGCGGCCTCCGTTTTCGGGACGCTGCGTGCCGTTGCCGAACTCGGCCTGAAGCTGAACGTCGTCGGCATCGTGCCGGCCTGCGAGAACATGCCGAGCGGCACGGCCACGAAGCCGGGCGACATCGTCACGAGCATGTCGGGCCAGACGATCGAAGTCCTCAATACGGATGCCGAAGGCCGGCTCGTGCTCTGCGACGCCTTGACCTACGCGGAGCGCTTCAAGCCGGCGGCCGTCGTCGACATCGCCACGCTGACGGGAGCCTGTGTGATCGCACTCGGCCATCATATGAGCGGGCTCTTTTCGAAAGACGATGCGCTGGCCGGCGAGCTGCTCGATGCCGCGCGCGAGGCAGCGGATCCGGCCTGGCGCATGCCGCTCGACGAGGAGTATCAGGAGCAGCTCAAATCGAATTTCGCCGATGTCGCCAATATCGGCGGCCGCCCGGCGGGCAGCGTCACGGCGGCCTGCTTTCTGTCGCGCTTCACTTCGGCCTATCCGTGGGCGCACCTCGATATTGCCGGTACGGCATGGAAGAGCGGGGCGGCCAAGGGTTCGACGGGCCGGCCGGTGCCGTTGCTCACACAGTTCCTCATCGACCGCGCGGCGCAGTGATGGCGGCATGCATGTCCTCTTGCGCGACGAGGAGCCTGCGGTGACGCGCATCGACTTTCATACGAATGTCGGCGATTCGCTGCTCTACGCATGCCGGCTCGCCCGCAAGGCTTACGTGGCCGGTCAGCCCATCGTCGTGCTGGCCGACGCGGCGCGTCTGCGCGCATTCGACGAGCGGTTGTGGACCTTTTCGCCGCTCGACTTCGTGCCGCACTGCATGGCAGGTCAGCCGCTCGCCGAGCGTACGCCCGTGGTGCTCGCGACCGATCTCGAAGCGACGCCTCACCATCGCGTACTGCTCAATCTCGGTGCGACGGTGCCGCCGCAGTTCGCGCGCTTCGAGCGTCTGCTCGAAGTCGTCGGCAATGGCGAGGACGAGCTGCTCGCGGGCCGCGAGCGTTATCGCTTTTATCGCGACCGCGGCTATGCGCTCAACAACTACAAGCAGGGCGCCTGAGACGGCGCACTAGCGTTTGTCCGACACCCGCAAGGCCGGCATGCCATCGTGGCGCAAACGCCCGGGCCGTCGAGTCCAACGGGCCGATCCAAGAGAAAGGGAGACTCATCGTGACCGATCCCAAGCATCCCGAACATTCGAGCGATCCGGGCGATCCCGATTCGCTCCCCGTGCTGACCGACGTACTCGTGCCGGGGCGGCCGCCGATGCCGCGCCCCACGGCACAGCACGAGCCCGATGCCGCGACGCGGAGCGAGCCCTCGATGCACGAATCGGCGCGATCGTTCGCGACCACGGAGCAGCAGGCGGCACGCCGCCCGACGGAGTCGAGCACCGAAGCCGTTCGAGCCGCGCAGATCGAGGAGTTCGTCGAGCCGGCTGCCGCTGCACCATCGATATCCGCCGAAGCGCCGGCCGATACGCCGGTTGAAGCGCCGATCGAGGCATCGACCGCGGCAGAGCAACAGGCACAGGGAGAGCGGCAAGCCAAGGCAGAGCAAGACGCAACGGCGAAACAACAGGTAGAGGCCTCGGCGCCCCTATCGTCAGCCGCGCCTGCCGTCGAACTGCCTGCCGCGGAGGATTTGTCCGAACGCGATGCGGAGCAGCTCGCCGAGCGTCTGCGCGTGCGGTTTGCAGGCTATCTGCGCGAGGAAGGGCGAGCGGTCATCGAAGCGCGTTGCCGCGATGCCTTGCAGGAGCACACGAGCTGGCTCGTACGGCAAGTGACGCGTGAAGTCGCGCTCGCCCTCGAGGGGGAGGTGGTGGGCTGGGTGCGCGACGCGGTGCGCGAGGAACTCGCGGCGCATCGCGCGTCGCGCCGCCCGGGCGCGTAATCCGTGCCCGGCGTCAGCCCGTGACCGCGCCCTTGTTCGCGGGCCGCGCAAGCGCCGCGTACTTCGCCAGCACGCCCCGCGTGTAGCGCGGTGCCGGCTGCTTCCACGCCGCGCGGCGGCGCTCGAGTTCGGCATCGTCGACGTTCAGCTGCAAGAGCAGCTTATGTGCATCGATCGTGATCGAATCGCCCTCCTGAACGAACGCGATCGTGCCGCCTACGAATGCTTCGGGGGCGACGTGACCGACCACCATGCCCCAAGTCCCGCCCGAGAAACGGCCGTCGGTGATGAGCCCGACCGATTCGCCGAGGCCCTTGCCGATGAGCGCCGACGTGGGTGCCAGCATCTCGGGCATGCCGGGACCGCCTTGCGGGCCCAGATAGCGCAGCACGAGGACATCGCCGGGCCGGATCTGGTCGGCAAGAATCGCGGCCAGCGCGCTTTGCTCGTCGTCGAATACACGTGCAGGGCCCGTGATCGCAGGGTTCTTGAGACCGGTGATCTTCGCGACGGCCCCGTCGGTCGCGAGGTTGCCCTTCAGAATGGCGAGGTGGCCTTCTTTGTACAGCGCCTTGTCGATCGGGAAAATCACTTGCTGATCGGCACGCGGCACACTCGGCACGTCCTTCAGTTCTTCGGCGAGCGTCTTGCCGGTGATCGTGATGCAATCGCCATGCAGCAGGCCCGCGTCGAGCAGAATCTTCATGACTTGGGGTACGCCGCCCGCGCGATGCAGATCGGTCGCCACGTATTCGCCCGACGGCTTCAGATTGCAGATGACGGGCACGCGCTGGCGCACGCGCTCGAAATCGTCGATCGTCCATTCGACCTCGGCCGCATGCGCGATCGCAAGGTAGTGCAAGACCGCGTTCGTCGAGCCGCCCGTCGCCATGATGACGGCCACGGCGTTTTCGATCGACTTTTTCGTGATGATGTCGCGCGGCTTCAGATCCCGCTTGACCGCCTCGACCAGCACGCGGGCCGACTCAGCCGCGGACGTGACTTTTTCGTCGTCGGGGTTCGCCATCGTCGACGAGTAGAGCAGCGACATGCCGAGCGCCTCGAACGACGAACTCATCGTATTGGCCGTGTACATGCCGCCGCATGAACCGGTGCTCGGGCAGGCGTTTTGCTCGATGCCGTCGAAATCTTCCTGTGACATGCGTCCGGCCGTGAATTCGCCGACGGCCTCGAACGACGAGACGATCGTCAGATCCTTGCCTTTCCAATGGCCGGGGCGGATCGTGCCGCCGTAGACGTAGATACCGGGCACGTTCATGCGCGCGAGCGAGATCATGCCGCCCGGCATATTCTTGTCGCATCCGCCGATGACGACGACGCCATCCATCCACTGACCCTGCACGCACGTCTCGATGCAATCGGCGATGACTTCGCGCGAGACGAGCGAGTACTTCATGCCTTCGGTGCCCATCGACATGCCGTCGGAAATCGTCGGCGTACCGAATATCTGCGGGTTGGCGCCCGCGTCTTTCACGGCGCTCACGGCGGCATCGGCGAGGCGTTGCAGACCGGCGTTGCAAGGCGTGATGGTCGAATGGCCATTGGCGACGCCGATCATCGGCTTGTCGAAATCGTCCTTCTTGTAGCCGAGCGCGTAGTACATCGAGCGGTTCGGTGCGCGGGCAACGCCCTGCGTGATGTTTTGCGAGCGACGGTTGTAAGCCATGGGGACTCCGGGTTCGTTCGATTGCCTGTCAATGCCATGCACGCGAAGCCTGATCCGGGCCCATTGGCCGCATCGCGCTGCAGCCTCGCGTGGAGTCGCGCCAGAATGCCCTGACTCGATACGCGTGTCCAATATATTATTGAGGACTGATTAAGTCGAAAAACATATCAGACGATCGACGCCCTCAAAAAGGGAAGGGAGCTCTCCATGACGCCCGATCTGCGGCAATTGCGTTACTTCGTCGCCGTTGCCGAGGAGCGGCACTTCGGCCGTGCCGCCAAGCGGCTGGCGATGACCCAGCCGCCGCTTTCGCAGGCGATCCGCGCACTCGAGGAGGAACTCGGCGTCGCGCTTTTCGCGCGCACGAAGCGTACCGTCGAACTCACGCCCGTGGGCGCCGATCTGCTGCCGGAGGTGCGCAAGTTGCTGGCCGCGGCGGAGGGCCTGCGCCCACTCGCGCAAAGCCTGGCGCGGGGCGAGGCCGGTACGTTGGCACTGGCGTTCGTTTCGACGGCCGATTACGGCTTGTTGCCGCAGCTTTTGCGCGAATTCGCGGGGCGCTACCCCGGTGTGCGGCTGCAGCTTGCCGAAGCGACGAGCGATGTGCAAATCGACGAACTCGTGGCGGGCCGCATCGACGCAGGGCTCGTCATCGCACCTTTGCCGCCGCGACACGCGGCGGCGCTGACCTACCTTCCCGTCATGCGCGAGCCGCTCATCGCCGCGCTGCCCAGCACTGCCGCGCGGGTGCGCTCGCGCAATCGGCACGGCGAGCCGCCCGAGTGGGACGAGACACCGGTGACGCTCGCCGAGTTGGCCCAGTTGCCGCTCGTGATCTTCCCGCGTCGTTTGGCGCCGGGGTTTTATGACATCATTACGGGCTGCTACGGCGCCGCGGGGCTCACGCCGCGCATCGGCCAGGAAGCGATTCAGATGCAAACGATCGTCAGCCTCGTCTCGGCAGGCATGGGGGTGGCGCTCGTGCCGCAATCGTTGCGCAACTTGCGCCGCACCGGTGTTGTCTATCGGCCGCTGGCCGAGCGCGCGCCGATCGTCGAGACGGGGCTCGTCTGGCGCACGGCCGATGTCAGTCCCGTGCTGGCCGGGTTCCTGGATGTCGTGCAGGGCCACGCCGCGGCGCTGGCGGCGAAGGCCGGTGCGAACGCGTCGGCATGACCGTGGCATCGCGCCGCCGCCACAGGGGCGCGGGCCGCCCGTCGCGGTCCTACCCGTCAACCAACCGTTCTATGCCAATTAAGCCTATACGATGCTGATTCATCCCAACTTCGATCCGGTGGCGATCCATCTCGGACCGCTCGCCGTGCGCTGGTACGGCCTGATGTACCTCGTCGCGTTCACGATGGCGATCGTCGTCGGCCGGCTGCGCCTGCGGTTGCCGCATGTCGCCGCGCAAGGCTGGAACGTGCGCGATATCGACGACATGATGTTCTACGGTGTGCTCGGTACGATCGTCGGCGGGCGGCTCGGTTACGTGCTGTTTTACAAGCCCGACTACTACTTCATGCATCCGCTCGACATCTTTAAGGTCTGGCAGGGCGGCATGTCGTTTCACGGCGGTTTTCTCGGCGTCACCCTCGCGATGATGCTGTTCGCGTTCCAGCGCAAGCGCACCTGGCTGCAGGTGACGGATTTCGTCGCGCCGATGGTGCCCGCGGGGCTCGCTGCCGGCCGGCTCGGTAACTTCATCAACGGTGAGCTATGGGGCCGCGTGACCGATCCGAACGCGCCGTGGGCGATGCTGTTCCAGAACGCGACGGAAGACGATGCGCGTTGGCTCATCGCGCATCCCGAGCTCGCGGCGCGCTGGCATCTCGGCGAGATCTTCGCGAAGTACCACATGCTGCCGCGGCACCCGTCGGAGCTCTACGAGATCGCGCTCGAAGGCATCGCGCTCTTTTTCGTGCTCTGGTTTTTCTCGCGCAAGCCACGGCCCGTCGGTGCAACCTCCGCCGTGTTTCTGATGGGCTACGGGCTCGCCCGTTTCATCGTCGAGTTCGCGCGCGAGCCGGACGACTTCCTCGGGCTGCTGGCGCTCGGCATGTCGATGGGGCAGTGGCTCTCGCTGCCGATGATCGTCGTGGGCATCGTGCTGTTCGCGTGGTCGTACCGTCGCGCGGACAAGGCACCTGCCGCGCTTGCCCGCTGAGGCGCGGCAGCCCGCACGGCAGCGCTGGCTCGCGCCTGCGCAAGCCGGCAACGAGCGGGAACCGCGCCTACCGCGTCATTTGGACCGAACCCGATACATTCACGCTCACACGCGCCTTGCCGCCTTCGACGGGCAGCGGCGCCGCTTCCCCGGCTGGCGCCGCGGCCATCGCGCGCATGGCGAAGAGCGGCCTCGGCGGCGGCGCTTCCTGACCGATGCTGACCTGCCGTATCGTGTAGCCGTTGTAACCGAAGGCCTGCGCGGCCGATTCGGCCTGCTTGCGGAACGAGTCGATCGCCTGCCGGGTCAAGTGTTCGGCCGTCGTGCGCTGCGCTTCGGGCGACAATGAAAACGAAACATTGGCGACTTGCATCGACGTATTCATTTGCCCTGCAAGCTTCGACGCCGCAGCGAAATCGCGCGATTCGAGCACGACTTCCGTGCGTCCGCGCCAGGCGGAAATGCGGCCATTCCGATCGGTCGACGGATAGATCGAAAACGCGCCCGTATGTGCGCTGACGCCGGTCACGCTCTTTGCCTGCGCAAGCGCTGTGGCCGTGCGTTTGTTGAGGGCATCCGTCAATGAAGCCGCATCGGCCGCTTCCTGTTCGTAAAACAGCGTGATGTCGACGACATCCTGAGGCACTTCGTCGCTCGCCTGCGCGGATAGCGACAACACGCCGGCCGGCGCGCTCTCCGCGGACGGCGGCGTGGCCGCGCGCGCCGCCTCGGTTGCGAATGTGGCAACCGACGTCAGTGCGGCGGCGGCAACGAGCGTGAAAACAGTGGCGGTCGTTCTTGTCATCTCTCAGGTCCTTCTTCTTAGAAAAATCGATGGATGAGGCTCACGCCAGCCGTTCGGTGATGAAGCGCCATTCGGCTTCCGTGACGGGTGTGATCGACAGGCGGTTGCCTTTCGCCAGCACGCGCATGTCGGCGAGCTCGCGATGTCTGCGCAGCTCGGCGAGCGAAATGAGCGCTATTTTCTTGACGAACTCGACATCGACGAGCATCCAGCGCGGGGACTCGTGTGTCGATTTCGGATCGAAGTACACGCTTTTGGGGTCGAACTGCGTCGGATCGGGATAGGCGCCGGACACGACGCGCGCAATCCCCGCGATGCCGGGCTCGGGACAGCTCGAATGGTAAAAGAGCACGCCGTCGCCGAGCTGCATCGTATCGCGCATGAAGTTGCGCGCCTGATAGTTGCGTACGCCGGTCCAGGGGAGCGTGCGCGAGGGCGCGGTGGCGAGATCGTCGATACTCGCCTCGTCCGGTTCGGACTTCATCAGCCAATAGCGCATAGATCGATTGAATGCGTTCAACGGTGGATGAAACCAACAGGGCCCGGTAGTTTTGGCCTTCTCGCGCCGCAAATGAAAACGGCATCGGTCGAACCGATGCCGTCGAATAAAGTCCCCGCCTTGGCCGCTAGGCCGGCATCCTGAACCGGGAGTTCAGAATTGGTCGCAGTTAGCCGCACTTCGGGTACATCAGACAGAGTGACGCGCACACCCGTGCTGCAAATTTCCGCAACCGTGCACATGGCATTGGTTCAAGGAATTTATGACCTTGGCGAACCAGGCAGGGAAGCCGTAAAACTTGTGTAACGCTCAACATACCGAACAGTCACAACCACCGGTGCTCGAAGCGTTGTGCCTCATGCAACGGCTATCGCGCTTCGCTTTGCTCCAGCACCGCGCCAAGCTGTTCGTTCATTTGGCGCATTGTACGCCTGATTTCCTCGGCCGGGAATGCTTCCCCATGCCGGATACTTTCTTGCAGCTTGACCAGTTCCGACGCGAGCGAGAGGGCCGCCATGACCGCGATGCGATCAGTCCCGCGTACGCTGCTCACCGAGCGGACTTTCGTCATTTCGGCGTCCACGCGTGCAACGGCGTCGAGCAGTTGCGACTCGGCTTCGGGCGAGCAAGCAAGCCGGTACGTCTGCCCGAGAATCGTCGCTTCGATCTGCTTCGTCGTCATGCGTTTTCTCCCTGCTGAGCCGCCGCGTTCGCCGAATTGCCGTGCGGCGCTTCGCGCTCGCCCGGTTCGGCGAGCAGATCGAGCTGGTTATCGCCTTCGTACGGGCCCTTCGTGCGCGGCAGTTTTTCGAGAATGGCGTTCAGGCGCACCTGCGCATCGTCGATTTTGGCAAGCAATGTATCGCGCTCGACTTGCAAGGCATTGCGTTCGTCGCGCAGGAGTTCGAGCTCGGCGCGGGCCGAGTCGTTTTCCGCGCGCAATTGCGCAAGCTGCTCTTCGAGCGCGTGGCGGGCCTGCTGATGGCGTTCGTTGATCGCGATCAGCCGGCCGATGTTGTGTGACAGGGTTTCGAGTTCGGTGAGCATCTGCTGCGTCCTCTAAAGACTTGCGCATTTTAGCGCGGAATACGCGGGCGTCCGATCCTTGTCTCGTTTCGAGACGTAACAACATCCTGTCGATTTGTGCCGATGTTGCCGCCCGAGACGCCAAAACGGTCGATTCTTGACGCTCATGGGGCCCGCTCCTACACTTGCGGCACTTTGGTGCCCGCGCGTTCGTTTCCGATGCGCGCGGTTAAACGGGAAACAGGACCGTGCGGCGTTTCGCGCGTCAACCTGTGCTGCCCCCGCAACGGTAAGCGATGCGTCGTCCGCGTTCGTCGCGGCGAAATCGATCCGAAGCCACTGCGCGCCTTGGCGCGTGGGAAGGCGGATTCGAGAGCTCGTCAGCCCGGATACCGGCCAAAGGGGGAGCGCCGCTCCCGACGGCAACGCGAGGCTGCATCGCGTGTTTCGGGACGTGCTCATGACGGGGTGGCCTGCGGGGAAGCGGGCTGCCTGCCGATCCATGGGAATACCAACGATGTCCTTGTCCATGCTCCGCGCGGCGTGCGTTGCGTTCGCAGGCCTGCCGCTTGCCGCGCTCGCCCAAGCGGTCGCCGGCGATTCACCGTCGAATTCGACGACGGTTTCGCCTTCAGGTTCCATCGCGACTTCCGCGTCTGCCTCCTCCGATTCGACCCTTGGCAAGTTGGAGCCGATCGTCGTGACGGCGCGGCGTTCACCGCAGGCCCTCGCCGATGCGATCCCGCAAACCACGAGTTTTACGCGGCAAGATATCGAGGATTCGACGGCGATCGATCTGCCGGGGCTGCTCTCGCTCGCGCCGGGCGCGCAGCTCATTCGTAACGGCGGGCCCGGCAGCAATGCGTCGCTGACGTTGCGCGGCGGCTCGCCGACGCAATCGCTCGTGCTGATCGACGGGGTGCGCGTCGATTCGGTCAGTCTCTCGCAGGCGCAGATCGCTCAACTGCCGCTGTCCCAGATCGATCATGTGGAGGTCGTGAACGGGGACGTCTCCGCGCTTTATGGCTCGGGCGCGATGGGGGGCGTCGTGCAGGTCTTCACGAAAGACGGCGGCAATCACCCGCCGCGTTTTCATTTTTCGCTCGGCTACGGCAGCTATCGCACGCAAACGCAGGAAGCGGGTGTCGAGGGCGCATTGGACAAGGACGGCAAGACGACCTTCAGCTTCAATGTTTCGCGCTTCAAGAACGATGGCTTTTCGTCGATCGATCCGGCGCTCGCGCCGAATGCGAATCCCAATGCGAACGGTTATCTCAACGAGACGGTGTCGGCGGCGATCCGTCATCGGTTCAGCGACGAGTGGGATGCGGGCGTGCGCTTTTTTCAATCGAACGGCAACGCGAGTTTCGATAACCCGTTCGGAATGCCCACCGATCTCAACAACCTCTACAGCAAAGTGCGCGAGGTCTCCGTATTCGCGAACGGCAAGCTGACCGATCGGTGGACCACCCACTTCACCGTGGCGGAGGGCGACGATCGCAGTGTCGAAAAAACGAACGGCGTCTACGACAACCGCTTCGATACGAACAACCGCCAGTACACGTGGCAGAACGATTTCAAGCTGTCGCCGGACCATACGCTGCAGCTCGGCTACGAGCATCTCGATCAATCGCTCGAGTCGGATATCTTCGCCGCGCCCCCGCGGCGCGTCGATTCGGCGTTCGCGGGCTATACCGGCCGATTCGGCGCGAGCCGCATTCAGGCGAACGTTCGCCGCGATCAATATTCCGATTTCGGCGGCGCGAACACCTACTACCTCGGCTACGGATACGACATCACCGAGCACTGGGGGGCGCGCGTCAGCTATGCGAGTGCGTTCCGGGCCCCGAGCTTCGACGATCTCTACTACCCCGGCAGCGGCAATCGATCGATCAGACCCGAGCGCAGTCATGCTCTCGAGGCGGCGCTGCAGTATGCTTCCGATGCATTCGGCGTGGCGCGCCTTACCGCCTTCCAGACGAACTACAGCGACCTCATCAACTATGTGCCGACACAAGGCGGACTGTTCTATATCGCGAAGAACGTGGGGCGCGCGAAGGTGCAGGGCGTGGAGGCGTCGTGGCGGGGCCACATCGGCAAGACCGATATCCGGGCGGCGTTCACGGTGCAAAACCCTGTCGACGAAGATGCCCACGTCGATCTGAACCGGCGTGCGCGGCACTTCGCATCGTTTGCGGCGAACCGGAGCATCGGTGCATGGCGCGTCGGCGGCGAGTGGATCGTGAGCGGCGCGCGCAACGATAGCGGCACCGTCCTGGGCGGATATGGCGTCGTGAACCTCTCGGCGCGCTACCGCATCACGAAGGCCTGGTACGTGGCCGCGCAGATCGACAATCTTTTCGACAAGCACTATGAGCTCGCCTATACCTACAACACGCCGCGGCGCAGTGCGTTCATCACGCTCGGCTGGCAACAGCAGTAGCGCGCGTGCGTGCGCGAGCGGGGCGCTCATCGTGCTTTGGGCCGCTCGGCGGAGGCTCACGCCGTGAATGCGCAACGCGCAATCGCCATCTGGCTTGCGCTGGCCGCGCTGGCGGGCATCGTATTCGTCGCCGCGCTGACGCTCGGCAGCGTGAGCGTCTCGCCGCTGCGCGCGTTGGGCGCGCTTGCCCATTCCGGCTCGGCGGGCGCCGATACGATCGACGAAATCGTGCGCAGTCTTCGTCTGCCGCGCGCACTCGCGGGGTTCGCGTGCGGTGCTTTGCTCGCGCTGGCCGGTGCGCTGCTGCAGGTGCTGCTGCGCAATCCGCTCGCCGAACCGTACGTGCTCGGCGTATCGGGCGGCGCGGCCGTGTTCGCGATCGCTGCGTTGCTCGCGGGCACGGCGTGGTGGCTCGTCGATGCGGCTGCGTTCGCGGGGGCCTTGTTCACCATCGCGCTCGTGCTCGGCTTCGCCCGCCGGGCGCTCGCCCGCGGCGAGCCGCAAGAGGCGTCGCCGCGGCTCTTGCTCACCGGCGTCGTACTCGCCACGGGCTGGGGGGCCGGTGTCACGCTGCTGCTCACGCTGGCGCCGGACGAGCGGCTGCGCGGAATTCTCTTTTGGCTCGCAGGCGACCTCAACGGCGTGGCCAGCCCGTGGCCCGCGCTAGCGGCGCTCGCGCTCGCGCTGGCCGCGGCCGCACCGGTTGCGCCGCAGCTCAATGTCCTCGCGCGCGGCGAAGCGGTGGCGTTCGCACTGGGCGTGAGCGCCGGACAACTGCGCTTGCGCATCTATCTGGTGGCGTCGCTTGCCACCGCCGCAGCAGTGACGACGGCGGGCACGATAGGCTTTGTCGGCCTCGTGGTGCCGCACGCGTTGCGTCTCGCGTGCGGCAACGATCAGCGCATGCTCGTGCCGGCGAGCGCGCTGGCCGGGGGCCTGTTCGTCATGAGTGCCGATCTGCTCGCGCGCACGGTCGCCGCGCCGGCGCAGTTGCCGGTGGGCGTGATCACGGCATTGTTCGGCGTGCCGCTGTTTCTGTGGATGCTGGCGCGGAGGTCGCGATGACGAGCGCGCGAATGGCCGTTTCGACGCTCGCGGCATACGAGCTTGCGCTCGACGTGGGCGAGCGCGTCTTGCTGGCAGATTTCACGCAGACGTTCGGCGCCAGCGAGCTCTGGTGCGTGGCGGGTCCGAACGGTGCGGGCAAGACGACGCTGCTTTCGACGCTCGCGGGGCTCGTGCCGCCGGCGCGGGGGCGCGTTGCACTCGATGGTGTGCCGATCGGCGATTGGCAGCCGGGCGAGCTCGCGAAACGCCGTGCGCTGATGCCGCAAAACGTGCACGACGCGTTCAGCGCTACGGTGTTCGACATCGTGCTTCTGAACCGTTTTCCGTATCTCGGCGGCTGGGGCTGGGAGACTGAGCGCGATCGCGCCGCCGCACACGCGGCGCTCGACGCGCTTGCGCTTGCCCAACTGGCAGCACGCGACGTACGTTCGCTATCGGGCGGCGAGCGCCAGCGCGTGGCACTCGCCGCCACGCTATGTCAGGATGCGCCGCTGTTGTTGCTCGACGAGCCGCTTGCGCATCTCGACCTGCGTCATCAGATCGACTGTCTGACGTTACTCGCGCACTGGGCCCGGGAAAGTCCGCGCACAGTGATATTTTCCTGTCACGATCTGAACCTCGCGCGTCGCTTCGCGACCCACGCGCTGCTGATGCCCGGTGACGGTACGGCGCAGGCCGGGCCCGTGCGGGACGTGCTCACGCCCGAGCTCGCGAGCCGTGCGTTCGGATACCCGCTCGTGCTGATCGAAGCCGACGGTCATGAGGCGCTCGTGCCCGCGCTGCGTCGACCTGAAATGGAGTCCCCCAAACCTTGAACGCCCCAGTGAATCTGGCCGCATGTCGGCTTATGCCGATTCTTTCGCGAAATCGTTCGCCATCGGCACGATGATTTCGATCGAACCCATAGGAAAGGTATGAACGCCTCCGTTACGTTGCCCGTCGTCGAACCGCTCGACCGCTCGCTCGGCTCCGAACTTCAACGCATCATCGACGGCAAGACCAAGCCGCCCGGCAGCCTTGGCCGGCTCGAAGCGCTCGCATGCCAGATCGGCATGATCCAGCGCACGACGCACCCCACGCTCGCGCGGCCGGCCATGATCGTCTTCGCGGGCGACCACGGCATCGCCGAGGAAGGTGTCAGCCCCTATCCACAGGCGGTCACGGCGCAGATGGTCGCGAACTTTCTCGCCGGAGGCGCGGCGATAAATGCGATCAGCTCGGTGGCCGGGTTCACGTTGGAGGTCGTCAACGCGGGCGTGGCCGCAACGCTCGACGCGTTGCCAGGCCTCGTCGATATTCCCATCGCGCGCGGCACGCGCAACTTCGCACGCGAGTGCGCCATGACGCGCGAGGCGGCCATCGCTGCCATCGCGGCCGGCGCGCAGCGCGTGCGTCACCACGCGGCGCTCGGCACCAACGTGATCGGCTTCGGCGAGATGGGCATCGCGAACACGTCGTCCGCGGCATGCCTGATGAGCCGCCTCGCAGGCGTGCCGATCGACGAGTGCGTCGGCCGGGGCACCGGACTCAACGATGCCGGGCTTGCGCACAAGCGCTGCGTGCTCGGCGCGGCGCTGGCGCGCCACGCAGGCGCGACGCAGCCGCTCGATGTCCTGGCGGCGTTCGGCGGCTTCGAGATCGCGATGATGACGGGCGCCTATCTCGCCGCGGCCGAGGCGAAGATGACGATCCTCGTCGATGGATTCATCGCCACGGCAGCGTTTCTCGTCGCCAACTCGCTCGCGCCGGCGGTGCGCGATTATTGCGTCTTCGCGCATCTGTCGAACGAGGCGGGTCACCGGCGCATGCTGGATGCTTTCGACGCCAAGCCGATTTTGGCGCTCGATATGCGGCTCGGCGAGGGCACGGGCGCTGCGCTTGCCTTGCCGCTCTTGCGCGCGGCGGTCGCGTTTCTCAACGAGATGGCGAGCTTCGAGTCCGCCGGTGTAGCCGGGCGCGGCGACGCCGGCCAATCGGACCGATCGGACCAATCGGGCCTATCCGGCGAGCCGGACGAGCGTCGTAGCGGGCGCGGCACGTCGTGACGCGCCCTGCCGGCGGCCAGGAGGCCGATCGCGTGCGCCGCCTCGATCCGCGCGCCGAGTGGCGCTACCTGTGCGCGGCGCTCGGCTATTTCACGCGCGTGCCGCTACCGTATGGCGTTGGTACCGCGCAGGGCGATCTGGCCGGCGCCATCCGCTACTTCCCGCTCATCGGCGCGTTGGTCGGTGCATTCGGCGCGCTCGTCTACCTGCTGGCGTGGCGTGTTTTCCCGGTGTCGCTGGCCGTACTGCTTTCCATGGCGGCGACGCTGCTGGTAACGGGGGCCTTTCACGAAGACGGGCTGGCCGATTGCTGCGACGGGTTCGGTGGCGGCATGGCGCGCGAGGATGTCCTGCGAATCATGCGCGATCCGCGCATTGGCGCGTTCGGCGCGATCGCGCTGGTCATGACGCTCGCGATCAAATGGCAGGCGCTCGCCGCGCTTCCCCCGCTCGTGGCCGCCTGGCTCATGGTGGCCGCGCATGCGGCCAGCCGCGCGCTCGCGGCGAGTCTGCTCGTCACGCTCGATTACGCGCGAGCCGAAGGCAAGGCGGGCGCTGTCGTGCAGCGCCTGTCCGTACGCGCGTACGGCCTCATCGCTGCACTCGGACTGCCTTGGCTCTTCTGGCCGGACTGGCGCGCCGGGCTTGTCGCGCTGGCCGTAACGGTCGTGCTGCGCATGCTGATGTCGCGCTATTTCCAGCGGCGCATCGGCGGCTATACGGGCGATTGCCTGGGCTTCGCGCAGCAAGTCTTCGAGCTGGCGATCTACCTCGTCGTTCTCGCATGGATCTCGTCCTGATCCGCCATCCGCCGCCGGCTGTCGAGCGCGGCGTCTGCTACGGGCGCACCGACGTTCCGCTCGCCGTCGACGAGCGCGAGGCGGCTGCTGCCATCGTCGCGCGGCTGGCGGCACTCGATGTCCCCCTGCCGCGCTCGCTCGTCACGAGTCCGCTTGTTCGGTGCGCCGGCGTGGCGCGTCAATTGGCGCGCCGCTTCGGCTGCGCCGAGACGGCCGACGCCCGGGTCCAGGAGATCGATTTCGGCGCCTGGGAGCGTCTCAGATGGGATGCCATCGACCGTGCGGCGCTCGACGCCTGGGCTGCCGATTTGCGCCACGCGCGCACGCACGGCGGCGAAAGCGTGGCGCAATTCGGCACACGCGTGGGCGAATGGTTCGAGACATGGAAGCGGGCGAGCCAGTCCGCGGGGGCGGCTCGGCGAGCAAGCAAGGCGCCGACGCTCGTCGTCACGCACGCAGGCGTGATCCGTATGTTGGCCTCGCTCGCACTTGCCGTACCGCTCGAGCGCACACTCGCGTGGCCTGTCGCGATGGCCGGCATCGTTTGGCTCCAAGGGGACGAGGAGGGCGGCGCCTGGCGCGTGATTCGGTGGAATGGATGAGATTTGGCCGTCGACCGGACCGACCGAATCGACCGGATCGATCCGGCCAAGGTGGATTCGCTCAGTGCGAGTCCGAAGCCCGGGCGGCGGCGCCCGAGGCAGGCCGTTTCGCTCGAGCCGTTTCCAGGTCGCGGCACAGCGCATCGATGCCTTCGGCCAGACGCGGTCCCGGCCGGTTGATCAGATCGCCGTCGATGGCGAACAGATTGCCGCGCGCGACGGCAGTCATGTGCGGCCAGGCGCGCCAGCGCGCGAGATCGGGCAGCGGTGCGTCGCGTGAGGGCGCGGTGGCACCCTTGGCCGCCGTGACGATGGCCTCGGGGTTCGCCGCGACGACGGCTTCGACCGACACCGTGGGCACGCGAGCGGCCAGCTCGCCGAATACGTTGCGTCCGCCGCATAGCGCAATGGCGTCACTGACGATATGCGCGCCGTTGAGCGTCAGCAGCGGGCGGTCCCAGACCTGATAGAACACGCTGACCACGGGTCGCGCCGCATAGCGCGCCCGCAGCCGGGCGATTTCGTCGCGATAGCGCTGCGCCGCGGCGCGGGCCGTGCTTTCGGTGCCGAGCAACGTCCCGAGGCGGTCCAGATTCGTCGCGACGTCATCGACCTTGTGCGGCTCGCTGACGAAAAGCGGGATGCCGAGGGCACGCAGCTTATCGAGCTGCCGCGTGTCGTTGCCATGCCGCCACACGACGATGAGCTCGGGCCTGAGCGCGACGATGCGCTCGAGATCGAGGGCGGAATTGCTGCCCACACGCGGCAGCGCGTTGGCTTCGGGCGGATAGTCGCTATAGGACACCGCACCCACGAGCCGTGCTCCGCCGCCGGCCGCATAGACGAGCTCGGTCGTGTGCGGCGCGAGCGAAATGACGCGCGCCGCGGGTTGGGCGAGCGTGACGGTACGGCCCGCGTCGTCGACGACGGAAACGGCCGCGCGCGCGGGCAGCGGCGAACCGGCGGCCCAGGCGAATGCAACGGCAAGAGTCAGCGCTTCGACGAGCTTGCGCATCAGGCGATTCGCGTTCGGCATGGCGCCGTTTTAACGGCGAGCGGAAGACCCGCCACCATCAGCGTGACCTCGGGCGCGAGCGCGGCCACGCGCTGATTGAGCCGGCCGAGCGCATCGACATAGCGGCGGGTCACCGAACCGAGCGGCACCACGCCCAGGCCTATCTCGTTGCTGACGACGATGACGCGTGCACGAACGGTCGCCAGCGCCGCCATGAACGCGTCGATCCGGGCGTCGGCGTCCTCAGTCGCGGGGCCGCATGCTTCGGGCGGACACAGCAGACCGGCGAGCCATAGCGTCAGGCAGTCGACGAGTACACAGGCATCGTCCCCGTCGGCCGCGCGAAGCGCCTCGTCGAGCGCGGCACCGGCTTCGACGAGCCGCCAATGCGCCGGCCGCCGCGCGCGGTGGTGAGCGATACGCTCGCTGAACTCGGCATCGGCGCCGCGGGCCGTTGCGATGTAGATGACGCCGCGGCCGCTGGCCCCGGCGAGGCCCTCGGCATAGGCGCTCTTGCCCGAGCGGGCGCCGCCGAGCACGAAAGTGAGGTCTGGCGTGGTCATCGCGCGATTGTAACGGCATCGCAGGCCCGACATGGTGTCCGGGCGGTTGCCGAGGGGGCTACGGCGCGAACCGATTTGCCGATATCATCGACACCCATACGGGGCCAGACGGCTTCGCAAATCGGGAGCGTTCATGACGGTAATCGTGGTGGCCAACCCCAAGGGCGGGGTGGGCAAGAGCACGTTGTCGACCAATCTGGCCGGCTCGTTCGCGGCAAACGGGGAATGGGTTGCGCTCGCGGACCTGGACCGGCAGCAATCGGCCCAATCGTGGCTGGCGTTGCGGCCCGGTGGCCTGCCGCCCATCGAGAGCTGGGCGGTCGATCCCGATGCCCCCGCCAAGCCGCCGCGCGGCCTCGAGTGGGCCGTCGTCGATACGCCGGCCGGATTGCACGGCAATCGTCTCGTGAGTGCGCTCGAACTCGCGGACAAGGTCATCGTGCCGCTGCAGCCGTCGATGTTCGACATTCTCGCCACACAGCATTTCCTCGAACGGCTCGCGAAGGAGAAGGCCGTGCGCAAGGGCGCCATCGAAGTCGGCGTCGTCGGGATGCGCGTGGACGCGCGCACGCGCTCGGCGGACCAATTGCACCGCTTCGTGGAGGGGCTCGATCTGCCGGTGCTGGGATTTTTGCGCGATACGCAGAACTACGTGCAATTGGCCGCGCACGGACTCACGCTATGGGACGTGGCAAAAAGCCGCGTCGAGAAAGACCTCGAGCAGTGGGAACCCATCGTCGCCTGGGCGGCTCGCTGACGGTTGCCGGCGCGAGACGCCCGTGCGCAGCACGCGATGCGCTCTGCGCGCAGCCGCCGGGTGCGTCAGCTCCAGCTTTGCACGGGCACCTGCGCCCGGCTGCCCTTGATCTTGTTGCGCTCGTCGACGAACACGAGTTTCGGCTCCCAGCCGGCCGCCCGGTCCGCCTCGTCGACCATCGCGAAGGCGGCGATGATGACGAGATCCCCGAGCTGGGCCCGCCGCGCGGCCGAGCCGTTCAGCGAGATCATGCCGCTGCCGCGCTCGCCGCGAATCGCGTAGGTCGAGAACCGCTCGCCGTTGTTGACGTTCCAGATGTCGATGCGTTCGTTCTCGACGATATCGGCCGCATCGAGCAGATCCTCGTCGATCGCGCAGGAGCCTTCGTAATGCAGCTCGCAGTGCGTGACGACGGCGCGATGAATCTTCGATTTGAGCAAATGGCGCTGCATGGTCGTTTCCTCTGACGTGCGCGGCAACTCACGGGTGCCGCTTCAGATTTCCAGGTTGTCGATGAGACGTGTGGCGCCGAGCTTCGCCGCGGCCAGCACGACGAGGGGCGCATCGGTTTCGTGAGGGGCGGGCGCGATGAGATCCGCGCGCTTGCGCACGGCCACGTAATCGGGTTGCCAGCCGCGTGCGGCGAGGCTCGCCATCGCGTCGCGCTCGAGCCGCTTGAAATCGCGCTCGCCGGTATGCACGGCATCGCGCAGGCGGGCGAGCGTGACGGCGAGCATCGGCGCTTCGCCGCGCTCCGCCTCGGTCAGATAGCGGTTGCGGGAGCTGAGCGCGAGCCCATCCGCGTCGCGCACCGTTTCGGCCGCGACGATGTCGGTCTGCAGCGCGAACTGATGGCACATGCGTCGCACGATCATGAGCTGCTGGTAGTCCTTCTTGCCGAATACGGCCACCCGCGGTTGCACGCAGGCCATCAGCTTCATGACGACCGTGCATACGCCCGTGAAAAAGCCGGGCCGGAATTCGCCCTCGAGGATGTCGCCGAGGTCGTGCGGCGGATGCACGCGATATTCCTGCGGCTCGGGATACATGTCGCGCTCGGTCGGCGCGAACAGCACGTAGACGTTTTCCTTTTGCAGCTTGTCGATGTCGGCTTCGAGGGTGCGCGGGTACTTGTCGAAGTCCTCGTTCGGGCCGAACTGCAGCCGGTTGACGAAGATGCTCGCGACGACCGGGTCGCCATGCTGACGCGCGAGACGCATCAGCGAGAGATGTCCCTCGTGCAGATTGCCCATGGTCGGCACGAAAGCCGTACGGTTCTGTCCGCGCAACTGGTCGCGCAATTCCTGGATCGAGCTGATGACTTTCATGATGGACCGGGGTTGAAGCGCGGCGAGGCGCGTGGACTGCAACAGGGCGCCGATTGTAGAGGATTCGACGAGGCGCAGTAGCTAAAAGAGCGGATCCTCCAGGGCACCGTGGCGCCGTTCGGCGCTACGCCGGCAGATACGCCAGCCGCACGTAGATCGGCGCGAACGGTTCGGCTTGCGTGATCTCGATCAGCGATTCGCGCGACAGCTCGAGCATGGCGATGAAGTTGACGACGACGACGGGCACGCCGCGCGAGACGTCGAACAGCTCGGCGAACTCCATGAAGCGCGCGTTTTGCAGCCGCCGCAGGATCAGGCTCATATGCTCGCGTACGGAGAGCTCCTCGCGCGAAATCTTGTGATGCGCGACGAGCTTGGCCCGCTTGAGCACATCGGCCCAGGCCGCGCGCAGATCGTCGATGACGACGTCTGGAAAGCGCGGCGCCATGCTCTGCTCGATATAGACGTCGGCCCGCAGAAAATCCCGCCCGAGCTGAGGCAACTGATCGATGCGCTGCGCGGCGAGTTTGATCCGTTCGTACTCGAGCAGGCGCCGCACGAGCTCGGCGCGCGGATCCTCCGCTTCCTCGCCCGTATCCGCTTTCTTCACCGGCAACAGCATGCGCGACTTGATCTCGATCAGCATCGCGGCCATCAGCAGATACTCGGACGCGAGTTCGAGGTTCGTCTGGCGCAGTTGTTCGACGTAGCCGAGATATTGCACCGTGACATCGGCCATCGGTATATCGAGTACGTTGAAGTTCTGCTTGCGGATCAGATAGAGCAGCAGATCCAGCGGACCTTCGAACGTTTCGAGAAAGACCTCGAGCGCGTCCGGCGGAATATAGAGGTCCTGCGGCAGCTTGAAGAGCGGCTCGCCGTAAAGACGCGCGAATGCCACGCCGTCGATGGTGTCGGGCGTGGTATCGGTGGCCGGCGCGGCGAGCGCCGAGACCGGCTCTCGCGAGCGCGTGGCCTCGTCGGCGGGGTTCACGCGGCGGGCGCTCAGAAGTTCTGGTAGTAGACGTACGGCGTTTGCTTGACGCCCGCAGCCTGCTGGCGCGCCCGCTCCTCGAGATCGAGCGGCTGCTTGTCCCACAGGAGCGCGCGGCCGCGGCGCTGCTCTTCCTCGAGCGTCGGCTGTTGCTGCTTGAGCTGGTTCAGGAACTGCGTGATATCCGATTGATACATGGCTCGTCGATCGTGGAAAATAGGGGCACATCGGTGCGGCGAGCACCGTCTCTCGCAAACCGGGATTTTAGCGCATGCCACCGTAGGCGGAACATCGCGGGCGTCATGGCGTCAAAACCGCGCGCGCGGCGGACTCGCTTTCGCGGTCGCCCGCGAGGCCGCGGCTGTGGTCAAATGAGCGGCCGGCGGCGCGTGCTCGTATGCGCCGCGCGTGAGTTCGTCTTTTCAACGTTGCCGGGAGGCCCCGTTTGCGGGAAGCAGCGATCGACAACCTGTGCTTGACGCGCGCCGCCCGCCGGTGCGCCGGACGCCTTGCCCGCGGCTGGCTCGCGGCGGCTGTCGGGACTCTGCTAGCAGGGCTTGCGTTGCCGGCTTCGGCCAAATATGGCATCGAGATCGATGCGCCGCGCGAACTTCGCAAGCTGCTCAAGGCGCATCTCGACCTCTCCCGTTTTGCCAAGCGCGACGACATCACGGACGATCAATTCGATTTTCTCTTGACGGCGACGCCGCAGCAGGTGCGCGATCTCGCATCCACGGACGGCTATTTTTCACCGGTCGTGCGTACCGATGTCCGCACGGCCGAGGGCAAAAAAAGCGTGATCGTGCATGTCGATCCGGGGCCGCGCACGAACGTCTCGTCGATCGATCTCTCGTTCGCCGGCCCGGTGAAAACGGAAGACCCTTCCCGCGAGAACGCGGCGCGTTTCGCTTTCTCGCTGCACCCGGGCGACCCCTTCACGCAGTCGGGTTGGAGCGATGCCAAATCGGCCGCGCTCAAGGCGCTGCAGGCCCGTCGCTATCTGGGCGCGAAGATCGCTCGCTCTCAGGCGCTCATCGATCCGCGCAAAAAAACGGCGGCGCTTTCCGTCGCGTTCGAGAGCGGTCCGACGTTTACGATGGGTCCGCTCGATGTCTCGGGCGTGCGCCGCTATCCCGAATGGATCGTGACCAACGTCAATCCCATTGCAGTCGGCGAGTTTTATGACACGACTCGAATCGAGGAATTGCAACGGCAATTGCAGAATACGCCGTATTACGCCAGTGTCGCGATCGATGTCGACAGCGACGTCGACAAGCCGCACGAGACGCCGATTCACGTGAAGGTCAGCGAGTATCCGTATAACAGCGTGCGTGGCGGGGTCGGCTACGCGACCGATACGGGCGCGCACGTCCAGGGCGCCTACTCATATCTGAATACGTTCGGGGCCGCCTGGCCGTTTTCGGTACAGGGCCGGCTCGATCAGATCCAGCAATACGGCCAAATCCAGTTGTCGATGCCGCCAGGGCGGCGGGGCTGGGTCAACAGCGCGCTCGCGTCGTACTCGAGCACGAATGTATCGGACACGCGCATCTATAGCGCGCGCATCGGCGTGCAGCGGGCGCGCACGTCGCAGTTCATCGATTACACCTACTCGCTGCAGTACTACGTCGATCGGCTCGATCAGAACGCCGCCAGCCCGAAGACGAGCCACGCGCTCGTACCGCAGTGGTCGTGGACGCGGCGCAATGTCGACGATCCGCTCTTTCCGCATTCGGGCAATCTGCTCCATGCCGAGGCCGGCTTTGCGGTGCGCCACGCGCTCTCGGACGAGACGTTCGTGCGCGGCTATGCGCGCGGCGTACAGTATCTGCCGGTCGGCAAGCGCGACCTCGTGCTTTTTCGCGCGGAACTCGGCGGCGTGTTCACGAGCGGCAGCTCGGCCGATGTGCCGGCATCGCTGCTTTTTCGCGCGGGCGGTTCGAACTCGGTACGCGGCTATGGCTTTCAGAGTATCGGCAACAACGTGTCGGGTTCGGTGCTGCCGACGAAGTACCTCATCACCGGCACGGCCGAGTATCAGCACTGGTTCACGCACGATTGGGGCGCCGCGGTGTTCTATGACATCGGCACGGCCACGGATACCTGGCACGAGCGGACGTTCTTTCCCGGCGTCGGTGTCGGCGCGCGCTGGCGCAGCCCGGTCGGCCCAGTCAACGTCGATCTCGCATATGGCATTCGCAACAAGAGCGTAAGACCGTATCTGACGCTCGGCATCGCCTTTTGAAACGGCCTGAAACCGCATGAAAACCGCATGAAAACCGCATCGATATCGCTTTCGCCTTGAGCGCGCTTTTCCCGAAACGAGCATGACGAACGATTCGCCACCGCCGCCCTCATCACCGCCGCCAGACGTCGACGACGCCGGCCGCGATGCACCGCCGCCGCGTCGCAAGCCGCGCCGGGCGCTGCGCGTGTTCGTGTGGACGGTGCTGGGCATCGTGCTCATGCTGGGCGCCGAATCGCTCGCGCTATTCGGTGCGCTCACGACCGAGCGCGGGACTGGGCTTGTCTGGCGCGCAGCCGTGGCGCTCTCGGGCGGACGCCTCGCCGGCACGTTCCAGGGTGGCACGCTCGCCAGCGGGCTGAGGTTGGCCGACGTGCATTTTCTCGAGCGGCCGGCGGCAACGGGCGGTCCCACGGCTGCGACAGCCGCGACGACCGAGATTCGCATCGACCGGCTGAGCGGCCGATGGGCGCTCACGCCGTCGCCTTGGCGGCTGACGATCGTCGATCTGCACGCGGGCACTGTCGATGCGCGTGTTGCGCCGACAAGCAGCAACGCGCCGATGACTTTGCCGCAGAGCCTGCGCTTGCCGATCCAGCTGGACGTGCGCGCAATCGGTATCGACCGGCTGCGCATCCATGACGGCGCAAGCGTGACGGAATTCGACCGTTTGCGGATGAGCGGCCGCAGCGACGGGCGCCATCATACGCTTGCGCTCGGCGGGCTCGATACGCCTTACGGGGCGATCACGGCCGAGCTGTCGCTCGACGGCGTGCGCCCGTTCGCGCTCACGGGCAACGCCGGTTATGCGGGCGAGTTCGCGGGCGAGCCGGCCCGGGCGAGCGCGCAGGTCACGGGCACGCTGGAGGCGCTGACGGCCGAGATCGACGCAAGCGGTTTCAAGCTCAAAGGGCATGCACGGGTAGAGGCCACGCCTTTTGCACCGGTGCCGCTCAAGCGCGCGCAAGTCGCGCTTGCTCACGTGAACCCGCAGACGTTCAGCCCCGGTGCGCCCGCGGCCGATCTTTCGCTCAACGCCGATCTCGGCCCCGTGCCGGGGGCGGGCACGTCGGTCGTGGCCGGTCCGGTCTCGATCGTCAACGCGAAGCCGGGCAGACTCGACGCGCAGTTGCTGCCGCTCATCGATGCACACGCCGATGTGCGGCTCGATGCAAGCGCGGAGCGCATTGCGGACCTGCGCGTGCGGCTCGTCGATGACGCCGAGCTCGCGGGCGGCGGCACGCTCACACGCGGCCGAGGTCGCATCGCCTTGCAGGCCAGCCGCCTCGATCTGAACACGATTACGCCATGGGTGCGCACGACGGCCCTCGATGGGCCGATCGGCGTGCAACTCGACGGCGCGACCACCGGGCTCGAGTTCGACCTTGCCGACAAGCGTGCGGGTCTCGGCGCACGCGCCAAAATCGCGTTGGATCCCGAGCGTATCGCGTTGCGCGATGTGCGCGTCGCGGCCGGCAGTGGCCACGTCGATCTCGATGGCACCCTCATGCGGGATGCTCGATCGACGTATTCGCTGCGCGCGACGCTGAAGAGCTTCGATCCGCGCCTCGTGCTGGCGGCGAGTGCGCCGCCGGCCGCGCCAAAGCGCCCGGGAGCCCCGCACGCGCCGCGCGCGGGAACATCATCGAAGCCGTCGACCGCATCGACCGCATCGAAGCGGCAAGTGACGTCGCATCCGTCGGCCCCGGGGAGAAAGTCCGCCGCGGTGGCGCGGGGCGCGTCGACGCGGTGGCCCGAGGCGCGCGTGACGGGCACGCTGGAAGCGAGCGGCACGTTGGCTCCGAATATCGCGACGAAGCTGCGGTTCAAGCTCGCCGACAGCCTCTACGACGGTCTTCCGCTCAAAGGCGAAGGCACGGTGCAGGTGGCCGACAAGCGCTTATTGCCGAGCGACGCGGCGCTATCGATCGCAGGCAATGACATCGAGCTGCACGGCAGCTTCGGCGCACCGGGCGACCGGCTGCGTTTTCGCATTGCCGCGCCGCAGCTCGGACGGCTCGGCTTTGGCCTGGCGGGCGCGGTGAATGCCGACGGCGACGTGACGGGCTCGCTCGCTCATCCCAATGCCACACTCAGCTACGATGCGCACGATGTATCGTTCGGCGAAAACCGCGTCGGTGCGGCGACGGGGCGTGCGCTCGTGCGTGACGGCGCGAACGGGGCGCTCGAATTCACCACCGATGCGCGCGACGTCCATACGAGCATCGCCGATTTCACGAGCCTTTCCGCGCACGCGAGCGGCACGCGCGCGAAGCACGCGTTCGATGCGGCGGCGAAAGGCACGCTGCGCGGCCGGCCGGTAGACCTCGTATTGGCGGCGTCGGGCGGGTTGACCGATACACGCGACGGCTTGCAATGGGCCGGTACCGTCACGCGCTTCGCAAATCGGGGCATGCCGGCGCTCGAACTGCAGGCGCCGCTCGCGATCAATGCGGGCCGCCAGTTCGTGACGCTCGGCGCGACGCGGCTCGCGCTCGAAGGCGCGCGGATCGATATCAAGTCCTTCGTCTACGACCGCGGCGCGATCCGCTCGGCCGGCTCGGCCTCGAATCTGTCGGTGGCGAGACTGCTCGCAATACGCGAGCAACTGACCGGCACGCCTTCGCGCATGCGTAGCGATCTCGTCGTCGCGGGCGATTGGGATTTCACGCTGGGCCGCACGGCGTCCGGCTACGCGCGCCTCGAACGCGTGAGCGGAGACGTGTCGGTCGACACGGTCCGGGGCGGATTGGCGCCGCTCGGCATCACCGCGCTTGGCGCACGCGCCGATTTTCGTACCGGCTCGCGATTGAGCGCGACATTGCACGCGGCGGCGAGCCGCATCGGCAGCGCGGACGCGAACGTGAGCGTACCGCTTTCCCCCGATCCGGCGCGCGGCGGTCAGCTCGGGCTGGCGGCAGATGCTCCGCTTGCGGGCACGATCGCGGCCGATGTTCCTTCGCTGAAAACGACGGGCGGCCTGTTCGGGCCGAGCTACGTGCTCGCCGGGCGCGCGGCGCTCAGGCTGAGCGTGGCGGGCACGATCGCGAAACCCGCGCTCTCAGGCGCGCTGACCGGCGACGGGCTCGCGGCGACGTTCATCGATCAGGGCGTGCAATTGAAAGACGGTATCGTACGCATCGCACTATCGGAGAATCTCGTCGACTTTCAACGCGTCGAGTTTCATGGCGGCGACGGTACGCTGCGCGCGACCGGTCAAGTGCGGCTCGATCGCGCCGAGCCCGACATCACCGCGCAAATCGTCGCCGACAAGCTCGAGTTGTTCGCCGCGCCGGACCGGCGGCTGTCGCTGTCGGGCAGCGCGACGGTTGCGAACGGCGGGCCGGCCGGCGGTATGAATATCGACGGCAAGTTCAAGATCGATCGTGCGCTGTTCGACATGCCGGAGCAGCCGGCGCCCAGCTTGTCGGACGATGTCGTGATCTTGCGCAACAACGCCGCCGTGCGAGGTGCGCCGCCGCCGATCGAGCCGACCATGAACAAGCCGGTGAGCCGCTTCGCGCCGCGCGCGAACATCGACATCGATCTGGGGCGCAACTTCCGTTTCCGTGGGCGCGGCGCTGATCTCGGGCTGCGCGGCACGGTGACCGTGATGTCGGCGCCGAGCCAGCCGCTGCGGGCCATCGGCAATGTCGGCGTGACCGAAGGCTCGACCTATACCGAGTTCGGGCGGAAGCTCGCCATCGAAAACGGCTTTTTCACGTTCAACGGACCGGTGGCGAATCCCGGCATCAATATCCTCGCGATGCGCCGCAATCAGGAGGTCGAGGCCGGCGTGCAGGTCACGGGAACCGTCGACGCGCCGATCGTCAAACTCGTGTCGGAGCCGAACGTGTCCGACAACGAAAAACTGTCGTGGCTGCTGTTCGGCCATGGCACCGATCAGGGCAACAATCTCGGCCAGCAAAGCTCGATGACGACGGCGCTCGCGCTGCTCGGGAGTGCGACAGGCAAACGCGTGGCGCAGACATTCGGACTCGATGAATTCACGGTGGGCCGCAGTGACGTCGGATTGACCGATCCGCAGGTGGTCATGCTCTCGAAAGCGATCAACGAGCGACTCGTGCTCGGCTATGAGCAGGGTCTGCAATCGGCGGCCAATGCGTTCAAGGCGACGATCAATCTCTCGCGTTTCTGGGCGCTTTCGACTTATACGGGCACGTTCCAGGGCGTCGATATCAATTACACGCGCCGCTTCGATGCGTTCTGGTTGAAACGGTGAGCCGGAAAATAACTGAGAAAAGTTCCCTATTCCAGCGTGGGGGTTGCATGTTCCGATAGCGGTTTCCGACTTAACCGAAAACCGAAATATGCAGCCGATCAGAATGATGCGTGCCCCATCGTCGATGGTCCACCGGACCGGGCCAATGAATTTCATCGAGGATCGCGGCGCATTCACGACCGCGAGCCGGAGCTCGACGTACAACCGCTATTTGTTCGCGGACACGCAAACCGGTGCGCGCGATCTGGTGCTTGACGGTACGGGCGCGCAGATCGTCGATTTCTTCGAGCGCGAGGCGATGTACGGCATCGAAACCACGATACCGGAATTGCCATCGATCTTCATGGGCGTGACGGCGCAAGTCTCGCGCAACCGTTATAGGACGCTATTTGCGGGAAATGACGCGGCCATGGCCGGGGTCAGCGTCGCGAACACGTTGATTCGATGTGTCGCACTGAAGGATTGGTCGACCGCGAAATTCGTGCCGCAGGATTCGCACGCGCTCGACTGCGGCATTGGCGGTTGTACGGCGCCCGTTGGCGACGTGGGCGATATTGGCGACCTGATCGCCACGGTCTACGACATGTACAAGTTCATCCGCAATCCCGGTATCGCCGAATCGAAAGGCAAGGCAGGGAAGCTATTTCGCGTCACATTCAGTCCGTTTCCGGGCGAAGGCATGCGGCGGATCGGACAAAGGCGGGTCTTCTTCTCCAGGTTCAGCGGCCACGGCATGCCGAACGCCACAGCCGACGGCAATGACTTCAAACGTCTTTTTCGGCACTGATGTCACTATTATTTAGGATTCCGAAATGGACATATGCGTTAAGGAGTATGCCGGCCGGATGTGCCGGTTATCGTCGGGAAATCCGGACTTCGGTAGTTTCGGCGCGGTGAAATTCGATCATGGTGGCGTGCCAATTCCTTACCCTCCACAAATCAACGGCATGTGGCTGTTGTCCGATTACGGACAGGGTGCGCGACCGCTTGTCGTCTACGGTACGCTCGACGAAATTGCCGGGTTCTTCAGCGCAAACGCGAACAAGGGCATCGAAAACACTTCACCGAATACCTTTTCGGGCAAGCCGGACATTTATATGTCCGTTTTCGAGCTTTCCACCGTGGCGCGTTACAAGTCGCTCTACCCCTATAACGAAGCCGCCACGAGAGTGGCCAAGTTCGCCGGCGGGACGTTCAGTTCGCCCGCGACGTTCGGCGCGGTGGGTCTGAAAATGCCGAGCAGTGCGGTGGGCTCACGGATTGCAGCGTCGTTGGGCAAACTCGCGTCGAAGCTTCATAAGGAGATACCGAAGGTGCGCAATCCGGGATTTGCCGCGGCGCCCGCTGCCCGAGGCAGCGGCATCCTGATGGTCAAGTTTTGGCATGTACCGTTCGACGGTTCTCGAAGGGTCGGCACGGGCAACCTGTTTTTTCGCGATATCGATCGGGCCGTGTTGCAGCAGTATTGATGGCGGGGGCGCACGCCGATTCGTGGCGCGCGCGCCCGCCGCCCGCCGCTACTTCACGCGCATACCCGGCTGTGCGCCGCTGTGCGGTTCGAGGATATAAAGCCCCGGTTCGGCTTTCTCGTCGGCAGCCGATGCCGCCAAGACCATCCCCTCCGAGAGCCCGAACTTCATCTTGCGCGGTGCCAGGTTCGCCACTATCACGGTCAGCTTGCCGACGAGGTCCTCGGGCCGGTAGGCCGACTTGATGCCCGAGAACACGTTGCGCGTCTTCTCTTCGCCGACGTCGAGCGTCAGTTGCAGCAGCTTGTCGGAGCCCTCGACGGCCTTGCATTCGACGATGCGCGCGATGCGCAGGTCGATCTTGGCGAAGTCGTCGATGGAAACGAACGAGGCCTCGGCGCTTTCGGTCGATTTCGCGGCTGCCGCAACGGTGCCGCCCTTGGCGCCCTTGCCGCTTTTGGCTGCTTCGACGGTGGTTTTCGCTGCCGAGGCCGCTTGCCGAGGCGGTGTAGTGTCGGTGGGTTGCAGCGATGCGCGGTTGGCCGCGACCAGCGCTTCGATCTGTGCCGGGTCGACACGGGTCATCAGATGCTTATAGGGGTTGATCGGGCGTGCCGACGAAAGGACGTTGCCGGCGTCGGCCCAAGTCAACGGCGCGATACCGAGAAACGCCTCGACGTTCGCGGCCAATGCCGGCAGGACCGGCTTCAGCGCGATCGTGAGCAGCCGGAACGCCTCGATGCTGACGCTGACCGTCTCGTGCAGCGCCACCGAGTTGGCCGGATCCTTCGCCTGGTCCCAGGGTTTGGCCGTATCGACGTAGGCGTTGACGGCATCGGCGAGTTCCATGGTCTGCCGGACGGCACGGCCGTACTCGCGCGCTTCGTAATGGGTGGCGATGTGCGGCAGCGCCTCGCGCAGCATGCCGAGCAGCGGGTGATGCATCGCGCTGTCCTGCACGCGGGCGTCGAATCGCTTTACGAGGAAGCCCGCCGCGCGGCTCGCGATATTGACGAACTTGCCGACGATGTCGCTGTTCACGCGTGCCAGGAAATCCTCGAGGTTCAGGTCGATGTCTTCCATCGTGGCATTGAGCTTCGCGGCGAAGTAATAGCGCAGCCATTCGGGGTTGAGCCCCGTGTCGACATAGCTCTTCGCCGTGATGAAGGTACCGCGCGATTTCGACATCTTCGCGCCGTCCACGGTCAGAAAGCCGTGGGCGAAGACGTTGGTCGGTGTGCGGTGGCCGGAGAACTCGAGCATCGCCGGCCAAAAGAGCGTGTGAAAGTAGAGGATGTCCTTGCCGATGAAGTGGTACTGCTCGGTCTCGGTGCCCGGGCGGATCCATGCTTCGAAGTCGAGCCCGAGGCGCGCGGCCAGATTCTTGAAGCTGGCGTAATAGCCGACCGGCGCGTCGAGCCAGACATAGAAGTACTTGCCGCTCGCGCCCGGAATTTCGAAACCGAAATACGGAGCGTCGCGCGAGATATCCCAATCGGCGAGCTTGGCCTCGCCCTTTTCGCCGAGCCATTCGCGCATCTTGTTGGTGGCTTCGGGCTGCGCGAGCCCGCTCACCCAGGTGCGCAGGAACGATTCGCAGCGCACGTCCGAGAGGCGGAAGAAGTAATGCGTCGACTTGCGGCGCACGGGCGTCGCGCCCGAGACGGCCGAGTAGGGGTTGATCAGCTCCGTCGGCTGATAGGTCGAACCGCAGACCTCGCAGCTGTCGCCGTATTGATCCTTCGCGCCGCACTTCGGACACTGACCCTTGATGAAGCGATCGGGCAGGAACATTTCCTTGACGGGATCGTAGGCCTGCTCGATCTCGCGGGCATCGATGAACCCGGCTGCCTGCAGCGAGAGGAAGATCGACTCGCAAAGTTCGCGGTTCTCGTCCGAATCGGTCGAGTAGTAGTTGTCGAACGAAACCAGAAAGCTGTCGAAATCGCGCTTGTGCTCGCGCCCGACGCGCTCGATCAACGCCTTCGGCGTGATGCCTTCCTTTTCGGCGCTCAGCATGACGGGCGTGCCGTGCGTGTCGTCGGCACCGACGTAGTACACCTCATGCCCGTGCATGCGCAGCGTGCGAACCCAGATGTCGGTCTGGATATATTCGACCAGGTGGCCGAGGTGGATCTGTCCATTCGCGTACGGCAAGGCGGATGTGACGAGAATCCGGCGACGGAGCGCGGGTGGGTTGGAGGCGATGTCGGGTGCTGTCATTGGCGTTCGAAGAGGGACCGCGCAGGGAAAACGCCGATTTTAACAGGGCCGGCGCGGCAATTCGTGGCAGGGCGCGGGCTGTGCCCCGCCTGACGTTCGGCGCGAGGGGGGAGGGGCCGCGGACTCGGAAGCGCCGAGGGGTCGGAAACCGTTGCGGCCCACGCACTGGAAACGGCGGGCAAAAAAAACCGGGGCGAATATGAACCGGCCCCGGAGCAACAACGACAAGAGGAGAATGGTGACGCGGCGGCCTTCGCCATCCGCGTACCGTACGTAGAGACAGCCGATTTCCGGGCGAGTTCGAAAAATTTTTCGATTTGTTTACCGAAACATTCCGGGCGCATTCCCGATCGGCCCGCAGCCCGCCCGGCGGGCTGCGGCCAGTTTATTGGTAGCGCGGCGCCTGGCCGTGCTGCGCGGTTGCTTTCAAATAGATTTCGACGCGGCGGTTCTGAGCGCGGCCCTGTTCGGTGTTGTTGTCGGCGACCGGCTGATTCGGACCGTATCCAGCGGCCGCCAGACGGTTAGGCGTTACGCCGCGCTGACTGAGGTAGTTCGCCACGCTTTGTGCGCGGTTCTGCGAAAGCGTCTGGTTGTACTGCGGCGACCCCGTGCTGTCGGTGTAGCCGCGCACTTCGGCAACGAGTTCGGGGTTCTGCGCCATCTGACTCGCCACTTCGTTGAGCGTCGGATAGAGCGCCGGGTTGATCTGATAGCTGTCGGTCGCGAACGTCACGTTGCTCGGGATATTGACCTTCAGCGAACCGTCGGGCTGTTCGTTGACGGTCGTGCCGGTGCCGCGCGACGCGCCCGAAATCCGGTTACGGATGTTGTTCCAGTTGTAGCCCGTGATGCCGCCCAACAGCCCGCCGACACCCGCGCCGATCGCAGCGCCCTTGCCGCCGCCGAAGATGGCGCCGAGGCCGGCGCCCGCGGCCGCACCGGCGCCTGTGCCATAGGCCGCATTCGTTTGCTGCTCCGTGGCGCAGCCGGCGAGCAGTGCGCCGGCCAGCGTGAATACCGTCAAGCGGGTCATGATTTTCGAGTTCATTTTTCGAGTCCTCTCAAGAAAACGTGTCGGAACGATGCCGGTTGTTCGGCCCGATCCGGGGCGGAAAACTGCTAAGCCTTGCCGCGCGCAGTGTCTTCCAGCCACGACGACGCAAGCCACTACAATAGCGCGTACGGGGACCGCGATGCGGCCCCCTGGCGAGCGCCGAGGGCGAAAGTGCCTCGGGAGCGCACTATTTGGCAATGGCGAGCAACACTTTCTTTCAATTTTCCTGCCTTGCGGCGCGGCGTGAGTCGCCCTCGGGCCGCATACGCTGCGGCCCGTCGGTGGGCCTCGCCGCGAGCCGTTTCGCTTCGGAGTTTTTTCGATGAGCATTGATCGGGCCTTGGTCGACGCCGCGCTTGCGGCCGTGACGGATCCCAACACCGGCCGACCGTTCGCGGCAGCCAAGGGCGTGAAGTCGGTCGCCGTCGACGGTACGGCCGTACGCGCCGAGATCGTCCTCGGCTATCCCGCGAAAAGCCAACTCGACGCGCTGCGTGCGTCGATCGAAGCGGCGCTGCGGCAGGTGCCCGGCGTCGAGCGCGCCGAGGTCACGCTCACGCAATCGATCGTCGCGCACGCCGTGCAGCGCGGGGTCAAGCTGCTTCCCAACGTGAAGAACATCGTCGCCGTGGCGTCGGGCAAGGGCGGGGTGGGCAAGAGCACGACCGCCGTCAATCTCGCGCTGGCGCTAGCCAGCGAAGGGGCGTCGGTCGGCGTGCTCGATGCCGATATTTACGGACCGTCGATTCCGATGATGCTCGGCATCGAGGGGCGGCCGGACTCGCCAGACGGACAAACGATGAACCCGCTCGAGGGTCACGGCGTGCAGGCGAATTCCATCGGCTTTCTCGTCGAGCAGGACAATCCGATGGTCTGGCGCGGCCCGATGGTCACGTCCGCACTCGAGCAACTGCTCAGACAAACGAATTGGCGCGAGCTCGACTACCTCGTCGTCGACATGCCGCCCGGTACGGGCGACATCCAACTGACGCTCGCGCAGCGCGTCCCGGTGACGGGAGCGGTCATCGTCACGACGCCGCAGGACATCGCCCTCATCGATGCCAAGAAGGGCCTGAAGATGTTCGAGAAGGTCGGCGTGCCGATCCTTGGCATCGTCGAGAACATGAGCATCCACGTCTGCTCGAACTGCGGCCATGCCGAGCATATCTTCGGCGCTGGCGGCGCCGAGCGCATGGCCGGCGAATACGGCGTCCAGGTGCTCGGCAGCTTGCCGCTCGACATCTCGATTCGCGAGCAGGCCGACAGCGGGCATCCGTCCGTCGTCGCCGATCCGAGCGGACGCATCGCCGAGACATACCGCGCCATTGCCCGGAAAGTGGCCATCCAGATTGCCGAGCGCGCGCGCGACATGACCGGCAAATTCCCGAGCATCGTCGTTCAGAACACCTGAGCGGGCCTGCTTCACGCGGCGTCCGGGGCTTTCGCGCGAGGGCCCGGCATGCCCTTGCGCCGCGCCGGCCGCGCGGCGCGGTATCATGTCGCCTTCGCTTGAGTCCGGGACGGCAGCGCAGGGGCGCTGCGGCCGGCATGAGGATCGCATGAGACAACGAACCGACGGGCGGCACGCGCGTGCGTTGAGCGTCGTCGCCTGCGTCGCCCTGTTTGGCCTGGCGGGCGCGCCGCTTGCGGGCTGCGCCGCATTTTTGGGCCACCACGAAAAGCGCGCCGATGCGCAATTGCGGCCGACGGTCGGCAGCGCGGTGCAAGGTGCCGTCACGTTCATAGAACGCGCGGACGGCGTGCAGGTCACATACAACCTCGCGGGCTTGCCGCCCAACACCGACCACGCGCTGCAAGTGCACGAGCGTGGCGATTGCAATGCGGTCGACGGCGCGAGCGCCGGCCCCGTCTTCGCGCCGGCCGCGTCGAGGCTTCGCGCCGGGGTGCGGCTCGAGGGCGATCTCGGCAATCTTCATGCGGACGCGAACGGCGGCGCGACCGGCTTCATCGTTGCGCCCGACGTCTCGCTCGACGGCGTGCGCTCGGTCGTCGGGCGTTCGGTGCTGATCTATCGCGAGCCGATCGACCCGGCATTTCCCGATCACAGCGTCGGGCCCGCGCTCGGGTGCGGCGTGATTCACGGACAATGAGCAGGACCGAGAGACCTCGAATTTTATGAGCATCAAATCCGACAAGTGGATTCGGCGCATGGCCGCCGAGCACAACATGATCGAGCCGTTCATGGGCGATCAGGTCCGCACGGCCGAGGACGGCCGCAAGATCGTGAGCTACGGCACGTCGAGCTACGGTTACGACATCCGCTGCGCCGACGAATTCAAGATCTTCACGAACATCAACTCGACGATCGTCGACCCGAAGAACTTCGACGAGAAATCGTTCGTCGATTTCAAGGGCGACGTCTGTATCATTCCGCCGAATTCGTTCGCGCTCGCGCGCACGGTGGAGTACTTCCGCATTCCGCGCAACGTCCTGACGGTTTGCCTCGGCAAGTCGACCTATGCGCGCTGCGGCATCATCGTAAACGTGACGCCGTTCGAGCCCGAATGGGAAGGCTACGTGACGCTCGAGTTTTCGAACACGACGCCGTTGCCGGCGAAGATCTACGCGAACGAGGGCGTGGCGCAGGTGCTCTTTTTCGAAAGCGACGAAGTCTGCGACGTGTCCTACGCGGATCGGGGCGGCAAGTATCAGGGCCAGCACGGCGTCACGCTGCCGAAGACCTGAATGCCGTCGGCGTGCCGTCACAACGCTGACGCAAAGCGCAAAGAGACTGACAGGTTTTCGAGCGACCGCTCGGCACGGAGAACATGACCCGCGCCAGCGGTCCTTGTTTTTGGAGAATCGTTCATGAAGTTCCGTTTCCCCGTCGTCATCATCGATGAGGACTTCCGTTCCGAGAACATCTCGGGTTCCGGCATTCGGGCGCTCGCCGAGGCGATCGAAGGGGAGGGCGTCGAGGTCCTCGGCCTGACGAGCTACGGGGACCTGACCTCGTTCGCGCAGCAATCGAGCCGCGCGTCGTGCTTCATTCTGTCGCTCGACGACGACGAACTGATGCTCGGCGAGACCGGTCCCGATGGCGAACTGCCCGAGTTCGCGACGGCGATTCTCGAGTTGCGTGCGTTCGTCAAAGAGGTGCGCCGACGCAACGCGGATATTCCGATTTTCCTGTATGGCGAGACGCGCACGTCGCGCCACCTGCCGAACGACATCCTGCGAGAGTTGCACGGGTTCATCCACATGTTCGAGGATACGCCCGAGTTCGTCGCGCGCCATATCGTGCGCGAAGCGAAGGTCTATCTCGATTCGCTCTCGCCGCCGTTTTTCAAGGAACTCGTCAAGTACGCCGACGAAGGCTCGTATTCATGGCATTGTCCGGGCCATTCGGGGGGCGTGGCGTTCCTCAAGAGCCCGCTCGGCCAGATGTTCCACCAGTTCTTCGGCGAGAACATGCTGCGCGCCGACGTCTGCAACGCCGTCGACGAGCTCGGGCAACTGCTCGATCACATCGGCCCCGTCGCGGCGTCCGAGCGCAATGCGGCCCGCATCTTCAGCGCCGATCATCTGTTCTTCGTCACGAACGGTACGTCGACTTCGAACAAGATCGTCTGGCATGCGACGGTGGCGCCGGGCGACATTGTCGTCGTCGATCGCAACTGCCACAAGTCGATCCTCCATGCGATCACGATGACGGGCGCGATTCCGGTGTTCCTGACGCCGACGCGCAACAACTTCGGCATCATCGGCCCGATCCCGCTCGACGAGTTCAAGCCCGAGAACATCCGCAAGAAGATCGAGGCCAATCCGTTTGCGCGCGAAGCGCTCGAGCGCAACCCGAATTTGAAGCCACGGATCCTGACGATCACGCAAAGCACGTACGACGGCGTCATCTATAACGTCGAAACGATCAAGTCGCTGCTCGGCGACTTCCTCGATACGCTGCATTTCGACGAAGCGTGGCTGCCGCACGCCGAATTCCATACGTTCTACCAGGACATGCATGCGATCGGTGCCGGCCGTCCTCGCACCGGTGCGCTCGTGTTTGCAACGCATTCGACGCATAAGCTGCTCGCGGGCATTTCGCAGGCTTCGCAGATCGTCGTTCAGGATTCCGCCGATGGCGCGTTCGACCGGCATCGCTTCAACGAGGCCTACTTGATGCACACGTCGACGAGCCCGCAGTACGCGATCATCGCCTCGTGCGACGTCGCGGCGGCGATGATGGAGCCGCCGGGCGGCACGGCGCTCGTCGAGGAATCGATTGCCGAGGCGCTCGATTTCAGACGCGCGATGCGCAAGGTCGACGCCGAATATGGCGAGGATTGGTTCTTCCAGGTCTGGGGCCCGGAGGCACTTGCCGACGAGGGCATCGGCTCGCGCGAGGACTGGGTACTGCGCGCGAACGATCCGTGGCACGGCTTCGGCCCGCTTGCCGAAGGCTTCAACATGCTGGACCCGATCAAGGCGACGATCGTCACGCCAGGGCTCGACCTCGCCGGCGAGTTCGCCGAATCGGGCATCCCGGCCGCCATCGTCACCCGGTATCTGGCCGAGCACGGCATCATCGTCGAAAAGACGGGGCTCTACTCGTTTTTCATCATGTTCACGATCGGCATCACGAAGGGCCGTTGGAACTCGATGGTGACGGAGCTTCAACAGTTCAAGGACGACTACGACAGCAACCAGCCGCTGTGGCGCGTGCTGCCCGAGTTCGTGGCCCAGCATCCTGCTTACGAGCGCATGGGGCTGCGCGATCTGTGCCAGGCGATTCACAGCGTCTATCGCGCGAACGACATCGCCCGGCTGACGACGGAGATGTATCTGTCGAACATGGAACCCGCGATGAAACCCTCCGATGCGTTCGCGAAGCTCGCACACCGCGAGATCGATCGCGTACCCATCGACGAGCTGGAGGGCCGCGTGACGAGCGTCTTGCTGACGCCTTATCCGCCCGGTATCCCGCTGCTCATTCCTGGCGAGCGGTTCAATCGGACGATCGTCAACTATCTGAAGTTCGCGCGCGAGTTCAACGAGCGCTTCCCCGGTTTCTCGACCGATATTCATGGCCTCGTCGCCGAGCGGGTGGACGGGCGCATCGAATACTTCGTCGATTGCGTGCGTGTCTGATCATGAAGTGCGCTGCAAGAACGCTGCTCCCTACGAGGCTCGCGCTCTGCGCGTTGGTCCTGCTCGGCGCCTCGTTCGTCGTACCCGTCGCCGCCCATGCCGAAGCGGCCCCCGCGGACCCGATCGATACGGCGATGCGCACCTGTCTCGCGCGCGCGGACCGCTCGTCGCCTGGCGGGCAGGCCCAATGCATGGATGCCGCGCGCGATTCATGGCAGGCGGCCATCGACGCCGCTTATCGGTCGCTGTCGGCAGCCGCGCCCGACAAGACGCGTCGTGTCTGGGAGGAGAGCCAGCGCCGCTGGCAGACATGGCGGGACAAGGAAGTGCCGCTCGTGCATGCCGTGTTCCAGACGACGCACGGTTCGGCGTATGTCATCACCGAGGCTAACGTTTTGTTGCAGCCGGTGCGCGACCGCGCGCTGCAGTTGCGTCATGCGGCCGCGCAGTTCGACGCCGGGGCGAACTCGGCAAGCGATGCGGATCCCGTTCCGGCCAAACGCCCGACGCGCTTGCGCCCGTGCACCGTCGATGCAGCTTGCGAGCATGCGCAATTCGACCTGAACCGTTATGCGCGCAAGCTGCGCGCGAAATTGCCGGCGCGCTCGCGCGTCGTTCTCTCGCATGCGCAGCGCGCCTGGCTTGCCTACTTCGAGGCGACCTCGGGGCTGGGCACGGAGGCCGAGCGCGTCGATCTGATCGGCGCGCGCGTGGCGACGATCAAACGGCTATCCGAGACGGCCGGAGGGGACTGACAAAGGGGCGGCAGGCAGGCCTGGATCGACAGGCCTGCGCCCGCTTGAAGCGGCTACGGCCGCTGAGCCAGAATCGCTTGTCGTGCTGCGCTTGCCGCCGCGCGCACCTGCGCCGGGGCCGTGCCGCCCGCGTGATCGCGGCTTGCCACCGAGCCCTCGAGCGTCAGATAGTCGAAGACGTCGTCGCCGATCAGATGCGCGACATTCGGCAACTGCTTGCGCATTTCATCGAGCGTCAGATCCGCCAGATCGCACTGCCGGTCGACGCAGATCCGCACGGCATGGGCCACGGCTTCGTGCGCATCGCGAAACGGCAAACCGCGCTTGACGAGGTAGTCGGCGAGGTCCGTCGCCGTCGAGAACCCCTGCAATGCAGCGGCGCGCATCGCTTCGGCGCGGACGGTGATGCCCGCGACCATCTCGGCGAAGATCCGCAGCGTATCCGCAACGGTATCGACCGTATCGAAAAGCGGCTCCTTGTCTTCCTGGTTGTCCTTGTTGTAGGCCAGCGGTTGTCCTTTCATCAGCGTCAGCAACGCCATCAGATGGCCGTTGACGCGGCCGGTCTTGCCGCGCGCTAGTTCGGGCACGTCCGGGTTCTTCTTTTGCGGCATGATCGACGATCCCGTGCAGAAGCGATCCGCGAGATCGATGAAGCCGACGCGAGGACTCATCCAGAGCACGAGCTCTTCGGAAAAGCGCGACACATGCGTCATGACGAGCGCGGCGGCCGCCGTGAATTCGATCGCGAAGTCTCGGTCCGAGACCGCATCGAGCGAGTTCGCGCAGATGCCGTCGAAGCCGAGCGTGCGCGCGACGGCTTGCCTGTCGATCGGATAGCTCGTGCCGGCGAGCGCCGCGGCGCCGAGCGGCAGCCGGTTCACACGTGCGCGGCAATCGCGCATGCGTTCGGCGTCACGCCCGAACATTTCGACGTACGCGAGCAGGTGATGGCCGAACGTGACGGGCTGCGCGACCTGCAGGTGCGTGAAGCCCGGCATGATCGTTCCGGCGTGCTGCTCGGCCAATTCGACGAGCGCAAGACGCAAATCGCCGAGCAAGCCGCCGATGCGGTCGATTTCGCCGCGCAGCCACAGGCGGATATCGGTGGCGACCTGATCGTTGCGCGAGCGGCCGGTATGCAGGCGCTTGCCGGCATCGCCGATCATCGCCGTCAAACGTGCCTCGATATTCAGATGGACGTCTTCGAGATCGAGCTGCCAGACGAATTCGCCGCGCTCGATTTCACCGCGGATCTGCGCCATGCCGCGCTCGATGGCCGCGAGGTCTTCGGCGGCGATGATTTTTTGCGCCGCGAGCATCTTCGCGTGCGCGAGCGAGCCTTCGATGTCGACGAGCGCCATGCGCTTATCGAAAAAGACCGACGACGTATAACGCTTGACGAGCTCGGACATCGGCTCCGAGAAGCGAGCCGACCAGGCTTCGCCTTTTTTGTGCAGTTGAGACGTCATGATGATGGGCTGAGAAGTGGTCCGTCGTGAGAGCGCCGGGCGTGCGCCGAGGGTAGGTCTGGCCGCGGCACGGCTCGGCTCGCGCGGCGCATGCCGGGAAACGCTCGATTTTATCACCGCGGCAACCACAAGCCCGCTGCGGCCGGCGTGCGCTCGCCTACGCGGTCGCCATCAGTTTGCCCGCGCACACCACCGGGCCGCTCGGCCCGCTTGCGCTCGTGGAGCCGCCGGGCGGCTCCACCGATACGGCGAGCCTTACGTAGGCGTTCATATCGCGCACCTTCATATGCACGATCTTGCCCGGCGGCAACATGCCGAGCGAGACCGGCGCGCCGTGCTCGGGGATCCCCCAGAGCTGCTCCGAATGGCCCGGCGGGGCCGCATCGCCGCCGCTCATGCGGTGCGCGCTCATCATCGCGCTCTTGTCGTCCCACATCACGAAGACCATCGTCTTGCTCGTCTTCACATCGGCCAGCGCCGCGACGTAGGACACGCGCTCGATCGCGTTCTCGTGGGCAACCGTGTCGCCCGCGCCGCCGCTTGCGGCCGATTGGACGACGAGCGGAGCGGGCCGCAAAGCGATGGCGAAGCCGATTGCGGCGGCCAATGCCGCACCGGTGGCCGCAAACGACCAACCGCGCCAGAACGCGAGACTGTCGAACCAGCGCCGATGCTGCTTGCGCGCGGCTACGGTCCGCGCCAGCACCGGCTTGCCAGGCGCTTCGCCGGCCGCGCCGCGTGTCGGATCGGCCCATCCGAGCGCTCGTTCGATCGCCTGCCACGCGCCTGTCGGAGGCGCGACGGCGGGGACCAGTTCAGGCAGCGCGCCGAGGCGAGCCTGCCACGCCGCGATAGCCTTGCGGATGGCGGTATCGTGCGCGGCGAGCGCTTCCAGACGGCGTCGCGCGCCGCCGCGCAAGACGCCGAGTGCGTACTCGCCGGCCAAGCGATCGACGAGGCCCGGGTACCGGTGCAAATTCATTGCGTGGCCCCCATGCAAGTGCGCAGTTTCTCCAGCCCACGGCGCACCCACGATTTCACGGTGCCGAGCGGCACGGCAAGCGTTGCGGCGATTTCTCCATGGCTCGCGTCGCGCAGATAAGCGAGCGCCACGGCCTGCCGCTGATGGGCGTCGAGCCGCTGCATGCAATACGCGAGCCGCCGCGCCGACTGGCTCACGAGCGCCGCGTCGACGGGGTCGCGCGCGTCATCGGAAAGGGTCTCGTCGAATGCATCGCTCCATTCGGCGAAGCCGGCAAAGCCGGCGCCCGCGTCCGTTCGCCCAACATGCTGCCGGCGCAAGCAATCGAGCGAACGGTTGCGCACGATCGCGCTCATCCACGTCAGCGGCGCCGCGAGGCTCTCCTGATAGTCGCCCGCGTGGCGCCAGATATTCACGAACGATTCCTGCAAGGCTTCCTCCGCCCATTCCCGCTTCACCAATATACGCAGCGCGACGCCAAACAGTTTCGCTGCCGTCAGCTCGTAGAGCGCGCGCATTGCCGCGGCATCTTCGCGGGCGACGCGCGCGATCAGCGCGGCGAGCACGGAGGGCGTCGGTTCGGCGGGGGCGGAATTGGTCATGGAGAGCAGGGGCCGTCGCGGGCGTTGCGCGCTATCTTACGCGCTTCGTTCGCGGCGAAACGGGTGCATACATCAGTCGCGAACGAGCACCACGAGCAGCAAATCCTCGCGATGGGCGGGTTTGAAGGTGATTTGTTCATAGACGATGCGTCCCGAGACGGGATGATCGAATTCACGCCGGCCGACTTCGCGTTCGCCGACGTCCTGCGACGCCCAAAACCGCGCGAAGTCCTCGCTCTCGCCGACGAGGCCGTCGATGAGCGCACGCGTGGGCGCATCGTTCAGGTGCCGGATCGAATCGGCGCGAAACTGGGCGACGAGGCGCCGCGCGCGCGTTTCCCAATCGACGATGAACGTGCGCGCCGCCGGAACAGTGAACGTGAAGCGCAGCAAGTTGCGCTCGCGCCCCGGGTCCTGCGCTGCGCCGTCGAGCCAGCCGACGAACAGCGCGGCCGCGGAAGCGTTCCAGGCCAGCGCATTCCATTGCCGATCGAGCACATAAGCGGGTGTATCGAGATGGCGTACCGTCGCCAGCAGCGCGGTGGGGGCGTCGGCCGCGGCCGGCGCAGGTTCCGAGGGATCGCGTTCCCCGGCCAGCTCGAACAGGTAGCCACGCTCCGCACGCGTGAGCTGCAGGGCCGCCGCGATGCGCGCGAGCGCATCCGGCGACGCTGAGACCGGCCGTCCCTGCTCGATCCAGGTGTACCACGTCGGACTCACGCCGCACAGTTGCGCGACTTCCTCGCGCCGCAGCCCGGGTGTGCGGCGGCGCGGGCCGGGCGGCAACCCCACGGCCTGAGGGGAAAGGCGTTCGCGATGCGCGCGGATGAATTCTCCGAGCGCGCGCGCCGGGGTATCGCCATGTGCGCCAGCGTCCGCGGCGGGCGACGGGGGGGCTCGATCGGTCGTATTCGCCATCTTCGGTTCTTCCCAAACAACATCGGTGCCAAGCGGGCTCCGGGCCGGCTCGCTGGACGCTGAGCGGGTAGCCTCGGGCGGATGACGCAGGCGCAGCCGGGTGTACCGGATACCAGGATAATCGATTGCCTTGTACCGGTACCTGAGTGGCCGTATTGTAGCGCCAGATGTCGCCCCGGGGCGAGTGCCGCGCGTGTTGACGACTCGTGCCGATGCCGCCGCCGAAGTTGTCCGTCCGTCTTTCACTCTTCGAAGGAGTTGCCGCGATGAAACACCGCGAACAGGTTGCCGACGCGTTCGGCTCGACAGCCGCTGCCTATCTCGCCAGTCCCAGTCACGCCACCGGCGCGGACCTGCGGACCCTGGCCGCGGAAGTCGCGGCGAAGCCGGGCGGCAGCGTGCTCGATCTCGGCTGCGGCGCCGGCCATGTGAGCTTTGCGGTGGCGCCGCACGCGGCCACGGTGACGGCCTACGATCTGTCCGAACAGATGCTCGAGACGGTCGCCGCGGCCGCGCGCGAACGCCGGCTCGACACTATCCGGACGCAGCAGGGCGCCGCCGAAGCGCTGCCGTTCGCCGATGCATCGTTCGATTGGGTCTTGAGCCGGTTCAGCGCGCACCACTGGCACGATGTGCCGGCCGCCCTCGCCGAAGTGCGCCGCGTTTTGAAGCCGGGCGCGCGGGCGATCTTCGTCGACGTGGCCGGTGCCGATCATCCGTTGCTCGACACTTACTTGCAGAGTATCGAGCTCTTGCGCGACACGTCCCACATCCGCGATTACCGTGCCGACGAATGGGTGGCCTTTTTCGAACGGGCGGGCTTCGAAGCGCATGTGCGCGAGCGCTGGAGGCTGCCCATGCAGTTCGACCAATGGGTGGCGCGCATGCGCACGCCCGCGGAGCGCGTGGCGGGGATCCGCTCGCTTTGGCGCGCGGCACCCGACGAAGTGCGCGAGTACTTCGCCGTTGCCGAGGACGACTCGTTCGAGATCGATGTCCTCATGATCGACGCTCGATGAACGAGGCCGGCGCGAGCGCGCAGTCGGCTTAAAGCGCGGCAGGCCTATATCATCGACGCGTAACGTTGCGTCCACGCCTCGTGCCAGTCGGCCAGTTGCGCCGCTGGCATCGGCGCACCGACGAACGCGCCCTGAGCGACCTCGCAGCCCATGTCGCGCATCGCCTTCCAGTCCTCGAGGTCGTCGATACCTTGCGCCACGGTGCGCATGTTGAGCTGGCGCGCGAGTGAAAGCGTGGCCTTGACGATCGCGCCGAGCGACGAATCGCGGCTCGCGCCATGCACGAAACTGCGCTCGAGCTTCAGTTCGTCGAACGGAATGTCGCGCAGATGAGCGAGCGCTGCATCGCCGGTGCCGAAGTCGTCGATCAGCAGACTGATGCGCTTCAAGCGCAAACGCGTGAGGACATCGAGCGAGATGAGGCGGTTGCGCTGGATGCGCGTTTCGGTGATCTCGAGCACGAGCCGCGAAAGCGGGAAGTCCGCGGCATGGGCCGCGTCGACGATGAAATCGGGAAAATCGAGCGAGGCGAGATCGTCCATCGACAGGTTGATCCCGAGCCGGAAATCGGGGCCGAGCGCGTGCCATTGCCGCGCTTCATCGAGCAGTGCAGGGAGCAGGCCGCGCGTGACATCGTCCGCGATACCATGCTGCTCGGCCATCTTGAGAAATCGTCCGACGAGCACGAGGCCATCGCGCGGATGCTGCCATGCAACGAGTGCCTCGACGCCGGTCACTTCTCCTGTTGCGAACGCAGCCTGCGGTTGATAGCACATCACGATCTGCCCCGCTGCAATGGCCGCGCGCAATTCATCGGGCGAGTAGCTGGGCGCTTCGCTCGCGTTGGCCGCGGTACTCGACGCATCGGTCGCGAGACGCTGCTGCAATTGCTCGCGCGTGGCTGGCTTCGCGAGGGAGCCCAGCACGCGCAGCCCGCGGGAGTAAGCCAGCTTTTCCGCACTCTTCAGCACGCGCAGATCTTCGCCGCTCACGAGCACGACTTGTCCATCGTAGCCGCGCGCCACGAGCTGGCGCAGGAACTCGACGCCATCCATCTCGGGCATCTGCAAATCCGTGAAGACGACGTCGATCTCATGGTCCTCGGCTTCGAGCGCGGCCAGCGCGTCTTGCGCGTGCTCGTACGGCAGTATCGCCTCGTAGCCGAGCTGCGTGAGCTGGCGCACGAGCACCTTCAGGACGAAAGGTTCGTCGTCGACCACCAGGATCTTGCGTTGCTTGGTGGGTTGGGTCATGCAGTTCACCGTTATCAATGAATCAATGAATGAGTGAGGCGCGCGGCGCGTGGGCCGCGCCGCGCGCAACTGTCATGACATTGCCGTTACGGAAAGAAAAAGGCGCAGCTTGTCGATCAGCGTATTGCGATCGAAAGGCTTCACGAGGAAATCGACGGCGCCTGCTTTCAGGCTTTCGACGACGATGGCGCGTTCGCTATGGCCGGTCACCATGAGGATCGGCACGTGCGCGAATTGCGCGATCGCTTTGATCGCGCGCGTCGCCTCGACACCGCTCGTATCGGGCAGGCCGACGTCCATCAGCACGAGATCGGGTTTCATCTCCCACATCAGCGATTGCGCTTCGGCGCCCGTGCCCGCGAACGCCAGCTGCAGGTTCTGCCCGGAGAGCAGCCGAGCGAGCAGCTTTTGCTGGAATTCGTCGTCTTCGACGATGAGGACTTTCGGCCGATCCGGTTGCGGCGCGGGGCTCGCGTCGGGCTTCACCGGCGCTGCCTCGGGGGCGGCGCCGGCGGCGATGGAGCTGGCCCGCTGCGCCTCCTCGAAGAACCCGCCCGCGCGCGGTGTGCCGCCACCCGGTTGGGCACTGGCCTCAGGCGCTGGCGCGATAGCGGCGCGAGCCGTCGCCCGCACGGACCGGGCAGTGGCGGGCTGGCCAGGCGCCGCGCGCAGCCACGACTCGCCGGCGCGGTTTTCCGTGCGCATGAGCCGCAGCACCTGATGCACGGACATGCGAATGCGCGGCGCATCGTTCGTGGCGGGCCAGAACAGCACGTAATCGTCGAAGTGTTCCTTGCGGCACAGCTCGTAAGCGGTGCGAAGATCGCGGGAACTGCAGAGCAGCACGGTGCGATGCGGCACTGTGTGGACCGTCGTGCCGAGCCGGTAGAGGCCGAGGTAGTAACGCTGTGCGGCTTCGATCGTATCGAACGCGAGCACGAGCACGGCCGGGCGGTGTGTCTCGAAGTCGGCAACGGCGGATTCGGGTTTGACGGACAAACGCACGGTGCCGAAGTCGTCGGCAAGCAGTTTTCCGACCAACTCGGCGTCGGCGACGGCTTCGGACGCCACGAGAATCGAGGCGTGTTCGCAAGAGAGATCGGCTTCGTTGAACATCGTTGAGCCCCTATCGATTTATTTATTTCAGTTCTGCCGCGAGCAGGTGCTCGAGCGTGTCTTCCACGGCCGCGAGTGCCGTATCGAATTGATTCGCCCAGTTGGCAAGCGTCGCGAGATCGCCCGCCTTGCCGGCGTTTTCGAGTTCGGCGCACAGATCGCCGAGCGCCATCGCGCCTACCGAGCGCGAAGACGATTTGAGCTTGTGGGCGATCGCGCCGGCTTCGCGTCCGCGTCCGGCATCGCAGTGCGTGCGCAACTCCGCGGCCAGCTTGCCGACGGATTGCTGATAGTCCGACAGCAATTCACGCACGATGTCCGGATCGTCGCCAACGATGCCCTTCAGTATCTCGACATCGACGGCAGTGGCTGTTTGCGCGGTCGTCGGCGCGAAAGACTCCGCAACGGGTGCGGGCATCGGCACCATGGCGTCGGGTGCGCGAAAGTGCGCTTCGAGGACGGCTTGCAGCCGGTTGAGCTGAAGCGGCTTGGTGAGATACCCATCCATCCCGACCGCCTGGACGCGCGCCGCTTCGCCCTGCACGGCGTTGGCCGTCAAGGCGACGATCGCGAGCCGTGTGCCGGGCGGTTCTTCGCGGCGGATCGTCTCGACGAGCTCGTAGCCGTCCATCTCGGGCATGTGCAGATCGGTCAGCAGCAGCGCGTAGCGATGCGCCCGCCACAGCGCGAGGGCTTCCTTGCCATCGCTTGCGATCTCGGCCACGTGTCCCAGCAAGCCGAGCTGGCGCAGGATCACTTTCTGATTGATCGCGTCGTCCTCGGCGACGAGGATCAGCCGGCCTTGCTCGCGGGCCTGTGCGACCGATAACACGGGGCCCGAACGCTCGATGCGGGCCGGGTCGCGCCCCTGTGCCGTGGCGTGCACGCCAAAGCGGTTCACGGAGACGGCCTCCGTTTCGACATCGAACGGTAGCCGCACCGTGAACGTGGAGCCCGCGCCGACGGTACTTTCGACGGTCACGGTCCCGCCCATGAGATCGACGAGCCGGCGGCAGATCGCGAGGCCGAGTCCCGTGCCGCCAAAGCGGCGCGTGGTCGACGCTTCGGCTTGCGTGAATGGCTTGAACAGCTTCGGCAAGGTCTCCGCCGAGATGCCGATGCCGTTATCGGCGATGGCGAACGCGACTTCGACGCGTCCCGATTCGAGCGGCGTGGCGGTGACGCGCACCGATACGCTGCCCGGTGTGTCGGGCCGTCCGCCCGAGAACTTGATCGCGTTGCCGACGAGGTTGTTGAGCACTTGCCGCAGCCGTGTGTCGTCCGACAGTACGGCTCGCGGGAGATCGGCCGCGATGAACTTCGACAGTTTGACGCCTGCGCGCTCGGCCACGGGCGTGAGCGACTGGCACAGCCCATCGGTCACATGGGCGAGGCAAACCGGCACGGACTCGATATGCAAGCGTCCCGCCTCGATCTTCGAAAAGTCGAGGATGTCGTCGATGAGCGTCAGCAGCGCATTCGCCGATTCGCGAATCGTCGTGATCATGTCGCCCTGATCGGCGGTGAGCCCCGTTTGCGCAAGGACCTCGGTCATGCCGATCACGCCGTTCATCGGCGTACGGATTTCGTGGCTCATCGCCGCAAGGAAGGCACTCTTCGCACGCGAGGCGGCCTCGGCCTCGGCGCGCGCCTGCTCGAGCTGCTGCGTCGCCAGCCGGCTTTCGGTGACGTCGCGCGCGGTGGCATAGATGAGCCCGTCGAGTTCGATGGCTTTCCACGCGAGCCAGCGTACGCTGCCGTCGTGGCACAGGTAGCGGTTTTCGACGTTCTCGATCGGCTCGCCCGGCGCCCGGCGCTCGATCTCGGCGACCGTCGCGGCCCGGTCGTCGGGATGCACGAATTCGATGAAGGGGCGCGACAGCAACGTCTCGCTCGACCAGCCGAGCACCTTCGTGAACGCCGGGTTCACGCGCTTGAAATAGCCAGCGGGATTCGCGTCGGAGAGGCAGATGAGGTCCAGCGAAAGATCGAAGAAACGATCGCGCTGCGTTTCGGCTTCCTTGCGGCTGGTGATGTCCTGCAGCATGACCAGCGCACCCCAGGCGCCGTCCACTTCATACGGTACCGCTGTCATTTCGCCGATGAACGCGGTGCCGTCGAGTCGCAGCCAATTCGCTTCTCGCGCGGGCGAAGCGATGCGCGAGCGCGATAGACGCAGGATGCGTTCCTCGATCGTCGCGCGGCTGTCGGGATGCAGGAACTCCATCAGCGAGAGCCCGCGTATTTGCGCGGCGGAATAGGCGCCGAGCGTCTGAAGCGCTTTCGGATTGGCGAACGCAATCGTTTGCTCTTGAATGAGCAAGACCGCGTACGGCGAGAGTTCGATCAACTGCCGATAGCGCGCTTCGCTGTTCTTGAGTGCTTCCTCGCTGGCCCGCTCACGGCTCACGTCGCGAATGAGCGCCACCACCCCCGCCGATGCCGTACCGCGTTTTTCGACGCGCACTTCGAAGACGGCCGGCACCGGCATTTCGAGCCGGAAGATCGCGCTTTGCGCGCTGCCGAGCGTCGCATCGCCGGCCAGCACGGCCGCCAGGCGCTCAGCCTCGGCGGCGCCGTCCTGCTCGCGGTCGTCGCGGAAAAATGCGCGGGCGACATCGGCCGGCGTGGCGTCGACCGCCTCGTCGCCCGTCCAGCCGACGAGCGCGAGAAAGTGAGGATTGTGGCCATCGATGCGGCCTTCGGCGGAAAAGCCGACCGCTGCATCGGGGATCGCCTTGAAGAGCGCTTCGGCGCGCTCGACTTCGTCGCGCGTGCGGGCGAGCGCTTCCCTCTCGCGTGCCGACGACGCTTCGAGGCGCTTGGCGAGCCGCCCCTGAACGAGCGCTGCGCCGAGGATCAGCAGCGTCAGCACGATGCCCGCGGCGACGAGCGCTGTCGTGCGCTGCCGAAACGCCTGCAGATATTCGGCGTTCGAGAACCCGACCATCGCCACGACGGGATAGTCCGCGAGACGCTCGTAGCTGATCGTGCGCTGTACGCCGTCGTAGAAGCTGGCCGCTTCGAACGTGCCGCGCATCGCGCGCGCGAGCGCGATGCGCAACGGCGAGCGCGGCGGGATCGGCCAGTTCGTGTCGAAGCTATAGTGCGTGCCTGTGCGGCGGGCGCGCAGCACATAATCGTTCGTGCCGATGACCGCAAAGAGGCCGTCGCGCCCGATGCGCTCCGATTCGAGCAGCTCCGTGAAGACCGACGGCGGCACGGACACCACCACCACGCCGACGAATCGTCCCTGCGGATCGTTGATGCGGCGTGATAGCTGAACCGAACGTTCGCCGCTGACGCGATCGATGACGGGCTTGCTGATGAACAGACGTGCGCTGGGGTCGTCCATGTGGACGCGGTAGTAGTCGCGATCCGTATGGTCCATCGGCATGAACCCGTGGAACGTCGAAGCACGCAAAATGCCGTGCTTGTCGATGACGGCCACCTGGGTGAACACGTCGAGATCGACGAGGCCCGAATGGACGTAGTCTTCCAGCGCAAGTTCGGGGCCGTCGCGCTTCACGAGCCATGTGACGACATCGGCGACCTGATTCGCCTCGCGCAACACCCGGGTCGTATGCGAGGCCAGCGCGCTCGCGAGCGCCTCGGTCTGCAAGCGCTCGTTATGGCGCTCGGCATTGAGGTTCCAGGCCGAGAACGCACCTAGCGCGAGCCAGAGCGCGAAGACGAGTCCCAGCGCCGCCGCGAGATTGACGCGCGACGTGCGGCTCGTTTGCGCGCTCGACGATGGGGTGCGGGGGGCGTGGCTCATGGTGGCGATCAGTTGGCTTCGACATTTTTATCGACCGAAACCGGCGCGAACTTTAATGCGCCGAGCCCTCTAAATCGGGGGGCATAGAGACAGATCGGTCCGTCTCGAATGCGTGCACCGTCATGAATGAAAAAGGGCCGTGGCTTGCGCGCACGGCCCCGACGGACGGTGAAAAGCGATTTTCGCCCGGGCACTCAGCCCGTATTGCGCAAGCCCGCGGCGATTCCGTTGATGGTCAGGTGAATGCCGCGCCGCAACCGCGCATTGGTATCGCCGGCGCGATGGCGCTTGAGCAGCTCGACTTGCAGGTGGTTGAGCGGATCCAGATACGGGAAGCGGTTCTTGATCGAGCGCGCAAGCAGCGGATTGTCGGAAAGGCGTTGTTCTTTCCCGGTGATCTGCGCGAGCGCCTCGGTGGTGCGCTCCCACTCGGCGACGATCCGCGAAAACACCTGCTGGCGCAGCTTCTTGTCTTCGACGAGCTGCGCATAGCGCGACGCAACGGCGAGATCCGTTTTCGCCAGCACCATGTCCATGTTCGAGAGCAGCGTCGAGAAAAAGGGCCAGCTCTTGTACATCTTCTGGAGCGTGGAGAGGCGCTGCGCTCGCTCCGCTTCGCTTGCCGCGCCCGCGATATGGGCCTGGACGGCGCTGCCGAAGCCGTACCAGCCCGTGAGCAGCAGTCGGCACTGGCCCCAGGAGAAGCCCCAGGGGATGGCGCGCAAGTCCTCTATGCGGCGGTGCTGCGGATCTTGCAGCTTGCGCGACGCTGGGCGGCTGCCGATGTTCAGCTCGGCGATCTCGACGATGGGCGTGGCCTGGAAGAAATAGTCGGTGAAGCCGGGCGTCTCGTAGACGAGCGCGCGATACGCGGCCATCGCCGCATCGGAGAGGGCCTGCATCGTCGGTTCGCTCTCGGGCAGACTCGCGGGCGCGTCGCCGTGGGGCAGCAGCGAGGCCTCGAGCGTCGCCGCGACGACCGTTTCGAGATTGCGGCGGCCGATCTCCGGGTTCGCGAATTTGCTGCCGATGACCTCGCCTTGCTCGGTCAGGCGGATCTGGCCGTCGACCGTGCCGGGCGGCTGCGAAAGAATCGCCTGATAGGTCGGCCCGCCCCCGCGGCCCACGGTGCCGCCGCGGCCGTGAAAGAGCCGCAGCCTGACGCCGCGTTCCTTGAACAGCGCGACGAGTGCGAGCTCGGCACGATAGAGCTCCCAGTTCGACGTCAAGAACCCGCCGTCCTTGTTGCTGTCCGAATAGCCCAGCATGACCTCCTGCTCGCTACCTTGATGCGCGATGAGCGCATCGAGCCCCGGAAGCGCGAAGTACTCGCGCATGATGACGGGTGCGTTGCGCAAGTCGGCGATCGTCTCGAACAGCGGAATCACCATGAGCCCGTTACGCGCGCTGGCGTGCGTGGCCGCAAGCGTGCCTTCCAGCAGTCCGGTCTCCTTCTGCAGCAGCAGCACCTCGACGAGGTCGCTGACGGTCTCCGTATGCGAAATGATGTAGTTGCGCACGGCCCGCTTGCCGAACCGCTCGCGCATGACACGCGCCGTTTCGAGCACGCCCAGTTCGCTGCGCACGATCGGCGAATACTCGAGATACGGAGAGCGCAGCAGGCGCGGCTGCTCGAGTTCGGTCAGCAGGAGCCGCAGCTTGTCGGCTTCGGGCAGCGAGGCATAGTCGTAGTGCACGCCCGCGCGTTTGAACAGCTCGGCAATGACCGCTTCGTGCACGTCCGAGCTCTGGCGCAAGTCGATGCTCGCCAGATGAAAGCCGAACACTTCGGCCGAGCGCACGAGCGGCGCCAGCCTCGGCGCGATGAGCGTGCCGCCGTGATGCGCTTCGAGCGATTCGACGAGTACGTTCAGATCGCGCACGAACTCGGTGGCATCGGCATAGGGCGTGGCACGCACGGGCGGGGCGCCGTGGCCGGCGCTGCGCAGCGGCACCGTGCCTTCGCCTAGCCGCACGCGCACGCTCGCGGCAAGCCGCGTATAGACGCCGATCAACGCGCGGCGATACGGTTCGTCCACGCGATGCGGCGATTGATCCGGTGAAGCCTGGGCGAGCGTCTTCAGTGCCTCGCTGCAACCGGAGAGCATATTGGACACCGAGAGCTCGGCGCCGAGCGCATGCACTTCCTCGAGATAGTGCTCGAAGATGACCGTCGCCTGGCGCGCGAGGGCATGCTCGAGCGTTTCGGCCGTGACATTCGGGTTGCCGTCGCGATCGCCGCCGATCCAGCTGCCCATCTGAAAAAAGGCGGGCAGCCGCTTATCGAGCGCGTATCGGTCGCCGATCGCCTCCTCGATATCGGTGTAGAGCGCCGGTATTTCTCGCAGGAACGTCGCGCGGTAATACGACAGCGCGTTTTCGATTTCATCGGCGACGGTCAGTCGCGAATCGCGCAGCATGCGCGTTTGCCAGAGCGCCGAGACGCGGGCGCGCAGCAGCGCTTCGTTTTGCGCACGCTCGCGCTCGGTGAGCGGTTGATCGCGCTCGGCCAGCAGCCGCGCGATATCGTGCTGCGCATCGAGAATGCTCTTGCGCTGCACTTCGGTCGGGTGTGCCGTCAGCACGGGTACGATCAGCGCGTCATCGAAAAAACGCTCGAGCATGTCGGCGTCGATGTTGCCCGAGCGCGCGAAACGCTCGAGCGCATAGGCGACGGTGCCGGCCTGCGGAGCCGATCCGGCCAGTGCGTGAATGCGGCGGCGCCGGTTGTGATGGCGGTCTTCGGCGATGTTCGCCAGATGCGAGAAGTAGCTGAACGCCCGCACGACGCTCACGGTCTGTTCGGGCGTGAGCGCGCGCAACTGCTTTTCGAGCGCCAGTGCGGCGCTGTGATCGTCCTCCCGCCGGAACTTGACGGCGTTCTGGCGAATCGTTTCGACGACGTCGAAAACAGCGTCGCCCTCCTGTTCGCGCACGACGTCGCCGAGCAGGCGGCCGAGGTAGCGAATGTCTTGAAAGAGCGGCTGGTCCTTGTCGTCGCGCCCGGCGGGGGCGGTGGACGCGGGCGGCATGGCGCCTGGAACGCCCGCGGATGTGGGATGCAATGCCTCGTTGGGGCGGGCGGCGTGCGCCGGTCCGTTAGACGTCACGGTGATGTCCTCAGTGAAGCCAGTGATGGAGTGGCGGTCTCGTCATACCAAACGAGACCCATGACAGCAAAACTGATAAAACGGCGCCCGATGTGGCGCGACAATCTGGATGAGAGACGCGCGACAAACAAGATGAGAATGTCGCGGCGAGGTTGATGATGCCGATGTTGATTGACGCTGACAAGCGTTTGTTGATTGACGCTCGGCGCATGTTGCAT
>NZ_JAAAYE010000037.1 GCF_013282575.1 Paraburkholderia sp. NMBU_R16
GCAACATGCGCCGCGCGTCAATCAACAAACGCTTGTCAGCGTCAATCAACATCGGCATCATCAACCTCGCCGCGACATTCTCATCTTGTTTGTCGCGCGTCTCTCATCCAGATTGTCGCGCCACAGCTCAGAATCGGCTCATATCGGCTCATATCGGCTCAATATCGGCTCATATCGGCTCAAAATCAGCTCACTTCTGAGCCGATTCTGAGACCGCATGAACGACCCTCATCGCCAGTTGTTGGCCGCGTTGCAAGACCTCTCCGCCGAGGGGCGGGACGCCGTCAGCTCACGCGAACTGGCAGCAACAGCCAACCTTAGCCTCGCTACCGTTAAGCGAACACTCGATAGATTACAGGGGGAAGGGCGCGTCATTCGCCATGGCAACGCACGTGCTACGCGCTACATGCTCGCGGAGCTGGCTCCGCAAGCCGCAGAGGCAAGCTCGACTGCCTGAAGAGCTCGCGATCGACCTCGCGAAAGCGGGCCGCATGCGCGATCGCCAACCTGCCGGCACCTATGCGCGCAAAGTGCTGGAGCAATGGCTGATCGATCTGTCGTGGTCGTCTTCCCGGCTTGAAGGCAACCGATACACGCTCCTCGACACGAAGCATCTGTTCGAGGATGGCAACAAGCGTACGAGCCGCCTCGCGGCCAATGTTCCGTTGATGATCTATAACTGCGCGCCACTGTCACTCCTCGACGTCGAGCAAAGCGATTACGCATCCGCGATGATGGGTGTTTATGAATTGGGTGACCCCTCGATGGCGATCGACCTCTTCGAATGGACCTATCGCCGATCGATCATGAAATATCGGGTAGTTCTTGAATCGATGGGAGTGCCCAGTCCGCTGCGGCTGCGCTACAGGCAGATGCTCACCGACGCGATCGGACTCATCGTGCGCGAACGTAAGACGATGAGCACCGCCATGAAAGAACTGGGCGTGACCGAGAACATTGCCCCGGGCTTCGAAGCTCTGCTCGACGACCAACTTGCGAAGCTCGAAATGTTCAACTACGCGCGGTACAACTTGACGAGAAACGTGACCGAGGCATGGATCGAGGCTGGGCGGCCTCGTTAGCCATGCCCCGCACCTCATGCCACCGCCCGCGCCGCGCTCCTCCCCCTCAACCACTCGAGCACGAGCAGCAGACAAGTCGAGAACACGATGAGAATGGTGGCCAACGCGGCGATCGTAGGCGTGATGTTCTCGCGAATCCCGGTAAACATCTGCCGCGGCAGCGTGGTCTGATCCGCCCCGGCCAAAAAGAGCGTCACCACGACTTCATCGAACGAAGTCGCAAACGCAAACAGCGCACCCGATATCACCCCAGGTGCAATCACGGGCAACGTAATCCGAAAGAAAGTCCGCGTCGGATTGGCGCCTAGCGATAGGCTCGCCCGCACGAGATTCCCGTCGAAGCCCTGCAACGTCGCCCCGACTGTCGTTACGACAAACGGCACCCCCAGCGCGGCATGCGCCATGATGAGCCCCGCATAGGTGTTCGCCAGCCCGAGCGGGGCAAAGAACAAATACATGCCGACACCGACCACGATCACCGGCACGATCATCGGCGAAATCAAAATCGCCATCAGCACGGCCTTGCCGCGAAAATTCGCCTTGGCCAAACCCAGCGCCGCAAGCGTGCCCAGGACTGTTGCCAAGAGCGTCGCCGACGGCGCGACGATAAAGCTGTTCTTGGCCGCCTGCTGCCATTCGCCCGACGTCACGAGATTGACGTACCAGCGCATCGACCAGCTCGGAATCGGATAGACGAGAAACGTGCTCGACGAAAACGAGAGCGGCACGATGGCGAGCACCGGCAACACCAGATAAAGCAATGTAAGCGCGGCCAGGCCGCGTAGCCCGAAGTACCAAATGCGCTCGATAAGCGACGTATGCGGCGCAAACATCGGTTTGGCGAATCTCATGTTCAGCTCCGTCCCCGCTACCCGTCAACGGGAAACCAAATCAAAGGCTCGGCTGGGCGCGCGTAAAGCGCCCATAGATCGCATAAAGCACGAGCGTGGCTGCAAGCAACAGACCGCCCAACGCACATGCCATCCCCCAGTTGATCGTCACGTTCGTAAAGTAGGCCACGTAATAACTGACCATCTGGTCGTCGGGCCCACCCAGCAACGCAGGCGTGATGTAGTACCCGATCGACAGAATGAAGACGAGCAACGCACCCGCGCCGATGCCGGGATAAGTCTGCGGCACATACACGCGCCAGAACGCGGCAAACGGATGGCTGCCCAGCGAAACGGCCGCACGTTGATAAGTCGGCGGAATCGCCTTCATGACGCTATAGAGCGGCAAAATCATGAACGGCAACAGAATGTGCGTCATCGATATATACACGCCCGCTCGATTGAACAACAGCGCGAGCGGCGCATGAGTCACGCCCAGCGACTGCAACGTGCGATTGACGAGCCCTTCGCTCTGCAGCAGCACGATCCAAGCCGCCACACGCACGAGAATCGAGGTCCAGAACGGAATGAGCACCAGGATCATCGCCAGATTGGCACGCCGCTCGTCGAGCGTCGAAATCCAGTACGCGAGCGGATAGCCGAGCAGCAGCGCGGCCAGCGTCACGACGGCGCTGATGACGAACGTCCGCCCAAACACCGTCAGATAGATGCGTTGATCGGGATCGGTCGCCTCGATATGGCCGAACGCGTCTTGCCGATGATCAAGCGAGGCAAGCAGGTAAAACGGCGAATAACGCGACCCATTCTTCGCAATCGCACGCCAGTAACGCGCGTCACTCCAGCGCCCATCGATCTCGATCATCCTCGCGCGAATCTGCTCGGGCGGGAGCAATTGACCGGCATCGTCCTTCAGCGGCATCGCCCGCGCAGTCTTCGCAACGAGCGAGCGGTAACCCGGGATTTCAACGTTCAGCCGCCGTGCGAGACCGCCGAGCGACTCGCCATCCTCGAGCGCGGTCAAATCGGCCGCCAGCGCCGCATAGGCCGTGTCGGGCAAAGCGCTCTCGCGATCCCACTGGCGCAGTTGCGCAACCGTCTTAGGCAACGCACCCGCGACCTCGGGATTCTCGACAGCTCGCGTCAGCAGCGCGCCTATCGGGACGACAAAAATCAGCAGCAAAAAAACCGCGAGCGGCGCGATCATGAGCAAAGCCACTGCCCGCTTGCGAGCCTGTGCGGCCCTCAGTTCACGCTTGAGCGCAGCGCTCGTCGCTGCATTCAACTCGCCCGTGATCGTCATCGTGTTCACGCTCATCTCCTACCGTGCCTCTCGCGCCGCGTGCCACCCGCTCTTGCGAGCGGGCGGCGCCGCGGTGTCGCTTCAGATCGTCTCGCCGCTTACTTCGACGCCCATGCTGCGAAACGCTGCTCGAGTTCGTCGCCGTAATCGGTCCAGAACGCCGCATCCTGCAGCACCGCGTTCTTGCCATTGGCCGGCGAATTCGGCAGATTGGCCAGCGTCTTGGCGTCGAGCGATTTGATCGCGCCGCGGTTGGCGGGACCGTACGTGATGTGTTGCGCGTAGACCTTCTGCGGATCGGTGGACACCGTATAGGCGATGAACTTCTCGGCCAGCGCCTTGTTGGGCGACCCCTTCGGAATGACCCAATAGTCGAGATCGTAAATGCTGCCGTTCCAGACGACCTTGAGATTCTTACCCTCGCTTTGCGCGGCGCTGATCCGGCCGTTGAAGGCGGAAGACATCACGACGTCGCCCGCAACGAGAAACTGCGGCGGCTGCGCACCGGCTTCCCACCACTGAATGTTCGGCTTCAGCTCGTCGAGCTTCTTGAACGCGCGATCCTGACCGGCCTTGGTGGCGAGCACCTTGTATACGTCCTTCGGCGCGACACCGTCGGCCATCAGCGCAAACTCCAGATTGCCGCGCGCACCTTTACGCAGCGCCCGCTTGCCCGGGAATTTCTTCACATCCCAGAAATCGGCCCAGCCGGTCGGCGCGGTCTTCAGCTTGTCGGCGTTATAGGCCAGCGCTGTCGACCAAACGAAAAAGCCGACACCGCAAGTGCGCGGCGATTCGGGGATCAGCTGGTCTTTTTTGGCGATCTTCGACCAGTCGAGCTTCTCGTACAAACCTTCGTCACAGCCGCGGCCCAAGTCGCCCGACTCCACTTCCACGACATCCCAATTGACGTGCTTGGCTTCCACCATCGCCTTGATCTTGGCCGTCTCGCCGTTGTATTCGACGGCCGTGACCTTGTCGCCGGTCTGCTTCTCGAACGGCTGGTAGTAAGCCACCTTCTGTGCGTCGGCATTCGCGCCGCCGAAGTTGACGACGGTCAGTTCGGCCGCTTGCGTTGCCGCCGCGAACGAAAGCGTCGCGGCGGCGGCGAGGGCCACCGTCACAGCGCTACGGTGCAGCGAAATCATGTTGGTCTTCATCTGGGTTCTCCTCTTCGTGGGCGGATCCGCCACTACGGCGACGGGTAATGTGCAGCGCGCGCGAAACCGTGGCTTCGCGCGGATCAAGCAAAAACGCGCAGGTGTTCGGGGGCAAACTCGAGTGCGATCGGCGCCCCCGGCTCGAACGCATCGAGCGCCTCGGTACCGAGCGGCACCTTGACGAAGCACTCGTCCTGTTGCGGCACGGCGCAGCGCATGCGCACGTGGTCGCCGAAATAGATCAGGCCGCGCACTTCGCTCGCCAGCGCATTGGGACCGGTGCGGCCCCCGACCGCCGCGCCGTTGCCCCCATGCGCAAGCCGCAAGCGCTCGGGACGGATGCAGGCAATGGCCGGCGCGCCGGCAATCGCGTTGGCGACATTACGGCCAACGACGTGCGTGCCGTCGCGCAAACGCAGTTGGCAGAATTCGCCGTCTACACCGGCGATCGTACCGTGCAGCGTATTGCTGTCGCCGATGAAGTTCGCGACGAACTCGTTGCAAGGCGATTCGTAGAGCCGGTCGACCGTATCGAGCTGCTGAACGATCCCTTTGTCGAACACGGCTACGCGGTCCGACATCGTCAGCGCTTCGCCCTGGTCGTGCGTCACGTAGACGAATGTGACGCCCAGCTTCTCATGAAGCGCCTTCAGCTCGAGCTGCATGTGCTCGCGCAGTTGCTTGTCGAGCGCGCCGAGCGGCTCGTCCATCAGCACGAGGCGCGGCTCGAATACGAGCGCGCGCGCAAGCGCAATTCGCTGCTGCTGCCCGCCCGACAACTGGGCCGGATAGCGTTTCGCGAACGCTTCCATGCGCACCATCTTGAGTGCGTCATGGACGCGCGCCGCGCGCTCGGACGCGCCGAGCTTGCGGACGGTCAGCGGATATTCGACGTTCTGGGCAACGGTCAAATGAGGGAAAAGCGCATAGTTCTGGAACACCATGCCGATATTGCGCTTGTGCGGCGGTACGGTGTTGAGCAGTTGTCCGTCCAGCCGGATTTCGCCGCCGGTCGGAAATTCGAAGCCGGCAAGCATCATCAGGCAAGTGGTCTTGCCGGAACCGGACGGCCCGAGCAGCGTCAGGAATTCGCCCTGATAGATGTCGAGGTCGAGCCCCTTGACGACGAGCGTTTCGCCGTCGTACGTCTTGCGCACGCCGCGAAAGCTAACGATCACTTGTTCCGATTTCATCGTCTCCTCCCGAATGGCTCCATCGACAGTTGCGCACCGCGCTTCCTGTGCGATCCAATATAATCTGTTACGGTTCCACTGAACGGAGCCATTTCATTATTCCGAGAGGAACCACTTTGGACACGATCATCTTGTCCGACTGGCTCGGCGCGCGGCTCGAGCGCGGTACGACCGAACCGATGTACCGCCAGGTGCTGCGGCTCGTCCAGCAGGCCATTCTCACCGGGCAACTCGCTCCCGGCACCAAGCTGCCCAGCTCGCGAACACTGGCCGAAGACCTCGATATTGCGCGCAATACGGTGCTCCGTGTCTACGATCAACTGACCGCCGAAGGCTACGTGCTTTCCACCACGGGCAGCGGCACTTATGTTGCCGATACCCGTCCCGACGCGGCCGCCATGCGCGTGAAGCCCGCGGCCCGAACCGAGCAAGGCGCCGGTGCGACGCATATGCCGAACGCGCAAACAGGCGCGCCCCCCGGCTCCGCCGCAGGGAAAACCCCAGGAAACGCCGCGGCACCCCTCCTTTCGAACCGCGGCCGACAGCTGATCGCGCGTGCCGGCGTGGCACCGAAGCAATGGGGCGCGTTCATGCCGGGCGTCCCCGATGTCACCGAATTTCCCGCTCGCACGTGGAGCCGCCTGCAAGCGCGACTCTGGAAGGAGGCCAACCCCGAACTGCTCACTTACGCGCCGGGCGGCGGCTACCGGCCACTGCGGCGAGCGCTCTCGGATTATCTGCGCGTCGCGCGCTCCGTAAAGTGCTCTCCCGATCAGATCATCATTACAACGGGCATCCATCAGTCCATGGACCTCGCCGTGCGGCTTCTGACCGATGTAGGCGATCGCGCCTGGGTGGAGGAACCTTGCTATTGGGGCGCGCGCAGCGTGTTGCAGTCGTCCGGACTCGCGCTCACGCCTGTGCCCGTCGACGACGAAGGACTCAATCCGCGCGAACCCTCGTTGAAGGAGCCACCGCGGCTCGCCGTCGTCACGCCCTCCCATCAATATCCGCTGGGCATGGTCATGAGCCTCGCGCGGCGCCGCACGCTGCTCGAATACGCACGTCAGCACCGGATGTGGATCATCGAGGACGATTACGACAGCGAGTTCCGCTACGGCAGCCGGCCGATCGCGTCGTTGCAAGGGCTCGACGAAGCCGGGCGGGTCATCTACGTCGGCAGCCTGGGCAAGATTCTGTACCCGGGGCTGCGAATCGGCTACATGGTGGCGCCTGAAGATCTCGTCGATACGTTTCGTACCGGCGTAGCCGAACTGTATCGCGAGGGCCAGCTCATGCACCAGGCCGTGCTGGCCGAGTTCATCATGGATGGCTATCTCACGTCGCACGTGCGCCGCATGCGCACGCTTTACGGCGAGCGCCGCCAATTGCTCATCGATGCGATCGCATCGCGCTTCGGCGACGCGCTGCCCGTGATGGGCGATGAAGCCGGCCTTCACCTCGTGCTGGGCCTGCCGGATTCGGCCGACGATCGCGCCGTGACCGCCGCAGCGTTCGACGCCGGCGTAATCGTGCGGCCGCTCTCGGCCTACTACAGCGCCGAACACGCCGCGCGGCGCGGCCTGCTGCTCGGCTACGCCTGCGTACCGAACGATAAGATGGCGCTGGCTTTCGATGCGCTGGCACGCGCGATCGAAAGCCAGCTCGGCAAGCGCCGCGCCGAGCGGGTCGCATGAGTTCGCGCTCGACTGCACCGCGCTCTCGTCGCTTAGCCCGCACACGCAGCCGAATCCGCTACCGCGTAGCCCCCGCATCGAGCGCTGCCGCACGCACGCGCTCGCCCGCACTCGGAAACATCCGCTCGCGCAGTTGTGTCACGCGTCCCTCGTAGGCCTCGGCCGCGAGCCCCATCGCATCGATCTGCGCCCGCTGCGCCGAGTAATCGGCATATCGTGCACGCCATTCGTCGTCATGCCTGCGCATTTGCACCATCCGCTCCGCCACTTCGGCACCCAACGCCTGCGTGGCTTGCGCGCGCAATTCGTCGGCCGATCCCTGCTGCCGGGTCAACTCGGCGATCGTGTCCATGCTCGCTTGCGCTTTGGCCTCGCGCTCGAGCGACGCGCGCTCTTCGGCCGGTAACGATTGCCTCCATGCGTCGAGTCGCGCGGCCCTTTGCTCGTCCGTCAACGTCGGATCGCTGGCGATTCGCACGCGCGCGAGCGAATAAGCCGTTGTCCGCCACTGCTCGCCAAAGAAGGCTTCGCTCCACGCAGCACCCATCGTGCGGCTCGCGAGCGATGCCCGCGCATCGAACGCCGCTTGCAATGCGTCCACATTGACGCTGGCGCCGCGTTCGAGAGCAGGGACCTGCAGCGGCGCGAGATCGGCGAGCCCGGCAAGGTAGCTACGATAGCGCTGCCAGAGATCGAGCGCTTCCGGTTCGGCCTTGCTGCCCTCGAGCTGCGCCGCAATCGCTCGCCTGACCATCGCATCGAGTACTTCGGGCGTCACCTCGTGACGAGCCGTCAGGAAATAGTCGAAGAACTCTCGCGCGGCGCGCGTGACGGCCAGATGTCCCCGGACATCGAGCGGCAAGTGCGGCGCCATCGATCCGGACAGCGACCGCGGCTGGGCCCCGCTCGATGTTGCCGCGCTTAGCCCGGCTGAGCGCGAAATTGCCTCGCGCTCGCCGGCGCTCGAGTGCCGCGATGGGGTCGATCGTCCGACAGATTTCGTTGCGTGATGGTCGAGACCGTCGGCCACGCACCAAACCACGAACGCAAACGCCGCCATGGCAGTCAGGGTTGCCGCAACCGCTCGAAAAGCACTGCAAGACAGGAACGAGCGCAAGCGTGAGCCCGCGCTGCTGCGCGAACCGCCGGCCACGCGCTACAGTCCCTGCAGCTTCAACCGGTTCGCATGCGTGCGAATCACGGCGACCGGGTCTTCCGCGTTCTGCCCCATCAGACCGAACAGTTGATTGATTTCGTCGAGATGGTTCCAGTGATAGTGCGTTCCGAGCACGTTGCCATAGAGTGCACTGCATAGCGAAACGAGTCCGTCGTTGGGCACGGCGTTGCGGTTGGCCATGATCGTGCCGGTACCGAAAAGCGTCAGCGTGCCCGGATCCGCATACAGCGCGGGATCGAGCGCACCGGACACGCTCGTGTCTTTCGCGCCGCGCACCCCGAAGAGAGACCCCTTCGGCTCGATGGCCGTGCCTGCCCACGAGTAGAGGTAATGCGTGTAGCCACCCACCGTCTCGGTGGCCGCGCCCGTCGTGCAACTGCCGGGGGCGCCGAGGCCTGCGCTCGGCACCGCCGCATTGAAGGAGGCGACGCCCGAACTCGTCAGCTCATGCAGCGCCGCAAGCGCATTTTGGTTCGTATTGCGATTGCTGCTCAGCAATACACCGAGGACATTGGCGAGCTGCGCGATGGCCGGTTGCGTGAGCCCCGTCGGGTCCTTGCGCATCGCGTCTTGCACGAAGTCGGCGAACTCCGAGCCGTGATGCGGCGTGCCGATCGTCGTCACCGATGCAACGAGCTCAGGCGCCACGGCCGCCACGTAGCGGGCACTGAGGCCACCCTGGCTATGCCCGATCAAGTTGACCTTTTGCGCGCCCGTCACAACGAGCACCTCTTTGACGAAACCGAGCAGTTGCTCGCCGCGCCCGTTGGGGCCGAGGTCGCTCTGGAAACCGGAGAGATTCGCCACATAGACCGCCGCGCCATGCGATTGCAGATCGCGAGGTATGCCATACCAATAGTCGAGCACATTCGCGTACCGGTCCGTCCCGGTGAGGCCGTGCACGAGCACGATGGGGTAGCGCGTTGCCGCATAGGTATCGGCCTCGCCAACGGTGGCAACGGTAGCGGCCGTTGCCGCAGCCAGCGAGATCGACTGAGACGCTCGCGCCGCGCCGACACCAGCCGGCCAGGTCGCAACGATCGACGCAAGCACTATCGCGCCGGAGAACACCGCCCTTTTGATCGATCCTGTCATGTCGCCTCCTCCGATTCGTCTATCGGAATGATCTGATTTGGGTCAGGCAGCGCGCGAAGCCTGCTGCCCGCCAGCGACATGAAGTGAAGCAATAAACGCGAATAGGTGTAAGCGAAAAAAACGGATTTAGACAAGATTCACTAATCGAGAAGGGGTGCAATCAAGGCATGCAATCCGCTCCGGTGCATCCTTTGCCGAAACGGGAGGCGAAAAAATGTACCCTTGAATTGCATCGCACTGCACGTCGACCAAAAAATTCAGCTGATCGGCCGTTTCCACCCCTTCCGCGACGACTTCGAACCGCAGGCTGTGCGCAAGCGCCAGGATTGCCTTGATGATCGCTTCGTCCTCTCGGCTCTTGCCGATGCCGTGCACGAAAGACATGTCGATCTTGAGCCTGTCCGCATGAAAGCTGCGCAAATACGACAGGCTCGAATAGCCGGAGCCGAAGTCGTCGATCGCGATCGCTACGCCAATCTCGCTCAGCGCCCGCAATGTCGGCAGCGCGCCTTGCGCAACCAATGCGCGCTCGGTGATTTCGATCTCCAGACTCCCCGGCGAAAGCCGCGCTTTGTCCAGCGCCTGACGCACCGTTTGATGAAAGTCTCGCCGCGCGAGCTGGCGCGGCGAAACATTGATGGACATGCGCACGCCAGGCAGCACGTTTTCCCAAAGCTTGGCCTGAGCACAGGCCACATCGAGGACCCACTCGTCGATCGATGCAATGAGACCGAGCTCTTCCGCGAGCGGAATGAACGATGCGGGGCTGACCGCGCCAAGCTCCTCGTCGTTCCACCGGATCAGCGCCTCGACGCCCGTCACGGTCATCGAACGCGTATCGATCTGCGGTTGGTAGACGAGCTCGAACGCATCGGCCGCCAAGGCCTCGCGCAGTCGGCGCGACAGCAGAATCCGGCGCTTGGCCTCGTGCGCGAGTTCCGCCCTGAAGTGCTGAATGCTGTTGCGGCCGAGCGCCTTTGCGCGATACATCGCGAGATCCGCATTCCGAAGCAGGGACTCAGCATCGGCGCCATCCGTCGGATAGCAGGTCACGCCGATGCTCGTTTGCACGTGCAATTGGACGTCGTCTATCGCGATCGGCGCGTCGAATGCCCGCTTCACCCGTTCGAGTACCGCTTGGAGCGCATCGTCGCGCTTCGTGCAATCGATCAGGACAACGAATTCATCGCCGCCATACCGTGCGACGGCATCGTCCCCACCGATCGCACTCGCCAACCGCACCGCGGCTTCGCGCAGCAGCGCATCGCCCGCGCCGTGACCCAGGCTGTCGTTGACGTCCTTGAAGTGATCGATATCGATAAAAAGCAACGCAAAGGCGCCGCTTTGCGCAATGGCCTGATCCAGCAGCTCGGCGAGCATGACACGGTTCGGAAGCGCGGTCAGGGCATCGAATCGCGCCTGCTTGAGCAGCAGGTCGCGCGATTCGATGAGCTCGCTGACATCGTTGATGACCGCGATGTGATGCGTATGGGGTTCATCCTCGGGGTGAACCGTCGAAACATGCAGCTGGTTCCAATACGTCTTGCCATCTTCCCGGCGGCTGCGCAGAAGGGTCGAGAGGTCCGCCTTTTGCGCGAGGCTGCGACCGATTGCCGCGACGGCCGCGTGATGACCGAATCGGCTGTCGACGGAGCTCAGGTCGCAGCCAACGATATGCTCTCGCGCGAATCCCGTGATCTTCTCGAACGCAGGATTCGCGTATTCGATGACGTTGCCCGCATCGGTCGGCCGCATGATCAACACACCGTTGCCGATGGCATCGAGCGCCTTGCTGCGCAGACGCAGCGCGAGCTCGGCGTGCTTTCGCCTCGTCACGTTGATTGCCGTCACGAAACAGGCGTCATGACCCGCATAGTCCAGAAAATGATAGGACAACTCGACGAAGATGCGCGCTCCGCTCTTGTCGAGCTGCCGGCACAGTCCCGCCGAACCGCTCAGGACCTCGGCCTGCCGGAACCGGCGCAAATCGTCGCGAAACGCCGGCAGGTCCTCGGGCGCGTAAAGCGATGTCATCGTGCGGGCGCAAAGCTCCTCTTGCGAATGACCGTATTGCAGCGCCGACGCGTCGTTCGCAGCGAGTATGGCGTGCGTCCGCACATCGAAGATCAACATCGGCAAAGGATGGTGATCGAAATAGTCGCGAAAGCGTCGCTGGCTTTCCTGCGCCACGACATGCACACGTTGCCGGGCCAATTGGACTCGATGCCGTGCCGCGAACGCATACAGCAACAGGCCGAATGCGATCGCGGCGGTGGAAGCCAGCACGGCCCGTTCGACGAATAGCCGGTCGGCCGTTCTGTCGGAGTCGATGCGCAGAATCTCGACCTGTCCGGCACGCAGAGCCGCGAGTCGACTCACGATACCGGTCAGATTGCGATTGGTCGACAGCAGCCGGTCACTATCGACAGTGGCCCGTTGCTGGCTCACACTCGCGTGAACGGCCGTCTCGGCAAGCTGGCCTACCCAGCGCGCCGTATCCTGCCGAAGTGCGGTGACGAGCGCGAGATTGGCCGGGTCGTTCGCCAGTATCTCGCCGAGACGCTCGAAGCAACGCGCCGCCTCGCCCACGCGTTCGATCGGCCAACCGTAGTCGGTCGCCCGCGCACTGCCCAAGCCCAGCAGAAATTCCGCATTGGCCTGCAGCAGCAGCGATTGCAGTGCCTCGACGCTATTGCGGACATGCATTGCTCGCGTGCGCACGTCGTGAGCCTGCTTGTGCGACGCGAGCGTGTATGCGGCACCGCACGCAAACGTCCCTACGCTCAAGAGGAAGAGCGCCACGGGAAGAAATGCACGGGAGCCCGTTTCGATGCGGCGAAGCCACTCACCGGCAGAGCGCGCAATGCCGATTAACCCGTGAACTGCCATCTTGGCCTGACAAGAGATCGCGACACGCATGCCGTTTTTTTAACCTTGATTCAATTTGTTGCGCTGCAACGCGTGCACGCCTGCGCGCGTCGTCGCTATTGCGCTCTCTTACGAGAATATCGGCGCACGCCGGTCCGACTTTAGCGACAGAGCATGATTTGGGGCCGCATGGCCGACTGGCGTAACGATCGCCGCAGGATTCGGAGTTCGCTTGCCGTTTTCGTTTCTTGTTCGTCCGCCGACTATCGATAGGCCTGCACGCGGCTCTGGCGCGAAGACCTGCGTCGTACGCCGAAGCACAGCACGCCATGAGCGCCGTGGCTGTGCACAATAACCATCAACCTATTTCCCGCATCGCAGTGACGGCGCGAAACGTGCAATCCGCGTGCGTCACTTCGTTTCTTCGATGAGAGCCCTGCCGTGTTGAAGCGCATTTCCAGAGCACATGCCACCGAGCACGAGTACGCGTCCCGCCCGTCGGAAGGACGACCCTCGGCTGCGCATGACGGGCCGATCCGACGCTCGCATGCGCCATCGCGCCTGGCCGGCTTGGTCGATGGCAAACGCGCGCGTCGCAGTGCAAGCCCGCAAGCGGCCAGGTCCCGCGGCGACGACGCGCAGACGCAGTCCAAGGCCACCGACGTCGATGCCGCATCGCCCGATGAAACGCCCGAAGTCGGCGGCAGCGTTTTACCCAACGCGGGCGATGCCGTGCGAGCCAACAAGATTCATCCGGCGATGCAGGAGCTGCTCGATCGGCATGCGCCAGGCTGGAACTTCGACAGCGCGCTGATCGTGCTTGCCCACCCCGACGACGAAACGATGATGGTCAAAACGATCAGCACGTTGTTTGCAATGGGCGTGAAGGTCAATGTCGTCTATCTCACGCAATCGAACGGCGGCACGGCATTCACGAGCGAAACCGACATTCAGCGGCCGAAGTTCGCCGCAACGGGAAAGGAGGCGCTCTACTCGGAGCAATACGGCGCGACGCGCATTGCTCAATCGTTCGGCTTTCTCGCCGATTTGTGTCCCGATCCAGCTCTTTTGAAAATCCATGTGCTCAGCTATCCGGACCGCAGTCCGTACAACTCGCCCGCCGAACGTAGTCTTCGATACAGTCATATCGCCGATTGGAACCGCGAGCATATCGTCGAATTCATCGCGGGGATCATCGCCGAAGAGAAGCCGGCCGTAGCCTTCAGTCTGCGCTCGGAGGCCGCCGTGCATCCCGGTCATTCGGAAAGCGCCAGAGCACTCGACGAAGCCATCGAAAAAACGAAGGAATCGGGCCGCGGCGATATCCGCGAGCCCGTACGGATATCGGCCATCGAAGCCGGGTGGTACGAGCAGCGACACTTACGGGAAACACCCGCGGCACTCGAAATATTGAGCCGGTGCACAGACGAAGAGCGACTCGCGATCCGCGCGCTGCTCGCGAAATGGTTCGGACAACGGCCGGCTCACATGGCGCCCAACGATTTCGAACAGCCGCCCGGCAACAAACCGCAGTGGAACGCCGAGGTGCCGTTCGAAGCGTTCGAAGCAGCATCCGGGACGGACCCACGCGTCATCGAATTCTTTCGGGCGTTGCTCAACGAACCGCTACCCGTTCCTCTAGCCGAACTCCTTGCGGCCCAGCTCGAGGACGAACACGATGGGCAAAGTGCAAGCGCGGGCGCCCAGACCGACGGTATTGACAACGACAACGTCACCGTCCTCGCACCGCAGATTCCCGAGCATAACGATCCGACCCACGAACGCGCCGAAGGCGTCGAGCTGCTGCCTGCCGCCACGTTCACGTCGCACCTCGGCCCGCAATCGGATAGCGCAATGCGCGCGCTGCCCGAGCAAGTGCGACTGGCGCGCGCCGGTATCGGCACCCTGCCGCACGAGATGACGGAAAAGCAGCGCGAAGGCCTCGCCGCATTTCAAGCACCGCCCCCCTATGTCTCAGAGCATGTCTCGCTCGGCACCCGCATTCGCGCGCTGACGCCTGAGGAGCGGCGAGAAGGTCATCGATTCATCGCCGGGCCGCGACGGGATTCGGCCCACTATGTCCTTTCGACGAAACAGATGCCCGTCGATGTGCTCGGCAGCGACGGCAGCGCCTTGACGCTCGATGCGCATACGCGCCCGTTCGCGAGCCTCGAAAGTGCACGCGAGCACGCCATTCGCCTACTCAAGTCCAACCCGGACGCCGACGTGGCGATCTATCGCATCGAAGGCCCTCCGCGCGAGCTGCAGACCGGCCTCAGACAACGGCGCATCGAGACGGAACTCGTCGCGCGCGCCGCGATGGTGCTCGACGATCGCGGCACGTTGTACCAGACCACCGTTGCTAATACGCGCGCGAAATATCGCATGGCGCCGGGCGAGGCTTATGGCGCACCGCCGGTGACCGGCATGCCCCAGCGCAAGATTCGTCGAGCGGGGGCGCTCGCACTGGGCAAGATCGCCGCGACGGCTACCGGTGCCTACGTGGGCATGCGGTACGGCCTGCACCTGCCCGCCGACACCACGATGGAGACAATGCTCGAAACGGGGCGCGCGATGTTCGGAGCGCGCGCCGGCATCAATGCAGCCAAGCGCATCGTCCAGATTCGCGTCATGCAGCGTCTCGACGAACTCGCTGTCGATCGAGAGCGGGTGCTGACGCGCGCCGCAGGCGCTGTCGGCGAGGTCGAGGGCGTCTCCTCGTCACTGGAACCCGCGGAGATGCCCGCGTTGGATCTGCTGGAAAGGCGGACGACGGGGGTGCGCGGACTCGTTCGCGGCTATCGACGCCACGATCGCGACGAGCTTGCGATGTTCGCCGAAATATTGCGGACCACGCCGGACGACGTCGATGCCTTCCGTCGGCTCGATACGCTCGCCAACGAAGGGCTTTTCGCGTCCGAAAGCCCCGTCGAGCGCGCGCGCCGCGTCTTCTGGGGCGCAAGCTATGCGCCGAGCGATATCGCCGCAGCCGGCATCTGGCTCGCACCGCAAGTCATGCTGACGGGCTTCGATTCGATGGAAGGCACGGCGACCTGGCTCGCCAACCTCGCTACGCTGATGTTCGTTCCCGTGCATCTGAGCGGCAACGGAGGGCAACGGCTCGCCCGCTCGCTCGAAGTGATCGGTAACAAACACAATTTCGATCCGACCGTGCCGGCGGCCGGCGACAAGCTGCGTCGATTCCTGCCGGGCAACGATGAGCGGCCGCTGTGGGTACAAAAAGCGCTCGGGGAGCTTCTCGTATACGGCAGAAAACGGCCCGATGGGGGCCGGCTGTACAAGCCGCCGTTCTTTCAAAGGCTGCCCGAATTCCAGATGCTGGGCGCAACGATCGCGTCGGTGCCGTTCGCCGCGGCCAATGCATTGGGTGCCGCGCATTCGATCATGACGGGCGACATTGCGTCCGCCTCCATACAAATGGGCATGGTTGCGGCCGACGGTGTCTTCCTACGCGGATTCCAGCTCGCGCATCAACACGCCCACGGTGCGAATCATGGTCGCGGCCCGATCGTCCGGCGAGGGCCGATTGCTGCGATCAGACCGCCGGTGCGCGGCGCCGAAGCATCGCCCGTCGATATCACGCAGCCGCATCTCGTCGCCGACGGCGGGCTGCTGCGCAGAATCGATCCCGAGATCGTAATCGCCGCCGGCATGATTACCCAGGTGGGGCTCGGACTCCTCGCGATGGGTTGAGCGCGATGCATGGCGCGCCGTCACTGCCCTGCAAGTTCGCACCCTCGTTGGCGATTTCGGCCTCGAATGCGCGTGCGTTCTGCCGCATGGCCGAAATGACAAGAGCGACACGGCATAGCCGCTTGATGCGGCTTTTTCCGGCCATTACCGCGCCGAATCGACCGGTATCGTGAAATGGAACGTCGCGCCGGGCTCGTCCGCGCTTGCCCACAAACGTCCGTCATGCGCCTCTACGATCGATCGACAGATCGATAGTCCCATCCCGAGTCCATCGGGCTTCGTCGAATAAAAAGGCGCGAAGATGCGATCGACGAGCGCCGCCGACAAACCAGGTCCCGAATCCTGCACGGACACACGCACGCGATCGAACTCGATGCGTGCGGTGCAAATGCGCAATTTTCTTTGCCCGGGCGCCACTGCGCTCATTGCCTGCAGCGCGTTCACGATCAGATTCAGCAGTACCTGTTGCAGCTGAACGCGGTCGCCGTGCACCGAAGGTAGATCGTCCTCGAGCGCGGTTTCCAGCGCCACGCCCGAGCCCGCAATCTCCGCGCGTGTCAGTCCGATCATTTCCTCGACGGCCAGGTTCAGGTCGACCATCCCCATGCGGGGCGGCGCCTTCTTGACCAGTTCGCGGATGCGGCCGATGACATCGGCCGCTCGGTTGCCGTTCTCGACGATACGGTGAAGCGCCTGATCGACTTCGCCGAGATCGACGGGCTCACGGCCCAGCCAATTCAACGATGCCTGTGCATCCGTGACCATCGCCGCGATAGGCTGATTGACCTCATGCGCGATCGCGGCGGCCAGCTCGCCGAGCGTCGTCACGCGCATCACATGCGCAAGCTCGGCGCGCGCACGGCTCAACTCCTGAGCCGCCTTGCGCGACGCCGTCACATCCATCACGACACCGATGAATTCGAGGTTGCCGGCACCGTCACGCACGGCGTGGGCCACCGCGCGAACGTCCTTGACCCGCCCATCGCTCATGAGCAGCCGATGCTCCACGTCCCAGTCCGTCTGTTCGAGCATCACGCGCTCCAGCAGTTGCCGCACGAACTCGCGATCGTCGGGATGCATGCGCTGGAGCGCGAGTTCGACGGTCGGCTCGACGGACGGATCGTATTCGAAAATACGGTACGTTTCCGCAGACCAGATCAGTTCGCCGCTCGGAATCCGCCAGCCGAAGCTGCCGGTATGGCTGATACGCTGCGCTTCGGCCAGGTACATCTCGCTTTGCCGGAGCGCGTCTTCAGTTCGCCTGCGCTCGGTGATGTCCTCGCAGGCGACGAGAACCAGAAAACCGTCCGGGCGCCGCACCGCTTTCGCGTTCTCGCGCACCCAGAGCAACGAGCCGTCTTTCCTGATCTTGCGGACTTCCCAACTGTGCGAAAGACCGGGATCTGCCAGACAAATACTCATCTGCTGGATGACGAAGGGCCGGTCCTCTTCACGGAATACCGCGAGAACGGATTGGCCGACCAGTTCGTCGACACGATAGCCGAGTTGCGCGGCGCCAAATCCGTTGACCGATTGAACGATGCCGTCGGCATCGACCATGAAGTACATGACGGGGTTGTGCTCGAACACCTCACGCCAGTGCGCCTCGCTCTCGCGCAGCGGCCGATCGAAACCTGCCTGCGCTCCGCGTCCAGCGGCATCGGGCGCCGCAGCGAGGTCACCGGCGTAAGCCGGCGCGTTGGGGGTCTCCTGTGCCATTTGTCCACCTCCGCTGCGACACGCCGAACGTGCGCCGGCAAGCCGCGCCGCGTTCAACGCTGTCTCGCTGCTTCCAGTACCGCTTTCGAGACAACGGTGAGTCCATCCTACCACCGCGGCGATCGACGGCATACCTCCGTATGATGTCGGTTCGATGGGTTACGGACTACCCTCGGTACTGATAAACGATGGCGAGCGGCATGTCTTACCGCCGCTCGCGGAAACGAGTTCATTCATGCCCTTTTTCGGTACCGTCTCGATCGTCGATGACAACGAAGCGTCGCGCCTCGCGATCGCGAATCTGGTGCGCTCGCTCGGCTGGCAGACGCTGCTGTTCGACTCCGCCGAAGCATATTTGTCGCGCCGGTCGCTGGCGGGCCTCGACGGACTCGGATGCCTGATTTCGGACGTCAGGATGCCAGGCATGAGCGGCATCGAACTACATGAGCAACTGCTAGCCTCGGGCGATGCGCCACCTACCATCTTCGTCACGGCGTTCACGACTGAAGCGCTGCGCACACGCGTAACGGCAAACGGTGCGCTCGCGCTCCTGAAAAAGCCGATCGACACGCACGAGTTGCAGCAATGTCTGGAACGGGCCATGGTCAAGCGCGGTTAGGCGTTTTCGGCGCCTCCCGCACGCTTCTCAACGCCGCGGCTCCACCCCCAGCGCCTGCGCCTTTCGCACGAGATCCGGCAGCGAACGCGCTTCCATCTTCTTCATCATCTGGCCACGGTGAATCTTCACGGTGATCTCGCTCAGATTCATTCGAGCGGCAATCTGCTTGTTCATCAGGCCGGCGATCACGAACGCCATGACCTCGCGTTCCCGCGGCGTCAGCGATTCGTAAGCCATGCCGAGCGATGCGAGCGAGCGTTCGGCGGCGAGCCGTTCACCGTCGCGCGCCAGCGCTTCGTTGACTGCATCGAGCAGATCCTGCTCGCGAAACGGCTTGGGGAAGAAATTGAGCGCGCCGGCCTTCATCGCCTTGACGGACATTTCGATGTCGCCATGGCCCGACATGAACAGGACAGGCATGCGCAAGCCATTGCGGCTCATATCCTGCTGAAACGCGAGACCGCTCTCGCCGGGCAATCTGACGTCGAGAATGAGACAGCTCGGCACGGCCTTTCGTTTGAAGTCGAGGAAATCGCGTACCGATCCGAACGTTTCGACCGCGAATCCTACCGAACGCAATAGATTGCGTAACGCGTTGCGCATTCCTTCGTCGTCGTCGACTACATAGACGATGGGGGAATCGTCGCCTGTCTTCGTCACTGTCGAATGCTGAGCGGATACCATGCGGCCCCCGTGCACCCGGCGCGCATCAGGCGCACGAGGCGCCGCCGCAACGCGGGAATCGGCAGTCATTATAGGCCGCGCCAAAGGTACCGCACGAGGCGTACGGCACATACGCCGCTACTGCACGTGCTTCTCGGCGGGCCGGCCATACCGAAGTATGAACGCATCAAACGATTGTGCGCGCCCGGCGTCTTCTCGCACAGTTGTCGCCGCGCATGCGGTGGCCTACCTTTGATCGCAGGGCGGCACCTCGTCAGGCATAGCGCCCGGGAGCCCGATCCGGATGAGCGCGGCATGTCCGCCGCGCGCGATGCCGGGCGGATTCGTCAATGCGTCTTTGCGGTGGACAACCATGGCGGTCAGAGCGGAACGATTTCGGGCACGATGCCGGCTCGGTGGGCGATCGTCGTTATGCGCGTCGCGTGCGACGCGCGGCCCCGGCCGCACGCGCATCGTGCGGGCGATCGAGAAATCGCGTCAATGCATGTTGCGCAAGGAATCGGACGCGGCACGCATGTTTGCCATGCTCGACGATCCGAGCGACTGAACCCACGACGCACGAATCGTCAGACGAACGCGAGGCGCGCTGAGCGCTCGCGGTTGCCCCGCGCGGCTCAACGCTGCGATGCGGCGGATTTCCCTTCTCTTCCTGGATGAACCGGTAAACGCGGAAGCGCTGCCGGCGCTTCGCCGCTTCTTTGGCGGCGCCTCGCTCGGTGCAGCGGGTGTGGGAAAAAAGACGCGGCGGCAATCAGGTTGCGCGCCGCGCTGGAACGGTCAAAGCAATGTGACGTAACGCAGATCGACGGTGCGGCGATAGACGTTCTTGCCGAGCCATGGCACGTAGGTATATTCGGCGTAGGCGTTGCTGCCCATCAAAAGCCATGTGTTCAGCCGAGACATCGTGGTTCTCCGAAAAATCGATGCTCGTTGCAAGAACGCGTGGAGCATGTATCGAAGCGTACGCACTGTCCCGAGCCCGCGCCATTCTACGAGGGGATGGAGTAAGTCTTCGCCTGGATGAGCACGAGAAACGGACGTATGACAGGGTTTGTACTGCGGCACCGTCCGCAGCGCGGGAATTTCCGCATGAGTAAGCTGCGGCAACCGCATCGGCTCCGCTTATCGACCGCGGCGTTTATGCCGCTCGCGCATCGCCGGCCACTCGAGCGCCGATGACTGCGTAGGGAAACGATTCGGATTTCTTGATCCGCACATCGTCGAATCCGGTGCTGTTGAGGAGTGCCGTCATTTCGCCCTCCGTGAACCGATGCGAATAGAAAACCTGCATGCGATCGCCTCGCGCGAACTCGAGCTGTGTTCCCGGGACCTTCACGTTGCGATCGAACTTGAAGTAGCCCACCACGCTATGACGCTCGGCGTCCCAAACGATCTGCAACCGGCCGGCATGGGCCAAGCCAAGCTGCTTGACTGAAGCAAGGATGTGCTCTTGATAGGCCGTGGCTCGATATCCGACCAGTGTCCTTTCCATTGCAGCCTCTTGTTCAGGAATGAGCGCCACGCCCACGAGAAGCCGGCCATCGAGCGGCAAGCGCGACTGAATGTTTTTCAACATGATCGCTGGATGGTCTGGATTACCAAGCGTTTGGCCCAACAGCATTCCCACCGTCAACCCGTCGCGGTGGGGGACGGGACGTTGCGCCTCACCGATCGAATGAGGATCCTCCAGATCGAGCGAATCGAATTTCAATTTCAATTCTGGCCGAGCTCGTTGGAGCGCCGAAAGCGTACTTTTCGCTTTTTCCAACAACGCGGGGTTCACGTCTACTCCCGTGTATTCCGGCGCTGGCTGACCGAAGCTCTTGATAATCTCCGCCGCCTTGCACCCATCTCCCGGCCCGAACTCCCGAATCGCGCCGATGTGTCCGTCCCATTCCTCAACGAAGGCCTTGACGAGTGCGAGTTCCGCTCGAGGCAACGCGTACTTCGGATCTTTGGACGCTACCACCCACTTTTCGGCGCCTGCGGGAGTCAAATACGCGACGTTGACCGGAAGGACGTGGATGCCATCGCGGTACACGATCGAATCGGCTATACGCCGTCTCAATGCGTCGACGCTATCCCCCGCACGCCCGGACAATGACTGATCATCGCTACCGGCTCCGGCCTTGAAAGACGCCGACGCGCCATCGGCCACCCCCGGAGTGCGCAGCGCATCGAGTGCGGCATTGACGGTGGATGGCTTTCGCGCGCTTGCGCTGCCTCCCGAGGTTCCGCTACCGGGGCCGCCCGGTAACACCGGATCATGATGGTGGAAGCAGGGAACGACTGCATGATCTAACCATCCGGGACTCGGTGTCATCGCGTCGCGCCATTTCGTAAATGGAAGTTCGGTTGCCGCCGCGTCGAGCACAACAGCGTATCGCGTGCTCGCGTATAGCGGACTGCATTCACCCGGTGCGAAATCCTCGTCCATTCGAGACATGCTTGTCGCTCGGTGCGCGAACTAATGGCATGGCGTGCGCACCTCGTGGCGTCATACCCCCGCATGCGAACTTCCTCTGCAGGTATGCGCGCGAGAACGAGGGGAACTTTCGCGCGATCCTGAACCGAACACTACTCAATGCACCTATAAACGCCTCGAAGACCGGCGACCCAGAGCTGTCTTGTCATGCAAACAACAGCTCGAGCCGATGCAAGGAGAGTGGATGGATCGAAAAAGAGTACCGGGTCTCGACTGCGGTCGGGCCATTGCCGTCGTTTCAGTCGTCGCAGTTCACTTGTCGTTTCAATTTCCTCATCTGCCGCATTGGGCGAAAATCGTCGCCCGTATGGGCCAATATGGAGTACAGCTTTTCTTCGTGATCAGCGCCGTTACGATCTTCATGACGCTGGAGACCGAACGTGCACGATATGCAAGCACCGGTCAGATCGTCTTGCGTTTTTACGTCAAACGGTTTTTCCGCATCGCTCCGCTCTACTACGTCGCAATCGTCGGATATGGCCTGATGAGTTGGTACACCTACACGTTTCAGGCCGATCACGCCTCGATTCTCGGGCCCCACGACACCTCTGACATCCTGCTGAACCTGTTCTTCGTTCACGCACTGTCCAATTCGGCCATCAACAACGTCGTCCCGGGCGGATGGTCGATCGGAGTGGAGATGCTGTTCTATCTGATCGCGCCGCTCGTCTTCTTCTGTACAGGCGGCTCGCGTTCTCGGCTGACGGCGCTGAGCGTGCTGCTCTTGTCCGCTTGCGCAGCGTCTCTTATTACCGGCGCATGCGGCGGCCGCCTCGAATGCAGCGTTCAAAACAACACGTTCTTCTATTTCTGGCCTCCGGTCCAAGTACCGTGTTTTCTCGTGGGTTTCTGGTGCTGGAATCTGTTCGGCCCATATCTCGTTGGGCAAGTGCAATTGAGCCGCCGTGGCATGGCCGTCGCACTGTTCGTTTCGATCCTCTGCGGCGCGGGCACCGCCGTCCTTGGCGTCTGGCTGGGACTCGCGCACGAATTGGCGCCCATCGTCGCGGCATGCGGAGCCGCCGCCTTGTTGCTTGCATGCTGCTCGCGGGCCGACCGGTCGCTGCCTGCCCGTGTCGCCGATGCCATTGGGCGCGAAAGCTACGGCGTCTATCTCTGGCATTTCATCTTCCCATTCGCGGCGATGTACGTTTTCCGGGATTCGGCCTTCCTTGCCACGCATGGATCGTGGATGTCGCTGGCCGTCTTCATGCTTACCCTCGCGGCCGCGGTGGCAGCCTCGTATGCACTATCGCGTGTCACCGATACGCTCATTCAACGCGGCGCATCCGAGCTCGCGCGCACGCTCCTCCAGCAGATCGACATGCGGTTCGGCTTCGGCGCTGCGCCATCGCGCCGGCTGGAGTAGACTGCGCGACGGCGCGCATCGCATCGAGGAGACCGGATGAATCCTTCAGAACGCATCGACGAACTAATCGCAGGCCTCACGGACTGGCGCGGCAAGACCTTCGCCGAGCTCCGTGCGGCCATTCTCGAAGCCGATCCGCACATCGTCGAGGAATGGAAGTGGATGGGAAGCCCCGTCTGGTACTGCGATGGGATGATTGCCGTCGCCAACGCCCACAAAGGGAAAGTGAAGGTCACTTTTCTGCACGGCGCGCACATGCCCGATCCGGATAAGCTCTTCAACGCGGGGCTCGAAGGCAACGCAAGACGAGCGATCGATTTTTTCGAAGGCGACAAGATAAACAAGCGCGCGTTTAAAAATCTCGTGCGCGCAGCGATCGTCTATAACCGAACGGCCTTGAAGAAGAGCCGGAAGACGCCTGCGGATGCGGAAACGAAGACACCGAAAAGCAAAGCGGCATGAAGTCGTCGATCCAAAGCCGTCGAATCGCCCTGCAGCCATAGCGGCAAGAAAATTTATCTCGGCTTTTGCGAGCGGGGCTGCGTTCGCCTCGGCCGCAACGGCGGCGTGCGCCCTGTCGATTCGCGCACGACCAGTTCCATTCCAGGCACGACATGCACGGCGCGAGCCGGCCTCGCACCTTCCACCATCTCGAGCGCGAGCGCTATCGAGCGCGCGGCGATCTCCGCTGTGGGCAACCGCACGGTAGTCAACGCCGGGCGGAATTGATGGGCAAGCGCAATATCGGTGAATCCGATGATCGATAGATCCTCGGGCACGCGTTTGCCGAGATCCGCGGCCGCCTGCATTGCGCCGATGGCCATCAGGTCGTTCGTCGCGAAGATCGACGTCAAGGTTCGGTCGGAACGCAACAGTTTCGTGGCCGCCTCGTAGCCGCTCTCGATCGAATCGTGCGCATGCGCGACGGCAACTGCGTTTTCGCCATGGCCGTGTTTCGTGAGCGCATCGGTAAATCCGCGAAGCCTCACCGTCTGCGGGCCGCCCGAGCCCGCGCCGACCAGCGCACCGAACTTGCGGTGTCCGAGCTCCGACAGATGCGCGGCCGCAAGTGCGCCGGCCGCCGCAAAATCGATAGTGACGCAAGGCAACGCGCGCGAAGCGCGGACATGCTCCCACATGCAGAGCACGACCGCCGCCCTCTTACCCGCAATCTCCGTCAGTTCGCGCTCGCTCAGATCCGTGTTCATGACGATGACCCCGGCCGCGAGCGAACCTGCGATCTGCTCCAGATAGGCCCGCGTAATGGCAGGATCGTCATCCGTGTTGCATACGAGCAGAAAGTGGCCGCGCTTACGCGCTTCGCGTTCCGCCGCGCGCACGAACTCCGGGTAAAACGGGTTCGTGATGTTCGAAAGCATCAGCGCGAGCGTCGACGTACGGCCGCTCGCGAGCGCGCGGGCCGTCAGGTTCGGCCGATAACCGAGCTCGCGGATGGCCGCAAGCACCCGCTCCACCGTTTCCGGCTTCACCTTGTGAGGATTGCGTAATACGTTGGAAACGGTGGCCCCCGTTACCTTCGCTCGCCGCGCCACTTCGGCAAGTGTGACCAAATTCTTTTCCCCCGATTCAAGCGGTCAGGCGCCGCCCGTTGCCCGAGCTCGTTTTCCCAGATGGTGGGACGCACTCCCAAACGTTGCGCGACAGGATTCTGTGCGCTAACTTCCGTCCCATCAGAAGCACCCCCTTCATAGGAGACCACATGGTACGACCGACCACGGCAACCTGGCGATAAAAATTTAAGCGCTTAAATCTCGGACCGCCCGGAACAGCCGTTTGCACTACACAAACAATGGAGACAACGATGAAACTCAACGTGCGCGCACTCGCGCTGGCCTCTCTGAGCTGCGCGACTTTTGCAGCGGCATCTTCGGCCTGGTCAGGAACGCTGAATATCACGGTATCCGCGCGCGGCAATCAGCGCGCCACCTGGCAAAACGCATTCGATCAGTTCAAGAAGGCCAATCCCGATGTCGATCTTAAGATCAGCTATGTCGGAGAAGAGGCTTACAAGGTGCAGATGTCGGGCTGGCTCGCCACTGATCCGCCCGATGTGCTCAGTTGGCACAACGGCGAACGGATGGCCTATTTTGCACGGCGCAGCCTGCTCGAAGACTTGAGCAGCGATTGGCAAAAGAACGGCTGGAACCAGACTTACGCTTCGGTGAAGTCATCGTCGACTTACGCCGGCAAGCAGTACAGCGTGCCCCTCGGATACGACGCATATGGGTTCTTCTACCGCAAGGACCTGTTCCATAAGGCCGGTATTTCCGGTGAACCTGCGACTTGGCAGCAGTTCCTGGACGACTGCAGGAAGCTGAAGGCCGCCGGTATCGCGCCGATCGCGGTGCCGGCGCGCGATTCGTGGACCCTTGCCGCCTGGTTCGACTATCTCGACCTGCGCATCAACGGCTACGCATTCCACCAGCAACTGATGGCGGGCGACATCGCATATACGGACCCGCGCGTGAAGCATGTCTATGAAGCATGGAAAACGCTCATCGACGACAAGTACTTCATCGAGAACGCGCTCTCCTACGATGTCGATTCGATCAGCCCGATGCTCGTAAACGGGCGGGCCGCGATGATGCTGATGGGCACGTTCTTCTCGGCCGCATTGCCCTCGGCGACGCGCCAGGAAATGGGTTACTTCCGCTTCCCCGTCATCGATGCTTCGGTTCCGTTGGCCGAGGACGGTCCCGTCAATGTGCTGATCGTCCCTGCCAAGGCAAAAAACAAAACCGATGCTCGGCGCCTCATCGCGTTCATGGGCCAACCGGAGATCAACGGCGAACTCGCGAAGGGCTGGGGAACGTTGCCGTCCAACAACAAGGCCCCCGAGCCGCAGGACCCGATATCGAAGGTCGGTTTCCAGACCCTTTCGAGTACCCCCGGCGGCATCGCGCAGTTCTACGATCGCGACATGACGAAGGAAATGGCCGACGAGGGCATGAAGGCGATGCAGCAGTTCTTCTCCGATCCCACGCAGCTCGATGCGATTTTGCAGCGCCTCGAGTCCACGCGTAAGCGGATCTACAAGAAGTAGGCGGTGCGATCGCGGGGCCGGTGCTCGCTGCTGCGCCCGCCCTGCACGCAGGAGTTTCGATCGATGTCCATTTCCATTACTCCACGAGCGTCGCGGCGCGCAGCGCGGCCGGCGACGAACAATCGGTCGCCGCTCGTCAAGCGGCGCACGCGCGCGGCACTCTGCTTCCTGCTTCCGGGCCTCGCTCTCTTTACGGTGTTCGTCATCTATCCGATCGCGAGCAGTATCGTCCTCAGCTTTCATCACTGGGACGGCATGACCGCGAAGACATTCGCAGGTCTCGACAACTATCGGGAGCTAATCGCATCGGACACGTTCTACACCGCCCTCAAGAACAATCTGACCTGGCTCGCGCTGTTTCTGCTTGCCCCGCCCGCCGGATTGGTCCTCGCGCTTTACCTGAATCAGAACGTCACCGGCATCCGCCTCGTGAAGTCGTTGTTCTTCGCTCCGTTCGTGCTGCCCGGCGTCGTGGTGGGTCTCGTCTTTTCCTGGTTCTACGACCCGACGTTCGGCTTGTTGAAGCTCATCGTCGGTCACGGTATCCCGGTCCTCGGCGATCCGCGCTACGTGACCTTCGGCATCGTCTTCGCCGCGCTTTGGCCACAAATTCCGTTCTGCATGATCCTCTATCTGACTGGACTCACGGCCATCAATCCCGAGATCGTCGAAGCGGCCCGCATGGAGGGCGCGGGCGGCTGGGCATTGCTTTGGCATGTGATCCTGCCGCAGTTGCGTCCCGCCACGTTCATGGCGTTCGTGCTGACCGTCATCGGCGCGCTGCGCAGCTTCGATCTCATTTCGGTGATGAGCGGCGGCGGTCCGTTCGACAGCTCGACGGTGCTCGCCTATTTCATGTACGACCAAGCGATCAAGTACTACCGCGAGGGCTATTCGGCCGCGATCGCGGTGGTGCTGTTCGCGATCATGCTCGTCTATATCGCATGGCAATTGCGCCGCCTCGTGCGGACCGATTCCTGAACATCCTGAACAGATCCTGGGGAGCATTCGATGTATCCGATGCCTGTCGCCCGGTGGCGGCCCGTACCGCGCCTGCTCTATTGCGTCTCGCTGCCTGTCGCGCTCCTGTTATGGCTCGTGCCGCTGCTCGCCGTACTCGTCACCTCCGTGCGCTCTACCGACGAGTTGCTGGCAGGCCACTACTGGACGTGGCCCAGACACTTCGCGCTCTTCGAGAATTACGGCACGGCACTCACGCAGACGCCAATGCTGCATTACTTCTGGAATAGCTGCCTGATCACACTGCCGGCCATGGCGATTTCGATCGCGCTTGCCTCGATGGCCGGTCATGCGCTGGCCAGCTACCGCTTCAGGGGAAATGCGGTGCTGCTCGGCATATTCGTCGCCGGCAACTTCGTGCCGATTCAGATCTTGATGATTCCCGTGCGCGAATTGATGCTCGGACTCAATCTCTACAACACGGTCTGGGCGCTCGTCATTTTCCACGCCGCGTTCCAGACGGGCTTTTGCACACTGTTTCTGCGCAATTTCATCCGCGAGCTTCCATACGAACTCATCGAGGCCGCGCGCATCGAAGGAGCGAGCGAGTGGACGATCTTCGCACGCGTCGTGCTGCCGCTCGTGCGGCCGGCGCTCGCCGCGCTCGCCATTCTGGTCTTTACCTTCGTCTGGAACGACTACTTCTGGGCGCTCTGCCTCACACAAGGCGACGAGGCAGCGCCCATTACCGTCGGCGTGGCAGCGCTCAGGGGGCAGTGGACCACCGCGTGGAATCTCGTCTCGGCCGGCTCGGTGCTCGCCGCCCTGCCGTCCGTCCTGATGTTCTTCGCCATGCAGAAACACTTCGTTGCCGGCCTGACGTTCGGCGCAACGAAGGGTTAGCGCAACGCCAGCTGCGCGTCGACCATTTTTCACAAACGAATCGAGGAACGCTCAATGCAGCTTGGCGTCTGTTACTACCCGGAACATTGGCCCGAGCATAAGTGGGAAATCGATGCGCGCCGAATGGCGGAGATGGGCATCGCACGTGTTCGCATCGCGGAATTCGCATGGAGCCGGATCGAGCCGGAGCCGGGTCGCTATGAATGGGCTTGGCTCGACAATGCCATCGCGACGCTGGCACGCCACGGGTTGACGCTTGTCATCGGCACACCGACCGCGGCGCCGCCCAAGTGGCTCGTCGACCTGCATCCCGAGATACTTCCGGTTGCAAGCGACGGCACCACGATGCAGTTCGGGTCGCGACGTCACTATGACATTTCGAGCCCAATCTATCGCGATCACTGTGCGCGGATCGTCGGCGAGATGGTGCGCCGTTACGGCGCGCATCCCGCTGTCGTCGCGTGGCAAACCGATAATGAAATCGGCTGCCACGATACGCTGCCCTCCTATACGCGCGCCGCATTGCTTGGCTTTCGACGCTGGCTCGCCGCGCGCTATGAAAACATCGGCGCACTGAACGTGGCGTGGGGCAACGTTTTCTGGAGCATGGAATACCGCAGCTTCGAAGAGATCGAACTGCCGGTCCGAACCCCGACCGATGCCAACCCCGCCCATGTGCTCGATTTCCGACGCTTTCAATCCGACGAAGTCGCGAGCTTTCATGCGTTGCAAGCCAGGCTGATCCGCGCGCATTCGCCTGGACGCGATGTGCTCCACAACTTCATGGGTTTTTACGCCGCATTCGATCATTACGTATTCGCACGTCACGGACTCGACGTAGCTGCGTGGGACAGCTATCCGGTACCGCGCACCGAAGTACTGCCGCTTCCAGAGGCCGACAAGCACCGCTGGGCACGCACCGGACATCCCGACGTTTCCGCATTCAGCCACGATCTCTACCGCGGTGTGGGCAACGGGCGCATGTGGGTCATGGAGCAGCAGGCGGGCCCCGTCAACTGGGCACCGTGGAACCCGGTACCCGAACCTGGCATCGTGCGGCTTTGGACGTGGGAGGCGTTCGCGCATGGCGCCGAGCTCGTGTCTTACTTCCGCTGGCGGCAGTGTCCGTACGCGCAGGAGCAGATGCATTCCGGCCTCCATACACCTGACGATGCGCTCTCGGCGGGCGGCGGTGAAGTCGAGCAAGTCGGCGCGGAGCTACGCCAGCTCGCCGCTTCGCTCGGTCAAAGCAGCGCAAAAGCCCATGTTGCGCTGCTATTCGACTATGAGGCCGATTGGGTCATCGCGACGCAGCGGCACGGCGTCGACATCGACTATCAGCATCTGGTGTTCGAGTGGTATTGCGCACTGCGTGAATGCGGGCTCGATGTCGATATCGTGTCGGCAAGCACCGATGTCAGCGGCTATGCGCTCGTCGTCGCACCGACGCTGCCGATTCTGCCCGGGCACGTCGTCGAACAGATTCGCAAAGGATCGAACCACTGGCTCTTTGGACCGCGCACCGGCGCGAAGTCCGAGACGTTTTCGATCGTGCCGCAGTTACCACCGGGCAAACTTCAGGAGGTGCTGCCGATGCGCATCGTTGCCTCCGAGTCGTTGCGGCCCTCGGTGCGCCCGACGCTGCGCTTCGACGGCGTCACCGGATCGGCACTGCGATGGCGAGACCATGCGGAACCCGGTGAGCAAACGGAGACGATCGCGCGCTTCGACGATGGTCTGCCCGCCATCCTTCGCCACGGCCGGGTGACGTTTGCGACAGCCGGATTCGATCGTGCGCTGCTGGGTGCCTTGATGATGCACTGCGCGCGCGGGGCCGGCCTCGACGCAGCGGCGTTGCCCGAAGGCCTGCGGCTGCGCAGGCGCGGCCCGCTGCGCTTCGCCATCAACTATGGGGCCGAGCCGCACCCGGTCCCGGCGCCGCCCGGCGCGAAGTTCGTGCTGGGGGGCCCCATCGTCGGGCCAGTGGACGTGGCCGCATGGCTTGAAGAATGAGCCGTGCGGTAAGCAAGAAGCGGTTGCCTTATCGCTCGCGGCATATCGGAATGTCAGAGGTAACTGCAGATATAGTCGAGCGTTTCGATCACCTCGATATCGAAGCGGCTCTTGCCCGGTACGGAGAACGATTGGCCCGCCCCGTATGTCTTCCACTCGTCGCTTCCTTCGAGACGAATGCGGCACTGGCCTGCCTGCACCTCCATGAGTTCGGGCGCATCGGTACCGAAGTTGAGCGTGCCGGGCAAAATGACGCCGAGCGTCTTGCGCGAGCCGTCCGCGAACAGCACCGTGTGCGACACGCATTTGCCGTCGAAGTAAACGTTGGCTCGTTTGACGATGGAAACTTGATCGAATTGCGTTGCAGCCGTCATGGGACTTTCCTCTTGGCGTTATAAGCGTATGAGCCGCCGCGGCATGACGATCACGCCCAACGGCCGGAGTTGCGCCGCTTTACCGCCAGCGCGCACGACGGCAATGATACGATACGGCGCTCGGCGTTCAGCGAAATACCTTGACAGAGGCAAACGTCAAGCGTAGGGTGAGGGCCGAAGTCTTCAAGAAGCGTGATTGCTGTTCATCATTGACCGCGGAACGCGGTATTCGTTGTCCTCTCCCTCCTTGATTCTTTTCCCCGCGTCGATTTCGCGACGCATCTCTACATTTGTCCATTATCAGGAGAACTTTTATGGATACCGGTACCGTCAAGTGGTTCAACGACAGCAAGGGTTTTGGCTTCATCACGCCTGACAACGGCGGCGATGATCTCTTCGCGCATTTCTCGGAAATTCGCGGCGATGGTTTCAAAACGCTCGCCGAAGGCCAAAAGGTCAGCTTCGAGACGAAGCGTGGCCCCAAAGGCATGCAAGCCTCGAACATCTCGCCTCTGTAAATAGGCAGGGTGCTTCACAGCACCCTCTGCGCCCGCCAAATCGCGCGCAAAAACTTGCCGAACCCGTTTCCCGCAAGGGACCGGGATTCGGCGCGTCATCGCTTTCGCGGTGGCTCACTCACGGAGAAATGGATTTGGCAAAAGAAGAATTGCTCGAACTCGACGGTGTGGTGGACGAAGTGCTGCCCGATAGCAGATTTCGCGTCACACTCGAAAACGGTGCAGTAGTCGGGGCGTACGCCTCGGGTCGCATGCGCCGGCACCATATCCGCATCCTTGCGGGCGATCGCGTCCGCCTCGAATTGTCGGTCTACGACCTGACCAAAGGACGCATCAATTTCCGGCACAAAGACGAACGGAGCTCGGGCAGCGCCCCCCGGAGCCGGTTTGCCCGACGCTGACGCGTCGAAATACAAATTGGCCTGGCATGTCCATCGCCATCGGGGTGCAACGGGTGACGCGACTTAGCTGCCCTTTCTGAATCCGCTCGGCGTGGTGCCTGTCAGGCGCCTGAAGAAACGCGTAAAGTACGCGGGTTCGGAGAACCCGAGCAAATCGGCGATCTGACTCACGCTCAGCGTCGTATAGATCAGATTCCGCTTGGCCTCGAGCAACAGCCGCTGATGCACGATCGAAAGCGCACTCTGGCCGGCCAGGCGCTGACACACCGCATTCAGATGGACAGCCGTGATGCCCAGCGACGACGCATACTCGCTGATCGGCAATTGCTCGCGATAGTGCTTCTCGAGCAGTTTCGAGAACGCCTTCAGATGGGTATGTCCGCGATCCAACCTTTCGTTGGCCACCTCGCGCTGATGATCCTGGCGGCTGACCCACACAATCAATGCGCTCACGAGCGAGCGAAGCAGCAGATCCCGCGAAGGCGCCGGGTTGCCGTATTCGCGGTTCAATGCCGCGCAGAGCGTGTCGAGGTATTTCCGATCCGCGCCGACCGGATAGCAGGCGGGGTGCTGTAGGACGAGGCGCGGCGAGTCGATCTGTTCCTGAAGCCAGCTCACGAGCGGAGCTGCGATCGTGATGACGAATCCATCTACGTCCGGACTGAACGTGAAGCCATGCACGCATAGCGGCGGCACGATCTGGATCGCTGGCCGCTTGATTTCCGTGCGCTCGCCTTCGATATCGATCAGAGCCGTTCCTCTGCGGACGTAGAGAAGTTGCGCGAGGTCGGAATGACGGTGCTCGCGAATCTCCCAGTCATACAGGCTGCTGCGCTCCGGGATCGACTCGCAGTGAAGCAGGTCCGGCGTGCGCCAGTCACGACCTTCGCCATAGAGCTTGAAGATCGGAATGTCGTGCAAGCTCGAATGCTTCATTGCCTGATCGCGTCCGACGGCGTCGGCCCCGCGCCCGTTGCGTCTGTTTTCGAAGGTCCGATCGATCAATGCGCGAGCGCCTGCGCGCGATCGCCGCTCCGACCCTTGCTGCCTTGTTGAGGATGGACTGCCTGCTTCACGAGCAGCGCCACGGCGGAAATGATGCCGCCCACGGCCAAGACTGCGAAGATGCCCGCAAAGCTGAAGTGCAGACGTGTCAGCTCGGCTACGAGAAAAGAGCCGGCGATTCCGCCGAATCGGCCGATGCCCAGCATCCACGCAACGCCGGTACCGCGTCCGGCGGTCGGATAGAAGGCAGCCGCGAGCGCCGGCAGCGACGATTGAGCCGTATTCATCAACACACCCGCGACGAATACCAACAGCACGAGGCCGCCGATATTGCCGGCCGTCTGCCCGATCATGAAGACGCTGACGGCCGTCAATGCAAAGCAGGCAGCGACGATCCGGTTTCCGTTGCGCCGATCCATCAGCGCGCCTGACAGCACGGCACCGATGCCACCGAGCGGGAACAATGCGGAGATCAGCGTGGCTCGCTGCGGCGCAAGCCCTGCATCCTTGAGCAGGATCGGCATCCAATTGATTGCGGCATAGAAAATCACGAGACCCATGAAATAGGCGATCCACAGCATGATGGAGCCGAAGACGTACGAACGGGACAGTACAACGCCGATCCCATTGCCGCGATGCGCGGGAGCCACCTCGCCCAACGTGAAGTCATGGATCGCGTCGGCATCCGGCGAAATGCGCCGCAGTGCGGCGCGAATCTTGTCCTTCGATTGCGCGCGCAGCACCATGAAGCGGACAGATTCCGGCAAAGCAGCGGCCATGACCAGCAAGAGCGCCAGCGGCACGACGCCGCCCAGGACGAGCACGCTGCGCCAGCCGAAATGCGGAATGATCCAGGCGGCCAGGAAGCCGCCCAACGCCGCGCCTAAGGGGAAGCCGCAGAACATGAGGTTGGTCAGTGTCGAGCGCCGCGAATCGGGGCAATACTCGCTCATCATGGTGACCGCGTTCGGCATGGCAGCCCCGAGGCCGATGCCGGTTATGAACCGCAGGATCGTCAATTGGCTCAGGTCACCGGCAAAGGCCGACATCAAGCAGGCCGTGCCGAAGATGGCGACGGAGCCGATCAATAGCTTGCGTCGGCCAAGCCGGTCGGACAAGGGGCCGGCCACGATCGCGCCGAACGCCAGACCGAACAATGCGGCGCTCAAGACTGGCGCAAGGGCGGGCTTCGTCAGATGCCATTCGCCAAGCAGCGAAGGGGCGATGAAGCCGATCGAGGCGGTATCGAAGCCGTCGAGCAGCACGATGACGAAACACATCGAAAAAATCAGCCACTGGAACTTCGAAAAGCGCCGAGCGTTGATGAAATCCTGAATGTCGACGGCGTGGGTAGCAGTCATCGTCCTCCTCCTTGTCTCGTCTTATGTTTTCTGACCGGGATGACGAAGCTGCGCGTCAGGCAGTCCTGATGCGATCCGTCGAATGGGCCCGGCCAGTGTGGTCGAGCCATTGTAGAAGGAAGGCACGCAGCCGACTTGCAAAAAGATCCAAAAAAATTGGACTATTCCAATATCGAGGGATTTCCCGATGAGTCGGCCGGGCGCCGGGTTCAATATGAACCTCGTCGGCGCCCGAGGGTGCGGTTTTACTTCACGTGGACCTTGATCGTCTGACTCCAGTCCGGTCCATATGATCGATGTGCGCCATCGGCGAACTGCAACGTGAGCGTATGGTCGCCCGGCGGCAGCGTCAGTTCGGCCTCGGTTTGACCTTTACCATAATGAATGGCGTGATCGTTCGCAGGTATCACGTCTCCTTTCGCAAGCGGCTTGCCGTCGACGAGGACATGGTGATGCCCCGCCCCAACGATCAACTCGCCCGCGGGCGCGACGCGCATTCCGCTGACAGCGAATTTGACGCGCACGGGATTGCTCACTGTCGCGCCATCGGCAGGCTCGACAAAACTGACGCCCGCGGCCGCCTGCGCGCTCATCGAGCCGGCGGACACGCTCGCGTATATCGCCAAGTTGAGAAGAAGCTTTGCGCATCGTCGAATCATGGGGACTAGCTCCTGGAAAGGATGAAAACTACGTAAATCGGCGCACATTCGAATCGCGCACGGATACCCCATAGTCAGCGTACGGGGCAATTTCACACGAGAGATGTTTTGTGAGCATCCCGTGCGGCGTCTGGACCGAATGCGATCGCGGCATCGCCGCCGTCGACGATATTGCCTCCGCCGCGGCACAGCGCCTGGAATCGCTCGAGCGCTAACACCGATCCGGTTACGGAATGATAGGTTTCCCTACCGATCTTCCCGTCGAGCAAAACGACGAATCCCGCCGCGCGGGCCATCTCGAGCGTATTCATTTGGCGCCCTCCTATCGGCAAGCAGCATCCGTATGTCTGTCGCTCGCCGCTGCAAACCGAACGCATGACGTTGCTGCGTACTTGCAAAACACCGCCGCCGCCGGCTTTATTCCGCGACTACGAAAGCGCGCATGGGCGAGCGTGCGCTATGCGCATCGCTGCGGGCCTTTGTGCAGGAAGTGCAGGAAGGTTTGTTGTCGGGATCGACACGGCAACGGAGCTATCGCAAGAACCGACGCCCGCTCAGTGTCACCGTTACCGGGCTCTTACACGCCGGCACTCCCGTAGAGCTGAGGCGCCAACTCCGGAGAACGACCTTGTGCGATCTGCGTGCCGAGCCGCTCGAGATCGACGCTGTCGTTTTTTGCAACGAGGACATACGCGAGACGATCGCGCCGCCAGGTGATGGCATCCATGCCGCCCACCTTCTCCGCATGCGCCGGCTCGTCGGGTCCTGTTTCGGCAATCGCGCACAGCGCGACGGGATCGCCCCGCTCGGGCAGATAAACGATCTGCACCAGCGGTTGGCCCGCATAGTTCAATCGCTGTACGCGTTTGAACGTCAGACCGGCCGCGCGCAGATCGGGAATGCTGAGCGTCGGCATACCGTCGACGCGGCGAATCTGATCCACCGTCCGCGCGGTGGCATTGCGGTCCGTAACGAGATCGGCGAGCGTCTTGCGCGAGTACAGCACCTGATAATCGACGACGGCTTTGACCCATGGTGAAACTTGCGAATCGCCGATATCGGCGGCGGCCAGCAGCGAGCCAGTCGTGACCGGCGGAAGGTATCTGAACACGATACCCGCGCTGAATGCACCGGCAACGAACGCGACGGCGAGCCACGGCAGCATCATGCGTTGGCGGCCACGCGGAGCTTTCGAGGCCAGCTGCTCGACGTTCGCGCGAAGCTGCGCCGGGACGTCGGGCAGCGCTTGATGTTCGAACGCAGCCTGAAACGGCAAAGCGGAAGCGCGCATGATGACAAGCTGCTCGGCCAGATCGGGCGACTTTTCGAGCGCGGCCTCGACCTCGGCCCGCACTTCAGGACTGGCCGTGCCGTCGACATACTCCATCAGCACGATCTCGTCGACGCTCATGATTGAGGCTCTCCTGTCATCGTTTGCGCCAACCCCACGCATTCTATTTCCGCGAACGTCATACCACCCTCGGATCGCGCATATTGCCGGCTTCCCGGCTGGCGGGACTGCGGACCGCCCGGCGACCGTCGTTGTGAAAACGCTGCCCGATCGTAAGCCGGGCGCGGGCAAGCCGGCTCATGACGGTCCCGATCGGAATGCCAAGTGTATCCGCCGCTTCCTGGTAGCTTAGTCCTTCGCTGGCAACAAGCAACATCACCACGCGCTGCGCATCCGGCAATTCGTCCACCGCTTTCATGATTTCCCAATACAGCACTTTCAGCTCGGGATTGGAACCGGCCGGGGTCGCAACGGTATCGACCAACTCCTCGCTCCATTCGAGACTGGCGCGGCTGCGAATCTGGCGCGCCCGCACTTCATTCAACCAAACGGAATGCATGATCGAAAACGTCCAGCTCAGCGCCGACGTACCCGGCTGCAATTGGTGTCGCCGCTCGAGCGCACGCACGCAAGCACGCTGGACCAGATCTTCGGCGTCCTCCTTGTTACGGGCAAGCCGCAGTCCGAACCGCCACAATCGCGGCAACAGGCTCGGTAAAATTTCCGCTAGATCGTCCACCTGATTCATCGATTTGCACCGTTTTACCTGAAGCACGTCGTTGAAGTCGCTGCTCCTGCGGCCGTCGGGATACGCTCACCAGGATACTTGCCAGCCAGGCACCGCCCGATGCCGGCCATCGTCATCGGACACTGCAGTCCCATCCGCAGTGTGTCACGTTAGCGGCCCCATGATCTACGCAAACCAGAAGCGGAACTACGGAAAAGCGAAGCACGCACGCCCCGCCCATTCAAATATTGCCGATGTCTACTAAAAACCGTAGTGGCGGATTGGCACCCGCTTAGTTCGGCGCGGAAGAATGCCCCGACCATTTATCATTGCTCGCGTCGAATGGCGCGGCGGCCACGGTCCCCACTGTCGCCGCCGCCGAGTCAGCGATATGGACATCACCCCAAAAGCAATCGCGAATAGGAGAGGAGTGGCTCATGGAACATGGCATCGACGAACGCAGGCGTTGGCTCGCGCTGATCCTGCTCTGTTTCGGCGTGCTGATGATCGTACTCGATACGACCATCGTGAACGTCGCCCTGCCGTCCATCCGCGCGGATCTCGGGTTCACCGAAACGTCGCTCGTATGGGTGGTCAATGCCTACATGCTCACGTTCGGCGGTTTTCTGCTGTTGGGCGGCCGCCTCGGCGATCTGTTCGGGCACCGGAGGCTGTTCCTCCTCGGCATCGCGCTTTTCACGCTGGCGTCCACCGGCTGCGGGCTCGCTTATTCGCAAGGCCTGCTGATCGCTGCGCGCGCGGTGCAAGGTGTGGCCGGAGCGGTGGTCTCCGCGGTCTCGCTGTCTCTGATCATGAATCTGTTCACCTCGCCAGGCGATCGGGCGAAAGCGATGGGTGTCTATGGCTTCGTCTGCGCAAGCGGCGGCAGTATCGGCGTGCTGCTTGGCGGCCTCCTGACGAGCATGCTCAGTTGGCACTGGATATTTCTGGTCAACGTCCCGATCGGTGTCGGGGTCTACGTAGCATGCCTGGCGCTGCTGCCGCGCGCCAAGCCGCTGGCTGAGCGCGCCAAGCTCGATGTAGCCGGCGCGCTCACCGTCACGACATCGCTGATGTTCGCCGTCTATGCGATCGTGCATGGCAACGAAGCGGGCTGGACGTCGGTACCGACGCTTGCTCAACTCGGCGCCGCCATCGCGCTCATGCTCGTTTTCCTGGTCGTCGAATCGCGCGTGTCGCATCCGCTCATGCCGCTTCGCATGTTCGCCCTGCGCAACGTAGCGACCGCCAACGTGGTGGGGGTGCTGTGGGCCGCAGCGATGTTCGCGTGGTTCTTCATCTCCGCGCTTTACCTGCAGCGCGTGCTCGACTACAGCGCCATGAAAGTCGGCCTGGCGTTCCTGCCAGCAAACATCATCATGGCCGTCTTTTCGCTCGGGCTATCGGCGAAACTCGTGATGCGCTTCGGTATTCGCGCCCCGTTGTGCGTGGGCCTTCTCGTTGCGGCGCTCGGCCTTGCGTCGTTTGCGCGGGCACCCGTGGACGGCAGCTTTGCGTTACACGTGCTGCCAGGCATGATCCTGCTGGGCCTCGGTGCCGGCGTGGCGTTCAACCCGGTTTTGCTGGCCGCCATGAGCGACGTGGCGCCTGACGAGTCGGGTCTGGCCTCCGGCGTGGTCAACACATCGTTCATGATGGGCGGCGCGCTGGGGTTGGCAATTCTCGCCAGCCTGGCGGCTGCGCGCAGCGATCGGCTTGCTGCGGCGGGGGCGGACCTCGATCGCGCGCTCAACGGCGGTTACCATCTCGCGTTCCTGCTCGGCGCGATTGCCGCCACGATCGCCGCGGTGTTGGCCGGCGCGTTCGTGCGGACGCGGCCCCATGAAGCGGTAGCTCGTCCGGACGAGACCGCGCAATCCGTTTCCAGCGAAAGCCGCTAACGCCACGGCGCTCATCCAGCGACGCGGTTCGAAGCGCATTCACGCATCGCCGAGCGACAGGTCGCCGGCGTTGCGGGCGCGCCAGAAAATCCTCGAACGAGTGCGATGGATCGGACTCTTCAGCGTGGGCCATGAGCCGGATCAGCGCTTCCGTCAGCGTTCGGTGGTATCGGTCGGACGCGCCAAGGTGCGCGGCGTAGCGCGCAATGCCGGCACAGGTTCGCTCGATCGCATCGTCGAGGGCGAAACGTCGGAGATGGATCCACGCCACGCGCAGGTGATTGCGATGGTTGAACGACCCGGCCGGCAGCGCACAGGCGAGGAATGTGTCGAGGAATGCGTCGTCTGTGAGGTCGTGAGCGGTTTCCATGGAGATCGATACATACGTGCTTGAACACGGCATCGATCTTGAAGGTGTCTACAGTAGTCGAGTCAACGGGATCTGAAAAAATGACACGACCTCACTCAGTTGGCGCCCCTGCTCGTGTAGCGAAGTGGAGGTAGCCGCGGCCTCTTCGACGAGCGCTGCGTTTTGCTGCGTCGTCTGATCCATCTGGGCCATCGCCAGATTGACTTGCTCGATTCCACGGCTTTGCTCTGCCGAAGCCGCTGCAATTTCATTCATGATGTCGCGCACCGCCGTGATCGCTCGCGTGACCTCATCCATCGTCTCGCCAGCTTCCGATGCCAGTCGTGCACCATCGTCGACTTTCGCGACGGACGTGGCGATGAGCTCCTTGATTTCCTTTGCGGCGCCAGCCGAACGCTGGGCCAGATTGCGGACCTCCGACGCCACGACAGCGAAACCGCGCCCCTGATCCCCGGCGCGCGCGGCCTCCACCGCCGCATTCAACGCGAGAATGTTCGTCTGAAACGCGATCCCTTCGATGATTCCGGTAATGTCCGCGATCTTGCCCGAGCGCTCGCTGATTTCGCCCATGGTATTCACGACGTTGCCCACCACCGCACTGCCTTTGAGCGCAACCTCGGCCGCATTGCCGGCCATCGCGGTGCCTTGTTGGGCATTGTCCGCATTGCGCCGAATCACCGCGGCGAGTTCCTCCATGCTGGAGGCGGTCTGCTCGAGCGAGCTCGCCTGCTCCTCCGTGCGCGAAGAGAGATCCTGATTACCCGCGGCAATCTGGCTGGTCGCCGTCGCCAAGCCATCGGCGCCGCGACGGACCTGGCCCACGACTCGAAGAAGCGACCCGGTCATATCGCTGAGCGCGCTGAGAAGCCTGCCGGTCTCGTCGGCGCGATCGGTGACGATCGCTTGCGTGAGATCGCCGCGCGCTACTGCCTCGGCGGCCGATACGGCTGCGCGGATGGGAGCGGTAATGCCCCGGGCGATGAAAAACGCCAACAGGATGGCCAACACTAAGGCCGCGATGGTTACTCCGATGATCGTCCGTTGCGCGAACAAGGCGGCTTCTGTAATGGAAGTCCCCTTTTCATGCGTGCGTGCGGTCCCGATGGCGATCAAAGCATCGAGGGCACGCCCGATGGGCTTGTCCGCTCCCGCGACGTTACGGTCGCGCGCTTCGATCGAAGCACCTGATGCGATCAGTGGATCGAGGGCCACAAGCGTCGCACGGTAACTGGCCGTTGCCGCGATCAGCGTGTCGACACCCGCGGACTCGGCAGGCCCAAATGAACCCAATTGCAATGAAGTTCGTGCCGCGTTGTCGATCTCGTCGAGGCTCGCGAGAAACTTCGCGCGGTACGCACCGCCCCGAAGGACGTAATCCTTGTAGCTGTGCACAGCCTCACCGAACATGTCTTTCGCGTGTTGGAGCAAGCGGAGTTTCGCGACCGTGACCGACTCGTATTCCTGCCATTCCGCACTGATGGCGGACAACCTTCCATGCGCCACGACACCAAGCACCGCTGTCAGCAAAGCGGCGATGAAAAAGGCGATGGCCAGACGAACACCAATGCGCAGATCGCGGAAACGGGGCAGCATAGGGTTATTCCTTGTTCTTCTGAGCTCGTCCAGTGGGGGGCGCCATCTCGCATTCCCCATTACGGGGAACGAACGCGGGTGACCTTACTTGCTCAACGGCAGCTTTAAAACTTTCTGACCCCCCCCGATGCCCCGCGTTTTCCCCAGTCGGAAGTGCATATCCAGATTCAAGGCCATCGCCTCCATGGCTCGGATTAGCCCTGAATTCAGCCTCTTTTTATCGAATCGAAGCCCGCGTTGGGAGCGCAGACTGCCAATCATCGACAGACCGGATGGCTGATAAGGCCGATACCGCGGTCGCGATCTTCGACACTTTGGGAGGCTGGCATGAGCGCTTTCGCGATAATTCTCTCCATCTGGTTCATGGTTGCCACCTGCGCGATCCTGTTCATCCGCGGGGCCAGCCCGCGTGTCGAAACGAGGCTCGAGCGCCGAAAAGTGACGGTCGAGGCCTATCCGTATCGACGTCGGTAGGCATCCACCGAAGCCTGCGGGACCCGTCGAGCGCGGGCTTCGCACATATGGATAGGCGCGCGACGAGCGCCGCCGTTCGAAACGGCGACGAGGAAACGGTACACTGGCGCATCCGGCTACCGATCCCTCACGATGTTCGCCTCGCTCAATCACCCGCTTAGAGACCCGCTTTCCAAGGAACTTCACGCACGCCCCTTCCTGCGGATTACCGGCCCGGCGTCACTGAGCCATCTCGCCATCTACTCCGAGCACGACGAAGACATCCACGGCCGCTTGCTGGCGGCCTTGGCCGCTGCACTGGGACTCCCCGCGCCTTGCGCCCAGCACAATCATTACGCGGCAGCAAAAGGCGACTGGCAAATCAAGTGGGAAAAGCACACCGAGTTCTCGACGTTCACGTTCGTGCGCACGGCCGCGCAGGATCGTCTTTTCAATGGCGCTGCGATGGCGGACGTTCCGGCGTCCTGGCTTGCACTGCTCGAAAAAAGCGTCTTCGTCGCGGTTCACGCCGAACTGCTCTGCAACGCCCAAGCCGAAGCCGCACGTCGTGAAGTTCGCGAGTTGCTGAGCGGGCCGGTGCTCGTCGGCAGCAAGGTGCTTTCCGGCGGCGAAGTCTACTGCGACTGGCTCGTCCACGACGATCATTTCTCTCGCTTCCTGGTACTCGATCTCGGCTTCCGCGAGGCGCAGGCCGGCCGCCTCATCCAGCGGCTGTTCGAAATCGAGACCTATCGGATGATGGCGTTGCTCGCGTTACCGGACGCCCGCCGCCACAGCCAATTTCTCGGCAAACTCGACGGATCGCTGTCGATGCTCATGCGGAGCATGGAACAGACCGGCCCCGAGCACGACGACGCCTATCTGCTAAGGGAGCTCACCCGCCTGGCCGGCCAGATCGAGGCGCACGCGGGTTTGGAGACGCGCTTCAGCGCGTCCGCGGCCTACGAGAAGCTCGTGCTCGCACGCATTGCCGAACTGCGGGAAGCGCGGATCGAAGGGTTCCCTACGATCGCGGAATTCATGCAGCGCCGGTTATTGCCCGCCATGCAAACGTGCAGCTCGGTGTGGTCGAGGCATCAACAGTCCGCCACGCGCGTTGCGCGGGCCGTCGATTTGCTGCGTACGCGCGTCAATCTGGCACAGGAGGAACATACGACAGCGCTACTCGAAGGCATGAATCGCACCGCACGCACGCAATTGCATCTGCAACATGCGGTGGAAGGCCTCTCAGTGGCGGCCATCTCGTACTACGTGCTCAACCTTTCGGGCGCAGCGCTACGCGCGCTCCACGCGGCACAGCTGCCACTGGACCCCGAGGTGCTGGAAGGCCTGCTCATCGTTCCCGTCGTGGCGGGAGTGCTGTTGTTCACCCGCCGCATCCGTCGCTTGGGCCGCGAAAATTCGCACCGACAGACAGGTTAGACGCCGCACCAGTTCGGCCGAAGCGTTCGCCCGATTCATTGTTCACACCATTGCACCCGCTGCACGGCCACTCGGGAATTGCGTTTTGCCGCAAACCGATTCGCATAAGGTCGAGCCTCGGACGAGGATACCGAGCACCATCAAGCCTGAGCGGCGGAGCCGACTTGACTTGCATTGGAGGGCTCCTCGGATATGACACGGATTGGAAAGGACCCCTGCGAGAATCGTCCCGACGGCGAGCAGCCGATCGCGGGCGGGCGCACGTCTTCGAATCCGCCCGATCCGGCGCCCGCAACGCGAAGCGTGCCGCCTGCGCTACAGCCGCTGAATGCCAAGCCGGCGAACAACTCCTCCCCATACCTACATAAGCGAGCGCGAGTAACGCTATCGGACCCGCTCATCGAGACGCCTTACGACAAGTACGCAATCGGTCTTGTCTTCCACGAAGGACAGTTCAACGGCAGCCGCCCCAATGAACGACTGGCATCGCAACTCATGCCGTCGACGGTACGCGGTGTCTCGCCGTTTTGGGATCTCGACGAGCGAACGATTGCCAGAAAGAGAGGCAGTCTGACGGTGTTCGGTGACTTGAGGGGCTCGCCATTCGAAGCACCCGACGGGAAGGTTCGCATCCGCTTGCACTATGGCGACCGGGCCAATCTCGAGCGCATGACCGAACTTTTCGGCCTCCCTGCCCCGGAGCAGAGAGAGCCCGCTTTCATGCGCAGTTCCTATCGAACAGTACTGATCAAAACAGGCTCAGGCTGGCAGCAGTTCAAATTCTCGATACCGGACGACCCGCGTTTCGCCTTCGACGCGCCCCATAAGCAACTGTTACCGCAGGAAGTCAAGACCGCTGTTCAATTTTCAGCGGCGCTGCAAGGTAACTCCCACTACATCCGTGAGCCGGCTGGCATTGCGCTGAGTTTTGACGACGGAGCAGCGCCGATTACCGCGCTTTGGCGAGAAATGCCCGTGGCCCGCCGTGGATTCATGCCTGGTGACTTCGTCGCGCCCATTCATGTGCTGACGGACCCCGAATTTGCCCAGAGCGAGCGGGGACGAATCGTTTTCGGTACCAGCGCGCAGGACCTTTCGTCGATCGGCGAGATTCAAGCATCATGGCTCGTCCGCGAGTTGGCACCGAAGCTCGCGGCTATCCTGATGAGCGAGCTCACGGACACGCATGCTCATGCGGAATTGCACGAGCAAAACATCGATGTCGTGATTGACGCAAACGGGCGTGTCGTCGACATGCTCGTGAAGGACATGAGCGACATCGCCCTCGACTACCGTGCAATTGCAGCAGCCGGACATATCGAGCGGTGGAGCGGCGCGCAGACGAACGCGATGGCATATGCATCGCCGATATCCGATCATCTGCAGCTTCCCACTGGCAGGCGATACACTGTCGAGCGCTTCCACGAGGCCTTCCTTGGCAGCATCGGAACGCGCCCGAGTGAATCGATTGGGCTGCCTCTCGCGCCCTCAGCGATCGCCGAACAGGCGACCCATATGCTGGCGGAAAAAATACGTCGCTGGCTTCCCGGAGCATGGCTGCAAACTCGGCGCCACGAGCAAGCATACGGACGGGCGTTCGGCGCCAGCACTGCCACGCCTTACGAACGTATCGCCGCTTTTCGGCAACTGATCGTTGAATATCTCGAAGAAGGCATCGCGAAGGACGCAATCGGGCAGCCTAGCTAATGCAACGAAAAATCGTCGTTACTGTTTGGAATCCCCGCGAGCATTTCGGGTATCGACGCTATCCGTAGAGCCCATTCCCAGGCGAGCGACACGATTGCTTCGATCGTCCTCACAACCGCTCGCCGCGTACCGAAGCGTTGCGCATCGCCATCACACGCGGCACGATCTCGTCGAACACGTCGCGCAGCGACGTCGAGCCGAAACGGCGTTCGCCCGCGCCGGCTTCGACGTCGATCATGCCGGCGTTGTGCGCGTCATAAAGCTCCACGATCAACGCCACATGCGCGGCGCCGAGTCCCGCACGGGAGAGCGTTTGCTCCCAAGCCTCGCGCGGCACCGCGACGGCGTCGATTTTTCGGCCGCTCGCCTCGCCAAGTGTTTGGGCGACCTCGTACGCATTGACGCGGTGCTCGCATTCCACGCTCACCACTCGCAATGCCTGCTCGGATTCGTCGAGCAGCAGTTGAGCCGCGACGCGCCCGACGTCGGATGCCGCCACCGTCGGAAATTGCTTGCTCAACGGATGGTGAAAGCTTGGTAACACCCCTGTCTCCAACGCAAGCGGCATCACGCGCGCCCAGTTATGCATATGCTCGGCCGAGCGCAACATGATCGAGCGCGCCGCAATACCGCGCCACCGCCGCTCCAGTTCATGAAAGAGGACAGTGATCCCCGTGCCGCGCGGCCGTTCCGCCCCATAGTCCGACAGCGCGAGCAAAACAGAGGGTGGCCGCGCACGCAGCGCCGTCTCGACCGCATCGATCGCTCGACGCATCGTATCGGCCGGTTCCGCGTCGCCGCGTGGCACCGGGCACAGCATCTGCACCGCATCTGCACCTTCGAGCGCACGTTGTACCGCGGCGCTATCGGCCAATTCGCAAACGACCACGTCGCACCCTATGCGTTCAAATGCGTCCCCTTGCGCGCGGTCGTGTACCACCGCGCGCACGGGCTGTCCCGCCTCGACGAGCGCGGCTACCGTCGCGCGCCCCACATTTCCCGATGCACCGAAAATGACGAACACTATTGACTCCGTCCACTAGGGTGAGGCCGATGCTATCGCGGCATCGATGGTTTCGCGCGCATGCACGGATCGCAATTCGCAGATATGGATGGCGGCGATGGGGCCACCCAGCTGCGCGCCGCACGTTGGACACGCCCGAGCGCACCCGGAGAAAACGTCGCACAATGTCAGCCATTCGAACCGACGCCCAACCCCTCGATGCCATGAACGCGACGACACGCGATCACCCCCCGCCGCCCCACGCGCGGTATGTGCTGCGCTCCAGCACCGGCCTGGGATGGACCGGCTTCGGCGCCGAATTGCTCGCGTTCCCCGCCGGGACCTACCACGTTCCGGCAAGTACGGCCCACCGCATTGCCTTTCACGTCGGTGCCCCAGTCAAGGCCCGCTGCCGCTGCGACGGGAGCCGATGCGCCCGCATCCAGGCGCACGGCGATGCCGATGTCGTTCCCGCCGGGCTCGACGGCGAGTGGATCGACGAGTCCGACAGTACGATCTTGCGCATCTGGGTGACGGATCGTTTCGCACGAACGACTTTCGATCAGCTTGGCCTCACCGCTTCGCAAGCGCGCATCCGCCCGCAATTCCAATTACGCGATCCGCGCTTGCAGCATCTCGCGTGGGCGTTGCGTGCCGAGCTCGAATCGAATCTGCCGTCCGATCCCCTCTTCGCGGAGAGCCTGTGCACCGCGATGACGGTGCGACTGGCCGAAGGCGCGCCCGCGCTGGGCGAGCGCAAACAAACGCTCGGGCCGCGCGCGGCCAAACTCGTCGCGGAGTTCATCGAGAGCCATCTGGACCAGCGTTTGACGCTGTCGGATCTCGCTGCACTCGTCGAACTCAGCGTGCCGCACTTCAAAGTCCTCTTTCGTGAGACGTTTGCGATGCCGGCGCATCGTTATGTCGTGCAACGCCGCGTCGAGCGCGCCCGCGAGTTGATCTTGCAAGGCAAGCTGAGCGCGACGCAGATTGCATTGGAAACCGGTTTCGCACATCAAAGCCATATGGCACATTGGATGAGCCGCTTGCTCGGCACCACACCGCGGCAAATGATGCGCACCGCCAAGTACAGCGACGAGGGTGAAACCCCGGCGCCGATCGAGCGCCGCGCGCGATACGGCTGAGTGCGTATCGGAGCCCAAGCAGTGCCATCCGCGCGGCAACCGGCATAGGGTAAATTGCTGCGTCGCCAAATCCCGGGCTGGCACGTCCCCTGCGGGATATGGGGCAATCGCTCGGTTTTCTGTCGGGGCACGCCATGACCGCGCTTTCATTTCGCAGGACATATGACGCCGCGCGGCGCGAAGGCGCCTGCGTCGTCGATGCGGTCGTGCATTTCGGCGAACACCGATGCACGACGATGGCAGCCGGCATCGCCTTTTTCTCGGCGTTTTCGCTCGCGCCGCTGCTCGTCATGGTGATCGCCGTCGCCGGCTGGTTTTTCGGCGCCGACGCCATCCGCGGAGAAATCTTCTCGGACGTGCATCAGCTGATCGGCGACGAGGCCGCCGCCGCGGTGCAGATGATCGTCGCGAATGCTCGTACGCACAGGGACAGCGGAGGCTTCGCCGCATTCGTGTCGTTCGTCGCGCTCGCACTCGGCGCGTCGGCGACGTTCGCTTCGCTGAACAGCGCCCTCGCCGTCGTATGGCCGATCGGTGCGACGAGCCGTTTCTCCAGCGTCGTCGCGCTCGTCAAGGTGCGGCTCATTTCATTCGGACTCGTGCTCGGCGTCGCGTTTCTGGCAATCGTTTCGCTCGTGCTCGATACCATCATCACGTTCATCGGCGAATGGCTCTGGGGCGGCACCTCGTATGCCGCGGTCGGCGACATCCTGCAGTTGACGTTCGGGCTCGTCGTCCTCGCGCTGTCGTTCGCAGCGCTACTCAAATTCCTGCCCGACGCTCACGTCGAGTGGCGCGATGCGTTGACAGGCGGCGTCCTCTCCGCGTTGCTGTTTTCGGGCGGAAAAAAGCTGTTCGCGCTCTATCTCGCGCACGCCGGAATGGCCAACGCGTTCGGCGCGGCGGGCTCCCTCGCGGCACTCCTCATGTGGCTTTACTTTTCGGCGCTCGTCCTTCTGTTCGGCGCGGAGTTCGCCGCGGCCCGCGATCGCGCAAGACGTGCCGCGAGAGAGCAGCGCCGAAAGGAACGGCAACGTGCGGGCCCTGTCCGCCAGGCAGCCGGTAAAACGCTACGCTGACGAATTAACTGGCTATTAGCCAGACAATTAAGCGTGCTTCGTTTAATTTAAATATCACAACATGAACTATTCCCGATTTAGGAATAGACAATTTCGCATTACGCAACGATACGCGCCGAGTGCCTACCGGGGCTAGGTGTCACGGGTGTTTCCTTTTGGAGACACTTTCTTTTTTTCCGGTCACCTCGGTAGGGACATTGCGATATTCTCCGCTTCGCAACAGTCTTCGATAATCATTCGCGTGGAGAAATGATGAAAAAAATCGCATTGTCGACGCTCTCGCTCGCACTGCTCGGCGCCGCGGGTGCCGCTCAAGCTCAGAGCAGCGTGACGCTGTATGGCGTGATCGACACGTCTATCACGTACGTGCATCACCAATCGGGTAGCGACAACGGCTGGAACATGGGCACCGGCAATCTGTCCGGCAGCCGCTGGGGCCTGAAGGGCCAGGAAGATCTGGGCGGCGGTCTCGCAACGATTTTCCAATTGGAAAACGGCTTCAACTCCACCACGGGTCAGCTGGGTCAAGGTAGCCGCATGTTCGGCCGCCAGGCATTCGTCGGCCTCGAGAGCAAGCAATTCGGTACGGTCACGCTGGGCCGCCAATACGATCCGCTCGTCGATCTGGTGCAAGGCATCACGGCTGACAATTACTTCGGCAGCGTGTTCGCAACGGCAGGCGACGTCGATAACTACGACAACAGCTCGCGCACGAACAACTCGATCAAATACCTGTCGCCGAACTACGCCGGCTTCCAGGTCGAAGGCATGTACTCGCTGGGCGGTGTCGCAGGCAAGACGGGCTCGGGTCAAACGTGGTCGGTGGCTGCGGCTTACAACAACGGCCCGCTCGGCGTTGCGGCGGGTTATTTCAAGGCTGACAACTCGAACGGCGTGCGCACGCCGACGGCATCGGGTGGCGGCTGGGCCGGTACTTCGGACGGCACGTTCAACGGCCCGATCAATATGGGCTACCAGACGGCGAAGTCGATCAACATCGCTCGCGTTGCCGCGCAGTACACGGTGGGTGCGTTCACGGTCGGCGCTGGCTATAGCAACGCGCAGTACAAGTCGGACGGCTTGTCGACGTTCGGTTCGACCGAGAAGTACAACACGGGTCAGGGCTTCGTGAACTACCAGTTGACGCCGGCAATGCTGCTGGGCCTCGGCTACAGCTACACGAAGTCGAGCGGCGATACGTCGGCCAAGTACCACCAGGTTTCGCTGGGCGCCGACTACTCGCTCTCGAAGCGCACGGATGTGTACCTCGTTGGCGCATATCAGCATGCCAGCGGCCAGACGCGTAACGATACGGGAACGGCGATCGTCAACGCGCAAGCGTCGGTGGGTTCGTACGGCTACGCCGGCACGAGCAGCCAGGAACTCGTGGCAGTGGGTTTGCGCCACAAGTTCTGATCGACGTCGAAAGGAGTACGGCGAGCGATCGTCAGTACTCCGATGTAACACCGAGCCGGCCGGGATCCTACCCGGCCGGTTTTTTTTTTACGGCAGGAGTTAGCGCTTCAGCGCTTACTCATGCCCAATGCAGAGCAAGGCAGGAGTTAGCGCTTTAGCGCTTACTCATGCCCAATGCAGAGCAAGGCCGGAGTTAGCGCTTTAGCGCTTACTCATGCCCAATGCAGAGCAGGGGCATCGCCAGCAAAGACGAAGCAAATAGAAAGCCTGTCGATCGACTTCTGAAAGCTGGATGCCTCGGTCCCTTAATTTGCGCGTGCTCCAATGCGCCCGTTCCCCCACGATCAGGAGCACGCCCCCATGTTTCGCCGCACGTACTTTCCTGCCCTACTCGCCGCGGTGTCGCTGACCGCGTTTGCCGCGTACGGCGACAACTATCAGGCACGCCACTGGCACCGGTTCGCGGATACGTTCCCGACCGCTACGCCGATCAAACACCTCGTCGTCATCTACAACGAGAACGTCTCGTTCGACCACTACTTCGCGACCTACCCGCATGCGACGAACCCCGCCGGCGAGCCCGTATTCGTGGCCGCGCCCGGTACGCCCAAGGTCAACGGTCTTAGCGGCGCACTGCTGACGAGCAATCCGAACTTTACGAACACGGCCAACGGCACTGGTGCCGCGAATCCGTTCCGCCTCGACCGCACGCAAGCGGCAACGGCTGACCAGAATCACGCCTACACGGCCGAAGAGCAGGCCTACGACAACGGTGCCGCCGATCTCTTCCCGAAGTACACGGGTAAGGGGTCGAGCGGCGGCGCGGGTGCCTTCGGCACCAAGGGCCAAGTCATGGGCTACTACGACGGCAATACGGTCACCGCCATGTGGAACTATGCCCAGCGCTTCGCGATGAGCGACAACGCCTATACGGACACATACGGTCCATCGACGCCTGGCGCGCTCGAAGCGATCGCGGGCCAGACGAATGGCATGCAGATCGTCAAATCGTCGAGAAACTCGTACTACGTGAACGACACGCAAGGCGGCTTCACGATGATCAACGACGTCGACCCGGCCTATGACCTCTGCTCGAGCGCGACCGATCAGGCCATGATGTCGGGCAAGAATATTGGCGATCTGCTCAATGCGAAGGCGATCCCGTGGGGCGGCTTCATGGGCGGCTTCAACTTGTCGGCGATGAACGCGAATGGCACGACGGGTTGCGCTCGCAGCTCGCTGTCGAACGTGGTCAACGCTTCGACGGCCGACTACATCCCGCACCACAACTGGTTCCAGTACTACGCGTCCACGTCGAACCCGCAACACTTGCGTCCGAGCTCCCTGCAATCGGTCGGCTTCACGCTCGCCGACGACGGCAGGACCAAGGACCCGGCCAACCATCAGTACGATATCGATGACTTTTTCGCGGCGGTCAAGGCCGGCAATTTCCCCGCAGTGAGCTTTCTGAAGGCGCCTGCTTATCAGGACGGTCACGCGGGATACTCGGATCCGCTCGACGAGCAGGCGTTCACTGCGAAGGTCGTCAATTTCCTGCAACAGCAGCCCGAGTGGGACCGTACGGCGGTGATCGTGACGTGGGACGACTCGGACGGCTGGTATGACCATGCTTATGTGAAACCGACGAGCGCATCGTTCGATCCGGTCGCCGATCAGCTCAACGGCTCGGGAATGTGCGGCACGGGTCAGCAGCCGCTCGGCGTGAATGGCGGCCCCGTGAATGGCCGCTGCGGCCCGGGCACGCGTATCCCGTTCCTCGTGATTTCGCCGTGGACCAAGCCGAACTACGTCAGTCACACGCCGATTTCGCAGGCTTCGATCGTCCGTTTCATCGAAGACAACTGGCTCGACGGCTCGCGCATCGGGGGAGGCTCATTCGACGCGACGGCCGGCGATATCTCCGATATGTTCGACTTCCATAGACCGCATCCCCAGCGCCTCATGCTCGATCCGACGCTGGGCACGCCTATCCATGGACGTCATGAAGGCGACGAGCAGTAAGTAGTCCGCCCCACACCGCCACGTTTGCAAGCCAGGGCCCCTCGCGGGCCTTGGCTTGTTTGGATCGTGACGATGAAAACGCGATTTTGCACACTGTTTTGCGCGCCATGACGCCATGCAAACGAACGTTACCCAAGCGCTCCCTCCCGCTCCAACGATCCCACGCCGTCGCACATGGACTGGCACGCTCGCGGGCGCGGCCGCGTTCATTGCGGCCGGCGGATTGGCGCTGGCTGCGGCCTATCCACGCTCGGCGCCTGCCCCGATCGGCCGGATCGTCTCCCAACTGACCGGTGTGAATCTGCACCCGGTCCATCTGCAGCGCCCGCAAACCGCCCCGCTGAGCGCGATGGCGATGCTCGGCAAGTCGATCTTCTTCGATCCGACGTTGTCGGCTTCGGGCAAGCTTTCTTGTGCGTCATGCCATAGCCCCGCACGGGCGTACGGCCCGCCCAACGCCTTGCCGGTGCAGTTTGGCGGTAGCGACATGACGCTTCAGGGCGATCGTCCCCCGCCCTCGCTCATGTATCTGTATCGCCAGCCGAACTTCGGCATCGGTCCTTCGCAAGCGGATGCCGACGAGCCCACCAATCTCGAGCAAGCCGCGCAGCAGGCATCGAGCGCGACGCATGTGCAAAAAGCCGCCGGCACCGCGCCCGCTGCTCCGGAACTCGTGCCGCAAGGCGGCCTCTTCTGGGATGGGCGCGCCGATACCTTGCAGCAGCAGGCGTACGGTCCGCTACTCAATCCCGTCGAAATGGCCAATGCGAGCGAACAGGCAGCGGCCGACAAACTGGCCCACAGCGCTTACCGCGAAGCGTTCGCGAAGCTCTTCGGCGCGAGCGTATTGAATGATCCGCGTTTGCTGCTTTCCGAAGCGATGTTCGCCGTGGCCCGCTATCAGGTCGAAGATCCGTCGTTCCACCCCTACACGAGCAAATACGACTACTGGCTCGAGGGCAAGGTCCGTCTCACCCGTGCGGAAATGCGTGGCCTGCGCCTCTTCAACGATCCGAAAAAGGCCAATTGCGCCGGATGCCATCTGTCCACGCCGACCAAAGACGGCCAACCGCCGATGTTCACCGACTTCGAGTACGAAGCGCTCGGCGTGCCCCGTAACCGCGTGCTGGCCGTCAACCGCAACGCGAGCTATCACGACCTCGGTCTGTGCGGTCCCCACCGGGCCGATCTCGCGAATCAAACCCAGTACTGCGGCATGTTCCTCACACCGAGCTTGCGCAACGTTGCCACGCGCAGTGTCTTTTTCCACAACGGGGCGTACCGCTCGCTCGATGAAGTGCTGAACTTCTACAATCTGCGCGACATAGATCCGGCCAAGATCTATCCGCGCGACGCCAAGGGAAAAGTCGAGCAATACGACGACTTGCCCGTCAAATACCGGGCGAACATCGACAAGACCGACGCACCGTTCGATCGCAAGCCTGGCGATACGCCGGCTATGACACAAGCCGATATGGCCGACATCATAGCTTTCCTGAAGACGTTGACGGACGGCTATGAAGTGCCGTCGAAGCCGTAGCGACACAAACCAACAAGGAAGGACGACGTAACGTTCGGGCAACCGATCAGCATAGGTCACCGGAAACTAGCGGAAGTGCGCCCCTGCTCAGCGCACTAAAGGAAAGGGACGCTTTCGCGTCCCTTTTTAGCGTAGGATGTTGCGCATCGTTGAGAAGCGTTCCCAGCGTGTTCACCACCGATAGTATCCAAATGCCGCGTCGACGTCAACGCGATGTCAAACCCATGCCGGAGCGATCTCCCATCCGCGCGGAAATCCGAGGTGGGCGGCCGCATCGACATGTCGGCACGACGCAAGTGTCGTCTTCAGTGATTCGCGCCACTCTCCGCCGTACCCCATGAGATCAAGCAGAGCTTTGATCATGACCGCCCGCGCATAGTAGGTCCAGTTTTGATGCATTCCGGCCGCATATCTGGCGAGGGCCGTGCTTTTTGGCTGTTGGGGTGCAGATACGGAGAACTTGGCATTCCAGATTCGCGAATGATGTGCGCACGCGTTGCGCAGGTCGGTCAGCGAATGCAGCCAAGACACGAGCAACGGATCGGGGATATCCGGCCAGCCATGCCGCCCAGCGGTCTTCCGGTGACTGATTGAAAGTGCCTCGAACAATCGCGAAAGCGCGCCTAACGTAAGATGCTCGCACACGAGCCAGACGGGGGGCAGGTCCGGCACGGCATACGTCTCGTGGTAGTGAGTCAGTGCGAGCCCTTTTTTCTTGTCACATTCCCGGCTGATTTGGGCGAGCGCCGACGCATAGCCGCGCAGGTTGCGATACAGCGAGCGGTCCGCATACCAATGGCTGCCATGAGTCAACGCGATCGGAGTCGAGAGCGCCGAACGCAGCGCCACCTCGACTCTTTCAGTCACGTCCATCGTCACCGCGCGCAACCGTCGGTCAAACTCGTATAGCTCGACGATATCCTTGAAGCGTGTGCGTGGCCAGGAATACTTGGTCGCAGGATTTTGAAAACGGCGCATATAGACATGCAATCGAAAATACCCGATCGAGCGCATAACACGCGCATTGGCCGGGCGATCATCGATCATGAGCCGTCGCCGCCACAGGTGACTAAGCGCATCGTCTACGCTCAGCGGCGCCTTTGCGTAGGTCTTGGTCGGCGTCGCCGGTTTCTTCGGCCCCTTGGTCATCGACTCTCCTTTCAGGGACGCCAATTCTATTCGGCCACCCGCACTAGGGTGATTCGATAACTATCATTCGGACGCCGGGAAGCCGCAGGCGCCCGTCGCGCGCGCGTTAAAGCCATAGCGCAGGTAGTGCGGTACGTCCGGGTGCCGAAGCGCGCGTTCGCACGAAAAAAATCCCTGCGAGCCACAACGGCTCGCAGGGATTTTGCGAAAACGCGCGACGTACTGGGGCTTTTAAGCCGAAGCCGCGTCCTTCAGCTTCTTCAGCGGACGTGCCTTGATGCGCACCGACGCGGGCTTCGCCGGGAACCAGCGCTCTTCGCCCGTGAACGGATCCTTGCCGAAGCGCTTCTTCTTCGCCGGCACGGCTTGCACGACGATCTTCAGCAGGCCGGACAGCGTGAACTCACCGGCACCCTTCTTGTGCACCGAGCCGAGAATCGTGTCCTCGAGCGCCGAGAGCACCGCCTTCACCGATTTCGGCTCGACAGCCGAGCGCTCCGAAAGGTGGGCAGCCAGCGAGGCCTTCGTGAAGGTGTCCTTGATCGGCGCCGCAGCACCGGACGCCTTCACGGCGACCTTCTTAGCCGCGGCTTTCTTCGCGGGCACTTTCTTCGCAGCTGCTTTCTTCGCCGGTGCGGCGGCAGCCTTTTTCGCAACCTTGTTTGCGGAAGTCGACATGTTTCTCCTACCTGTTGGTCGTTGAACGCACGAAGCACGCACAACATGCGCGGCGCTTCAAGGCCGGATTCTACAAGCGCCGCGCGCCTTCATGCATCTGTTTTATGCATGAAGGCCTGCCAAGACGCCGAATTTGTTGCGTTCGGCAGACTGTTTCCGGTGTCTCGCGCAACGAAGTAACGAAAAACGGCGGACGTCCCCCCTCGAAATCGTTCGGATGCAAAGCACTTGCCGCGCAAGAGACGGACCTACCCTGGGGCGAACCCTACGTTTGCGTGCTCAATCGATGCCGAACGCCGGGTCACTCATGCTGCTACGGCCGGTTTCAACGTGGCCGGCGAACCCGCGCTCGAACGAGGAATCGGTGTCCACGAGCACCGCAAGGTCATACCAGCCGTGGGACGCGCGCAAATCGAAGTAGACGTCCGCAATCTCTCCGCCCACGACGCGCCGTTTGACGGAGGGAGAACCGTAGGCATCGCGCACCTCGAATTCGCAAGCCGCGCTGCCGATGTTTCGGAGCCGCAAGCCGATACTGCCGTTCGCGACGTCATAAGCTTCGGTCACTTCGGGCAGCGCAACACCGCCGCCCCACCCGCGTGTCGCTTTCGCCGAGCCCTTGAAACGCCGGAAAAAGCCGTTCGGCCCATGCAGACTGTAGTGATAACGACCATCTGCATCGAGCGGGACATCGTCGGACAGACGCTTGCCGCTCTGCACGGCGTACGCGCGCGGGGTGTCGGCGCTACCCGTACGGTAAAGCAGAAACGCGGCACCCGCGTGGCCGCGGTTCGTCAGCTCGATCCGTAACGTGCGCTCGCTCGCCGTGATGTAACCATGAGCAAAAAGCTCGTAGGGCAACGCTCGCGCGGGTCGCACACCCGCTTCCTGGGCCGGTTTCGATGCGGTGAGCGGCGGCAGCGGAATATAGCCGAAATGGCGTTGGCGATCGACCGTCGCGTATTCATCCGTACCGGGCAGCGCTGGAAATGCGGCGTTCGGATTGGCAAAATCGAACGCACTCGTCAGATCGCCGCAGATCGCCCGCCGCCATGCGGTGATGTTCGACTCCCGCAGCGCACCGCTGCCGGCGCTGCCGAACCGGCGTTCGATGAAGCGGATGATCGACGTGTGGTCGAAGGTCTCCGAACACACCCAGCCGCCCTTCGACCACGGCGACACCACGAGCATCGGTACCCGCGGGCCCAATCCGTAGGGACCGGACGCTTTGCCCGGCGCTCCGCCAAAGTATTCGTTCGATGTGTCGACGGTGGAACGTCCGGTCTGATCCGACCACGGTGCGAACGGAGGCACGACGTGATCGAAGAAGCCGTCGTTTTCGTCGTAGGCGATGAAGAGCACCGTTTTGCTCCATACCGCCGGATTTGCCGTCAACGCCTGCAATACCCGATCGATGTACCATGCGCCATAATTGGGCGGCCAATTCGGATGCTCGGAATACGCCTCGGGCGGAACGATCCACGATACCTGGGGCAACCTGTCGTTCAACACGTCGTTCTTCAGGATATCGAAATAGCCGTCTCCCCTCGCCGCATTCGTACCGGTGCGCGCATTGTCGTATAGCGCATCGCCTGGCCGCGCGTTGCGATACTGGTCGAAAAAGAGCAGTGAGTTGTCGCCGTAAGTGCCGATGAACGGGTCCTTCGTCCACCCCCAGGAACCGTTTGCGTCGAGGCCCATGCCGATGTCCTGATAGATCTTCCACGAGACACCGGCGGCTTGCAGTTTCTCCGGAAAAGTCGACCACGTATAGCCCGCCTCGGCGTTATCGATCACGGGGCCGCCGCCGGTGCAGTCGTTGCCCAGTCCGCCCGTCCATAGGTAATAGCGGTTCGGGTCCGTCGGCGCCATGCTCGAGCAATGGTAGGCATCGCAAATCGTGAAGGCGTCGGCGAGCGCGTAGTGGAACGGAATGTCCTCGCGCGTGAGGTAGGCCATCGTGGTCGGCCCTTTCGCCAGCACCCATTGATCGTAGCGGCCGCCGTTCCAGGCGAAGTGAGTCGTCGCCCAATCGTGCAGCAGGCCTTGCATGTACTTCATGCCGAGGTTGGCCACGCCGTGCCGCGCGTCAAACAAGATGAGAGCAGCGCGTCAATCAGGATGAGAGTACTGGCGTGGCGGCAGCGGTGAAGGGCGTAGCCCGGAACCGCTGCCGCCACGCCGCGCCGAGCAGTCCCCCGTCAT
>NZ_JAAAYE010000038.1 GCF_013282575.1 Paraburkholderia sp. NMBU_R16
CGAGCCTCAGACCATCAGAAATCCCTGAAATGAGGCCCAGATTTCCATATCCCGAAAAATCGACTGGCTCGACGAGCCGACGAAAGGTACGCGCTCGCTGACGAGGGGTATTTCAGCAAGCTGCTAGCGCACACCGTATTTTCGGGGTATTCGTTTTCGTCGCACTGTTGAAAACGAACATCGATTTTGCATAAGCGTGATATCGAATCCGATAATCGAAAAGAACTACGGATTGTGACGCAGGTGAGCAGTCGATGCAGACTTAAACTCGATTCCGTCGAATTAATACGAATTCAACAAAGCAAGACGGTGAATCGGGGAAGAAGCTTGGCAACGGCGCGCCGTTGCCGAGCGCGTCGATCACGGAGAACGGCATGTCTACGACCGATATGACGCGTGCTGATGTAGCCGCGTTCATCGAGCGCGAGTTTTCGCGTCCACAGAGCAACAAGGTACTCCATACGCACCCCAGCCCGATGTATTGGCGGGCGAACGATGGCAAGACCCGCGAACGTTGGGAAAAGCGGGCACATTTGGCGAAGCAGCGCCGGTTCAAGGACAACCTTTACTTGGGTATTCCGTTTTGTATTCCGACCGATCCGGCGCATTGCGGATTTTGTCTTTTTCCCACACAGGATTATCGAGGGAAGTCGCAAATTTCCGATTACCTCGATTATCTCGAGCGTGAAGCGGACCTTTATGGCGATATGCTGTCGGGCGATACGCTGGCATCGCTCTACGTCGGCGGTGGCACGCCGAACCTGCTGCGTGACGGCGAGTATGCGCGCCTCATGACGATCGTCCGGAAGCTCTATGGCGACGTCGCGCCCGGAATCGAGAAGACGCTCGAGGGCATCCCGCAGCTTTTCACGCGTGACAAGGTCGATGCCATTCGCAGCGCCGGCTTCACGCGTGTAAGCATGGGCGTGCAGCAACTGAGCGACCGGCTGATCCGCTATAGCGGCCGCAAGCAGACGCGCCAGCAAGTGATGGACGCGCTGGCATATTTCAACGAGGCTCAGCTCGCCTGCAACGTGGACCTCATTTACGGCTGGCCCGAGCAGACAGTCGACGACATGCTGTTCGATCTCGACGAACTGGCGCGCTCGGGCGTTCGCCATATCACGCACTATCAGCTCAATATCGCGGGGCGCAGCGACTTCAGCAAGACGCAACGTGCGCAGTTGCCGTCGCTCGAGGAGACGATCGAGATGTATCGTGAATCCGTGCGATTTCTGAGCGCCCGGGGGTTTCGTCAAGCGACCGTGTATGACTGGGAGCGCATCGCCCCTGACGGCGACGGGCGCTTCGAATTTGCCGGCGCCGAGCGCTACGAATACGAAACGCACCTGCGCCGCCTCCTCAGTATGGACGGAAGCGATCTCGTCACGCAGCACATGATCGGCATCGGCTATGCGGCGATCAGCATGCCCCCATCGTCGTGGAGCCCGGACGACGGGCTCAACTGGTTGCAGATGAATCATCGCTCGCTCGAGGCGTATCATGCCGCGATCGATGCCGGGCAGTTTCCGGTCGACAGGCAGTTCGTGCAGGCCTTGCCGGACATGAAGCTTGCATGGCTCTTCCAGGAGATGCAGACGATGAATATCGATCTCGGTGCCTACGAAATGGCGTTCGGGTGCGACGCCATCGGAGAGTTCGAGCCGATCTGGGAGGAGCTCGGTGCGCGCGGGTGGATCGAAATCGAAAACGATACGATCCGTTTCGTCGACATCGGGGCGTTTCACATCCCCATGCTGCAAGCGCTGATGAGCCAGACGCGGCTACGCCAGTTGCGCGATGGCGTGGACCTCGGGGGCGGTACGCGGCGCGTCGTTCCGATTCACGCCGAGATATGACCGCGCTCGCCGAATGTATTTCGACCCGGGACGGTGTGCGGCTCGCCCTCACGCGCGTGGGCAACGGCCGGGGCGCGCCCGTCGTTCTCACGCACGGTACGTTCTCGAACCACCGCTGCTGCATGGCGCTCGCCGAGTACCTGGCCCGCCGTGGGCTTGCCTGCTGGGTGTTCGACTGGCGCGGGCACGGCCGCAGCGCAAAGGCGCCGACGCCTTACACGTTCGACACGGTCGCGCGCGAAGATGTCGAGGCCGTCGTCGATGCGCTCAGGACGAAAAGCGGGGGGCGACCGATCTACTGGGTCGGGCACAGCGGCGGCGGGCTCGTTGCGGCGATGTGGATGGCGCGCAATCCGGCGCGCGCGGCACGTGAATTCGGCGGACTCGTGTTGTTGGCCAGCCAGGCGACGGCCGCGGCGCTGAGTTGGCGCAACCGCGCGCGCGTGCGGGCGATGGCCGCGTGGATCGCCTGCGGTGGGCGCTTGCCCAGCTGGCTTTTGCGCGTCGGTCCCGAGGGCGAAGAGCCGCGACTCATGCGCCAGTGGTGCCGGTGGAGCCTTACCCGGACGTTCGACGGCGAGGACGGGTTCGATTACCTGGGCGCGCTCGGCGCCGTCGAAGTACCGCTGCTTGCGCTCGCAGGCAGCGGCGATGCATTCATCGCACCGGAGCAAGGGTGCGCGACGCTGGCCAACGCCTTCGGCGGCGCGGACCGTACCTACCGGCTGTGCGGCCGCGATCGCGGTTTTAGCGAAGACTATACGCACGAGCGCTTGATTCTCTCGCGCAATGCCGCGCGCGAAACGTGGCCGCTCATCGGGCGCTGGCTCGAGGCGCATCGCGCGCATGGCGCACAGGACGAGCGGTTCGCCTGAGCCGGAAACGCAACACGGCGCCCGAAGGCGCCGTGTCGTGCGGTGCGGCGGCGATGCCTGGGCGCTGGATCAGAGCCCCGCTTTCGTGGCAACGGTCACCCACTGACCGTTCTTGACTTCATAGACGGTCGACGAGCCTTGCTTGAGCGAACCGTTCGAGTTGAATGCGATATGGCCGGTGATGCCGTCGAAGCTGATCGCCTTGAGCTTGGGACGGTAGTCCTCCGGCTTGATCGAGTTCGCGGCCTGCATGGCTTTGATGGCCGTCCATGCGGCGTCGTAGCCGAACGGCGCGTACGACAGCACATCGACGCCGAACTTCGCCTTGAATTTGCTCGCGAACTCCTTACCCACCGGCGTGCTGTCGAGCGGGCGGCCGTACTCCCACGCCAGGGCGCCCTGGGCGGAGTCGCCGGCGAGCTTGATGAAGTCGATGTCCTTCACGCCGCCGCCGCCCACGAACTGAGCCTTGATGCCAAGCTGGCGCATCTGTTTCATGATGCCCGCGGCCTGCGGGTTGAGCGCTGCGACGAAGATGAGGTCCGGGTTGACGCCTTTGAGCTTCGTGAGTTGCGTCTTGAAGTCGGTCGCGCTGTTCGTCGTATATTCGCGTCCCACGATATTGCCGCCAGCCTTCTTGACGGCCTTCTCGAATTCGTCGGCTTCGCCCTGACCGAATGCCGTCCGGTCGTCGATGATCGCGATGCGCTTGGCCTTGGTCGTCTGCACGGCATACGTGCCTGCCGTACCCGCGTTTTGCGCATCGCTCGAAATCACCATGAACACGTTCTCGTAGCCGCGCCCCGTGATGATCGGATTCGTGGCGGCCGGATCGATGTCGGGAACGCCCGCTTTCTGGTAGATCTCGGAGGCCGGAATCGTCGTGCCCGAATTGAAGTGGCCGACGATCACGTTCACGCCCTCATCGACGAGCTTCTGCGCCACCTGGGAGCCGGTCTTGGGATCCGCCTGATCGTCCTCGGCGACGAGTTGAAACGATGCGGGCTGTCCGTTGATCTTGATGCCTTGCGCCTTGGCATCGTCGAGCGCCATCTGCACGCCGTCCTGGAGATCCTTGCCGTAGCTGGCGTTGGGGCCCGTGAGCGGGGCGGCAAAGCCGATCTTGACCGTGACATCGGCGGATGCGGAAAACGGCACGACTGCGAGAAGCGCTCCAACAGCAACTGCGATAGGGGTAATCGTCTTCGCGAAACGCATGTTCTTTCCTTTTGGGCGACAACATGGAAAACGGCAGTGGTGTGCATCCCGGCATGCGCGCGAAGGTGCGCGACACGCGCGGATCTTATCCGCGCCGAAAACGCCGGTGCACGACTCTTGTTCGGTGAGAGGGCGTGTGGCGGAACCTCCTGGGATTCGTAGTTTTCGTCGATCTGTGCCGCCGGCGCGTCGGCCTGCCGCGGCACCCCCTTGACGCGAATATAGGAAGCCAATAACAGGCCGTCTTGACCGTTCGCGTCGTCCAGCATGCGCATTTCGGCATAGCGGCGCTGCGCCGGCAATCAGGGCAAACACGCTCGTTCCGCGGAAGCACCGCCCGCGCGGCGGCGATGCGCGTCAGGCGGCCCCGACGAACCACGCGCCGAGCCACTCGCGCGGACGCGCGATATCGTCTTGTGCGGCGACGAGTTCGAGCTCGTAGCGACCGGCTTCGTAAGTCGCCTTCAGCACCGCGTGCACAGCGGCGGACGTATGCTCGAGCGCGGTTCGCACTGAATCTCCCGTGAGGCGCCGTGCGACGAATATGGCACTCGTGAGTTCCGACACGCCGACGGGCTGGCGGGCGAACGGGTAGCGCGGATACTGGCTCATCCACGCCTCGCTCGCTGTCACCGCAAGCAGGTTGACGCGGTCGGCCGGGCTGTTGCGATCCCGCAACTGCTTGACGAGCACGAGTTGCGGCCCGCGCGCGATGATCTCCCGAGAGGCCACGACGGCTTCGTCGACGGTCTCGATTGCACGGCCGACCAGCTTTTGCAGCGTTTCGTGATTCGGAGCGAGGCCATCGGTGGCCGCGGGCATCGCGCTGAGCAGGTATTCGTCGACGTGGGCGCCGGCGCCCGCGCCGATGACCGGCGTGGCGAAATGCCACGCTTGGGGATTGGCCGCTTTCACCGCCTTCACGATATCGACGACGGCCTGCACCTGCTCAGTCGAACTCAAGTAGCCGGAGAGCACGGCGTCGCAGCGCCGCAAGACGCCAATAGTACCGATTCCTTCGACGAGTTCGTTCATCTGGGCGGCGTCGATCGCGCTGCCGGCCCAGTGGCCGTACTGCATGTGATTCGAAAACTGCATCGTCTCGAGCGGCCAGACGTTCACGCCGAGGCGTTGCATCGGAAACACCGCGGCGCTGTTGCCTACATGGCCGAACACGACATGCGGCTGTATGCTGAGAACGTTTTTCATGGTGGCTTCGCTTCGCGCGGCGCGCGCTTCGAGGTCGACTGGCCCGCCGGCCGGCGCGAGTCGCTTCGACCGCTCGTGCGGGCGGCGGGAAACAGCATCTAATTGAACACGATACATGACTTGCTGCGCCGCGTCATCGCTCGGGGCCGGATACCGCACGTTGCGCGCCCGGCCGCCGTGCCCAATGCAGCGTCCACGCGACGGAATCCAGTAGTCGATACGCGTTGCGGCACCGCTTATGCTTCGCACTGCTACAATTACGGGTTTGCGGCTTCGAGCTTCAGGCGCGCGGGCGGGGCCCATTTTCCCGCCGGGACCTGTGGCACGAGGCACGCGCTCGTCTTCTATGAAGGAGCAACGACCCGTGCGAGCCAGCACCTTTTCATCGCGGTTGACCGTGGCGTGCCGCGAGCCGGTCCGTTGCGTGCCGCCATTGGCGGGGCGCGTACGGTGAACGCGGCGGTGGCCTCGGCATTGTCCGATTGGATGCTGGTGATGCTCGCGTGCATCGCCGCGGGCTATGCGCTTGCGGCGGCGTTGGCCATGCCGTCGGCACGGGCGTTCAGCCGGGCCCGCGCCGCCCGGCCGCCCGCGAGCCCATTGGGCGTGAGCGTGCTCAAGCCGCTGTGCGGTGCCGAGCCGCGGCTCTTCGAAAATCTCGCGACTTTCTGCGAGCAGCGCCATCCGTGCTACCAGCTGCTTTTCGGCGTTTCCTCGCCGAACGATGCGGCCATCGGTGTCGTGCGGCGGCTGCAGGCCGTCTACCCGGGGCGCGATATCGAACTCGTCGTCGATTCGCGCGTGCACGGCAAGAACCTGAAGGTCAGCAATCTCATCAATCTCGCCGCGCGTGCGAAGCATCCGCTCATCGTCGTGGCGGACAGCGACATCGCGGTCGAGCCCGGCTATCTGGAAGCGGTCACCGCGCCGTTGGACGACCCCGAAGTCGGCATCGTCACGTGCCTGTACCACGCCGAAAGCGTCGGCGGTTTCTGGACGCGCGTGGGTGCGCTGTTCGTCAACGAATGGTTCGCGCCGTCGGTGCGGCTCGCGCATGCGGGCGGTTCCCGGCGCTTCGGCTTCGGCGCGACGCTCGCGCTGCGCGCCACGACGCTGGAATTGACGGGCGGCTTTGCCGCCCTCAAGGATTGCCTGGCCGACGATTACTGGCTGGCCGAGCATGCGCGCGTGCGGGGTCTCGAAACGGTGTTGTCGGAGGTCGTGGTGGCCACGGACGTCATCGAGCCCGATTTCGCGTCGCTGTGGCGACGCGAGACGCGCTGGCTGCGCACGATCCGCTCGATCAACCCGGCCGGTTTCGCGTTTCTGTTCGTGACGTTCACGATGCCGTGGGTCGTGCTGGCCGCACTGCTTGCCTACGGGCTCGCCGGCCATGGCGCACCCGTGCGCGTTGCGGTGCTGGCCGCCGCCGCGGTGCTTGGCTTGCTCGCGCGGCTCGCGGTGCACGCGCGAGGCGCGCGCCATATCAGCACGTTCTGGCGCGATCTGCCGCTCGTTCCGCTGCGCGATGGGTTGCTTGCGCTGCAGTGGCTTGCCGCGGCGTTCGGCTCGCACGTCACCTGGCGCGGCGCCCGGGTACCCATCGTGGCGCGCGTGGCGGAGGGCTCCGATGGCTCCTGACGCCGCGTTCGCACAGTCTTCTTCTTTTCATCCGTATTCATGCAGGTTGCCGGAGCATCCATGAAATCCCTGTTCTTGCAGGCCCCGTCCTATGACGGCTTCGACGGCGGAGCCGGATCGCGCTATCAGGCCAAGCGCGAGATCCGCTCGTTCTGGTATCCGACCTGGCTCGCGCAGCCCGCGGCGCTCGTGCCCGGCAGCCGCGTGCTCGACGCACCGGCCGACGGACTCTCGGTGCAGGCATCGCTCGACATTGCCGTCGAATACGACGTCGTTTTCATCCATACGAGCACGCCGTCGTTTCCGACCGACGCGCTTTTTGCGCAGGACCTGAAAAAGCGCAAACCGTCGGTGCTGATCGGCATGGTGGGCGCCAAGGTAGCGGTGGATCCTCATAACTCGCTCACGGCAACCGACGCGATCGATTTCGTCTGCCGCGAGGAGTTCGACTTCACCTGCAAGGAAATCGCCGAAGGCAAGCCGTTCCCGGAAATCAAGGGTTTGAGCTGGCGCGCGAAGGACGGCTCGATCGAGCACAACGAAGCGCGTCCGATCCTCGAGAACATGGACGAGTTGCCGTTCGTCGCGCCCGTGTACAAGCGCGATCTGAAGATCGACAACTACTTCATCGGCTACCTGAACTACCCGTACGTGTCGATCTACACCGGGCGCGGTTGCAAGTCGCGCTGCACGTTCTGCCTGTGGCCGCAGACGGTCAGCGGCCACCGCTATCGCACGCGCTCGGTCGAGAACGTGCTCGAGGAAGTGAAGTGGATTCGCGACAACATGCCGGAAGTGAAGGAGATCATGTTCGACGACGACACTTTCACCGACGACACGCCGCGCGCGGAAGAGATCGCCCGCGGGCTCGGCAAGCTTGGCGTGACGTGGTCGTGCAACGCCAAGGCGAACGTGCCGTACTCGACGCTGAAGATCATGAAGGAGAACGGCCTGCGCTTGCTGCTCGTCGGCTACGAGTCGGGCGACGATCAGATTCTCGTCAACATCAAGAAAGGGTTGCGCACGGATTTCGCGCGCCGCTTCAACGCGGACTGCAAGAAGCTCGGCATCAAGATCCACGGCACCTTCATTCTCGGTTTGCCCGGCGAGACGAAGGAGACGATCCGCAAGACGATCGAGTACGCGAAGGAAATCAATCCGCACACGATCCAGGTCTCGCTCGCCGCGCCCTATCCCGGCACGACGCTGTACAAGCAAGCCGTCGAAAACGGCTGGCTCGAAGAAAACAAGGTCATCAATCTGGTGAGCAAGGAAGGCGTGCAGCTCGCCGCGATCGGCTACCCGCATCTGTCGCGCGAAGAGATCTATCACCACCTCGAGGCGTTTTACAAGGAGTTCTATTTCCGTCCCTCGAAGATCTGGGAGATCGTGCGCGAGATGCTGACGAGCTGGGACATGATGAAGCGGCGTCTGCGCGAAGGCGTCGAGTTCTTCCGCTTCCTGCGCGCACATGAGGCATGAGCTCAACCCTCGTACGGAAGTAATCCGGTGTCTCGTTCTGCCGCGCGGGCACTGATCGTCACGGCCGACGATTTCGGCCTCGATGTGCGCGTGAACCGGGCCGTCGAACGCGCGCATCGCGATGGCGTGTTGACGAGCGCGAGCCTCATGGTGAGCGCGCCGGCGGCGGGCGACGCCGTCGAGCGCGCTCGTCGGCTGCCGGGCCTGCGCGTGGGCTTACACCTCGTACTCGCGGACGGGCCGGCGACGTTGCCCCCGTCCGAGATTCCCGCGCTCGTCGGTGCCGACGGTCGGTTCGGCGATGCGATGGTGCGCGACGGTTTTCGCTTCTTTTTTCTGCCCGCCGTGCGCGCACAGCTCGCGCGCGAAATCCGCGCGCAGTTCGAAGCGTTCGCCGCAACCGGTTTGACGCTCGACCACGTCAACGCCCATAAGCACTTCCATGTGCATCCGACGGTGCTGTCGCTCGTCCTGTCGATCGGGCGCGAGTATGGGCTCGCGGCGATCCGTCTGCCGTTCGAAGCGCATGCGCCCTGGTGGCTCGCGCCCTGGATCGCGCTGATGCGCGCGCGGCTTGCGCGCGCGGGGATTGCGCACAACGATTACGTCGTCGGTATCGCAAACACGGGTGGCATGGACGAAGCCGTCATGCTCGACGCGCTGGCCGCGTTGCCCGAAGGCATCGGCGAAATCTATTGTCATCCCGCGGAGCCCGGCGAAGCGGGGCAGGGGCCGATCAGCGCCTCGATGCACGAGTATCGCCACGCAGACGAATTGGCTGCACTCGTCTCGCCGCGCGTCGCCGCGGCGATCGCGGGCATCCCGAGAGGCGGATTCGCCGATGTCTGCGGTGCAGGCGTCGCACGGATACCGGGCCCAAGCGCAGCGCAGGGCCGATAGCTATGACGAAATGGTTCAAGTGGGCCGGCTGGCCCATCGGCATTGCGATCCTGATTGCGCTCGTCGTGCGCAACGGAGCGGGCGATGTCGTGCACATCATCGGCGAGGCCGGGTTTGCGCTGCTTTGGCTCGTGCCATTTCACGCGCTGCCGCTCCTGCTCGATGCACGCGCGTGGCAGTTGCTGCTGCGAGGGCGCGCGCCGCTCGTCTTTCTGTGGTGGGTCGCGACGGTCCGTGAGGCGGTGAGCCGGCTGCTGCCCGTGGTAGGAGTGGGCGGCGAGATCGTCGGCATTCGCCTGGCGCGTTGGCACGTGAGCGATGCGTCTCGGGTCAGCGCATCGGTGATCGTCGAGGTATTGATCACGATCGCCGTGCAGTACGCGTTTTCGGCGCTCGGCCTCGTGCTGATCTTTGCTTCGACGGGTGGGGCGGGTGCGACGACGATCGCCCTGGCGCTCGCGATGTCGTTGCCGCTACCCTTCGTGACGATCGCGCTCGTGCGCCGTGGGGGGGTCTTTCATGCCATCGAACGTTTCGCCGTGCGCGCGCTCGGCAGCGAGCATCGGCTGCTGCAAGGCATCGACGGCAAGCGGCTCGATGAAGAAATCGACGCGCTGATGAAAAAGACCGGGGTGCTCGTGAGGGCGTTCGCCTGGCAGCTCGCCGGCTATGTGCTCGGCGCGCTCGAGACTTATTGGGCGCTGGCGTTGCTGGGCCATCCGGTCTCGATTGGCGGCGCCATCGCCATCGAGGCGCTCACGCAGGCTGTGCGCCACGCCGCGTTCATGGTGCCCGGCGGACTCGGCGTCCAGGAAGCTGCCGTGGTGCTGCTCGCGCAGCTGTTCGGGGTCGACCGCGAAGTCGCGCTGTCGCTCGCGCTCGTCAAGCGCATGCGCGAGGTCGTCTTCGGCTGTGCGGCGCTTGCGTCGTGGCAATGGGCCGAGCTCTCGCGCGGGCGCAGCCTCGTACGGTAGGCGTGAAGAGGCCCGGGCGCATTCGAATATCGAAAATGCGACGGGAAGTTTTCGCAATTCACCCGGAGCCGAGTCGACTGGCTCGCCGCAGCGCCCGCGTATGAGCGGCAGGGCGTGACGTGCGGTCTCGATAACGCGGATGTTGCACTGCCGCAAAGCACGGCGCCGCGTTTGCGGAAACATTTTTCGCTTGCGACGATCCGCGCCATCCCTTAAGACGGAGATGCGCGTGTTTCTCTACGGTTTTGGACCGGTGTTGCTTGCGGGCACGCTGAAGACGATCGAGCTGTCGGTGCTCTCGCTCGCCGTGGCGGTGCTGCTGGGCCTCGCCGGCGCGCTGGCCAAGCTTTCGCGCCGGCCGGCCGTGGCGGGCGCGGCCACGGCCTACACGACATTGATCCGTTCGGTGCCGGATCTCGTGCTGATGCTGTTGCTCTTTTACAGTATCCAGATCGCGGTGAATCAGCTGACCGACGCGCTCGGCATCGAACAGATCGATATCGATCCGTTCGTCGCCGGCGTGCTGACACTCGGCTTCATTTATGGCGCCTACTTCACGGAAACCTTTCGGGGCGCGTTCATGGCCGTGCCCCGCGGGCAGCTCGAAGCCGGCATGGCCTACGGGATGAGCGGCGCGCGCGTCTTCGCACGCATCCTCTTTCCGCAGATGATGCGCTTCGCGCTGCCCGGTATCGGCAACAACTGGCAGGTGCTCGTCAAGGCGACCGCGCTCGTATCGATCATCGGTCTTGCGGACGTCGTGAAGGCCGCGCAGGACGCCGGAAAGAGCACGTTCAACATGTTCTTTTTCGTCGTCGTTGCCGCGCTGATCTATCTGGCCATCACCACCGTGTCGAACATCGCGCTCATTTGGCTCGACCGCCGCTATTCCCTCGGCGTACGAAAGGCGGAGCTATGATCGACATTGTTTCCCAATTCGGCCGGGCGTTTCTCTATTGGGACGGGCAGGGCCTATCGGGCCTGGCCATGACGCTCTGGCTGCTCGTCGCCTCGCTCGCGATCGGCTTTACCATGGCCGTGCCGCTTGCCGTTGCGCGCGTCTCGCGCAATCGCTGGTTGTCGGTGCCGGTGCGCTGCTATACCTACATCTTTCGCGGCACGCCGCTTTATGTGCAGTTGCTGCTCATCTACTCGGGTCTTTACAGCCTCGAAGTCGTGCGCGCGCATCCCACGCTGAACGAGTTTTTCCGCAGCGGGCTGAACTGCGCCATCCTAGCCTTCGGTCTCAATACGGGCGCCTATACGACGGAGATCTTCGCGGGCGCGATCCGCTCGATCTCGCATGGCGAAGTCGAAGCTGCGCGCGCCTATGGCATGCACCGCTTCACGATGTACCGGCGCATCGTCTTGCCCTCGGCGCTGCGACGCGCGTTACCGCTTTACAGCAACGAGGTCATTCTCATGCTGCATGCGACGACGATCGCATTTACCGCCACGGTGCCCGACGTACTCAAGGTCGCACGCGACGCCAATTCGGCAACGTACATGTCGTTTCAGGCATTCGGCATCGCTGCATTGATCTATCTTGCGGTATCGTTTGCGCTCGTCGCGGTATTCAGACGGGCCGAACAGCACTGGCTGGCGTACCTCGCGGTCGGCCGCCGTTGAATTACTCGAGGAGAGCACGGTGCTTCAAGCGACATCCCAATCCACCGCCGTCAAGCTCGCGGCGCTCGACATCCACAAACGCTACGGCGACAACGAGGTTCTCAAGGGCGTGACGCTCGAAGCAAAGGCCGGCGACGTCATCAGCATCATCGGCGCGAGCGGTTCGGGCAAGAGCACGTTCTTGCGTTGCATCAACTTTCTCGAGCGGCCGAATGCCGGGCAGATCGTCGTCGACGGGGAGGCCGTGCGCACGCGCGCCGACCGCTCGGGCAACCTCGAGGTGGCAGATCACAAGCAGCTGCAACGCATGCGCACGAAGCTCGCGATGGTGTTTCAGCACTTCAATCTGTGGGCGCATATGACGGTGCTCGAGAACGTCGTCGAAGCGCCGATCCATGTGCTCGGGCTCTCGCGTCGCGAAGCCGAGGAACGCGCACGCGCTTACCTCGAGAAGGTCGGGCTCGCGCCTCGCCTCGAGCAGCAGTATCCGTCGCACCTGTCGGGCGGGCAGCAGCAACGCGTGGCGATCGCACGTGCGCTGGCCATGAACCCGGACGTCATGCTGTTCGACGAGCCGACTTCGGCCCTCGATCCGGAACTTGTCGGCGAAGTGCTGAAAGTCATGCAGAAACTCGCCGAAGAAGGCCGTACGATGATCGTCGTCACGCACGAGATGGGCTTTGCGCGAAACGTCTCCAACCATGTCATGTTTTTGCACCAGGGCCGGACCGAGGAAGAGGGCGATCCGTCGATCGTGCTCGCCCAGCCACGAAGCGAGCGGCTGCGGCAGTTCCTGTCGGGCAGCCTCAAATAAGCCAGGCATGCGGTTAGTGCTGTCGAGACCGTCTCATGGACCCACCGCCCGATCGGCGCCGGGCGTACCCCGCATATTCGAAGCATGTCAGCCGTTCGACGCGGGGACAGCGTGATGGTACGCGCCGGCCAGGTCGTGCCGAGCACGTCAGGCGCGCCGCGTGCCACGGAGGTTGTCATCGTGGCGCTGCCGCCCGTTTCGATGTCGGGGCTCGGCCCGATCGTCGATACGCTGCGCCTCGCCAACGAAATCGACGGCCGCCTGCTTTACCGCTGGCGGATTTGCTCGTGGGATGGCCGGGCCGTGCCGCTCGACGGGGGGGCTACGTTGGCGGCCGATGGCGCATTCGGCGACGGCATCGCCTGCGATTGGCTTATCGTCGTCACGGAGCGTTTTCAGCAATTCGCCGATTACCGGCTCTTTCTCGCGTCGCTCGCGCGCGTGGGCCAGCGCACGCCGCTCGTCACCGGTATTCATCATGGCGTCTGGTGGCTCGCCATGGCGGGCCAGCTTTCGGGCTATCGGGTCAGTGTGAATTGGGAAACCTATCAGCAGTTCGCGGAGCAGTTCGAGCGCTCGATCGTGACGCAGCAGCTCTTCGAGATCGACCGCGACCGGGCGAGCTGCGCGGGTGGCCAAGCCAGTGCCGACTTCATGCTCGCCATGGTCGCGCGCGAGCACGGCCCGGAGTTGGCCGAACGCATTGCCGACGCGTTGGGCCTCGGTGTGCTGCGCTCAGGCGAAGAGCGCCAACGCATTCCGCACGTGACGGCGCCCGGCGAACGCCATCCGCGGCTCAACGATGCGTTACAGCTGATGGATGCGAATGTCGAAGATCCGCTGACGACGGACGAGATCGCGGAACTCGTCGGTATCTCGCGCCGTCAGCTCGAGCGGCTCTTCAAGCAGTATCTCGGCGCAATGCCGTCGAAGTACTACTTAGGTCTTCGGCTCACGAAGGCGCGTTTGCAGCTGCAGCGCTCGAGCAAATCGATTGTGCAGGTCAGCCTGGCATGCGGATTTTCGTCGGCCGCGCATTTTTCGAATGCGTACCGCGAACGGTTCGGCGTCACGCCGCGCGAGGAGCGCCGCAACTGGATTGCGCGACAGCATGGCGCGGGCGCGCCGTTTGCGGGCGAACCGCGTGCGGGTGCTTTGATCGAGCCACCCGACACGGATGAAGGGACGGCACGCAGCGAACCACGATAGATCGCGTCGCCGGTGCGCAAGACGGCAACGTGAACGTTTCCTAAACTAACGATATTCGCAGTACCGATACGAGCGGTTTTGATCTGTATTACCTCAACGAGGATCTGCCATGAACGATTTCGCTGTGAACCGCCAGACGTTCGACGACGTCATGGTGCCCGTCTTCTCGCCTGCGCCTTTCGTACCGGTGCGCGCAGCGGGCTCGCGTGTCTGGGACTCCGAAGGGCGCGAGTACATCGATTTCACGGGCGGCATCGCGGTGACGGCGCTGGGGCACACGCACCCAGAACTCGTGCGCGTGTTGCGCGAGCAGGGTGAGACGCTGTGGCACGTCAGCAACGCCTATACGAACGAGCCCGTGCTGAGGTTGGCCAGCCGGCTCGAGGCGCTGACGTTCGCCGAACGCGCATTTTTTGCGAACTCGGGCGCCGAAGCCAACGAAGCCGCGCTGAAACTGGCGCGCCGGGCCACGCTCGAGCGTCATGGCCCGGAGAAGATCGAGATCGTCTCGTTTTCGCAGTCGTTTCATGGCCGCACGCTGTTCACGGTCAGCGTCGGCGGCCAACCGAAGTATGCGGAGGGCTTCGGCCCCGTGCCGGCCGGTATCGTTCATTTGCCATACAACGATATCGAGGCGGCGCGCGGCGCAATCGGTCCGAAAACGTGTGCGGTCATCGTCGAGCCCATTCAGGGTGAGGGCGGCGTGATTCCTGCCGATCCCGCATTTCTGCGGACATTGCGCGAGGCGTGCGACACGCACGGCGCGCTGTTGATCTTCGACGAGGTCCAGACCGGCGTCGGCCGCACGGGCCATCTCTACGCGTACATGGATACCGGCGTGACGCCGGATATCCTCACGACAGCCAAAGCGCTCGGCAACGGTTTTCCGATCGGCGCGATGCTGACGACGAAAGCCATCGCCGCGCATTTCAAGGTGGGCGTGCACGGCACGACCTACGGCGGCAACCCGCTCGGTGCAGCGATTGCGGACAAGGTCATCGAGCTCGTCAGCGAGCCCGCGCTGCTCGCTGGCGTGAAGCGTCGCGGCGCGGCGCTGACGGCACGGCTCGATGCAATCGGCAAGCGGTTCGGACTCTTCAAGGAAATTCGCGGCAAGGGGCTATTGATCGGTGCCGAACTCGTCGCGGCATTCGAGGGGCAGGCGAAGGAGTTCGTGAATGCGGCCGCGCGGCATGGCGTGATGCTGCTGATCGCGGGACCCAACGTGCTGCGTTTCGCGCCATCGCTGATCATCGACGATGCCGATCTCGAAGAAGGTCTCGCGCGGCTCGAAAAAGCGATCGAGGAGACTGTCGCGGCGGCTGCCGACGCATCGGCCCGTTGAGCCCGGGTTTGTGCCGCCACTTATGACGACGCCTGTGGCAGCGCATGTGCCACCGCATCTGCCACCGAATGGAACGATGATGCTCTTCGTACGCCCAGCAAGACTTTCCGATCTCGACGCGCTCGAACAGATGGCGCGCGCCGCGCGGCCCGTGCTGCATTCGCTGCCGCACGATCGCCATGCGCTCGAGGCACGCATTGCGCTGTCCGAGGATTCGTTTCGCGCCGAGGTCGATTTCCCGGGCGAGGAGTTCTATCTCTTCGTGCTCGAGGATGCGGCGACCGGCACGCTGCTCGGCACGTCGAGCATCGTGGCCGCGGCCGGCTATGCCGAGCCGTTCTACGTTTTTCGCAACGATGCGCTCATTCATGCTTCGCGCGAGCTCCACGTGAACCGGAAAATCCACGCGTTGACGATGTCGCACGAGCTGACCGGTAAGAGCCGGCTCGCGGGCTTCTACCTGGGTCCCGCCGTAACGGGCGACGCGAGCGCACATCTGCTTTCGCGCGCGCGCATGATGTACGTCGCGGCGAACCGCCGGCGCTTCACGCCGGAGGTCTTCTCGCTCTTGCTCGGTGTCACCGACGAAGCGGGGACGTCGCCGTTCTGGGAAGCGGTGGGGCGCAAGTTCTTCGCGCGCGATTTCGCCGAAGTCGAAAAGATTTCGGGGGGACGCAGCCGTACGTTCATCGCCGAAGTGATGCCGAGCTATCCGCTTTATGTGCCGCTGTTGCCCGAGGCGGCGCAGCGTGTGCTCGGCGAGCCCAACGCCAAAAGTCTGCTTGCCTACGATATCCATCTCGAAGAAGGTTTCGAGCCCGACCGTTTCGTCGATATCTTCGATGCGGGCCCCGTGCTGACCGCGCAGGTGGACCGCAGTGCGTGCGTGGTGAGCAATGAGACCCGAATCGTGCGTGAGAAGACCGAAGCGGCATCCGCCGCCGATCCGTCGTCCGCAGCCGCAGCCACGACCTATCTCGTCGCGAACAACCGGGCCGGCGAATTCCGCTGTGCCCTGGCGGAGCTGCCGCTTGCGCGCGAGGAGCAGGCACCGCTGACGTCATCGGTACGCGCGGTGCTCGGCGCGGTCGCGGGCGATGCGGTGCATTGCGTGCCATTGCATCGCGCGTCCGAAGTCGAAGCCCCCACCGCCGAGTCGCAGGCCGATCTCGATGGCGAGACGGCTGCCTTGCGTGCCACTCACCCGGGAGTTCGTCGATGATCGTCGTTCGCGCTGTCAAGACCACTGACCTCGATGCGGTCGTGGCACTCGCGCAGGAGACCGGGCCGGGTTTGACGACGTTCAAGCCCGATCCCGATGCGCTTGCCGCACGCATCGCGCGATCGAAACGGACGATGGAAGGACAGGCCGCGCCCTATGAGGCAGGCTACTTTTTCGTCATGGAAGATACGGCGACGAACGACGTTGCCGGCGTGTGCGGAATCGAGACGCAGGTCGGCCTCGAGCAGCCGTTCTACAACTATCGTGTGAGTACCGTCGTGCATGCGAGCCAGGAGCTTGGCGTCTGGACCAAAATGTCGCTGCTCAACATCTCGCACGACCTCACGGGCTATGCTGAAGTCTGCTCGCTGTTCCTGTCGCCGCGTTATCGCGCGCATGGTGTCGGCGGGTTGCTGTCGCGCTCGCGCTTCATGTTCATCGCGCAATTTCGCGACCGGTTTCCCGAGCGCCTGTGCGCGGAGCTGCGCGGCCATTTCGACGCCGACGGTACCTCGCCGTTCTGGCGCGCGGTGGGTTCGCACTTCTATCAGATCGACTTCAACGCGGCCGATTATTTGAGCGCGCACGGGCGCAAGTCTTTTCTCGCCGAACTCATGCCGCGCTACCCCGTATACGCCGATTTACTGCCCGAGGATGCCCGGCAGGTCATTGGCCTGACCCATCGCGACACGGCGCCCGCGCGCAAGATGCTCGAAGCAGAGGGGCTTCGCTATCAGGGCCACGTCGATATCTTCGATGCGGGCCCGGTGCTCGAGTGCCACATCGACGATTTGCGAACCGTGCGCGAGAGTGTGGTCGTGCCTGTCGTCATCGGTGAAGCCGATTCGGTGGATCCGCTTGCATCCGGGGCAGGCCCCGCCCAAGCGCCGCGCGAGCGCGCACATCGTTCGCTGGTCGCGAATACGCGGCTGGCGGATTTCCGTGTCGGCTTCGCGCCGGGCGGCGTCGAAGACGGCGTCATGCGTCTGTCCGCAGACGACGCGGCGGCGCTGCTCGTGCGCGAAGGCGATCCGGTGCGGGTGCTCGCCACCTCTCATACCCAGCAGAGTCAAAAGTCATGAGCGAACTTTTCATCGAAGGCGAGTGGGCGCAGGCAAACGGGCCTCGCTTCTCGTCGCATAACCCCGGTACGGGGTCCGTGGTGTGGCAAGGGCACAGCGCGAGCGCGGTCGATGTCGATCGCGCCGTGGCGAGCGCGCGCCGCGCATTCGCCGATTGGTCCGCCATGCCGTTCGACGCGCGTTGCGAGATCGTGCGCCGATTCGCGGCGCGCCTCGTCGAGCACAAGGAAGCGCTCGCGCGTGCGATCGGACGCGAGACGGGCAAGCCGCTGTGGGAGGCGCGTACCGAGGTCGCCGCGATGGCGGCCAAGGTCGATATCTCGGTGACGGCATATCAGGAACGCACGGGCGAAAAGCGCGTGCCGATGGCCGATGGCGTTGCCGTATTGCGCCACCGCCCGCACGGTGTCGTCGCGGTCTTTGGACCTTACAACTTCCCCGGGCATCTGCCGAACGGCCATATCGTGCCGGCGCTCATCGCGGGCAATACGGTCGTATTCAAACCGTCCGAACTCGCGCCGGCTGTGGCGCAGGCCACGGTCGAACTCTGGCGCGACGCCGGTTTGCCCGCGGGCGTGCTGAACCTCGTGCAAGGAGAAAAAGAGACGGGCGTCGCGCTGGCCAATCATCGACAGATCGACGGCCTGTTTTTCACCGGCAGCTCCGATACCGGTACGTTGCTGCACAAACAGTTCGGCGGACGGCCGGAAATCGTGCTGGCCCTCGAAATGGGCGGCAACAATCCGCTCATCGTCGCCGAAGTGGAAGATATCGACGCGGCGGTACATCTCACGATTCAATCCGCGTTTCTTTCGGCCGGGCAGCGCTGCACCTGTGCGCGCCGCATCTTCGTGCCGCGAGGATCGTTCGGCGAGCGCTTCGTCGCGCGCTTCGCGGAGGTGACTTCGCGCATCGTCTACGGCCTTTACGATGCCGAGCCGCAGCCCTTCATGGGAGCGGTCGTTTCGGCGCGCGCGGCCGCCAGACTCGTCGCGGCGCAGGAACGGCTCGTCAAGGCCGGGGCGCGGCCGCTCATTGCCATGACGCAACGCGATCCGGCGCTCGGCTTCGTGAATCCCGCGATCGTCGATGTCAGCGCAGTTTCGGCATTGCCCGACGAGGAGCACTTCGGTCCGCTCGCGCAGATCGTTCGATATGCGAGCCTCGATGAAGCGATCGAGCGTGCGAACGATACGGCCTACGGGCTCTCGGCCGGCCTCGTCGCGGACGACGCGAGCGCCTGGGAGCGCTTCAGCCGCACGATCCGCGCAGGCATCGTGAATTGGAATCGGCCGACGAACGGTGCATCGTCGGCCGCGCCGTTCGGCGGTGTCGGCCGCTCGGGAAATCATCGTCCGAGCGCGTTCTACGCGGCCGACTACTGTGCCTATCCGATGGCGTCCGTCGAAAGTGCGCAGCTCTCGATGCCTTCGAGCGTATCGCCCGGGCTTCGCTTTGACCGAGTCTCGAACGATTGAGACGCGGCGCCATGCACGAAGCGGCGACGCGACGGCAAGACTGAAAGTTTAAAGTTTGGAACATTGAACGACCGACCAAGGATCGACGATGCAAGCACGGGAAGCCAACTTCGATGGACTCGTAGGTCCGACGCACAACTATGCGGGACTCTCGTTCGGCAACGTCGCGTCGCAAACGAACGAGAAATCGGTCGCGAATCCACTCGCCGCTGCCAAGCAGGGACTGCGCAAGATGAAGCAGCTCGCGGACCTCGGATTCCTGCAAGGCGTGTTGCCGCCTCAGGAGCGTCCTTCGCTGCGTCTTTTGCGCGAGCTCGGGTTCTCGGGCTCGGATGCGCGCGTCATCGATCGCGCCGCAAGGGAAGCACCGGAGTTGCTGGCCGCGGCCAGCTCGGCCTCGGCGATGTGGACGGCGAACGCCGCGACGGTCAGCCCGTCCGCCGATACGGCCGATCGGCGCGTGCACTTCACGCCGGCCAATCTGACGAGCAAGCTGCATCGCGCGATCGAGCACGAGGCGACCCGTCGGACGCTGCAAGCCGTGTTTGCGGACGAGCGCCACTTCGCCGTGCACGAGGCACTGCCGGGCACGCCGGCGCTCGGCGATGAGGGCGCCGCCAACCATACGCGCTTTTGTGCCGCTTACGGCGAGCCCGGCGTGGAATTCTTCGTCTACGGACGCAGCGAATACCGGCGCGGCCCCGAGCCCGTGCGTTATCCGGCTCGTCAGACGTTCGAGGCGAGTCGAGCCGTTGCCCAGCGCCACGGTCTGGCCGAGGCATCCACGGTTTATGCTCAGCAAAATCCCGAAGTCATCGACGCGGGCGTGTTCCATAACGACGTCATTGCCGTCGGTAACCGCGAGACGCTCTTTTGTCATGAACGCGCATTCGTCGATCAACGGGAAGTTTGCGACCGGTTGCGTGCGCAACTTTCCGGGCTCGGCGCCCAGTTCAACGTCATCGAGGTACCCGATGGGCGCGTGGGCGTAGAAGATGCGGTTTCGTCATATCTGTTCAACTCTCAGTTGCTCACGCGTCCCGATGGACGCGATGTTCTCGTGGTGCCGCAGGAATGCCGTGAAAATCCGCGCGTGGCCGCCTATCTCGACGATCTGGTGAGCTCGGGCGGTCCCATCTCCGAGGTGCTGGTTTTCGATTTGCGCGAAAGCATGAAAAACGGCGGCGGCCCGGCATGCCTGCGCCTGCGCGTGGTACTCGACGGCGCCGAGCAAGCGGCGGTCGCTCCTGGTGTCTGGATCGACGATGCGCTTTTCGCCCGGCTCGACACCTGGATAGCCAAGCATTATCGCGACCGGCTCGCCCCCGCCGATCTCGCCGATCCGACGCTGCTCGACGAATCGCGTACGGCGCTCGACGAGCTCACCCAGATTCTCGGCCTCGGTTCCCTTTATGACTTCCAACGCTGACGGGACGAGAACCATGACTGACGCGCCGGGCTTGCTGACCGACTTCCTGTCGTTCTCGCTCGCCGATGCGCGTCCCGTTGCCGATCGCGCGGGCGGCGAATGCGCGCATGGTGTGCGGTACCAATGGCTCGGGGCCGGCTTGCTCCAGTTCGAGCCCGAAGCGAAGCCCGTCGCGAGCGTCGTCGTGTCCGCTGGGGTGCATGGCGACGAGACGGCGCCCATCGAACTCGTCTCGCGCATGGTGGCGGACATCGCGTGCGGCGCGCTGCCGCTTGCGTGCCGGCTGCTCGTGGTACTGGGCAATATCGGGGCAATGCGGGCGGCGTGCCGCTATCTCGACGACGATCTGAACCGGCTTTTTTGCGGCGCGCACGCCCGATTGCACGGAGGCAGCGAGAAGGCGCGCGCGGCAACGCTCGAGGCGGCGACGGCGCGGTTCTTCGCGCAAGCGGCACCGGCCGACGCCGCGCCGCGTTGGCATATCGACATGCATACCGCGATCCGTGCTTCGGTCTTCGAACAGTTCGCTCTGCTGCCGCACACGGGCCGGGCGCCCGCGGACGCGATGCTGGAATGGCTTGCCCGCGCGCGCATCGCTGCGATTTTGCTGCACACGGCTGCGGGGACGACGTATACGCAGTTCACGGCACAGACCTATGAGGCCATGGCTTGCACGCTCGAGCTCGGCAAAGTGCGACCGTTCGGGCAAAACGATTTGTCGCATTTCGACGCAGCCGACCGCGCCGTGCGTTCGCTCGTCGCGAACGTGGCATCCGGGTCCGCGACGCCGATGCCGCGCGTGTTCACGGTTGTCGACCAGATCACGAAACGCACGGACGCATTCGAACTCGCGCTGGCGAGCGATGTGCCGAACTTCACCGTGCTTGCGAAAGGACAGGAGGTGGCGCGCGACGGCGACTATCGCTACATCGTCACCCGCGGCGACGAGCGGATCGTGTTTCCGAACCCGAGCGTGAAGCCGGGCTTGCGAGCGGGGCTCATCGTCGTCGAAACGACGGCTGAAACGCTGGCGCGCACACCCCGCGGTTCTTGATATCGATGCACCCCCAAGGCACGACGCACCCCCGATGCCGATCACTGCTCGGCCGGCACCGGCTGCCATCCGCCCGGACAGGTCGCGACATACGGATAGTATTGGTCCCAATAAGGACAGTAGTACCAATAGCCCGTGTCGTCCGGCGGCGCGTCGGCGAATCCAGGGACGAACGGGTCCGGATAGGGATAGATCGGCGCGGGATAAAAGTACCAGGCGCCGCCGACGATCCACCACCAGCCGTGCCGGCCGTCATGGTGCCCGTGATGCCAGTGTCCCGACCGCCAGACACGGACATCGTGCTCCTGGAAGCGGCCGATATCGCCATGCCACGGCGCGCGCGTGCGGGCGGGAGGAACAGCGGCGCGCGGTGCCACGCCCGGTTGCGGCGCGGTGGCGCGCGGTGCTATGCCGGGTTGGGGCGCGGTGACGCTCGGCGCGACGCCGGGCTGCGGATGCGGCTCGTGGGGGACGGGCTCTCTGTCGGGCGGTCGGGGCGCGGCGTTCGCACCTGGGCCGGCGCCGCCGGCCGCGCCCATCTGCGGAGTCGGCACATGCGGTGCCGGCATGATGCGGGGCCCAACCGCCGGCGGCGTGTGCGGGCCGATCGCGCGCTGCTGCATCGGAGGCGCTGCCCCCGGCATGGGCGGTGCCGCGCGGTTTTGGGCTGGCATCGGCGTATTCGGTGCAACGGCGCCGTGCTGCGGGGACGGCATTGGAACATTCGGGGCAATGCCGCCGTGCTGCGGAGCGGGCATTGCGGGTGCGGCGTGGCTCGGCGCTGGCGCCTGCCGGAATTCCTGAGCCTGAGCCCCTGCCGCGTGACCGGGGCCTTGCATCTGCGCGCGAACGGCGCCGCTGTTTGCGAGCGCTGCCGCAAGCAGCGCTGCCACGCGCAACGTGTTTCGTGTTCCGTTTCGCATCGACATGGCGCACCTCCTCGCGACGCGTCGTCTCCCCTTCAGCATAGGCCTGTCGAGCGCCGCGCGCTCGGGCGGCCGGTGCGTCATTGGTCTGATCACGGCGCGGGCGCCTAGCGTAGATCGCGCTGCGCTGCGCCGCAGAGTTCTTCGACGAGTGCGGTAACCGGGCTGCCACCGAACAGCGTGAACTCGACGTTCGGCAACGCGGGCAGCCGCGAATCGGCCCCGAGGGCCTGCAAGCCGCTATCGAGACGGCTCTCCAGCATCGGCGCAATAGCGAGGCCTGCCCGCACCGCGGCGAGTACGCCGCCGCTGCTCGGACAGACGAGCGCGATGCGACTGTCGATGCCGGCATGCGCGAGTGCGGCGAGCGCCGCCTCACGGTAAGGGCAAGGCTCCGGAAACACGGCCAGCGGCAACGGCAACGACACGTCGACGTTCATCCATTCCGCCGCTGCCCATACGAGCGGCTCGCGCCAGAGCGGGCGGCCCGGCCGGTCGTCATGACAGCGCCCGCCGAGCACGAAGTCGAGTTCTCCGCGATCCATCGCCTGCAATAGCGTGCCCGGCACGCCGATCGTGATGTCGAGCGCCACTTCCGGGTTGCGCAGCCCGAACGTATGCAGCCGCTCCATGATGCGGGCGTGGGCGAAATCCTCGGACATGCCCATACGCACCGTGCCATCGCTCGAACTGCGACGCAAACGCGCACGTGCGTCGCGATTCAGGGCCAGGATCGCGCGTGCATAACCCAGTAGCAGTTCGCCGTCCGGCGTGAGGGCGGTCGAGCGCGTCGTGCGCATGAACAGCGTCTTGCCCGCTTGATCCTCGAGTCGCCGCAAATGCGCACTGATGGCCGATTGCGTCAAATGCAGCCGTGCCGCGGCGCGCGTGAAGCTGCCTTCCTGGGCGACCGTCACGAACGAGCGCAACAGCACGGTATCGAACATGGGATTTAGTGAGGTTCGTGTTGAATGATTGAAGAATACTTCGTTTTCAATCGAATTCGCAATGTGATTAGATGAAGCTGGAGCCCACCCACCAGGCTTCACGCCCGCCATTCTTCGGAGAACCCCTATGACAAGGCTGTTGCACATCGAGTCCTCGCCGCGCAAATCCCGCTCCGCATCGCGGGAGGTGGCGCACGCGTTCATCGAGGCTTACCGGAGCGCACACGCTGACGCGTCCGTCGAGACGCTCGATCTGTGGCATACACCGTTGCCCGAATTCGACGGCGCGGCGATGCAGGCGAAATATGCGGGGCTTGCTGGAACGCCGCTCACCGACGAGCAGCGCGATACATGGAAGGCGATTCACGCCCTCGCGAGGCCGCTTCACGATGCGCATACGCTGCTGTTCTCGGTGCCGCTCTGGAACTTCTCGATTCCCTACAAGCTGAAGCATTTCATCGATGCGGTTTCGCAAAAGGACGTGCTTTTCTCGTTCGACGAGCGGGGGTTCGGCGGACTGCTGCGCGGCAAGCGGGCCGTCGTCGTCTATGCGCGCGGACTCGATTATTCGAAGGAATCAATTACGCCCGCCGAGTGTTTTGACTTCCAGAGGCCCTATGTCGAAGCCTGGTTGCGATTCGTAGGCGTCGACGATATCGAAACGGTCGTCGTCGAAAAGACGCTGTTCGGGCCTGAAGTCGATACCGCGGCGCGCCGCGACGCATGTGCGAGCGCCGAGGCGCTTGCGCGCGCTCGGCCATGAGCGCGTTTTGCCGGGGCGTTGTCGCGGCCGCCCGTTTCATCCGCCGGGAGATGTCATGTCGGAATCGTTGCGCACCGATGCAGGTCAGCGTTCCTATCGCATCCTCAGGGACCCCGAGCTCGGCCTCGGGCCTGGCCCTGTCGTACTATCGCGAGAGGAGGGCGAACCCGCCCGTTCATCGGCTGCGCGTCTTGCAGCGTTGGCGGACGGGCTCGCGGCGCAGTCCGACGGCGCGCTGCGCCGTACGCTGATTCGCAACTGCCTCGTCGATGCCGGCTTCGATTGGCTTTGCTATTGCCGCATCATGTGCCTCGATGCCCGGGTGAGCCGAGCGGCCTGGTACGCACAGTATTCGCCGCCGGGCTGGGCGGAGGCCTATTGCGGCGCGCACTGCTTCGACGCTGACGTGCGAGTCGTCAAGGCGTGCACGGTCGGCTGGCCGTTTGCATGGGGGCTCGAAGACCTGACACGCGATGCGGCCGGCGCGGGCAGGGCGGGCGCGGCCGCACGGAGTCTTGCGGCGCTGGCGGCTCGCGCCGGCATCGGTTCGGGCGTGACCGTGGGCTTCGAGACGGCGCGTCCGTTCGAGTACTGCATGGTGACGCTGTCGAGCACGCTTGCCATGCGCGCCTGGATTTCCGATGCGACGATGGGCGCGGCGCTGGTGTTGGCGGGCGCAATACACGCGTTCATCGAGCCGCGTATCGGCCCGCTGCTGACGACAACGGGCGCAGATGGGCTCACGGCGCTGCAAAAGCGCATGCTCGATCTGATGACCCAGGGCTCGTCCGATCGCGAAATAGGCGCATTGCTGTCGCTCTCGACCGATCAGGTGGCCTATCAGCTCGGCGGCATCGAGCGGCGCTTCGGAACGCGCAATCGCGCGCAATTGGCTTACGTGGCGGGCGTGTTGTCCCGGCAACCCGCCGAACGTGCCGCCCAACCGGCGATGGAACCCGTGGAGGACGACGGACGGCGGGTGCGGTACGCATGAACGGCGCCGGGGCTGCGAGGGTCTTCGCGTGAGTCTCGGCGTTTGCCGCTGAGCGACATCGAATTGCATCTTTGGGCATGCCATTGCCGCGGCCCGGTTCGTCCGGTTTTCTTCCCCTTCTCGAACGAGCGCGCGGGCGCCGCCTACAATGCGGCGCCCGCTCGTTTTGTGCATCGCACAAGACGAGCGCCGGGCATTTGAACGCTGATTTTGGCGCGGCGACGATGCGCCGGCTGCGTCCATCGTTGCAACTCTTTCTCGTTTAGGGATCCTGATGAAATCGAACTTCCGAAAGCACACAGCGCTTGCGCTCTTCGCTGCGGCGTCGCTGATCGCGAGCGGCGCATCGGCCGCCGAACTCAAACAGATCCGCTTCGGCGTCGAGGCGTCGTATGCGCCGTTCGAATTCAAATCGCCGACGGGCGAGCTTCAAGGCTTCGACATCGAAGTCGGCCATGCGGTTTGCGCGAGGCTCAAGGTCAAATGCGTCTGGGTCGAGAACGACTTCGACGGCCTGATTCCGGCGTTGTCCGCGCGCAAGTTCGACGCGATCAATTCGGACATGACGATCACGGAGCAACGTAAAAAGGCCATCGACTTCACCGAGCCGATCTATTCGATCCCGAATCAGCTGATCGCCCGGAAGGGCAGCGGCCTGCTGCCGAGCGCCGCTTCCCTCAAGGGCAAGCGCGTCGGCGTGCTCCAAGGCACGATTCAGGAATCGTATGCGAAGGCGAAGTGGGCGGGCGCAGGCGTCGACGTGGTGCCGTACCAGACGCAGGACCAGATATACGCCGACCTCGCCGCCGGACGGCTCGACGCCGCGTTCCAGGATTCGGAGGCGGCATCCAAGGGGTTTCTCAAGCGTGCGCAGGGCGCGGCGTTCGAGTTCGCGGGGCCGACGGTCACTGACTCGCAATTGCTCGGCTCGGGCGTGGGCTTCGGCGTGCGCAAGGGCGATGCGGCGTTGAAGGCGGCGCTCGACGAGGCGTTGCGTGCGCTGAAGGCCGACGGCACGATCGAGCGAATCGCGGCCAAGTATTTCGACGTGAAGGTCGTGCTCAAATAAGACCGCTTCGCCGGCGTTGCTCCGGCCCTCCTCGAGCTATCGCTTCGCTGCGGCCCCGTCGTATAATCCGGCCCAGATTGGCCACGGGGCCGGTACGCGCAGTACCGGGCGGCGCTAAAAGCAGACAAAGAAGAGGGGCTGATGGAGACGACCAACGTGACGGCGGTACAACCGGCGGTGGCCAGCGAGCCTACCCAGGCGGGACATCCGCCCGGCGCGGTTACCCATCCCGCGCGTCAGCCGCTCGTCGACGCCGAGGGGCTTTTGTGCGGATTCGAGTTGGTCACGCGCGAGCCGCTCGCCGGCGACGGTGCCGCGGCTGTGGACGCTGACCCCGCAAGCCGCCGTGCCGCATCCGACGCTGCGCTGACGCAAACGTTGGCGCTACTCGGAGCGAGTGGCGTGCATGCGGCGCTGGGTGGCCATCGAGGCTATCTGAGCGTGAATCGCGCATTGCTCATGGCCGACGATCTCGCTCGCATCTCCCCGGAACGCTACTTCTTCCAATTGCCGCCCGATATCGCCATCGATGGCGAGTTGACGGCCCGTCTCGTGGCGCTGCACGGCAAGCGTTATCGCTTCGTGCTCGACCGCGTGAGTGCGCCCGACGCGACGTTCGCCAAACTGCTGCCTTACGTCTATGCCGTCAAGATCGACGTCGCGAAGGTGGCGCCCGATCTGCTTGCGAAGCTGGCGGACGCGCTGAAATCGGCCGGCAAGATTCTCATTGCGCTCGGTGTCGATTCGCACGAGACCTTCGAGCGCGCGAAGGCCGCGCGCTTCGATGTCTTCCAGGGGTACTTCTTCGCGCGCGCCGACAGGCAGGCCTCGCGGCGCGCGAGTGCACCGCGCCAGGCGCTGCTGAACCTGTTGCGGCTGCTTTCGGCGGATCCGAGCGTCGCGCAACTCGAAGCCGAGCTCAAGCTCAACCCGGTGCTCGTCATGCACATCATGCGGCTCGCCAATTCGGGCGAGGCGAGCATCGGGCGCAAGGTGGCGACGCTGCGAGATGCGATCAATGCGACGGGCACCAACCGTATCGCGCGCTGGACGCAGTTGCTGCTGTACGCGGACGGCCGAAAGGTCCGGCTCGAGGACGATCCGCTCGTGCAGCTCGCGGCCACACGCGCGCGTTTCATGGAAATGGCGGCGGCCCGCCTGACGCAGGCGAACCGGAAGGTCGTCGATGCGGCGTTTTTGACCGGCGTGTTTTCGCTCGTCGACGCCGTGTTTGGCGATACGCTCGAAGCCACGTTGGACGCGCTGATGCTGGCGGGCCACATCCGCGCGGCCATTCTTCGGCACGAGGGATTGCTCGGCACACTGCTGGCCGCCGTGCAGGCGCTCGAGCGCGCCGACTGGGCTGCGCTCGAGCAGATGAGCGCGGCACTGGCACCGTTCACGCCGCCCGAACTCGCCGAATTGGCCATCGCTTCAGCGGCATGGGCCAGCGCGGCCGATCAACACGGCGACAACGCGGGGCTCGAGCGCGTACAGGAATAGTGCGCTCGCGCGCCTCAGAGCGTTTCGACTTCCTGCGCCGGCGCATGTGCGAAGAAGCGGCCGAGCTCGCGGGCGAGCTCGTTGAGCGCGCTCATTTCGACTTGCGAGATCTTGCGGGGCTCTTGCGCGTGCGACCAATCGCCGTACAGCAGCGCGACCGTCGATTGGTCGACGGTCACGGGCAGCAGGACGAATGAGCGGGCGTCGGAAAAGGCATCGCGGAACCAGGCCGGCAGCCGTGCGAGCATCTTCGGATCGTGCGCGTTCTCGATGAAAATGCCGATCGAGTTGGCGATCGCAAGATGAAACACGTCGGGCTCGAACGCTTCATTGAACGAAAGCGTCGGCAGCAGTTTCTCCACATCGCGTCCAAAGCCCAGCCGCGACTTGAATAGCCCCGGTGCCTGTCGCACGAAGACGATCGTGCGGGCAAAGCCGAGACCGGCCAGCACGGTCTCCGAGGCAAGCGCCAGGACCGGCGCCAGCGCATTCTCGGAGGGCAGCGCGCGTAGATCCTCGAGGCCCGCGGCGATGCGCGCCTCCGGCGCCACGCCCGCGCGAGCAATGGCATCGGCGCTTGCTCGCAGTTCCACGATTTCCCGCATGACACCCATGCCGGCTTCCTCGCGCGCGAGCGCCGTGCTCATCGACACGAGCGCCTCCGGCGCTATCGCCAGTGCGTCGCCGTAGCGTTGCGCCAACGCTGCGAGTTCCATTTCGGGGGCTTGCGCGTGTACATCGGACGCGCTCAGCACGTCGGCCACATCGGCCGAAAAATTGGTTACCGCGCGTAGCCATTGGACGTGCTGCGGCTCGTTCGCCTCGGGTTCATAGCGGCCCATGCCCGCACGGATCTGCTCCGGCAGACGCCAGCGCGAGGCCGCTTCGAGGCCGATTTCGTCGAAGGTGACGCCAAGCACGGCGTTGCAGGCAGCGGCTTCGTCGAGCCCATCGCTTTCGACCTTGCGCCGGATCGTGTCCCACTCCGCTTCGAGATAGCAAACGACGAGCAGCTTGCCGACTTGCCGCATCAGCGTGCAAACGACGGCTTCCTCGCCCGCGCCCAAATCCGCTGTGTCCGAAGTCAGCTTGCGTGCCACGCTGCCGGACAGCAGCGTACGGTTGAGTTCGAGCTTCGCGTCGATGCGGTGCGGCGCGCTTTGGTGGAAGTGATCGACGAGCTTGAGTCCGACGACGAGGTGGCCGACCGCATCCATGCCGAGCACCATCAGCGCGCGCGTGACCGTCGTGATGTTGCCGCCGAATGCCATGTACATCGCCGAGTTGGCGAGCCGCAGGACCTTTTGCGTCAGCGCAAAATCCGACAAGACGACCTGTACCAGCGCCGAGAAGTCGAGATCGTCGTTTTTCATCGCGGCCACTGTGGTCCGCAGCGATTGGGAGAGCATCGGAAAGTCGCCGCGCTCGCTCATTTGAGCCCAGAGCTTATCGAGCAGCGCCGCCTTTACCATGTGAATTCCGTCAAAACCATATACATGTCGATTGATGGAGCCGTCCTGCGTGCCTTTTTCGCGTGCTTCAAGCGAAAGACGCGTCTTCGTGCAGGCGCAAAACGCGGGCCGCGAAGCGTTGCGCGAGCTCTTCCGAGGGCAGAGCCTGGCAGACCAACCACCCCTGGATGTGCCCGCAACCCATCTCGGTCAGGAGCCGCCGTTGCGCCTCCGTTTCCACGCCTTCCGCGACGAGTTCGAGCTCGAGCGTGCGCGCGAGTCCGACTACGGCGGATACGATGGCCTGGTCGTTGCGAGAGGTTAGCAGGTTCTCGACGAAACTGCGGTCGATCTTGAGCTTGGCGAGCGGAAAACGTTGCAAGTACGCAAGGCTCGAGTAGCCCGTACCGAAATCGTCGATCGCGAAGCGGATGCCGAGCGCCGTCAGCTCCTCGAGGAGCGCCTTCGCATGGGCCGGGTCCTGCATCAGCAGGCTCTCGGTGATCTCGAGCACGAGGCGGCTCGCGTTAAGCCCGGTGAGCGTGAGCGCGTCGCGCACGTTTTGCGTGAAGCGCGGATCGCGGAACTGCTGCGGCGAGACGTTGACCGCGACGTATTGCAGCGCGATGCCCTGGATGTCCCACTGCACGAGCTGCATGCAGGCGACTTTGAGCACCCAGTTGCCGAGGTAGTTGATGAGCCCGATCGATTCGGCCAGCGGGACGAACGTCGAAGGCGGCACGAGGCCATGGACCGGATGGTGCCAGCGCATGAGCGCCTCCACGCCGACCACGCCGCCCGTCCGGCTCTCGGTGATCGGCTGGAAATGCAGCGCGAACTCGCCGTTGCGCACGCCGTCGTAGAGATCGGCTTCGAGTTTCAGGCGCTCGGCATCGGCCGGATCGGCGTTGGGCGTGTGAAATGCGATCGTATTGCTGCCCGAGGCCTTCGCCTGAGCGAGCGCGTGATCCGCGCGTCGCAAAAACTGCTGGTGGTGGCCGGCCCGGCCGCCGCCCGGCACGGCCGGATCGGGATAGAGCGCGATGCCGACGCTCGCCGAGAGATGGACAGCCTGGCCGTTGAACGAGTAGGGCTGTTGTATTGCGGTCATGAAACGGCGCGCGAGCGCTTCGGCGGCCGCGGCCGCGTGCTCGCGCGTGTCTGCGCGCACGAGTACCGCGAACTCGTCGCTCGTCACGCGCGCCAGCGTTTCCTCGGATGACACGAGACTCGCGAGCCGCGCGGCCGTCTCGCGCAGCAAGGCGTCGCCCGCTTCGTAGCCGAGTGCCCGGTTCACGCGTTGATAGTCGTCGAGATCGACGAGCAGCAGCGCCGCGCCGGTACTTTGTGTGTCCACCGTTTCCAGAGCGCTCTCGAGCGCCGCGGCGAGTGCCGTGCCGTTGGCGAGGCCCGTCATGCGGTCGTTGTGCAGCTCGTAGGTGAGGCGTTCTTCGGTGGCGCGCCAGCCTGAAATGTCGAACGCCGAGATCGCGAAGCCGAGGGTGCCTTCATGAATACCCGCCACGGCGCGCAGTTCGACCGCAATCGGGTAGGTCAGAGATTTCATCAAGTGCACGGTGGCGCGCTCGACGCCGCCCGAGGCACTCGCGCGTGCAAGGAGGTCGTCCAGGGCGGCGGTGTCGCCGGCCGCGACCAATTCGTGCAGCGTGACCGCACGTAGATATTCATGGCGATAGCCGACGAAACGCAGGCTCGCTTCGGACACGTAGAGAAAGTGCAAGCCGGCGTCGACAAAAGCCAGGAAGTCCACGCCGCGGACGAGCCGGTCCAATTCGGCGGCCAGCGCATTGCGCCCCTGCGGCGCCGGGACGGCCGCGGCGGCCACGGGCGGGGCCGCGGTTTTTCGCCGCCACAGCCGGTCGATCGTCTCACGCCAGGTGCGCCGGCGCGGCACGTTGCTTCTTTTTGCTTCCATTGAATCTCGCTGACGACGGGTCCCGACATTGCGGCGAATGTGCTTCGATGAGGCCCGCGCCGCGCGGGGCGCGTCCCGCGCACGCCTCCATCAGGCGGATTATCGGCTCCGATCCGAAATTCTTTAGCGGTTTTCGCGAATTGTTACGCGCTGTTACCGCCGCCTACCGATTCAGCCGGGAATCGCGCTCTTTGAGACAATGGCGGTAGCCCGCATTGGCGGCTCTCCCGCAGAGGTTGAACCGATTCGAGGAAGCGACATGAAACGATGGATGGGACGTATCGCGCTATGCACGGCGCTGATGACCGGCCTGGGAGCCTGGTCGTTCGACGCGGTTGCCGTGCTCAAGGCGGGCGACAAGGCGCCCGACTTCACGACGCAGGCCTCGCTTGGCGGCAAGACGTTCTCCTACTCGCTGGCCGACGCGCTCAAGCGCGGCCCCGTCGTGCTTTACTTCTATCCCGCGGCATTCACGAAAGGCTGCACCATCGAAGCACACGAATTCGCCGATGCCGTCGATGAATATAAACGATATGGCGCGACGGTGATCGGCGTGTCGCACGACGATATCGCAACGCTCGCGCGCTTTTCGGTCAGCGAGTGCCGCAGCAAGTTCCCCGTGGCTGCCGATGAAAGCGGCCACATCATCGAGTCGTACGATGCCGCGTTGCCGCTCGTGACCAAGCGAGCGAACCGGGTGTCCTATGTGATTGCCCCGGATGGCCGTATCGTCTACGAGTACACGTCGCTATCGCCGGACGAGCATGTCAAGAACACGCTTGCCGCCGTGAAGCAATGGGCGGCCGAACACCCGCACCGATGAGACGTGGCACGCCGCGCGTCCGGTGAAGGCCGCGCCGTCTCATTGACGTGGCGGCGGGGGCGGCGGTATTTCCGGCGCCCCCCTGTCACGCTGCCCTTCGGCATCGAACTGTTGCCGGTAGCTTCGCGCCATCCCGGCAGGCACCGGCACGCGCTCGCCCGCTGCGTACATGCATTGGATATACGCATAGTCATAGCGGCGTTGTATCCCGTATCCGGAGGCCTGTGCGGTGCCCGCACCGATGGCGCTGCCCCCGAGAAGCCCCGCGCCCGCGCCGATCGCCGCACCCTGGCCGCCGCCGAACGCGGCGCCGGCCGCGGCGCCCACTGCCGTGCCGAGCGCCGCCGAGCCGACGGCACTCGTCGTTGCCGCTTGTTCGGCGCTGACACCGCCCACTTGCGCGAGAGCATATTGCCGGCACGACGCATCGTCCCCGCGAAACTGATCGAAAGACTTTCCGGTTCCGGGCAATGCCAACACGCTTGGGCCACTCGGCATCACCGTGCAGCCGGCGAGTGCGGCCGCCAGCGCCGCCGCCGCGGGAGCGGCGACGAGCCGCCGTTTGGCCCGCTGGCCGTCATGATAGGAGGAAAGCATCGGCGACCTCACTTCAGCGATTTCGCTCGGGCGTGGCCGGGACGTCCTGCCAGCCGCCCGCGCAGTCCTTGACGTAGGGGTAATACTTTTTAGACGCCGCGCAGTACCAATAGGTTTTGCCCGAAGACGAACGTTGCGTCGTCGAGGGCGCCGCTTGCGAGCGTTCGATGTAGACATCGGGCTCGGGCGGCTGGACGACGACCGGCGGGGATACGATGACGGGCGGGCCGTAATACGCCGGCGGGTAGGGCGCATAAGGGACGTAAGGCGGCGGATAGGGTCCGTAGTAGTACGGCGCCGGGACCACCGGGTAGTAGGGCGCGGGGGCCCCGACAAATACGCCCACGTTCCAGCGTGCCGCGTGGGCCGTACCGCTTGCGCAGGCCGCGGCGGCCGCGAGCAGCGCGAGGGAAGCGTTTCGCCATCGCACGACGATCTCCTTCAGAGGGCAGCGCCGAAACCGACCGGCGCACGAATCAAAGGTATGCCAATCGCGCCGCGAGTGCCATAACAGCGCGTCTCACAATTATTCCGATCTTTTACGGCCCACAAAGCGGGATTTTTCTGATCTTCAGTGGGACTCGCCGGACGCGAGCCCGGGTGCACGGCGGCGCGCCCAGCGAACGCGCAGCCGGTCCAGGCACAAGTAGACGACCGGCGTCGTGTAAAGCGTGAGCACCTGGCTCACGATGAGGCCGCCGACGATGGAAATCCCGAGCGGCGAGCGGAGTTCGGCGCCCTCGCCGGTGCCGAAGGCGAGCGGCAGCGCGCCGAGCAATGCGGCGCAGGTCGTCATGAGAATCGGTCGGAAACGCAGCAGACAGGCACGCCGAATGGCATCGAGCGACGACATACCCTGCCTCGATGCTTCGATGGCGAAGTCGATCATCATGATCGCGTTCTTTTTCACGATGCCGATCAGCAGAATGACGCCGATGAACGACATGATGCTGAACTCGGTCTTGAAAGCCAGCAGCGCGAGCAGCGCGCCGACGCCGGCCGAGGGCAGGGTCGAGAGAATCGTGATCGGATGGATGTAGCTCTCGTAGAGCACGCCCAGCACGATATAGACGGCCGCGAGTGCCGCGAGCGTGAGGATGGGCAGCGTCGACACTGACGACTGGAACGCTTGCGCCGTGCCCGAAAAGCTGCCGTGAATCGTTCCCGGCATGCCGATCTCGGCCATCGTCTGCTCGATCGCTTTTGTCGCGCTCGACAGGGACTGGCCGGGCGGGAGGTTGAACGAGATAGTGGAAGCGACGAACGAACCCTGGTGACTGACCGACAGCGGTGTATTGCCGGGCCCGAACGAGGCGATGGCCGATAGCGGAATCATCGTCTCGCGCGAGGTCGAGACGGCGGAACCGGTGGAGGCGCTCGACTTGCCGCTCGCCGCGATCGCATTCGTCGCAAGGTTGCGCGCTGCGTCGGCAGCCGCTGAGGTCCCCGCGGCGGCGCCCGTGCCCGCACTCCCAGTGCGGCTGGCGCTGCCGCTCGTCGACGCGCTCACGGTCCCGGCGACGGCATTCGTCGATTGGGAGCCGCTCGCGTTGCCGCCCGACGTGCTGATATAGATCTGCTTCAGCATTTCCGGGTCCTGCCAATAGCGCGGCGCGACTTCCATCACTACGTGATATTGGTTCAGCGGGTTGTAGATCGTCGAGACCTGGCGTTGGCCGAACGCATCGTAAAGCGTATTGTCGACTTGCGACGGCGTGATCTTGAAGCGGGCGGCACTGGCGCGATCGATCGTCACCATCGACTGAAGCCCGCCTTGTTGCTGATCCGAATTGACGTCGACCAGCTCAGGGCGACGCTTGAGCGCTTCGGTGAGCTTCGGTCCCCACTCATACAGCTCGGCCGTCGAATCGCCGAGCAATGTGAATTGATACTGCGCGTTCGATTGGCGCCCGCCGACGCGGATATCCTGCACCGCCTGCAAAAAGGTCTGCGCGCCGGCAACGTGCGAGAGTGGGCCGCGCAACTGGGCGATGACCTGATCGGCCGACAGTTTGCGTTCGCTCTTCGGCTTGAGCGAGATGAACATGAAGCCCGCGTTCGTCGCGCGGCCGCCGGTGAAACCCGTCGCCGTATCGACGGCCGGGTTTTTCTTGACGATCTCCATCATCTCGGCGAACTTGGTCTTCATGAGCTGGAAAGACGTGCTCTGGTCAGCCATGATGCCGCCGACGAGGCGTCCAGTGTCCTGCTGGGGGAAGAACCCTTTGGGCACCGCTATATAGAGATAGACGTTGAGTGCGACGGTGGCGACGAGCGTCGCAAGCACGAGCGCAGGATGTGCGAGCGCCCAGCCGAGCGTGCGTTCGTAGCCGGCCGCGAGCCTGTCGAAGCCGCGCTCGAGCGTGCGCGCGAGACGGCCTTGCGCTTTTTGTTCGTGGATCGGACGCAAGAGGCGCGAGCACATCATCGGTGTCACGGTCAGCGAAATCGCGAGCGAAACGCCGATCGCCACCGACAGCGTGACCGCAAACTCGCGAAAGAGCCGGCCGATGATGCCGCCCATCAGCAAAATGGGCAGGAACACCGCGACGAGCGAGAGGCTGATCGACAGCACCGTGAAGCCCACTTCGCGCGCGCCGAGATAAGCCGCGCGCATCGGCGGTACACCTTCTTCGATATGCCGCGAGATATTCTCGAGCACGACGATCGCGTCGTCGACGACAAAGCCGGTCGCCACGATGAGCGCCATCAGCGAAAGGTTATCGATCGAGTAGCCGAGCAGATACATCGCGCCGAAGGTACCGATGATCGATATCGGTACGGCGACGCTTGGAATCAGCGTTGCACGCCAGTTGCGCAGAAACAGAAATACGACGGACACGACGAGCGTGACGGCGATCAGCAGCGTGTGCTCCGTATCCTTGAGCGAGGCGCGGATCGTCGTCGAGCGATCGATCACCGGGGTGACATCGATCGCGGCTGGAAGCGATGCCTTCAGCTGCGGGATCATGCCGATCACGCGATCGACGGTCTGAACGATGTTCGCACCGGGCTGCCGGTAGAGGATGACGAGCACCGCCCGCTTGCCGTTCGATAACGCCAGGTTGCGCAAATCCTCGACCGAATCGACGACTTCGGCCACGTCGGACAGCTTGACCGCCGCGCCGTTACGGTACGCGATGATCAGATCCTTGTACTGCGAGGCGCGCGTAGCCTGATCGTTGGTATAGATCTGCACGGTGTGCGGGCCGAAATCGATCGAGCCCTTCGGGCTGTGCGCATTGGCCGCGGCGAGCGCGGCGCGTACGTCCTCCAGCCCGATGCCGTAGTGAAAGAGCGCCTGCGGTTCGAGCTCGACGCGCACGGCGGGGTTCGCCGCGCCGCTGACGTCCACTTCGCCGACGCCGTCCACTTGCGAGAGCGCTTGCTGCAGTACCGTCGATGCCGCATCGTAGAGCTGCCCGGCCGACATCGTGGGGGAAGTCAGCGAGAGAACGAGAATCGGTGCATCCGACGGGTTGTACTTGTGATAGGTCGGATTGCTGCGCAGGCTGGTCGGCAAGTCGGCGCGCGCCGCATTGATGGCCGCTTGTACGTCGCGCGCGGCGCCGTCGATATCGCGGTTCAATCCGAACTGCAGCGTAATGCGCGTGTAGCCGACGGAGCTTTGCGAGGTCATCTCAGTGACGTCCGCGATCTGCCCCAGATGCCGTTCCAGCGGACTCGCGACGCTCGTCGCCATCGTATCGGGGCTTGCTCCGGCCATCTGCGCCATGACCACGATCGTCGGGAAATCGATCTGCGGCAGCGGCGCGACGGGCAGCTTCACGAATGCGAAGATGCCCGACAAGGCAATGCCGATCGCGAGCAGCGTCGTCGCGACGGGGCGCGAAATGAACGGGCCCGAGAGATTCATGCGCTCATGCCCTCATACACCGGTATCGCCCGCGTGTCCGCGTCCGGCCGCCGGGCCGAAGCGTTCGCGCAGCTTGCGCGCGAGCGAATCGAAACCGAGGTAAATCACCGGCGTCGTGAACAGCGTAAGCAACTGGCTGACGAGCAGACCGCCCGCGATCGCGATGCCGAGCGGATGACGCAGCTCCGAGCCGACGCCCGTGCCGAGCATCAGCGGCAGCGCACCGAGGAGCGCCGCCATCGTCGTCATCAGGATCGGCCGGAAACGTAACAGGCACGCTTGATAAATCGCCTCGCGCGGCGATTTGCCTTCTTCGCGCTCGGCTTCGAGCGCGAAGTCGATCATCATGATCGCGTTTTTCTTGACGATACCAATCAACAGGACGATACCGATGATGCCAATGACATCGAGGTCGTGCCCCGAGATCATCAGCGCGAGCAGCGCGCCCACCCCCGCGGACGGCAGGGTCGAGAGGATCGTGATCGGATGGATGAAACTCTCGTAGAGCACGCCGAGCACGATGTACATCGTGACGACGGCCGCGAGAATCAGGAACAGTTCGTTCGCGAGCGAGGCCTGGAAGGCGAGTGCGGCGCCCTGAAAGTGGGTTTGGAACGACGCGGGCAGGCCGATCTCGGCCTGGGCCGCACGAATCGCTTTCACGGCCTGGCCGAGCGAGGCACCCGGGGCGAGGTTGAACGAGACGGTCGTGGCGGGGAACTGGCCGAGGTGGGTGACGAGCAGCGGCGCCGGCCGTTCGGAAAACGTCGCGACGGCGGCGAGCGGCACTTGCCCGCTCGAGGCGATCGACGAGGGCAGATAGATCGACTTGAGCGCGTCGATGTAGTGCTGCATTTGCGGCTCGACTTCCAGAATCACGCGGTACTGGTTCGATTGCGTGAAGATCGTCGACACGATGCGCTGTCCGAATGCGTCGTAAAGCGCATTGTCGACCGTGGCCGGCGTGATGCCGAAGCGCGCGGCGCTCGCGCGGTCGATTTCGACATAGACCGAGCGGCCGCTTTCCTGCAGATCGGTGGCGACGTCTGCCAGCTCCGGCGCCGTTTTAAGCCGCTCGACGAGCCTTGGCACCCACGCCGAGAATTCGTCGGGATTGGGGTCCGTCAGCATGAACTGATATTGCGTGGGGCTGACAGTCGAGTCGATCGTCAGATCCTGCACGGGCTGCATATAAAGGGAGATGCCGGGTACGTCGGCGACCGATGCGGTGATCTCGCGGATGACGCTGCTCGCGTTTTCGCTGCGCTCGCTCGCCGGCTTCAGGTTGATCAGCATGCGGCCGCTGTTGAGCGTCACATTGGTTCCGTCCACCCCGATGAACGAGGTCAGGCTCTCGACATTGGGATTGCGCAGGATCTCGGCGGCGAGTGCGCTTTGGCGCTCGGCCATCGATCGATAGGAGACCGACTGCGGTGCTTGCGTGATGGCCTGGATCACGCCTGTGTCTTGTACCGGGAAAAAGCCCTTGGGGATGAAGACGTAGAGCACGCCGGTCAGTACGAGCGTGAGCACCGCTACGACCAGCGTTGCGCGCCGCCGCTCGAGCACCCATTCGAGCGCGACGCCGTAACGCGCGATGATCGCGTCGATGGCCGCATGAGCCTTGGCTTCGAAGCGGTGGCTTTCAAGCGGCGGCGTGTGGCGCAGCAGCTTGGCGCACATCATCGGCACGAGCGTCAGCGAGACCACCGCCGAGATCACGATCGTCACGGCGAGCGTGATCGCGAACTCGTGAAAGAGCCGCCCCACCACATCGCCCATGAACAGCAGCGGGATCAGCACGGCGATCAGCGAGACCGTCAGCGAGATGATCGTGAAGCCGATCTGTCTGGAGCCTTTGAGCGCCGCCTCGAGCGGCGATTCGCCGGCCTCGACGTAGCGGGCGATGTTTTCGATCATGACGATCGCGTCGTCGACGACGAAGCCCGTCGCGATCGTCAGCGCCATCAGCGACAGGTTGTCGAGCGAGAAACCGCAGAGATACATGACGGCCAGCGTGCCGATCAGCGAAAGCGGTACCGAGAGGCTCGGAATGACGGTCGCGTAGACGTTGGCGAGAAAGAGGTACATGACGAGCACGACGAGCACGACCGACGCTGCGAGTTCGAATTGCACGTCGCGCACGGAGGCGCGGATGGTCGTCGTACGGTCCGTGACCACGGCCACGTCGAGCGCCGCGGGCAACGATGCGCGAAGCTGCGGCAAGATTTTCTTCACACTGTCCACCACCTGGATCACGTTCGCGCCCGGCTGGCGCTGCACGTTCAGCAAGATGGCGGGCGTCACGCGCTGCGAGCCCTGTTGCATGCCGACCCAGGCGCCGAGCCGCGTGTTCTCCGCGCCGTCGACGATCTTCGCCACGTCGGTCAGCATGACGGGCCGGCCATTCTTGTAGGCGACCACCGCGCTTTGGTAGGCGCTGGCGTCGGTCAACTGGTCGTTGGCGTTGATCGCGTAGTTGCGCGTCGGTCCGTCGAAGTTGCCCTTCGGCGTGTTGACGTTGAGGTTGGCGATCGTCGTGCGCAGGTCGTCGAGATTGAGACCGTAGGAGGCGAGCGCCAGCGGATTCGCCTGGATTCGCACGGCGGGGCGCTGGCCGCCCGACAGGCTCACGAGGCCGACGCCTGCGACTTGCGAAATCTTCTGCGCGAGGCGCGTGTCGGCGAGGTTTTGCACGTCGGTGAGCGGCATCGTCTTCGACGTGATCGCCAGCGTCAGGATCGGCGCGTCCGCCGGATTCACCTTCGCATAGATGGGCGGCGCGGGCAGGTCCGACGGCAGCAGGTTGCCCGCCGCGTTGATCGCGGCCTGTACTTCCTGCTCGGCCACATCGAGCGGCAAGTCGAGGCTGAACTGCAGCGTGATGATCGACGAGCCCGCGGAGCTGTGCGAGGCCATCTGATTCAGCGAAGGCATTTGCCCGAACTGGCGCTCGAGCGGCGCCGTCACTGACGATGTCATCACATCGGGGCTCGCGCCGGGATAAAACGTCTGCACCTGAATGGTCGGGTAGTCGACCTCGGGCAGTGCCGAGATCGGCAGGTAGCGCAGCGCCACGAGGCCGACCAGCATGATCGCCGCCATCAGCAGTGCAGTGCCGACCGGGCGCAGGATAAAGGCGCGGGAAGGATTCATGCGTTCGATGCCCGGGTCCGGTGCCTCATTGCGATCGTCATTGCGCGCCGGCAGCCGATGCGGACCGTCCGCCGCTTGCCGCGTGGCCGTGAGCGCGGGCGTGCCCGGCCGCCGCGCTGGCAGCATTGCCCTGCGAGGCGCCCGAAGCTGCGTCAGCCGGAATCGTGATCTTGGCGCCTTCGCGCAGGCGGTCGGTACCGTCTATGACGACGCGCTCGCCGACCGTGAGCCCCGACGCGATGCTCGTGCGTTCGCGGTCGACGGGGCCGACGGTCACGGGCCGCACGGTGACGGTATTGTCGGACTTCACGACGTAGACGAAGCGGCCGGAAGCGCCGTTGAGCACAGCCGAGGTCGGCACGATCACCGCATCGTGAAGCGTATCGATGAGCAGCCGCGCGTTCACGAACTGATTTGGAAACAGCAGTTGCCCGTCGTTCTTGAACAGCGCCCGCAGCTTGACGGTGCCCGTTGCGGTGTCGATCTGGTTGTCGATGGTATCGAGGTAGCCCGTTTCGAGCGGTGCCGTGTTGTTGCGATCGTAAGCCGTCGTCGAAAGCCTCGCGCCCGCGTGCATGCTTTTCAGGATGGCCGGCAGATTGTCTTCGGAGGTCGTGAAGACGACGCTGATCGGCTGCAATTGCGTGATGACGACGATGCCGTTCGTGTCCGATGGCGTCACGTAATTGCCAGGATCGACCTGACGGAGGCCGACTCGCCCGGAGACCGGCGCGGTGATGCGCGCGTAGACGAGATCGAGCTTGTAGGTGTCGACGCTCGCTTGATCCGAGCGCACCTGCCCTTCGTATTGCTTCACGAGCGATGCCTGCGTGTCGACCTGCTGGCGGGCGATCGAATCCTGCGCGAGCAGCGCTCGATAGCGTTCCAGGTCGAGCTTCGCCGTTTGCAGCAGCGCCATGTCTTTTGCGAGCGTGCCTTGCGCGTTGTCGAGCGAGATCTGGTAGGGACGCGGATCGATCTGGGCGAGCAGATCGCCTTGCTTGACCATTTGCCCTTCGCGGAACGCGACGCTTTGCAGCGTACCGGCCAATTGCGTCTTGACCGTCACGGAGGCCAGCGGCGTCACCGTGCCGAGCGCCGTCAACACGATGGGCATTTCTCCGCGCACGGCTGTCGCGACGTGTACCGGTTGCGGCATGTTCCCCAACCGGCCCGCACCGCCGCGGCCCGCGTGTGCGCCGCTTGCGCCGGCCGGCACCGCGCCGGAGGGATTCGTGCGGCTCCAGGGCCGCCACCAAGCCAGCACGAGCGCCGCTACCAGGACTGCGGCGACGAGCACTCCGAGTCGGCGGCCTCGGGAGCGGGGGGCGACAGGTTTCGGCGCTTCGCCTGGACCGGGGTCGTGGGAGGGGCGGTGCGGTTCGGGACGGTTTTCCTGTTCGGCCATCGGTAAGGGTCAAGAGTTGCGATGCTGATGCGCTCGATGCGGGCGCTCGGTTGGGATAAAAAGCGCCCATGTGCGACAAATGTTCGCGATGCATGATGCTACGTCGTGCGCTCGACCGCAGTCCACCCAAGTATTTTTCAGCCGGTTACCGCTGTTACTGCTACTCGGACAGCCGCAGCCGCGGCGCGCCGCCGATCTCCCGCACGATCTTGGCGACGCATCCGACGAGTGCCGGCGCGGCGTGTTCGAGCAGCCACTCGCGCGTGGAGAGATGCGCGGCGCCGCCGCAGTTCACCGCGTAGCGCTCGCCCGAGGGGCCGACGAATCCGGCCGCGATCGCGTTCAGGCCCGCGGACCACTCGCCGGTCTCGATCGCAAAGCCGTTCTTGTCCGTTTGCGCGAGCGCGTGCGCCACGCGGGCGTGAACATGGGGCCAGTCGTCGCCGGCGGCGGCTTGCACCCCTGCCATCAATGCCTTGCGTTGCGGCGCCGTGAGTGCGGCGAGATAGGCGTGCCCCGCCGCGGTGCGAGTCAGATCCATGCGCGAGCCGATCTCGAGCCGCGAGACGAGCAGCGCCGAGGAGGGCCGGACAGCCTCGATCACGACCATGTCGAGCCGGTCACGCGTGACGAGGTGAACCGAGAGCGCCGTGCGATCGGCGAGCTCGACGAGAAACGGGCGGGCGCGCGCCCGGATATCGAAGTTGCGCAAAAAGCCGTTGGAGAGCTCGAGCACCGACGCCGTCAGTACGAATCGCTCGCTGTCGGGCAACTGGAAGAGAAACCCTGCCTTGACGAGTGTCGCGGTCAGGCGGGAGACGCTCGGTTTCGGGATACCCGTCAGCTCGGCCAGTTCCCGATTGCTGATCGGGGCATCCGCGCTTGCGACGCGGCGCAGCACGGTGAGCCCCCGTGCCAGCGCGGCGACCTCCTCGGTGGCGCCGTCTTTCTCGGCGGGTTTGCTGACGGGAGCGGGTTTGCGCGTCGTTGCGGGCACGATTGTCTTCCGATGATTTTTTCGAAACTTTATTTCATGTTTGCCTTTCATCGCTTGCAAGTGCGCAAATCCCTTCCGTTGGAATCGGTAATAAATACATAGCATCTCCGATGTAATCGTTTGCCATGAGAGGGTACCTGTCAACAATTCGGCAAAAATTATCTTGACTTCGTCGGCTGAAAGAGAAAAAATGGAACCTCATTTCGGAGAGAGATATCGCCAAGCGTGGCGTCGAGCTGCGCGCGGGCGGTTGGAAGTTCCGGAATACCGTCTCTCAGGTTCTAGCACGGCCCTCGGAATGGCTAGAACTTCTTTAAGGCGCCACGGTGACGTGGCGCCTTTTTTTTCGCCGTTCTTTCGTCGGCTACGCGGCGTGGGCGGGGATCCCGGCGGTTTCGCCGCGGTTCTGCTATCGTCCGTGTCCATGCAACCTATCCTGACCATTTCCGGCCTGTCGAAGACCTACGCCTCGGGCTTCACAGCGCTCAAGAACATCAACCTCGAGGTGCGCCGCGGCGAGGTCTTCGCGTTGCTCGGACCGAACGGCGCCGGCAAGACGACGCTGATCGGCATCGTCTGCGGCATCGTCAACGCAACGTCGGGCCGCGTCGTCGTCGACGGTCACGACATCGTGCGCGACTATCGCCGGGCCCGCGCGATGATCGGGCTCGTGCCGCAGGAGTTGACGACGAACGCGTTCGAGACCGTCTGGGCCACCGTCTCGTTCACACGCGGGCTGTTCGGCAAGCCGGCCGACCCGGCGCATATCGAGAAAGTGCTGCGTGCACTGTCGCTCTGGGACAAGAAGGACAACCGCATCATGATGCTTTCGGGCGGAATGAAGCGGCGCGTGCTGATCGCCAAGGCGCTTGCGCACGAACCGGCGCTGCTCTTTCTCGACGAGCCGACGGCGGGTGTCGATGTCGAGCTGCGGCGCGACATGTGGAACCTGATGCGCACGCTCAAGGAAAGCGGCGTGACGATCATCCTGACGACGCACTACATCGATGAGGCCGAGGAAATGGCCGACCGCATCGGCGTCATCAATCGCGGCGAAATCATTCTCGTCGAGGAGAAGGCGCAACTGCTGCGCAAGCTCGGCAAGAAGCAGCTGACGCTCGATCTGGAGGCGCCGCTCGAAACCGTGCCGCCGTCGCTCGCGGGCTATGGGCTCGAGTTGTCGGCGAACGGCAGCGCGCTCACGTACACCTATGACGACACTCAGTCCGAGCGGGCCGGAATCGTGCGACTGCTCAAGGACTTGGCCGATGCTCAGATCCGCTTCAAGGATTTGCAGACCTCGCAGAGTTCGCTCGAAGATATTTTTGTCGACTTGGTCAGGGAGACGTCCTGATGAATCTGTACGCGGTGCGGGCGATCTACCTGTTCGAAATGGCGCGGACCTGGCGCACGCTGATGCAAAGCGTCATCTCGCCGGTCATTTCCACTTCCCTCTACTTCGTGGTGTTCGGCGCGGCCATTGGCTCGCGCATCCGTGAGATCGACGGCATCAGTTACGGCGCGTTCATCGTGCCGGGGCTCGTGATGTTGTCGTTGCTCACGCAAAGCATTACGAACGCCTCGTTCGGCATCTACTTCCCGAAATTCACCGGCACTGTCTACGAATTGCTTTCGGCGCCCGTGTCCTATCTCGAGCTGGTCGTGAGCTTCGTGGGCGCGGCGGCGACCAAATCGATCATGCTCGGCCTCATCATCATGGCGACCGCGGCGTGCTTCGTGCCGCTCAGGATCGAGCATCCATTCTGGATGCTGCTCTTTCTCGTGCTGACCTCGATCACGTTCAGCCTGTTCGGCTTCATCATCGGCATCTGGGCCGACGGCTTCGAAAAACTGCAGGTCATTCCACTGTTGATCGTCACGCCGCTCACGTTTCTCGGCGGCAGCTTCTATTCGATCGGCATCCTGCCGCCGGTATGGCGCACGATTGCGCTCGCGAATCCCGTCGTCTATCTGATCAGCGGCTTTCGTTGGAGCTTTTATGGCGTGGCCGACGTGCACGTCGGCGTGAGCCTGGCCATGACGGGCGTATTTCTGTTGGTTTTCATGGCCATCGTCGCCTGGATCTTCAAGACGGGATATCGGCTCAAGACCTGAGGGCCGCCGGCCGCGGCGCGAACGGACGGCAGGCGCGCATGACAGCGCGCTTTGTCATTCCTCGCAAACGTCGACATAATGCTCGGACTGACAGACGCATCGCCAGGTTCGCGACCCCATTCCTTCGAGCATGAGACTGACGACCAAAGGGCTGCTGCTGATTGCGATTCCGACGTTGTTCGAACTCGTGCTGCTTTCCGGGCTCGTGAAGGCGCAGGCCAATGCCGAGCAGGCGGAGCAATGGGCGCTGCATAGCAAGGACGTGCTGCGCCAGACGAACGCGATTCTCGAGCCCGTGTTGCTCGAGACGGTACGCATGCGCGGCGCGGTGCTCAATGACGACCGGACGACGGCTACGCCCGTTTCGCTTTGGGTCGATCTCGATCGCAATATAGACAGACTGGTCGATCTTGTTGCGAACAACCCCACCCAGGTCGAGCGCGCCGCGCAGATTCGCCAGTCAGTGCAGGCGTACCGGCAATGGTCCGACCGCGTACAAGACTTGCTGCGCAACGGCCGTCACGACGACGTGCTGGAACGCTTTCGCAATCAGGCCAATATCGACGTCATCGACCGTTTCCGCTCGCAGGTAGCGGCATTCCAGGCCGAGGAATTGCGCATCGATTCATTGCGCACGGAGGAGGCCGCCGCCGCGCTCGCGCAGCAGCAGCGATTGACCACCGCGGCCGTCGTCGGCTCGCTCGCGCTTGCGGCACTGGCGGTATTCCTGTTTACGCGCGGACTGCGCGGACGGCTGCGGCAACTGTCCGATAACGCTGCGCGGCTCGCCGAGAACGCGCCGCTTGGACTGCCGTCGCCCGGCGATGACGAGATCGCGCATCTCGACTCGATCCTGCACGAGACGAGCCGCCGCCTGCGCGAATCCGAACGGATGCAGGCGCGCTTCCAGAACGACCTTGCGCGCCGGGCCGACGAACTGGCTCACACCAACGAAACGCTGCATCAGCAAACGCAGGAAAACGAGATGTTCATTTACAGCGTCTCGCACGATTTGCGTTCGCCGCTCGTCAATTTGCAAGGGTTTTCCAAAGAGCTGACCCATGCCTGCGACGATCTGCGCGCGGCGGTGCGCGAATCGTCGCTTTCGCCCGAGGACCGCGAGCATGTCGAGCGGCTCATCGACGAGGACATCGGCGAGGCGTTGCGTTTTTTGCAAAGCGCGGTCTTGCGTGCCGCCCACATCATCGATTCGTTGCTGCGGCTATCGCGCGTGGGGCGCGTCGAGTATCGCCGCCAGGCCGTGGATGTCGCGGCGCTCGTGCGCCATGTGCTCGATGCGATGCAAGGCTCGATCCGCTCGCGCAGCGCCGAGATCGTCGTGGTCGACCTGCCGCCCGTCTGGGGCGATCCGACGGCGCTCGAGCAGATATTCGCGAATCTGATCGGCAACGCGGTGAACTACCTCGATCCCGAGCGGCCGGGGCGCATCGAAATCGGGGCCATGCCCGCGCCCGCCGGAACGCACTCACTACGCATCTTCTATGTGAAGGATAATGGTCTCGGTATTCCGGCCGTGGCGATGCCGCGCCTTTTCCACGCGTTCCAGCGGCTGCACGGCAGCGTGGCGACCGGCGAAGGCATTGGGCTCGCCCTCGTGCGCCGCATGGTGGAACGACATGGCGGACGCGTGTGGGCCGAATCGACCGAGGGCGTTGGCACGACCTTCTATTTGTCGCTACCTGAGGCGGCCGAGCAGGTCGCCGCCTGATCGAGGGAAATCGATATCATGCATACCGGACCCGCAGACGGCCAGTCCGTCAACATCATCCTGATCGAGGATGACGACGGCCACGCAACGCTCATCGAGCGCAATCTGCGTCGCGCCGGTCTCACGAATGGGTTCACGCGTCTTTCCGACGGCCAGAAAGCGCTCGACTTCTTCTTCGGCGAGGACGCGCCTTTCCTGCGCGACCCCGCCCCGGCATCCGTCATCCTGCTCGATCTGAAGATGCCGCGTATCGATGGCCTCGAGGTGTTGCGGCGCCTGAAGGCCGACAAGCGCACGGCGTCGCTGCCGGTCATCGTGCTGACGACCACCGACGATCCTCGCGAGATCGAGCGCTGCTACGAGCTTGGCTGCAACGTCTACGTGACGAAGCCCGTGGAGTACGACGCCTTCATCGAGGCCGTGCGTCGACTCGGCTTCTTTTTGCAAGTGGTGAAACTGCCCGCGTGCGGCCGATGACGGCTCACGTCCTGTTCATCGACGACGACGAGGGGCTGTTACGCCTTGCCTCGCGCGCGCTCGGGCGCGCGGGCTATCGGGTGAGCTCGGCGTCCACGACCGGCGCCGCGCGCGCAACGATGACGCAGGAAACGCCCGATGTGCTCATCGTCGATTACACGTTGGGCGGTCGCGAGACGGGGCTCGAGTTTCTGCGAGCGCTGCGTCGCAACGGGCTTGCATTGCCGGCGATCCTCTGCACCGGTTTTGCGGACGAGGCGCGCGTCATCGAGGCGCTGCGCTCGGGCGTGGCCGATGTCGTGCCGAAGAGCGAGCATTACCTCGAGTATTTGCCGGAGGCGATCGAGCGCGTGCTGCGCGAGCGACGCATCGAGCGCGAGCTGGCCGAGGCGCAACGCGCGCAGGAGCGCGAGGCCCATTTCCGGGCGCTGGCTGAAGAACGCGAAGCGCTGCTTGCCTCCGAGCGGGCCGCGCGCGCCGAGGCCGAACGCGTTTCGCGCATGAAGGACGAATTCGTCGCGATGCTCTCGCACGAATTGCGTACCCCCTTGAATGCGATCATCGGTTGGACGCAGGTCCTGCTGCGCGATGCAAGCGCGTCCGAATCCGTTCGCAAAGGGCTCGAGGTGGTCGACCGCAATGCGCGCGCCCAGGCGCGGATGGTCGACGATCTGCTCGACTTTTCGCGGATTCTCGCCGGCAAGCTGCGTCTCGATGTCGAGCGCGTCGATTTCGTCGATCTCGTCGAATATGTCATTCGCTCGCTCGGTCCCGCCGCGCTCGCCAAAGAGATCGTCATCGTGCCTGCGCTAGAACCCGATGCTGCGATGCTTGGCGATCCCGCGAGGCTGCAGCAGATCGTCTGGAATCTGCTGTCGAATGCGGTGAAGTTCACGGGCAAGGGCGGCAGCGTCGAGGTCGCGCTACGCCGTATCGATGACGAGATCGAACTGACGGTGGCCGATAACGGTCAGGGCATTACGCCCGAGTTTCTACCGCACGTGTTCGAGCGTTTTTGCCAGGAGGACTCGAGCATCGCGCGGCAGCACGGGGGGCTCGGACTCGGACTGTCGATTGCGCGGCAGCTCGTCGAAATGCATGGCGGGCGCATCGAGGCGCGCAGCGATGGCGCGGGCATGGGCGCGGCGTTTGTCGTGCGCTTGCCCGCAAGCGTCGCCAAGCTTGCTCCTACTCCGCTCGACGAACCGTTGCCGGAGGTCACGCCGCCCGCGCTGGCGGGCTTGCAGGTGGTCATCGTGGAAGACGAGCCCGATGCACGCGAACTCGTGTGCCGTGTGCTCGAGGAGCGCGGTGCCCGGACACGCGCGTTCGGGCATGCGCTCGAGGCGCTGGAAGCGTGTATCGAGGCGCCGCCCGATGTGATCGTGAGCGACATCGGCATGCCGGGTGTGGACGGCTATGAGTTCATTCGCCGGTTGCGGACGTGGGAAGCACCGCGCGGGCGCGTGACGCCGGCCGCTGCGCTGACGGCGTTCGCGCGCAGCGAGGACCGCAGGCGTACGTTGCTCGCCGGGTTCCAGACGCACTTGGCGAAACCCATCGATCCGCTGGAGCTCGTCGTGGTCGTCGCCGCGCTGGCGGGGCGGGCGGCGTCGTTTTCGGGCGGGGAAGCGGGCGGCTGTTGAATCGGTTATCAAACGTCGTCGGGGTCACGGAAGACTTCGCTCGACCTACCCGGACGAGCCGTTGCGCTCGGGGCCGCACGTATCTCACGCATGCGCTTTACGTGCGAGCCGCACGAGCGGCTGCTCCCTCGCCGCCAACCCCAGCACGCGCGACAGCTTGGCCTGCTCCGCGGCGATGTCCGCGAGCGTGTATTGGTCCAGCACGCCAAGGTATGCGCGCAACGCGCTGCCAAGCACGCCACGCAGGCCGCATGCGGCCGTGATGACACAGGCGTTACCCTCGGTGTCGAAGCACTCGACCATGCGGAAATCCGGCTCCATCGTGCGCACCACATCGCCGACGCTGATGCGCGAGGCGGGACGGCCGAGCTTCAATCCCCCCGTTCTTCCTCGCGTCGTGGACAAAAAGCCCGCGCGCCCGAGCGCGTGGACGATCTTGACGAGGTGCCCGCGTGCAATGCCGAGCACCTCGGAAAGCTCCGCGATCGTGACAAGCTCGTCCGAGCGAACGGCCGCATACATCAGTACGCGCAAACTGTAATCGGTGAAGTCCGTCAGTCTCATAGTCAAGCCTATAAAGTCGATTCATTGTATATCTTTTATGGCGGTATTCGAGCGTGAAGTCATACCCACGTTGGGTCGCGCGAGCGAGGGAGAAACCGAAGATTGATGACATACATCAAGTTTGCCGTGACCGGCGATTCGATAATGGTCGAAGGCGGTATTGCCGCCGGGCCATGAACTTTCACGGGAAACGGATATGTCAGCTCATTCGGCGCAAAGCCGCGCAGCGTCAGCGAGCGTTGCCGAGCCGGACGTCGGCCGCTTCGGCGGCCTCGAAATATCGGAAGCGTTGATCCGTCGTTTCGACAACGCCGGTCCGCGATATACGTCTTATCCGACGGCAGACCGTTTCGTGCCGGAGTTCGACGAGGCGACGTATCGCCGCCATCTGGCCGAGCGTGCCGAGACGGCCGCCGCCGCGCCGCTATCGATCTACGCCCATCTGCCGTTTTGCGAGTCGCTGTGCTATTTCTGCGCCTGCAACAAGGTCATTACACGCGAGCACGGTCGCGCAGCGGAGTACCTCGACTACCTGCTGCGCGAAATAGCGATGGTTGCGCCGCAGCTCGGCAGTAATCGATCCACCGCGCAATTGCATCTGGGCGGCGGCACGCCGACGTTTTTCAGTATGACCGAGCTGGGTCGCCTCGTCGACGCGTTGCATCGCCACTTCGCCTTCGTTCCCGGCGCCGAAATGGGGATCGAAATCGATCCGCGCACCGTCACGGCAAACACGCTTTCGTCGCTCGCATCCCTGGGTTTCAATCGCACGAGCTTCGGCGTGCAGGATTTCGATCCGGCCGTGCAGCAAGCCGTCAATCGCATCCAGCCGCTCGACATGGTCGAACGTGCGTTGGCGGCGAGCCGCGATGCGGGGTTCGAGTCGATCAATGTCGACCTCATTTATGGGCTGCCGCGGCAATCGGTCGCAAGCTTCGATCGCACGCTCGACGAGGTCGTCCGGCTCGCGCCCGACCGTATCGCGCTTTATAACTACGCACACCTGCCGCACCGTTTCAAGGCGCAGCGGCTGATCGACGCGAGCGAGCTCCCGCTGGCCGAAGACAGGCTGCATATCTTCATGCACGCGACCCGTCGGCTGCTCGATGCGGGCTACGTGTATATCGGTCTGGATCACTTCGCGAAGCCCGACGACGAACTGAGCCGCGCGTTGCGAGACGGGACGTTGCACCGCAATTTCCAGGGCTATACGACGAAGGCCGAATGCGACCTGGTCGGCTTCGGCGTCTCGGCAATCGGCAAGATCGGTCGCGCGTATTGCCAGTCGACGCGCTCGGTGAAGTCGTATTACGAGCATTTGAACGCGCAGCGTTTGCCTGTCGAGCGCGGGCTGACGCTCAGTCCCGACGACCTGCTGCGTCGCGACGTGATCATGACGCTGATGTGCAGCGTGCCGCTCTCGTTTCGCGCGATCGAGGCGCGCCACGGGATCGAATTCGCGCGCTACTTCGCTCAAGAGATCGCTGCGCTCGGCCCGCTCGCACAGGCCGAGCTCATCGAGGTGGGCGACGATGCGATTCGCGTGCTGCCGAAGGGGCGCTTGTTCGTGCGCGCCATGGCGATGACATTCGACAAATACCTCGGGCGGCCCGGCGCGGCCTCGTACTCGAAACTGATCTAGGTCGATGGAGCATGCAAATGCAAAGAGCAAAGATTCGCGTCCAGGATTTCCTGGCGAGAATGCCGCTCTTCAACGAGCTGTCGCGCAACGAGCTCGATCGGATTGCGCTCGGCACGACACAGCAGCAGCTCGCGCGCAAGGAGATGGCGTTCCATTGCGGCGATGTCTGCTCGGGCTTGCATGCCGTGGTCTATGGGCAGATCAAGCTCAGCGTGGTCTCGCCGCTCGGCGAAGAGAAGGTCGTGCGGCTCGTCGGTCCCGGCGATAGCTTCGGCGAGGCCCTGATGTTTCTGGGCAAGCCGTATTTCGTGTCGGCACAGGCGATCAGCGATTCGCTGCTGCTGCATGTCGCGAAAGCGCCGATCGTCGAAGAATTGCGCGCTAATCCCGATTTCGCCTGCAAGATGCTCGCGGGCTTGAGCGCACGTCTGCATGCGTTGATGCGCGATGTGGAGGCCTACTCGCTGCGATCGGGCACGCATCGTCTCGTCAGTTACCTGCTTGCGCTAAAGGGCGAGGCCGAACCCGGCGAGGAACGAGCGGGGCTGCGCGTGCGACTCGAGGCGGGCAAGAAGATGGTGGCGTCCCGACTCAATCTGACGCCCGAACATTTTTCGCGCATTCTCCACGAACTGGGAGTGCGGGGGCTCCTCACGGTCCACGGGCGCGAGATCATCATTCCGGACGTCTCGAAGCTGCAGGCGGCATGCGCATACTAAGTGCTGACTCGCGTGTAGGGTGCCGATAGCCACGCAGCACACAGGCAAGCATCCAAAGCGCGATCAATTGCCGCACCGCAGGCCGATGGGTCCTTGACCCAGATTAAGGTCCGGCCTGGGTACGCACCTCAAACTTGCCGTTACTGCGATTTTCGTGAGGTCGTCCTGTGTCAGTGCCGAAGGCTGTGTTCGAACCCCTGCGCATCAAGGGCAAGACGTTGTTGCCCATCGTCCAGGGGGGAATGGGAGTGGGGGTGTCCGCGCATCGTCTCGCGGGTACCGTTGCCTCGCTGGGCGCAATGGGGACCCTCTCCAGCGTCGATCTGCGCCGTCATCACCTCGATCTGATGGCCGAGACTGCGCGCTCGCGCGACCGTGCACTGATCGATGCCGTCAATCTGCAAGCCCTCGATCGAGAAGTGCGCTCGGCGCTGCGGATCGCGGGCGGCGAGGGCGCCGTGGCCGTCAATGTCATGCGTGCGGTATCGGCCTATGCGCAGTACGTGCGGCGCGCGTGCGAAAGCGGGGCCCATGCCGTCGTCGTCGGCGCGGGATTGCCACTCGATTTGCCGGAGCTTACGGTCGATTTTCCGGATGTCGCGCTGATCCCGATCTTGTCGGATGCGCGCGGCATCGGGCTCGTGCTGAAGAAATGGATGCGCAAGCAGCGCTTGCCCGATGCCATCGTGATAGAAAACCCGCGGTATGCGGCAGGGCATCTTGGCGCGCCCTCGCTCGACAGCGTCGCGAACCCGCATTTCGCGTATCGCGAAGTCATCGAAGGCACGCTTGCGCTGTTCAAGGACCTTGGGCTCGAGCGCGAGAAGATCCCGCTCATTGTCGCGGGCGGCATCCATACGCACGAGCAGATGCGCGAGCTCGTGTCGCTCGGCGCGACAGCCGTGCAGCTCGGTACGCCGTTCGCGGTCAGCAAGGAGGGCGATGCGCATCCGAACTTCAAGAAAGTGCTCGCCGAAGCCCCGCTCGATGAGATCGTGACGTTCATGAGCGTGGCCGGGTTGCCCGCGCGTGCCGTGCTGACGCCGTGGCTTGCGGAGTACCTGGAGAAGGAAGAGAAGCTGCAGCGCGTCGCCAAGCCGCGCAAGTGTACGGTCGGCTTCGATTGCCTGCAGCAATGCGGCCTGCGCGATGGCATCGCGAAACACGGGCAATTTTGCATCGATAAACGGCTCGCCTACGCGCTCGCCGGCGACGTCAAGCGCGGGCTCTTCTTTCGCGGCTCCGAGCCGTTGCCGTTCGGCAGTCGGATTCGCCCCGCGCGCGATCTCATCGAGTACATGTTGACGGGGCGCACCCCTGCCGACGACCACGCGGACCCCGCGGATAATGTTGCTCTTCCTGTCACGAGGCGGCTTGACGCTGGATCGCCGATTCCACTATGACGAACGATCGTTTCCCACCGAGCGGCGAACGCCGCGTACTGCCGCTCGTTTATTCGTGCTCGGGCTGTTCGAGCGCCGCGCAAATGGCGAACTATGTAGCCGTGCAATTGGATCGGCGCGGTGCGGCCGAGATGTCGTGTATCGCCGGTGTAGGAGGCGATGTGCCGGCGCTACTGAAGCTCGCACACTCGGGCAGGCCCATCATTGCGATAGACGGATGCCCGCTTGCATGCGTGAAGCATTCTCTCGGGCGGCATGAGCTTGCGGCGGACGAATACGTGCAATTGGCTGAGCATGGCGTGCGCAAGCGATTTCACGCCGACTTCGACATGCAGCAGGCCGACGAGGTCGTGAACGAAGTCGAGGGGCTCGCGCGCGAATTGCGGGACCGCGCATCAGCCTCGTCTGACGTCGAAGGATAGAAACCGTCCGCGCATTTCGTCGAGTACGCTTTCGCTTGGATAGCCGGCGAGCGAGACGGCGTTCAGTTGCGCGTCGCGCGAACCCTGCTTCCGAAAGAGTTGCAGGGCGTACTTTTTCACGCCCAGATTCGCAAGCGTGCGCGCCAGCACGAGCAGGTCCGTCTCCGACAGCAACGCCGGGTGCGCCGTCGTGCGACATTCGTAATCGACATCGCTGGCCAGTAGTGTTTCGAGGCTGCGTCTGGCGGATATCCCGCTCTCGCGCACACGTGTCACGCGTTCGTAGTCGGTGAATGGCGCCTTGATGTCGAACCCCACCCAATCGAGCAACGGCAGCAGCTGCGCGAATCGGCGAGGATGCGTGCCCGCGCTGTGCAGCCCGACTTTGAAGCCGAGCGCACGAACATCGCCGATCGCACGGCCAAGCGCCGGGTCCGCGGTGGGCTCGCCTCCGCTGAATACGACCGCATCGATCAGACCGGTCCTGCGCGCCAGCAGGCGCATGACGTCGGTCCAGGGTACCGCGCCTGCCCGAGTGCGCGGTTGCAAGTGCGTGTTATGGCAATAGCCGCAGCGCCATGGGCATCCTTGCACGAAGACGACGGCCGCGAGCAGACCCGGAAAATCCGTGGCAGTAAATGGCGCCACGCCGCCGACCTTGATGGGCCGCAGCGACGCGGCCGCACGAGCGGCCGGCGTACTCGGGATGTCACGTTGCAAGAGAAACCTCCTCGGTGAAATAGGTACGCTCGTAGAATTCGCCTTTCTTGCCCGTATTGAACGAAGAAACGGGCCGGTGGTATCCCATGACGCGCGTCCAGATCTCGCACGGTTGGCGTTCTTCGTCGCGAAGCTCGACGGGGGCGGTACGTGTCGCGTGATTCTGATTCATGTTCAAGGCTCCATTAGTTCAGGGGTTGCGGGGCGGTTGCATTTGCGATGAAGCAGCGCCTCGTCGCATTTGGGACAAAACTCGTGGCGGCCCGGCAAGTAGCCGTGCTTCGGGCAAATCGAGAACGTTGGCGTGACGGTGATGTACGGCAGCGAAAAGCGGCTCAGCGTACGCTTGACGAGTTCGCGGCAGGCGTCGGCCGACGACAGCGGCTCAGTCATATAAAGATGCAGGACCGTGCCGCCCGTGTATTTGCGCTGCAAGTCGTCCTGATGCTCGAGCGCCTCGAACGGATCTTCGGTGAAGCCGACCGGCAACTGCGACGAGTTCGTGTAGTACGGCATGTCGGCAGTGCCTGCTTGCAGGATGCCCGGGTAGCGTTTTCGATCTTCCTTGGCGAAGCGGTATGTCGTACCCTCGGCCGGCGTGGCCTCCAGGTTGTACATATGCCCGGTCTCTTCCTGGAACGCGAGCATCTTCGCGCGAACGCGATCGAGCAGGCGGACAGCGAAGGCATGTCCCCAGTCGGTCGTCAGATCGTGCGCGTCGGCCGTGAAGTTGCGGATCATCTCGTTGATGCCGTTGACCCCGAGCGTGGAGAAGTGATTGCGCAGCGTGCCGAGGTAACGCTTCGTGTACGGAAAGAGGCCGTCATCCATCAACTGCTGGATCACGCGTCGTTTGATTTCCAAACTTTCCTTGCCCAGTTCGAGCAACGCGTCGACGCGAGCCATCAGCGCACCTTCGTTGCAGGCATAAAGATGGCCTAGCCGCGCGCAGTTCAACGTCACGACGCCGATCGATCCGGTCTGCTCGGCCGAGCCGAACAGGCCGTTGCCGCGCTTGAGCAACTCGCGCAGATCGAGCTGCAGGCGGCAACACATCGACCGGATCATGTTCGGTTTCAATTCCGAGTTGATGAAGTTCTGGAAATACGGCAGACCGTAGCGTGCGGTCATCTCGAACAATCGCGTGGCGTTCGGGCTGTCCCAGTCGAAGTCGGCCGTGATGTTGTACGTCGGAATCGGAAACGTGAAGACGCGGCCTTTCGCATCGCCCGCTTGCATCACCTCGATGTAGGCTCGATTGATCATGTCCATCTCGGCCTGCAGATCGCCGTAGCGGAAGTTCATTTCCTTGCCGCCGACGACCGGCACTTGCTCGCGCAGATCTTCGGGGCACACCCAATCGAAAGTGAGATTCGTGAACGGCGTTTGCGTGCCCCAGCGCGACGGCACGTTCAGGTTGTAGATGAGTTCCTGAATGTATTGGCGCACTTCCTCGTAGCTCAACCGGTCCTTGCGCACGAACGGCGCCATGTAGGTGTCGAACGAACTGAACGCTTGGGCGCCGGCCCATTCGTTCTGCAGCGTGCCCAGAAAATTGACGATTTGCCCGACGGCGCTCGACATGTGTTTGGGCGGTGCCGCTTCCACCTTGCCGGGCACCCCGTTGAGCCCCTCGGTGAGCAGCGTGCGCAGCGACCACCCCGCGCAATAGCCCGAAAGCATGTCGAGGTCATGGATGTGCAAGTCGGCGTCGCGATGGGCCTCGCCGACGGCGGGCGGGTAGACATGGCTCAGCCAGTAGTTCGCGACGAGCTTGCCCGAGATATTGAGGATCAGACTGTGGCGCGACAATCTGGATGAGAGACGCGCGACAAACAAGATGAGAATGTCGCGGCGAGGTTGATGATGCCGATGTTGATTGACGCTGACAAGCGTTTGTTGATTGACGCGCGGCGCATGTTGCA
>NZ_JAAAYE010000039.1 GCF_013282575.1 Paraburkholderia sp. NMBU_R16
TGTGTAAGGCATGCCGCCAGCGTTCAATCTGAGCCAGGATCAAACTCTTCAGTTCAATACCTGTTACTGTTTTCGACTCTTTACGAGTCGGTCGCTCACTCAACGTACTGACGTGTTTTCGATTCCATCCATTGCTGGATAGCTCGAAACCTTCCTCAATACTGTGTGAGACTTGATACTTTCGCTTGTGCACATCACTCCGAAGAGTCACATGCCGCTCGCCGCATCAAGTGCCCACACTTATCGACTGTGAATTGTTAAAGATCGCGTCGCTCAACCGCTCGCCGTCATCACCACCCCAGCTCACCGTCTTGCGTTGCTGCTCAAGCAGCAGAGAAGCGAGATTATGCAGCCCTTCTCGTACATCGTCAACTGGTTTTTTCTCGCTTCGCTTAAAACCCGTCGACCGCGGCACGCTGCAATCCTGCGCCTCTCAAAGAGGATGCGAATAGTAGGCCAAGCAGACTCGCATGACAAGCCTGTGAACCCAATATTTTTCAGCGCACGCGCGCGGCCGCCACGACGGCGTCCAGTGGGACCGCACGCGACATCGCCGCGTACCCGGCGTCGCTCGGATGGATGTGGTCGCCGCTGTCGTACTCGGCGCGCAGCCGATCGGGGCGGGCGCTGTCACGCAATGCCGCATCGAAATCGACCACGCCATCGAAACCCCCACCCGTGCGGATCCAACCGTTGACCGCCTGACGCACGCTTTCGCGCCCCGCCGGCAGCGATGCGGGCGTGAGCGTCGCACCGAAGATCCGGATGCCGCGCGCATGCGATGCGGCAACCAACCGGCGATAGCCCTCGATCAAGTCGCGCGCCGCGACCTGCGTATGCGGCTCGTCGCAATCGAGTCCCTTGCGCGGAGGCATCGACGCAAAATTGATGTCGTTGATTCCGATCATCACGATCGTCGCCCTTACACCGGGGCGCGCCAGCACGTCGCGCCCGAAGCGACGTTCGAGCGCCTCGCCGTAGCACGGCGAATCGCTCAGAAGACGGTTGCCGCTGATGCCGAGATTGAGCACCGCCGTCGAGCGCTCGCCCGCCTGCGCGAGGCGGCGCGCGAAGGCGTCAGGCCAGCGCCGGTTCTGGTCGAGGCTCGAACGCATCCCGTCCGTGATGGAATCGCCGATCGCCGCAATGGCCGACGCCCCGACGGTCTCGACACTGATGCCCGTCACCCACGCGTGCTCCGTAAAACGCGTCGGATAAGCGCTCGCGCCCGGATCGCCGGCATGATCGCCTGGCGCGGAAACATAGTTCACCTGGTTTGCGACGCGATGCCAGGCGCCAAGCACCTGTCCGGGCGCAGCATGCGCACTGATCGCATAGGCGAGCCCGGCATCGAGTTTGAAGGGGATGGCGTCGCTTTCGATCTCCTGGCCCGGCAGCAGCTCGATCGATGCGTGTCCGCCGAAGGTGACCGGTGCCGATGCGGGCGGCTTCGTCGCCGCGCCCGCCGCCGAACGCGCAAGTCGCACGTCCGTCAATACCAAGGGCGCACGTCCGTAAGCGTTGCTCAGGCGCAGCCGAACGCGCTCGCCCGACAGGGTCGGATAGACGATCTCTCGAACGGTCCGGTTGCCGACATCGGGGGCACGATAAAGCGGCGGCGGGTTGCGCAACTCGGGAATCGACTGTAGCGCCGTCGCCCAAGCCTCCACCCATTGCGACTGGCCACCTCTGACAGGCTCCGCGGCAGACGCATCCGCTGCCGCCAAGCACAGCAGCATCGAACAGCCCAGCGCGCCGAGCACCTTCGAAAAGCGGTAACGCATGAAATCAGTCCGTCGAAAAAGTGCAGATTGTGCACCATTCCGACGACGCCGCTATCCGGCGGCGGCCCTGCAACCCATTGGATTCCACGGGCGGCATCACCCCATACCGGGCCGGAGGACCGCCTACGCGGCCTGACGCACGGCGCGCCGTGGGCTGCTGACCATGCGAGCGAGAAAAACGATGGTGACGAGCGTTGCGACGTAGGCCACGACCTGGATCCCGGCCGGGCGCGCCGTATAGCCGACGAGCGTATGAAGCATCTTGCCGACGATGCTGGTTTCACGGAGCAGCCAGGAAGTGTCCCAAACCGTATCGCCCCACGATGGCACGAGACCGGCCGCGAGAAGGAAACCCATTCCCTGGCTCGCCATGCCGGCGGCCAGCAAAACGATGAGTCCGTTGGTGACACCGAACAGGCGCTTCAGCGGAATCTGCAGCAATCCCGCATACATTGCAGCACCGAGGCCGACGCCGCCGATAATGCCGAGCAGCCCGCCCACGATCATCTGGGACGTCTGCCCAGGCTCCCCCGCGGCGATCCCATACAGAAAGAGCACTGCTTCAGAGCCTTCTCGCAGCACCGCAACGCCGACGACAATGGCCAGCCCGGTCAGCGGCGTGCTGCCGGCGGCGACGGCTTTACCGATCGCCGAAAGCTGCCGCGCCATTTCGCGACTGTGCTTGCCCATCCAGATGCTGTGCCATGCGAGCATGACGACCGCGACGAACATCACGCCCGCATTGAACACCTCCTGACCCATGCCCGATGCCCACGACGAAATCACGTCGGCAAAGGCCGCGATGAGGCCCGCGCCCACGACGCCGCCAACCAGGCCGCCGCCGACCCACCTGCCGCGACGAGGCACCCCTTTGGTGGCCGCGAGGACGATCGAGACGACCAGCGCGGCTTCGAGAACCTCGCGAAAAACGATGAGAGCGGTGGAGAGCATGATCGGCGCGCAGTGAGGTTGTTACTTGACGGTCAGCCGGGTCTTGGATTCGGCTTCATGGTACTCGTCGTGAAACTCATAGGTTCCGGCTTTCAGCGGGCCCACCAGGATGTCGACCTGCTTGCCGGCGGGAATCACTTTCTCGGCTTTGAAGTCGTCGCTTTCGAATTCGGCCGGCGTCGAATCGAGGTTCTTCACCGTGATCTTGACCTTCTTGCCGGCCGGAATGGTCAGCCCATCCGGAGCGAATTTGTGGTCCTTCAACGTCAGGCTGTACGAATCGTCCGCGGCAAACGCACTCGATGGGGCGAGGGCCGCGGCGGCGAACAAGAGAACGGGGACGGCGAAGGCGCGGGTGGTTTTCATGGAGGAATCGAGGTTTCGACGTTTAATAATGAGAAGGATAATACGAGCGATTCTCATCCTCAACGACATATCCATGCGGGTCGCATGGCTTACGCACGTGCGCGCCCGGAGCGACGTCGCAGCGCCCTGCGACGCCTCTGGCATCGAGATGCACGCGTTATTTTATTGACCGACCGGTCGGTTGATTTATAATCGCCATGACCGAGACCGATCGAGCAGGAGCGCTTAACCCCATGTACACCCAATCCCTGGATATTCCGGGTAACGTCGCGCCCGCCGAACGCGGTTCGGGAACGCCGGACGAAGCCCGCTTCGATGCCGTCATCGCCGCGGACGGCAAGATCGAACCGCAGGACTGGATGCCCGATGCCTACCGCAAGACGCTCGTGCGGCAAATTTCGCAGCACGCGCATTCCGAGATCGTCGGCATGCTGCCCGAAGGCAACTGGATCAGCCGAGCGCCGAGCCTGAAGCGCAAAGCGATTTTGCTCGCCAAGGTCCAGGATGAAGGCGGCCACGGACTCTATCTGTACAGCGCGGCCGAAACGCTCGGCGTGTCGCGCGATGCGCTGATCGACGCGCTGCATGCCGGCCGTGCCAAATATTCGAGCATCTTCAACTACCCGACGCCGACCTGGGCGGACGTTGGGGTGATCGGATGGCTCGTAGACGGCGCGGCGATCATGAATCAGATTCCGCTATGCCGCTGCACGTATGGGCCCTACGCGCGCGCGATGATCCGCATCTGCAAGGAAGAGTCGTTTCATCAGCGCCAGGGCTTCGATGCGCTGCTGGCGATGATGAAAGGCACGGATGCCCAGCGCGCCATGGTGCAGCAAGCAGTCGATCGCTGGTGGTGGCCCGTGCTCATGATGTTCGGCCCGAGCGACAAGGACTCGGTGCACAGCAATCAATCGGCGCAGTGGGGCATCAAGCGCATCTCGAACGACGATCTGCGGCAGAAGTTCGTCGATGCGATCGTCGAACAAGCGAAAGTGCTCGGTGTGACGTTGCCCGACGCCGACCTGCGATGGAACGAAGCGCGCGGTCATTACGATTTCGGCGCGATCGACTGGGAAGAATTCAAACGTGTCCTCAATGGCGACGGCCCGTGCAACAAGGAACGGCTCGCCACGCGCGTCAAAGCGCACGAGGCCGGTGCCTGGGTGCGCGAAGCGGCCCTCGCCCATGAGGAAAAGCAGCGCCAGCGCGCGCAGCAACGCGCCGCCTGACGCCTTGCCACGCGAGGCGTCGGGTCGTAACCGCAAATCACGCATTCGAGGAGTGTTTCGATGAACAAAGAATGGCCGATCTGGGAAGTGTTCGTGCGCAGCAAGCAAGGGCTCGATCACAAGCACTGCGGCAGTCTGCATGCGGCGGATGCGTCGATGGCATTGCGCATGGCGCGCGACGTCTATACGCGGCGCCAGGAAGGCGTGAGCATCTGGGTCGTGCCGGCCGCGGCGATCACGGCTTCCGATCCCAACGACAAAGGCGAGATGTTCGATCCCGCCGGCGACAAGATCTATCGCCATCCGACGTTCTATACGCTGCCGGACGAAGTCAATCACATGTAATCGCCCCATGACCATCACGCTCGAACATCTCGCCTATGTCCTGCGCCTCGCGGACAACGCACTCATCCTCGGACAGCGAAACGCCGAGTGGTGCGGCCACGGCCCCGTGCTCGAAGAGGACATCGCGCTCGCCAACATGAGCCTCGATCTGATCGGGCAAGCGAGGCTGCTCTATTCGCATGCGGCCGCGCTCGAATTGACGCTCACGGGCGCAGTGAAGACCGAGGACGATTACGCCTATTTTCGCGACGAACGCGCCTTCGCCAACTACACGCTGCTCGAACTGCCGCATGCGGGACCGCTCGGCGCAACGGCACAGGCGCCGCGCGACTATGCAGTCACGATAGTGCGCAACTTTCTTTACTCGGCGCTCATGGCGTACATCTGGCGCGCGCTCGAGGCTTCGCTCGATGCCCAACTGGCCGCCATCGCCTCGAAGTCGGTCAAGGAAACCCGTTACCACCTGCATCACGCGCAGGACTGGCTCGTGCGCTTCGGAGACGGCACCGACGAATCGCACCGGCGCGCGCAAGCGGCGCTCGATTACCTGATGCCTTACACGCGCGAATTCTTCGATGCCGACGCCGTGGAAGACCAGGTCGCCGCCGCAGGAGTCGGCGTGCGCACAGCGACGTTCGAAGACGCATGGCGCGCCGAAGTCGCGCGCACGCTCGACGAAGCGACGCTCGTCATGCCCCCCGTCGGGGGACATGTCAGTACTGGCAAGCATGGGGAGCACTCGGAGCACATGGGCTTTCTGCTTGCCGAAATGCAGTCTCTCGCGCGCCGCCACCCCGGCGCGAGCTGGTAAGCGAACCGATATGCACCACGCATCCAATACTTCCGATCGTGCCGGCTACCGCGCCGGCACTCGTGCGAACGCGCCGGGCGACGAGCTCGCGCGAGCATGGCATGCGCTCGAAGCGGTGCCGGATCCCGAAATTCCGGTCGTATCGATCCGCGATCTCGGTATCTTGCGAGAGGTGAGACGAGCGACCGACGGCACGCTCGAAGTCGTCATCACGCCGACCTATTCGGGGTGCCCGGCCATGTCGCAGATCACCGAGGACATCGGCCGCGCGCTCGATGCCGAAGGCCTCGCGCCCTATCGCATCGAAACGGTCCTGGCGCCGGCATGGACGACCGACTGGATCACGGAGGCAGCGCGCGAAAAACTGCGCGAATACGGCATCGCACCGCCCACCGGGTCCGCGGCGGCAGATCCGGCCCAGGGATCCGGTGCCGAGCGCGTCATCCGCTTCGCGCCGCGCGCGAACGAAGCGCCGCCGTGCCCGCGCTGCGGCTCCGCCCAAACGCAACGGCTCGCGCAATTCAGCTCGACAGCATGCAAGGCGCTCTATCGTTGCCTCGATTGCCGCGAACCCTTCGATTACTTCAAACCCTACTGAACATGGCGACCCCGCAATTTCATTCGCTGCGCATCCGCGAGGTGCGGCCCGAAACCGCCGATGCGGTCTCCGTTTCCTTCGAGGTGCCGCCCGAACTGCGCGACGCCTATCGGTTCACGCAAGGCCAGTTCGTTACGCTCAAAACCCATGTCGATGGCGTCGAGATGCGGCGGTCCTATTCGATCTGCGTCGGCGTCACCGACTACGAGCGCGACGGCGAACTGCGCATCGGCATCAAACGCGTGCGGGGCGGGCGGTTCTCGAATTTCGCATTCGAGACGCTGCAACCGGGCCATACGATCGATGTGATGACGCCCGATGGACGTTTCTTCACGCATTTGAACGCCGAGCACGGCAAGCAATACGTCGCGTTCGCGGGGGGCTCGGGCATCACGCCCGTGCTCGCGATCGTCAAGACGACGCTCGAGATGGAACCGCGCAGCAGGTTCACGCTCATCTACGGGAACCGCGATGTCGACTCGATCATGTTTGCCGAGTTGCTCGAGGATCTGAAGAACCGATACATGAGCCGTTTCGCGCTCTATCACGTGCTGTCGGACGACGTTCAAGAGGTCGAACTATTCAATGGCGTGCTCGACGAAGCCAAGTGCAAGGCGTTTCTCGACGAGCTGATACCTGCATCCGCCATCGACGAAGCGTTCATTTGCGGGCCGGCTCCGATGATGGATGCGGCCGAGCGCGCGCTCGCAGCCGCCGGTCTCGCGCCAGACCGCATCCATGTCGAACGGTTCGGTACGCCGCTGCCGCAGGCCGGAGCGCCCGTGGTCGAAATCACGGAGCAAACGCCCGCTGCCGACCTCGAAATCGTGCTCGACGGCAAACGTCGCAAGCTGCGCCTGCCTTACGATGGTCCGAGCCTGCTCGACGTCGGCCTGCATGCGGGGCTCGCGCTGCCTTACGCCTGCAAGGGCGGCGTGTGCTGCACGTGCCGGGCGAGGGTGATCGAGGGCGAAGTAAAGATGGATAAGAACTACACGCTCGAAGAGCAGGAAATCCGCGACGGTTTCGTACTCACTTGCCAGTGTCATCCGGTCAGCGAACGGGTGGTAGTCAGCTATGACGAGCGCTGACCGGGCGTGGCGGCGTTTGGCTTAAACTAGCGGCCCGAGCGGGCGACCCGCCGCGCGACGCAGCTCGACAAGCCGCGTCGCGCGGCGTTTCGCGTTTCACCGCCGCAAGCTTGCTACTTTCATCGTCACGAGTTCATGGCCCGTACCCGAGCACCCGATCACGAAGCCCAGCGCGACCAGATCCTCGAACTGGCAGCCGCCAAATTCGCGCAAACGAGTTACCCCAGCACGTCGATGGCCGATCTCGCGGCCGCCAGCGGCACGTCGAAAGCACGCCTCTATCACTATTACGAGAGCAAGGAAGCGATCCTGTTCGACCTCCTCGACCGGTACACGCTGCGGCTCATGCTCATCATCGCGGAGGTCGAAGGTTCGAGCCAGCGTCGTGGCCTCTCCGAGCGTCAGACCTTCGCCGAACTGATCCGGGCATTCCTGGCGGAGTACGAAACCTCGCACAGCCGCCATATCGCATTGCTCAACGACGTGAAATATCTCGTCGACACTCAGCGCGAGGTGATCCTCGATCGGCAGCGCGACGTCGTCGCCGCCTTCGCGCGCCAGCTCGCGCGCGCGTATCCCGAACGGGTCACGAAGGAAAACCAGACGTCGGTCACGATGATGGTCTTCGGCATGATCAATTGGACCTTCACCTGGCTCAAACCCGGCGGACGTCTCCGCTATGAGGACTTCGCCGCGCAAGTCGTGGATGTGCTGGAACGAGGTCTCGCGGCACCTGGCGACGCCGCCTGACTTCCGCGACGCTGCATTGCAGCATTTCAATGGCGAAAGTGCGGCCTTCAATCACTCCTGTGCCCGAAAAGCAACAAACCTATCTTTCCATTTAGAATCAATAAGTTATACAAAGCCATCTTCGCCCGTTAGAGCTGCCCCTCGGCAAAAATACGGGTTTTCCCCAGTGTCAAACATGCGTTTCAAGTAGAATTCGCACTGCGACGCAGCAATGCGCCCGCCAGATATTGGGAGAAGCCTATGAACACGCACCGCCCCCGCGCCGCCTCGAAGGACCGCAACGATTGGCGTTCGCAAGACAACGGTCGTGAACTCGTTCTCGTCCGGGAACTGACGGCCGGCGACCGCGAGCGCCTGCTCGCTCACTTTCTGGCGCTGCAGTCCGACGATCGCCTCCTGCGCTTTGGCCAGACCGCATCCGATCAGGTCATCGAAAACTATGTCCGCACGATCGATTTCGAGCGGGACACCGTCTTTGGCGTATTCGACAGCGCGCTCGAGGTGGTCGGTGTGGGCCACTTGGCCTACCTTCCCGCCGAGGGCGAAAAACGTACGGCCGAATTCGGCGTTTCCGTGCTCGAACGTTCGCGCGGCAAAGGTATCGGCACGCGGCTTTTCGAGCGCGCGACCATGCGTTGCCGCAATACGCACGTCACCACGCTGTATATGTACTGTCTGTCGCGCAATACGACGATGATGCATATCGCGAAGAAAGCCGGAATGCGCATCGAATACGCTTACGGCAGCGCGGACGCCTATCTGACGCTGCCGCCCGCGGATCAGACCAGCATCCTCTCCGAAATGCTCCACGAACAGGCTGCAGCGTTCGACTACGCGATCAAACGCCAGACGCAGCGCACGACCGAAATCATCGAAGCTCTGCTGCCTACGGACGCGCTCGCGTAACGGCGCGGTACGCGCTTCAGACGATCGGCAATGCCGTCGTTTCCTTGAAGCTTTCCAGCGCGAAGCTCGTTTTGACATCGACGACGGACGGGTGGTGCAGCAACTGATCCTGCACGAAGCGCGAAAAATGCACCATGTCCTGCACCTGCACGCGTAACAGATAGTCCATCTCGCCCGTCATCGCATGACAGGCGACGACTTCGGGCCAAGCCTGAACCGCGGCGCGAAAGAGTTCCGCGTGGGTCGTCCCCGCCCGCCCCGTCGCGCCGCCGCGTTTTTCCAGACGCACGTTCACGTAGGCGAGCAGCCCGAGGCCGAGCTTTTGCGCATCGAGCAGCGCGACGTAGCCGCGAATCACGCCGGCCTCCTCGAGGCGCCGTATCCGGCGCAAACACGGGCTCGGCGATAGATTCACGCGTTCCGCGATGTCCTGATTCGATGCCCGCCCATTTTCCTGAAGAATGGCGAGAATGCGCCGGTCGACCGCATCGAGTTCGATTTGGGCCATTTTCATCGTCCTGAAACGCCATCGTTGGCAGTAAGTTGCGCAATCGTAGTCAGCTGGATCGCAATTCGCAACATTTTGCCGCACGTCGAGCTATACACTTGCGTCTATCCGTAGGCGTTGCGGCGCGTGTCCCGGTGGGCGCGGACCGCCCATAGGAGACACGCATGCAGTTTCAAACGTGGGAGAACCCCGTCGGCACCGACGGTTTCGAATTCATCGAATACACGGCTCCCGATCCGAAAGCGCTCGGCAAACTGTTCGAGCGGCTCGGCTTCGCAGCCATCGCGCGGCACCGTCACAAAGACGTGACGCTTTACCGCCAAGGCGGCATCAACTTCATCGTCAACGCGGAGCCCGACTCGTTCGCTCAGCGTTTCGCGCGTCTGCACGGGCCGTCGATCTGCGCCATCGCTTTTCGGGTCAAGGATGCAGCCAAGGCGTACCGGCATGCGCTCGAACTGGGCGCCTGGGGCTTCGATAACAAGACGGGGCCGATGGAGTTGAACATCCCCGCCATCAAGGGCGTCGGCGATTCGTTGATCTATTTCGTCGACCGTTGGCGCGGCAAGCACGGTGCCGCGGCCGGCAGTGTCGGCGATATCGATATCTACGACGTCGACTTCGAGCCGATTCCCGGCGCGAATCCGAATCCGGTCGGCCACGGCCTCACCTATATCGACCATCTCACGCATAACGTGCATCGCGGCCGCATGCGCGAGTGGGCCACCTTTTACGAGCGGCTCTTCAACTTCCGCGAGGTCCGCTACTTCGACATCGAAGGCAAGGTGACAGGCGTCAAATCGAAAGCCATGACATCGCCGTGCGGCAAGATCCGCATTCCGATCAACGAGGAAGGTTCGGAGACGGCCGGGCAGATTCAGGAGTACCTCGACGCCTATCACGGCGAAGGCATTCAGCACATCGCGCTAGGCACGAACGATATCTATCGCACGGTCGATGGCCTGCGCGAGCGCGGCATCCAGTTGCTCGATACGGTCGATACCTATTACGAGCTCGTCGAGAAGCGCGTTCCCGGACATGGCGAGCCGCTCGACGAACTGCGCCGCCGCAAGATACTGATCGACGGCGCGAAGAACGATCTGCTGCTGCAGATCTTCACCGAAAACCAGATCGGCCCGATCTTCTTCGAGATCATTCAGCGCAAGGGCAATCAAGGGTTCGGCGAGGGCAATTTCAAGGCGTTGTTCGAATCGATCGAACTCGATCAGATCCGGCGGGGCGTCGTGCACGACAAGGGCTGATACGGGGACACTGGCGCCCAACAACGAAAAAGGCGGAACGCCCGCAGTGGTGCAAGCGTTCCGCCCTTCCGTGCTCGTCTGTTTGAGCGCGCGTCGAGCCGAGGCGATCTCAGCGACGCGCGGCGAATGCTTCCTCGTCAGGGGACGCTTCCCCCGAGGCATGTTGATCCGCACCCGCGCCGGCCATGCGTGCGCTGTGCGACACAGCGGCTGCCAGGCTCCCCGGCGTTGCGGCGCTCGTTGGGCGAACCGGAAGGTTCATGGCAAAAAATGCGGCGGAAACCATCAGAAAGCTCTGAACGTTTCGTTTGTTCATCTGTACTCCTTTTTCTCTTTCGCGCCCGATGCAGCGAGGCGCGAGTCGTTTACGGCACTCGCGTCTTCCAGCGAGAACGCAATTAGACCAGGGGCGCCGCCGCGGTTCCATCTTCCATACAGCGCGTTACGTCGGTTACAGACGGATACGGCGCCTCCGTTAGGAGACGTCATCAACGCGCGCTCCGAGCGGCTTTGCCGCGTATCGGCGATTTTTGATGTCCTGCGGCGGGTTTCTCCCAGTGCTACCATCTGCAAAAAACCGTCAATATGGCGGCCCCGGCCGACGCGTCCACAAGATGCCGACGCCCACGAAGTTTTGGCGATCCCAAACAGGTTGGAGGAGTCCACATAATGAATGCCCCGCTAGACGCAGGCCAGCGAGCCTCGCTCGAAGCCGCGTTGTCTTCCGTCACGCTCGACGACAAATACATCCTAGAACACGGCCGCGCCTATATGAGCGGCATCCAGGCGCTCGTCAGGCTGCCGATGCTGCAGCAAGCGCGCGATCAGGCTGCAGGGCTCAATACCGCGGGATTCATATCCGGTTATCGGGGTTCCCCCCTCGGCGGACTCGACCTCGCGCTCTGGAAGGCCGGGAAACATCTCGCGGGCCACCGCATCGTCTTTCAGCCCGGCGTCAATGAAGATCTCGCCGCCACGGCCGTATGGGGCACGCAGCAGGTCAATCTGTACCCGAGCGCCAAATACGATGGCGTCTTCTCGATGTGGTACGGCAAGGGCCCCGGCGTCGATCGCTCGGCGGATGTGCTCAAACATGGCAATTCGGCAGGCTCTTCGCGCTTGGGCGGTGTGCTCGTGCTGGCCGGAGACGATCACGCCTGCAAATCGTCGACGCTCGCGCACCAATCCGAGCATATCTTCAAGGCGTGCGGATTGCCGGTGCTGTTTCCGTCGAACGTTCAGGAATACCTCGATTTCGGCCTGCACGGCTGGGCGATGAGCCGTTACTCCGGCTTGTGGGTCGCGATGAAATGCGTGACCGATGTCGTCGAGTCGTCGGCCTCGGTCGATATCGATCCTCAACGCACGCAGATCGTCTTGCCGAGCGACTTCGTGCTGCCCGAAGGCGGCCTGAACATCCGCTGGCCCGATCCGCCTCTCGTGCAGGAAGCCCGGCTGCTCGATTACAAGTGGTATGCCGCGCTTGCCTACGTCCGTGCGAACAAGCTCGATCGCATCGAGATCGATTCGCCGCAAGCGCGCTTCGGCATCATCACCGGCGGGAAGGCTTATCTCGACACGCGCCAGGCGCTCGTCGACCTCGGACTCGATGACGAAACCTGCTCGCGCATCGGCATTCGGCTCTACAAGGTGGGCTGCGTCTGGCCGCTCGAAGCGCAAGGCGCGCATGCGTTCGCGCGAGGATTGCAGGAGATCCTCGTCGTCGAGGAGAAGCGACAGATTCTCGAGTATGCGATCAAGGAAGAGCTTTACAACTGGCCCGACGGCCAGCGTCCGCGCGTGTTCGGCAAGTTCGACGAAAAAGACGGCGCGGGCGGCGAATGGTCGGTGCCGATGGGCAACTGGCTGCTGCCGGCGCATTACGAGCTCTCGCCCGCATTGATTGCGAAGGCGATTGCCACGCGTCTCGAGAAATTCGATCTGCCTGCCGACGTGCGCGCGCGTATCGCGGCGCGCCTTGCCGTCATCGACGCCAAGGAAAAGGCCCTCGCCAAGCCGCGCGTCGCGATCGAGCGCAAGCCGTGGTTCTGCTCGGGCTGTCCGCACAACACGTCGACGAATGTGCCGGAAGGCTCGCGCGCGATGGCCGGCATCGGCTGCCATTACATGACCGTCTGGATGGACCGCAACACGAGCACTTTCAGTCAGATGGGCGGCGAAGGTGTGGCCTGGACCGGGCAAGCCCCGTTCACGAACGACAACCACGTGTTTGCGAATCTGGGCGACGGCACCTACTTTCATTCTGGACTGCTCGCCATTCGCGCCGCCATCGCGGCCAAGGTCAACATCACCTACAAGATTCTCTACAACGACGCGGTCGCAATGACGGGCGGGCAACCCGTCGATGGGGTGCTGACGGTGCCGCAGATCACGCACCAACTCGCTGCCGAAGGCGCGGCCAAGATCGTCATTGTCACCGACGAGCCGCAGAAGTACGACGGCACGACGCTGCTCGCGCCCGGTGTGACGATCCATCATCGCGATACGCTCGATGCTGTACAACGCGAGCTACGGGAGATCCCCGGCACGACGATCCTCATCTACGACCAGACCTGTGCGACCGAAAAGCGGCGCCGCCGCAAGAAGGGGCAGTTTCCCGATCCGGCGCGGCGCGTCGTCATCAACGAGGCGGTCTGCGAAGGGTGCGGCGATTGCTCCGTGCAGTCGAACTGCCTGTCCGTCGAACCGCTCGAAACCGAGTTCGGTACCAAGCGGCAGATCAATCAGTCGAGTTGCAACAAGGACTTCTCGTGTCTGAAGGGGTTCTGCCCGAGCTTCGTGACCGTGGAAGGCGGGCAGCTACGCAAGCCGAAGCCGCTCGGTGCCGATGCGGGTGAACTGCCCGAGGTCCCTGAACCCGTACTGCCCGAAATCGGGCGCCCCTATGGCGTCCTGGTCACGGGCGTAGGCGGAACCGGCGTCGTGACGATCGGCGCGCTCATCGGGATGGCCGCGCATCTCGAACAAAAGGGCGTCACGGTACTCGATGTGACGGGACTCGCGCAAAAAGGCGGCGCGGTCATGAGCCATGTGCAGATCGCCAATGCGCCCGCGGATATTCATGCCACGCGGATCGCGATGGGCGAAGCCGAACTCGTCATCGGCTGCGATGCGATCGTGACGGCCAGCGACGAATGCACGTCGCGGATGCAGTATGGGCAAACGCGCGTCGTCGTGAACAGCTCGAAGACGCCGACGGCCGATTTCATCAAGAACCCGGACTGGACCTTCCCGGGATCGAGCACCGAGAACGACGTGCGCGCGGCGGCGGGCGACGCCGTCGATTTCGTCGATGCGAACCGTTTCGCCGTCGCGCTGCTTGGCGACGCGATCTACACGAACCCGTTCGTGCTCGGCTATGCGTGGCAGCGCGGCTGGCTGCCGCTCTCGCACCGCTCGCTCGTGCGCGCCATCGAGCTCAACGGCGTGCAGGTGGAGAAAAACATCGCGGCGTTCGAGTGGGGCCGTCGTGCGGCTCACGACCCGGCCAGCGTGCAGCAAGCCGTCAACCCGGCAGCCGCGCGCGAAACGGCGGGCGCCACCGTGATCACGCTCCATACGAAAAAGGCCCTCGATGCCCTCATCGCCAAGCGCATCGAGCACCTCACCGCTTATCAAAATGCCGCGTATGCCGAACGTTACCGCTCGCTCGTCGATGCGGTGCGCGCGGCGGAGCGCAACATCGAAGGCGAGACCGCCAACGAGCCGCTGACCGAAGCCGTAGCGCGCAATCTCCACAAGCTGATGGCCTACAAGGACGAGTACGAGGTCGCGCGGCTGCAGACGGACCCCGCGTTTATCGCCAAATTGCAGGCTCAGTTCGAAGGCGATTGGAAGCTGAACTTCCATCTGGCCCCGCCGCTTCTCGCGAAGAAGGATGCGAACGGCCGTCTGATCAAGAAGCAATACGGCTCATGGATGTCGTCGGCGTTCAAGGTGGTGGCCAAGCTGAAGTTCCTGCGCGGCTCGGCGCTCGATCCGTTCGGCAAGACCGAGGAGCGTCGCACGGAGCGTGCGTTGATCGGCGAATACGAGGCGCTCGTACGCGAGCTGATCGGCGGACTCAACGCCGATAATCGCGCGCTCGCCATCGAGCTTGCGAGTCTGCCTGACGGGATTCGCGGCTACGGTCACGTGAAGGAGAACAATCTGCGGGCGGTACGCGTGAAGTGGGCCGACCTCGTCGCGCGCTGGCATAAGGCGGATGTGGCGCGTCACGCTGCCTAGCCAGCACCGCAGCGATTAAAAAAGGCGGCTTCCCTTACGGGTAGCCGCCTTTTTCATGCGCGCTCTCTCGAGCGCCGGCGTTACTGCACGCGCGCGTTGGCTGCCGCGACCGCCGTCATGTTGATGATCCGGCGCACCGTTGCCGCGGGCGTCAGGATATGGACAGGCTTGGCCGCACCGAGCAGCAACGGGCCGACCGTCACGCCTTCTCCGCCCACCATCTTCAGCAGGTTGTAGGTGATGTTGGCCGCCTCGACGTTCGGCATGATGAGCAGGTTCGCCTCGCCGGTCAGCGTCGTGCCCGGGAACGACTGTTTGCGGATCGCCTCGGACAGTGCCGCGTCGCCGTGCATTTCGCCGTCCACTTCGAGCTCCGGCGCGCGCGCGGCAATCAGCTTGCGCGCCGTCGCCATGCGCTGCGACGATGCCGAGGGCGTGCTGCCGAAGTTCGAGTTCGACAGCAGCGCGATCTTCGGCACAATGCCGAAACGCTCGATCTCGCGGGCGGCGAGGACGGCCATGTCGGCCAGTTGCTCGGCGCTCGGTACCTCATTGACGTAGGTATCGCAGATGAACAGATTGCGGCCCGGCAGCATCAGCAGGTTCATCGCGGCATAGTGCTCGGCTTGCGCCGCACGGCCCAACACCTGATCGATGAACTTCAGATGGCTGTGATAGGTGTCGATGAGGCCGCAGATCATGCCGTCGGCGTAACCGAGGTGTACGAGAATCGCACCGATCAGCGTGTTGAACTTGCGCATCGCGGCCTTCGCGACGTCCGGCGTCACGCCTTCGCGCGCGCCGATCTCATGGTAGGCCTGCCAGCACTGCTGATAGCGCGGATCGTCTTCCGGATTGACGATGTCGAAATCGACTCCGCCCTTGAGCTTCGAGCCCATCTTCTTCAGCCGCATTTCAATGACGGCGGGGCGCCCGATGATGATCGGCTTCGCGATGCCTTCCGTCAGCACGAACTGCGCGGCGCGCAGCACGCGCTCGTCTTCGCCTTCCGCGAATACGATGCGCGCCGCCTTTTGCTTGGCCGCCGCAAACACGGGACGCATGACCATCCCGGTTCGATAGACCGTGGCGCCGAGCTGCTCCCGGTACGCATCCATGTCCTGGATCGGGCGCGTGGCAACGCCCGAATCCATCGCGGCTTGCGCAACCGCCGGCGCGATCTTGATGATCAGGCGCGGATCGAACGGCTTCGGAATCAGATACTCGGGCCCGAATTCGAGCGAATGACCCTCATAGGCCTTGGCGACTTCATCGCCCTGGTCCGTCTCCTCGGCCAGCTCCGCGATAGCGCGTACACAGGCGAGCTTCATCTCCTCGGTGATCGTCGTCGCGCCGACATCGAGCGCGCCGCGGAAGATGAACGGAAAGCAGAGAACGTTGTTGACCTGGTTCGGATAGTCCGAGCGGCCGGTGGCGATGATGACGTCGGGGCGCGCGGCCTTCGCGTCCTCGGGACGAATTTCGGGCTCGGGGTTCGCCAGCGCGAGGATCAGCGGCTTCGCGCCCATCTTCTTGACCATGTCGGGCTTGAGCACGCCGGCGCTCGAGCAGCCGAGGAAGACGTCGGCCGATTCGATCGCGTCGTCGAGCGTGCGCGCCTCGGTCTTGGCCGCGTAGCGCTCCTTCGACGGGTCGAGGTTGCCGCGGCCCTGATAGATGACGCCCTTCGAATCGACGACGAGGATGTTTTCCCGCGTGAGCCCCAGGTTGACAAGCAGGTCGAGACAGGCAATGGCCGCGGCGCCCGCGCCCGAGCAGACGAGCTTCACGCGCGAAAGCTCTTTGCCGACCACCTTCAGACCGTTCAGAATCGCCGCGGACGCAATGATGGCGGTGCCGTGCTGGTCATCGTGAAAGACCGGAATCTTCATGCGCTCGCGCAGCTTCTTCTCGATATAGAAGCACTCGGGCGCCTTGATGTCTTCGAGGTTGATGCCGCCGAGCGTCGGCTCGAGCATCGCAATGGCTTCGACGAGCTTGTCCGGGTCCGACTCGGCGAGTTCGATGTCGAAGACATCGATGCCCGCGAATTTCTTGAAGAGACACCCCTTGCCTTCCATCACCGGCTTCGCCGCGAGCGGGCCGATATTGCCGAGTCCGAGGACGGCCGTGCCGTTGGTCACGACACCGACGAGATTGCCGCGAGAGGTGTACTTTTGCGCGTCGAGCGGATCCGCGTGAATCGCTTCGCACGCGGCGGCGACGCCGGGCGAGTAGGCGAGCGAGAGATCGAGCTGGTTCGACAGCGGCTTGGTCGGCGTCACCGAAATCTTGCCGGGCCGGGGATTTTGATGATACGAGAGGGCGCTTTGCTTCAGTTGTTCGTCCATGATTGACCTGCAAGACGTAATGAATATGGCCCGCGCGCGCCGAAGGGCTCCCGCCGGAAGACGAGGGCCCGCACGCCGTCGGCCGGCACGGTGAAGGCCCGCGGCGTCCTGGCTGCACGCCGCCCGCGCGCCGGCAGCGTTTGCGGGGGTGCTAGTGTACACCTCCCCGGCGGGCCGGCCGGCACCCGCCCCAACTCGGGTAAAATACGCCCCCTGTGCGCGCACGAGCGCGCCGCCGGCTCTTTCGGGCCGCTTCCCGGGTCATCGCGCCCGCCGCGGCCCCTCTCCCCAAGGACTCGCCCATGACAGGCTTCGATCGCCAAACGATCTCCGATACGACCGCCAAGATGCTGCTCGAAGTGCAGGCGGTGCACTTCAATGCCGAAAAACCGTTCATCTTCACGTCCGGCTGGGCCAGCCCGGTGTATATCGACTGCCGCAAGCTGATCTCGTATCCGCGCGTGCGCCGCGGCTTGATGGAGATGGCGGAAGCGACGATTTTGCGCGACGTCGGCTACGAGCAGATCGACGCTGTCGCGGGCGGCGAAACCGCCGGCATCCCGTTCGCGGCGTGGATCGCCGACCGCATGATGCTGCCGATGCAGTACGTGCGCAAAAAGCCCAAGGGGTTCGGGCGCAATGCGCAGATCGAAGGGCTGCTCGAGGAAGGGTCGCGCGTGCTGCTCGTCGAGGATCTCACGACGGACAGCCGCAGCAAGATCAACTTCATCAACGCGCTGCGCACGGCCGGCGCACGCGTGAACCACTGCTTCGTCCTCTTTCACTACAACATCTTCAAGGAAAGCGTGTCGGTGCTCAAAGACATCGACGTGGACCTGCACGCGCTCGCCACGTGGTGGGACGTGTTGCGTGTGGCGAAGGCGTCGGGCTACTTCGAAGCGAAAACGCTCGATGAAGTCGAGAAGTTCCTGCACGCGCCGGCCGAATGGTCCGCCGCGCACGGTGGCGCAACGGCCGCACCGCAGTAATCCGAAGCGAAGTACCGTCGGAATGAATCAGCGCCCGTCCTAGCGACGGGCGTTTTTCATCGTCCCGACGAAAGATGAGCGAGCCCGGCGGATTGCGCGTACTGGAAGAGTTCGGAATCCCGCTCGAGGCCGAGCTTGCGCAATGCCGCCGTCTTGTGCGAGCTGACCGTCTTGATGCTGCGGTTGAGCCGCGCGGCGATCTCTTTCATCGTCATGCCGGCCGCGAACAGGCGCACCACCTCGAGTTCGCGCGGCGAGAGCGGAGCCTGCGCGCCGCGACCGCCTCCGGCGCTCAGCGCATCGAGCGCCGCGCGAACGGTCGGTCCCGCGTAGCCGCGGCCGCGCGCGACGTGACGAACGGCCAAGCCGATATGAGACAGATCGTCGGCCTTGCTCACGATGGCGATGACACCGAGTTCGCCGAGCCGCCGAATCAGCGCGGCGTTCTCGAGCATCGTCAGCACGACGACCGGCAGCGCCGGAAAATGCCGCCGCAGATACCCGATGAGCGGCAGCCCGTCGCCATGGCGGCCGCCCGGCATCGCCAGATCGGTGACCAGGGCGTCGCACGGGACGTGCGCCAACGTCTTGATGAGATCGGTGGACTGGCGCACCTCGGCCACCACGTCGATATCGGGGAAGCGTGCGAGCGCGTGCCGCGCACCGAGCAAAATGACCGGATGATCGTCGGCCATGACGACGCGGATGCGCGCCCCGGGTGCGGGCGCGCTCGTATGCGCCGGCGGGGACGGTTCGATAAGCTCGTTCTCGTTCATGAATCCGGATGTCGTGGAGGGGAGCGCCGGTGCCGGGCACACTGCGCGCGAAAGCCGCCGCGCGGCGTGTTGCCCGCGCGACAGCCCGCTCCGGCAGCGAGCCCAAATGTTAGACTCGATTCCGGCCCGGAAGACCGGTTCGGGCCATTAATCACCGCTACGGACGCGCGGTCTTGCGACTCCCGGGGGAGAAACGGCTCATGCTCAAGCCATGCTCGGTCATTGCATCGGTGTGGTTTCGGTTTCGATTTCGGTTTCTACTCCGCGCGCGGGGACGGGCCGCGGCGCTCGGCTATGCGGCGCTCGGTCTCGCATGGTGCGGCATCCCCACCGCGTGGGCCGAGAGTACTTTCAAGGTGACGAGCAAGGATGTGCGGCCCGGTGACCCGCTCGGCAACGCGTTCGTCTACGACAAGAACGGCTGCCACGGCTTGAACCACTCGCCGCAGTTGCAGTGGAGCGGCGAGCCGCCGGGCACCCGGAGCTTCGCGGTCACGATGGTCGACATCGACGCACCGGGGCCCGGCTGGTGGCACTGGGCCGTCGCCGGTATTCCCGCGAGCGTTCACGCGCTGCCCACGCAGGCGAGCGGCTCGGACCGGCTGAAGCAAATGGGTGCGATCGAGGCGCGCAACGACTATGACGATGCTTCCGGCTACGGCGGCCCCTGCCCGCCTCCTGGCAAACCGCACCGCTATGTCGTCACCGTCTATGCGCTGAACACGGTCGATTTACGGCTCGGCGCCGGCCGGCCGGCGCTGATGTTCGAGCATGAGATCGGTACTGCGACGCTCGCAAAGGCCAGCATCACGGTCATGTACGGCCGCTGAGCCCAGCTCTTGCGCCGATTGCCTCGAAATTGCCCGGCTTTCGCGCCAAAGCCGTAAAATCCCGGTTTGGGCGCGTGGCAGCGCCGTCTATGTCAATCCGGTGAAACCAGCGAGATCGAAATGAGCACCAAAGTTTTTGTCGATGGGCAGGAAGGCACGACTGGCCTGAAGATCTACGAGTACCTGTCGCGACGTGCCGATATCGAAATCCTGCGGATCGACGAAGCCAAGCGCAAGGACATCGACGAACGTCGCCGGCTCATCAACGCCTCCGACGTCACGTTCCTCTGCTTGCCCGATGTCGCCTCGCGCGAATCGGTCGGCCTCGTGGATAACGACAAGACGGTGGTCATCGACGCCAGCACGGCGTTTCGCACGCATGCCGAGTGGGCGTACGGGCTGCCCGAACTCACGCGTACGCAGCGCGAGCGGATTCGTCGCGCCAAGCGCGTTGCCGTGCCGGGTTGCCATGCTTCGGCGTTCGTGCTGGCCATGCGGCCGCTCGTCGAGGCAGGCGTCGTCACACCCGCGTTCACGGCGCATGCGTATTCGATCACGGGGTACAGCGGCGGCGGCAAGAAGATGATCGCCGAGTACGAGGCCACCCCGCCCGCTGCGAAGCTCGCGAGCCCGCGTCCGTATGCCCTCGCGCTCGGTCACAAGCACCTGCCCGAAATGACCGTGCATGGTGGGCTCGAGGCGACGCCGGTTTTCACGCCGATCGTCGGCAACTTCTATAAGGGCCTCGCCGTCACGACGTCGTTCTCGGTTGCCGAACTCGGCAAACGCGTCACGCCGCGCGACGTGCAAGCGCTCTATGCCGAGTACTACGCCGGCGAAGCGTTCGTGCGCGTCGCGCCGTTCGACGCCGAGGAGAACCTCGATGCCGGCTTTTTCGACGTACAAGCCAACAACGAGACGAACCGCGTCGACCTCTTCGTCTTCGGCAACGAGGAACGCTTCGTGACCGTGGCGCGGCTCGACAATCTCGGCAAAGGCGCTTCGGGCGCGGCGATCCAGTGTATGAATCTCTGCATCGGTGCAGCCGAAGATTCGGGTCTCGCGCGCTGATTTGCTAGTGCAATTGCTTTTCAAATTGCTTCCGGTAAAGCCGGCCTCCAATGGCCGGCTTTATTTTTTGCGCACCACCGCTATTGGAAAGGTCAACGTCAGACTAGGCGGTAAGGCGTAACTTTCGTAACCAAAGTTTGCAAATCTCCCCCAAGTCGAATTAAACCGAAGCCGGCGCGCCTCGGGAATCTCCGTATTTTCATTGTCATTGTTCCGAGTCCCACGGCATCCGCGCGCCGCTTCGCTCCTGCCTGCGCCACTTCATGTGCTGTGCCAATGTTGCGCGATCGATCCAGCGCTTGAAACGCCTTTTCGTTTCAATTCGTCCGAACGAGGCCGCCCCGTATTAGTTGGCGGCCGGCGCGGCCGTTTGAATTAGCTTTTTTAGACGCCTTTATCAATTGACAGCAAAAAAATGCACGGCGACATTACGCCGCATAACGAGATCAGGGAGACAAAGGCATGCAAACTGCCATTTCAAGGGGCTTGCTGTCGGTACTCGTCAGCATTCCCCTCGTTTCAGCTTGCTCGGGCGGCTCGAGCAGCTCCGCATCCACCGCGGGCGCGCCGCAGTGCTCCGGTGCCGGTTGCGGCATTCAGGGCGCACCGACGTCGGCCGCGATCCAGCCGCTTTGCCCGACCGAAGCGAGCATCGCTCAGAGCACCTATCTTGGCGGCGCCGGCAGCGGTGAGATCGTCAGCCTGAAGATCGATCCCACTTCGATGAGCTATACGCTCAAGTGGCTCGAATCCCCGATTCCCCTGACGGCAGGGCAAGTCACGCCGACACGCGCCGGCGCGACGATCACGGGTGCCGTCACCCATCGCACGGATTTGCCGAGCGCGGAGCAAAACCGCTGCGCGTTCGTCCTGCAACCGGGCAACGGGACCGCGAGCGACGGTTCCGCTTATGCGACGACCGGCACGTTCAACGCGAGCAACCCACCGACGATCTTCGTGGGCTACGGCGTGGCAGGCGGCGGTATCCCGGGTGCGGAGGTGCAGTACCCGGGCATATTGGGCCTCTTCTCGGTGCCCGACCGCAAGTTCGACTTTTATCCGTTCATCGGTTTTGCCGATGTCGATACGAACCTGGCCGACCTCAAAGGCACCTACAACGGGCTCGTCTATCATCTGCAGCCTTCGGACAACTACCGCGCCGTGGGCACGAATACCACGGAGACGTTCGACGCTAGCGGCAATTGCACGTCGAGCTCGGGCAGTTGCACGACGACGGGCGGCACCTGGGCGGCCGCCAGCTCGGGCAGCTACTTCACGAGCAGCAATCCCCCGCGCATCGTCGGCGGCGCGACGCTCGGCAGCGGCGCGCACGCCAACATGGTGCTCGCCAAGTTCAACGGCGCACTCGTGCCCATCGTCGTGCGAACGGGTTACGCGAACCCCGGCACGTTGACCGTCGACGACGAGTCCGGCATCGCGATGCTCGCGGCGGCCGGCAACATCGCGTCGGGCACGCTCGACGGCGGCTTCGTCGGCGCCGATTCGAATTTCAAATACACGGCCACGTTGATCCAGGGCACGTCGGGCAAATTCGTCGATCCCCCCACGAGCACAGCCGAAAGCACCTTCACGCTCGACTATCCGTCCTCGAATCAGGGGCTCCTTAGTGTGCAGGACAGCGCGGGCAACGCGGGCTTCGCGATCGCCACGGGCTTCTCGCCGAACTCCACGGTGGGCGGACTGTTCGCGATTCTGCTGCAAGGCACGGAAAACGGCGGCATCGCGGCGTCGTCGTCCATCGTGGGACAGACGACGAGCTCGACGCCCTATTTCGGCATCGGGGCGTTCGCGGGCGCGCATTGAGCGCAACGCGAGGCGCTTCGAGCCGTCATTCGAATCGGCCAACGACCACGAGGAGGGAAGCCAACCCGTATCAGTCAGCACGACGAACGAAGAGGCGCGCCGACAGGGAGCCGGCCGCCCGATAACGATAAACGGAGTACAAGGAGGAACGGTTATGAGCTGGAAAGCCCTTTTGGCGCTGGCGGCAGCGCTCGTCCTGGCCGGATGCGGTGGCGGCGGAGGCGGCGGTTCGCCCGCCCCGGTCGTCGACCGGCTTTGCCCCGCATCGCTCGACTACAACACCGTCTTCACGGGCGGCGGCGGCGATGGCGAACTCGTGCAAATGCGCATCGATACGACCAAGATGACCTGGCAGGTCAACTATGTCGAGTCGCCCGTTCCACAAACCACCGGCACCGCCACGCCGACGCGTGCGGGTACTCGACAGTCGGGCACGTTGACACAGGAAACGTTGCTGCCGACGGCCAAGCAGAACCAGTGCGCGTTCTATCTGAACGGCGCGAGCCTCGATCCGAACCGGCCCGCGCGCATCTTCGTGGGCGAAGGCGTACTCGGCGGCACGATTCCGGGCAAGGAGCTGCAATACAACGGGATGGCCGGCGTCGGCGCGATTGCCGATACGACGTTCCCTTATTACCCGTTCATCGGCTTTTCCTCACTCGAGACCAATCTCGCGAATGTGGCGGGGACCTACAACCAGCTGGGCTTTCATGAGGTGCCTTCGCAGAACTTCCTGCAAGTGGCGGTCGACACGAAGATCACGCTCAACGCGAACGGCACCTGGACCGAATGCGATAACACCGGCGTCAATGCCGGCAAGTGCCAGCAGCCCGGTACGAACTGGGTACTCTCGTCCGATGGCAGCGGGGCATTCGAAACCGACAACTTCCAGGGGCAGGCCAAGCCCACACTCGCCAGTTCCCCGCAAGGCAAAGGCTTCATGATCGTGGGCAAGCTGCGCGGCCAGCTCGTACCGATCCTCATTCGCACCGGCTACGCCAATCCGAACCTGCTCGTCGCCGACGACGAATCGGGCATTTCGATCCTCGCGCCGCAATCGAAGATCGCCGTGAACGCGCAGGACGGGCAGTACATCGGCGTCGACAGCCAGTTCGACTATCGCGCGACGGCACTGATCGGCACACAGGCCACGATGCTCGATCCGTATCACCCGTCGCAGGCATCGCTCGCCACGGCGTTGAACCTCGACTTCGCACAGAGCGTCCCCGGCGTCGTGACGTCGACCAAAGTGGGCGCGTCCTCGTCGAGCGGCAAACTGATCTTCACGGGCGGGGTGTTCGGTTATCTCGATCAATCGAATGCATCGTCGCCCTACTTCACGATCAACGCATTCGTGCAGTTGCCGACGCAGTAGCGCACCGCAGTAACGAATGGGCACCCGCCGCGCCTGAAGCCGCCGACGAGCGGCCGGCGCGGCACATAACAAACGCTGCACAGGGAGAGTCAACGATGAAAAAGATCCATGCCGCGGCCTGGGCCGCTTCCGCGCTCTGCGTTTCGGGCGCTGCTTACGGCCAGCACGCCGGCGAGAACGTCGTCACGCTCGGCTGGTTCCACATCATGCCGCAGGACTCCAGCACGCCGCTCACTACCTATGTGTCGCCCCAGCCGATCGATACTCCGCTGCGTCTGCCGAGTTCGTTCACGTCGTCGGGCAGCGGCTTGTCGACGAATAACGCCGATACGGCCGGTCTCGTCATCAGCCATTTCTTCACCGATCACATCGCGCTGACGACGGTGGCAGGCGTGCCGCCGACGTTCAAGATGTACGGCCAAGGCAAGGTGGTGCCGCCGGGCCCGTCCGCTGCGCTCGGCACGGTCAATCTCGACGATCCCTCTAACGAGCCGATCGTCAAAAGCGTCCGCCAGTGGAGCCCGGCCGTCCTGCTTCAGTACTACTTCGCCTCCGCGACGGCACGCTTCAGACCGTTCGTCGGCGTCGGCGTCTCATACAACTGGTTCTCCGATATCCAGCTCAATCCGAACTTCGTGACGTCGACGCAGAACAATCTTGGCGCCGTGTTGGCTGCCGGCGCGAACAAGCCCGGCGTGACCAAAGTCGAGGCCAAGGCTTCGGCTTCTTGGGCGCCCGTCTTCAATGTGGGCGGCGCATACAGCTTTTCGAAGCACTGGGGCGTGACGGCATCGCTGACCTATATCCCGCTGAAGACCAAATCGTCCGTCATCGTCAAGGCTGCGGACGGCTCGGTGCTCGGCGTGACGCAGGGCGACTTGAAGGCGAATCCGCTCATCACCTATCTGGCGCTGTCCTACAAGTTTTGATCGAGGCGGGCGCCAGCCCGGGCCCATTCCCCAGCCCGATGTTCATCGCCGATGTCAATCGGCGATTTCTGCACTACCGCCTGAGGGGATGGCCCGATTTCAGTGTTTCACGGCCTCTGCCGCGGCAGGGGGCCAAGCGCCAGGGCACGCAGCGAGACACGCGTTTGCCCGCTACAGGCAAAAAAAAAAAGCCCGCCAAGTTGGCGGGCTGAATCCATATCAGAGGAGACATGGAGGAGACAGTTCCAACTCTAGCAAACCGCTTGGTGCGTCGCAACACGATGCCGTAATCGAAATGGGTTTTGTTGCGCATATACAACATTCATACAAGCGTCATTGAAAGCAGAAAGTTCAACTGATCGGCGCCGACGGGTTTCACCCAGTGCACATCGTATCCGGCCGCCATCGCCATCTCGCGGTATTGAGGCTGCCCCCATCCGGTCAACGCGATGAGCAGAAGCGGCCGCTTACCGGCGATCTCGCGCAAGCGGCGCGCAATCGCCAGGTCTTCCGGCTGCGGCGCGCCGATATCGACGAACGCTGCGTCGGGCAACTGTTCGCGGGCGATCGAAAGTGCCTCGTTCGCGTCACGCGCCGTCTGCGGTTCATAGCCCATGCTTTCGATCAGGTAAGCGAGGCCCGAAAGCGCATCGGCATCGCGATCCACGATCAGCACGCGCTTGCGCTCGGCCTCCGGCGGCACGTCGACAGGCTCACGCTGCGGCAACTCGCGCGTGCCCGGCACTTGGCCCGGGGCTGGCCCGGTCGATCGAGAGTCCGATTTCATTGTCTCGTCATCCCTCGCTCCCCCGATATGGGTACCCGACAGCGACGTCTTTTGATTTGTCGGCGCAACTGCCATGGGAGGTGGACGTATGACGCGCCCCACCCCCGATATCCGCATTCATCTTCAGCGCCCAGTTAAAAATAGAGCTTTTTTCGGGGCGCGGACAAAGTTTTTTTCCGCCATTCGTTAGACACGCCACGTTCGCGTCGTTTCATACGCAACCGACGATGTCGATCGGCGTCGCACCGTTGTTTTGTGCATGCCATCGGGCACGCAAGCGGCGTGCAAGGTCTCTATACCGTTCATACCCTTACGCTGCCTTCCGGCACGGTCGTACGCGAATATGTCGCGTCATCGGGCCTTGTATTCGGCGTCGCATGGAAGGGACCCACGTTGCCCGACTTGAGGGCGACGCTCGGCGATGCGTTCGATCGCTACGTCAGCGCGAGCGCCGCGGGACACAAAGCCGCGCTCGCCGTCGCGGCGAGCGATCTCGTCGTCTAGCATGCAGTTCTTCGACGGGTACACGTGGGGTCCGGTGCGCCTCGTCGACGTGAAGATCTCGGGCGAAACGGCAAACGCACTGCCGGTGCAGCTCATCGGGCGGCGTCGGGCCGTACTTCGCTTACTGAGGCTGCGACGATTCGGCGCGCCCACGGGAGCCGGAACGGGGGCGCCGTGCGGATTTCGTTTCGGGCTTTGCAGGCGATGCAGAAAGCGGCTTCGCGGCCCGGAGTTGCGGTGCGGCTGCCATCACGTCGATCAACGCATCGCGCAGCAGCGAAACCGGCCGCATGAGCCGTCCCGGCAAACTGCCGTGCAATAGCCAGACGTTCAGAGTGCCTTCGAAGTCCTCGACATCGAGCGGCTGCAATTGCTCGCGATACGGACTGGCGGCCAGCACGCCCGGCGTCACGACCCCGAGCCCCACGCCGCGCGCAACGAGCGAGAGTTGCAGATCCGAGCCGAATGCTTCGACCGCGACCTCGAACGGCAGACCCGACGCGCGCAGCGCCCGGCTCAGCGTCGAGCGCATGCCGCAGCCGTCCTGATTCAGCACCCATGGATAATGCGACAACTTCTCGAGCGTGGCGCGCGGTCGGCCGCCGCGGCCCGGCCTCGAACGGGCCACCTCGAACGAGCGCGGCGCGACGATGAGCGTGGGCTGCACGGCCAGCAGCGTCGCGGTCAATGTGTCGGGCATCGCAAATGCGCCCGGCATCATGACGACCGCCGCATCGACCTCCGCGCGCTGGACACGCTCGACGAGCGCCGGCGACCAGGCCGCCGTCACCCGCAGCGTGAGCTTCGCAAATGCGCTGCGCAGCCGATCGATCGGCGCCTCGAGCGCAAGCTCCGATAGAAAGGGCGGTACACCGATCCGCAGTTCGCCGGCCGGCTCGCTATCGGGTGCGGCGACCGCGAGCAGATCGTCGACCGAGCGCAGCACCGCGCGCGCCAGCGCATAGACTTCGCGGCCGGCGCCGGTCGGCTTGAGGGGTTTGCTGAACCGGTCGAGCAGCGGCACACCCAGCGTGGTCTCGAGGTTCTGAATCCGGCGCGTGAGCCCGGGCTGCGTCAGATGCAGTTGGGCGGCGGCACGAACCATCGATCCGTTATCGACCACGGCCACGAAAGCTTGCAGATCGCGCGTGTTCAAAACAACTCCGCATAATCAATATCGACATATTTCAATTGTCGCATAGCATTGCGCATCCTACGATGGGCACTCGATCGTCATTTCGAGGATTCGCCAGCATGGATGGGCCCACCGATCTTTACGACGCTTGCGCGCTGCGGACTGCGCCCGCCGCAAGCGAACCGCCGCAGGCGCTGAGCGCACCGCTGACTCTGCTATTCGCTTTCGCGGTCGGCGTCATCGTCATGAACCTCTTCGCGGCTCAACCGTTGATCGCGCCGATCGCACAGTCGCTCGGGCTGCCGCCCGGTCTCACCGGTGCGATCTCGATGCTGCCGCAACTGGGATACGCGCTCGGGCTCGTTCTACTCGTCCCGCTGACCGATCTTCTCGAGAACCGCCGCCTGATCGTGCGCACGCTCGCTGTCTGTGCGGCGCTGCTCGCCGTGGCGATGTTCGCGCATTCGGGGGTCGTCTTTCTCGCCGCGATCTTTCTTGCGGGCGCAACGTCATGCGTCATTCAAATGCTGGTGCCGATGGCGGCTTCCATGGCGCACGAAACGCACCGCGGCCGAGCCGTCGGAAACGTCATGAGCGGACTCATGCTCGGCATTCTGCTCTCGCGGCCGCTGGCCAGCGTGGGCGCGGCGATGATCGGTTGGCGCGCGTTCTACGGCGTCGCCGCCGCCGCTGACGCGGTGTTGGCGCTGGTGCTCGCGTCGCTGTTGCCGAAGCGCACCCCCACCGCGGTTGCTCACTACGGCACGCTGCTGCGCTCGCTGCTGACGCTGCTTTTGACCGAACGGGTGCTGCAGCGACGTTCGCTTTCGGCCGCCCTGGGAATGGGCGCGTTCAGCGCGTTCTGGACCGGTATCGGTCTCCGGCTCACGCATGCGCCTTTCGGACTGAACCTCTACGAGATCGGGGTGTTCGCCCTCGCTGGCGCGGCCGGCGTGGTGGCGACACCGATAGCCGGTTACGCCGGGGACAGGCGCGCCGGGCGTCTGGCGCTGCGCATCGGTCACTTGAGCATGCTCGCGGCGTGGATCGCGAGCGGCATTGCCGGGGCGGGATGGTTCGGATTCGCCGCCGATGCGCATCGCGCCTGGGCGTTGGGCCTGCTGGTGGCAGGCGCGGCGACGCTCGATGCCGGCGTCGTGACGGATCAGACGCTGGGCCGCCGCGCGATCAACCTCATGAACCCCGCCGCGCGCGGCCGGCTCAACGGGCTATTCGTCGGCATCTTCTTCGTCGGAGGCGCGCTTGGCGCGTCGCTCGCGGGTATGGCCTGGGCGTGGGCGGGTTGGAGCGGGGTCTGCATCGTCGGCCTGGCATTTGCCGCCGCTGCATTCGCACTCGGTCTCCTGCCTCACCGGGGCGGCGAGACCGAATGAATGCGGCATCGATCCGCGCCGATGTCAGTGCCTGACGAGTGCCATCATGGCGCCGAAGCCGACGAAAATACCGCCCGTCAGCCGGTTGAACGCCTTGGTGACGCGCTCGCTGCGCAGCGTTGCGCCGATGCGCAAACCGCAAGCCGCATAGACCAGGTACCAGCTGACCTCGATGACGGCGAACGTCGCGACAAGCACGCCGAACTGCGGCAGCGTGGGCTTGCTCGCGTCGATGAACTGCGGCAGCAGCGCCGCGGCAAAGAGAATGGCCTTCGGGTTGCTGCTCGCCACGAGAAAGCCGTTGCGATAAAGCGCGGGGAGCGAGCGCACCGGTAGCGCCGTCTGAAGCGGCTCGCGTGCGTCCGCGGCCTGCGCAGGCGGCGCGCTGCGCCAGGCCTTCACGCCGAGATAGACGAGATAGCCCGCACCGATCAGGCGCAAGGCATCGAACATCGCCGGCCATGCTTGCAGGAACACACCGAGGCCCGCCGCCGAGACGGCGAGCATGAGCACGAGCGCCGACAGGCACCCGGCCATCGTGGCGCTGGCGCGGCGCAGGCCATGCTGGGCGCTCGACGTCATGACGAGCAACATATTCGGCCCGGGAATGGCCGACACCACGAACACCGTGGCCACGAAAAGCCACCAGGTATGAAGACTCATGACGGCAGAGCTCCTTGAATGGGATGACGCTTGAAGAAGTCGACGCACCGAAACGCGATTATCTGCCGCATGAAGCGCGCACGCCCGGCACGGTCGCACCGAATCCCACCGTGACGGTTGGCGCCCCTCACGTCGCGGCCGGGAGGTGCGATACTGCTGCGATGTCGCCTGTTACCGCCACGTTCCGGTTTTACGAGGAACTGAACGATTTTCTCGCGCCTTCCCAGCGCCGGCGCGAATTCAGCTGCGCCTGCGCGCGCGCCGCCACGGCCAAGCACATGATCGAAGCACTGGGCGTCCCCCACACGGAGGTCGAACTGATTCTCGTCAACGGGGAATCGGTCGCATTCGACCACGCGCTTCAGGATGGCGACCGGGTAGCGGTCTATCCGAAATTCGAGACATTCGATATCACGCCGCTACTGCGTTTGCGACCTGAGCCGCTGCGGACCATCCGTTTCATCGCCGACGCTCATCTGGGCGGGCTCGCGCATCTGCTGCGCCTCGCGGGGTTCGACACGCTTTACGACAACCATTTCGCCGACGACGAGATCGAGACGCTCGCACTGGCCGAGGCACGCATTGTTCTATCGCGCGACCGTGAGCTTCTGAAGCGCCGCACCATCACGCACGGCTGCTACGTCCGCGCGCTCAAGCCCGAGGAACAGTTGCGCGAGCTTTACCGCCGCTTGGACCTCGCCCGAAGCACGCGCGCTTTCCGGCTTTGCCTGACGTGCAACGCCCCGCTGCGGCCCATCGACAAAGAAGCCGTTCGCGAGCGGGTACCCGACGGCGTGTTCGAGCGGCAGACGCGGTTCGCGACCTGCGATGTATGCCGGCGCGTCTTCTGGGAGGGTTCGCATTGGAAGCGCATGCGTACACTCGTCGATTCGATCATGACCGAAGGGTGCGGCAACGCGGCCGACGCTCCTATGGTCGATAGTCAGCACAACTAACGAACGGCTGTTGCCCCACCGCAACGGCGCCCCGGGAAAACCGCCTCTCGCGGCGGTACCGATGCGCGAAAACGCCCATTCCCGGCACGGTTCGTGTTGACTCATCTCAAAATGAGCCACTAAAATGCAACTAATTTCACAAGTGGGGCATATGCCTTGGACAGTTGCAGTAGTCGACCTTCGAACGGTTTTTCTGCCTGAGCGGCACGACGCCACGCGCTGATTCCTTCCATTAGCCGCCGTCTCGCCTCCCAGGCAGACGGTGCGCATCGCAGTATTCCGTAGCAGTTTTTTCCCGCGCATCGATTCGAATGGCCTTTTCGCGCCGTCGGGTTGCGCGCGCTCGCTTTCGCGCGAACGCATGCAACCGAGGGGCCGGACCGGGCGTGTCCGCAGGCGTCCAAGCGCTATGCCTTTTTTGCTTTTTTCAAGCAGGACCCGGCATGACCGCGGAGAAAACAATCATGTCCACACCCGCACACGTCACTACTACGCGCAGCGCCGCCCTCGATGAAGCTCATGTCGGCGATATCAGGGGCGCTTTCGGCACGATCGCGCACCACGATACGGCGCCGCGCCGCAACTGGGCTGCGCGCATTCGGACGCTGCTCGCCATCCTCGGCCCCGGCCTCATCGTGATGGTCGGCGACAACGATGCGGGCGCCTTCGGCATCTACACGCAGGCCGGGCAAAACTACGGCACGGCGCTGTTATGGACGCTCGCCCTGCTCGTCCCGGTCCTCTACGTCAATCAGGAAATGGTGCTGCGCCTCGGCGCCGTGACCGGCGTGGGTCACGCGCGGCTCATTTTCGAGCGGTTCGGCAAGTTCTGGGGCGCCTTCAGCGTCATCGATCTGTTCCTGCTCAACGCGCTCACGATCGTCACGGAGTTCATCGGCATCACGTTCGCGCTCGATTTTCTCGGTATCTCGAAGTTCCTCGGCGTCGGCATTGCCGCGCTGTTGACGATGGCCGCGGTCGGCACCGGCGATTTTCGGCGCTTCGAGCGATTCGCCATCGTCCTTTGCGTGGGGAGCCTGCTGCTCGTGCCGGTGCTGGTATCCATTCATCCGCCGATCCACGTGATCGCACGCGATTTCGCCGTGCCGCGCTGGCCTGCTCACGCGCGGCTCGCCGATGTGATGCTGCTCGTGATCGGCATCGTCGGCACCACGGTGGCGCCGTGGCAACTGTTCTTTCAGCAGAGCTATGTGATCGACAAGCGCATTACGCCCCGCTTCATGAAGTACGAAAAGGTCGATCTCTGGATCGGCATCGCGCTCGTCGTGATCGGCGCGGTGGCGATGATGGCCTTCACCGCGGCGCTCTTTTCGGGCCGCCCCGAAGCGGGGCAATTCACCGATGCGCGCGGCGTCATCGACGGGCTGCATCAATACGTGGGCCGCATGCCGGCGACGATTTTCGCGGTGGCCCTGCTCGACGCCTCGATCATCGGCGCGGCCGCCGTGTCGCTTTCGACCGCTTACGCGATCGGCGATGTATTCGGCATTCGCCATTCGCTGCACCGGAGCGTGGCCGACGCCAAGGGCTTTTATCTCGTCTATTTCGGCATCGTCGTGCTGGCCGCCGCACTGGTGCTGATGCCCGGCAGCCCGCTCGGTCTGCTGACCGAGGCCGTTCAAACGCTGGCCGGTGTCCTGCTGCCGAGCGCCACCGTGTTCCTGCTGCTGCTATGCAATGACCGCGCGGTACTGGGCCCCTGGGTCAACTCGGGGCGGCTCAACTTGTTCACCGGCACCGTCGTCGCGGCACTCGTCGTGCTGTCGATCATATTGACAGCGGCCACCGTCTATCCGGATCTCTCCGGCGAGACGATCGTTGCCATGTTGATTGCGGGCGCCTCGGCCTCGGCCCTCGGCTACGCCGTCATTCGGTTCATGCAGCGCCGCGAGAATATCGGCCAGCAGCAGGCCAAGCAAGCGGGCGGCGTCGCCAACGACGATGGCGACGCCGTGGCCGCGCGCGAGCAATGGCGGATGCCACCGCTCGAAACGCTCCCCCCGCCGCGGCTCAGCTTCTCGACGCGCGTCTGGATGGGTGCCCTGCGCGGCTATCTCGCGATTGCAGTCGGTCTCGTCATCGTCAAGGTCGTGCAAATGGCGCTGCACTGACGCGTGCGCAAGGACCTGCCGCACGGGGCGGGTCCTTCGCGTCAGGATGTCGATTCCTCTTTGGCGTCATATCGGCCGAGCGATGCCGCCGAATTCAAGCGTGCACGTTTGGATAGCGCTCGTTGAGCTTCGGACACGTTCGCGGCCTGCCCGCGCCAGATTTTCAGCGGCGGCTCCTGCAATGCACGGCCATACGAAAAGCTGAGCGGCCAAGGGCGGCGGCCCGTGCGGTTGATGGCGTCGAGATGGGCGGTCGCCTCCTCGGGCGATTGCCCGCCCGAGAGGAAGAAAATGCCTGCGACGGCCGGCGGCACGGTGCGGCCGAGCACTGTCACGGTTTGCGAGGCCGCCTCGGCCACGCTCGCGGGGCTCGGGTGCTCCTTGCCGGCCACGACCATACTCGGCTTGAGCAGCATGTGCTCGAGCACCACCGCGTGTCGGTGCAGCGCATGAAACACCTCGTGGAAAACCGCCTCGGACACCTGAGCGCAGCGCTCGATAGAATGCGCCCCGTCCATCAGCACTTCCGGTTCGACGATGGGCACTACCCCTGCTTCCTGGCAAATCGCGGCGTACCGTGCCAGCGCATCGGCATTCGCGGCGATAGCGAGCCGGCTCGGCAGGCATTCCGAAACGTTATAGACGGCTCGCCATTTTGCGAAACGCGCGCCCTGCGCCTTGTATCGTTCGAGCCGTTCGCCGAGCCCGTCGAGGCCCTGCGTGATTTCATCGCCGCTCGCATGGGCCAGCGGAATTTTTCCCTTGTCCACCTTGATGCCGGGCACGATGCCCTGGCGCGCCGCCAGTTGCGGTAGCGGTTCGCCATCATCGGCGCATTGGCCGAGCGTTTCCTCGTAAAGGATGACACCGCTCACGTATTCGCCGAGCCCTGGTGTGGACAGCAGCAGGGTTCTCCAAGCGCGACGGGTTTCTTCAGTGGACTCGACATTGATGCTCTTGAAGCGCTTCGCTATCGTCGGTCCGCTTTCGTCAGCGGCGAGAAGACCCCTTCCAGACTGCGTGAGCGCTTCGACGGTGCGCTGCAATTCACTGCTTTGCGTGTTCATCTCCGATTCCTCCGCGAAAGCCGAGACCCCCGAGTTTGCTCGGCCGCCGCTTATTGCACCAGTCCGCATGCAACAGCAAATGCGGTGCCCACCGCATAGCTCAGGCATCCGTCGGACGCTGCACCTGCGCCCCCTCCGTGCCACGCCTCGCGATTGCTCCGACCCTTTCTCTGAATCGACGGAGGGCGTCAGTCGCCGCCGCAATACCGTCGGTTTCGACGAGATCGCGCAGCTCGTCACAGTACGCGCCCTCCTCGCGCTCGCCGAGCGTCAGGAGCGCGCCCTTGACGCGATGCAGCATCTGCAGCACACCGCGCGCGTCGGCCGCATGCGTCGCTTGCACGAGCCGCTGTTCGTCCTCGATCCAGGTCGTCGCAAATACGGCGAGCAGTGCATCGGATGACATGGTGCGCAGCTCGTCTCGCGCGAGCCGATGGTCGAGCACGGCATCGAGCGCGAGCCGCAGCGTTTCGAGCGCCAGCGGCTTGGGCAACAATCGCGCGAAACCCGCTCGCTTCGCTCCGTCGGGATCGCGCGGCGCCGCCGTGTGGGCGATCACCGGCATCGTCAGGCCCTTGCCGCGCAGCGCTGCCAGCAGGCTGCGCCCATCCATGAGCGGCATGCATAGATCCGCGAGGACGAGATCGTAGGGCTGGCGCAGGCATTCGGCGAGCGCCTGGCGACCGTCGCAGGTCAGCTCGACATGCCGGTAGCCGAGCGCTTCGAGTTGATGAGCCAGCAGCGTCCGGCTGACCGGGTCGTCCTCCGCAACCAGAATGCGCGTCGCGCCATGCGCCTCACGAGCGGGCCTCGCCGGCCGGCAGATTCCCTCCGGGGCCGACATAGGCTCGCGGCGCCCGCACTGTTCGAGGGCCAACGCCAGCATCGCCGCGGACAGCGCCGTCACGTGGAGCGCATCGTCACCGCGCTGCGGGTGGAGCGGGCCTCGTTCGGACACCACGATCGCATCGAGAAAAGCGGAACAACGGCTGCGCCATGCTTTGGGCACGACGTTTTCGTGCGTGCCGAAAACGATGATCGAACGCCCGCGTCCTGACGTCGGCTCGCACGCGCGGGCGCCTGGCACCACGGCCACGCCAGGGCCGCAAAGCGCGCTCAAGCGGGCAACGAGCGCGCCTTGCCAGGCTGCATCGTTGCCGGCGACGACGATCTCGTCGAATACGAATCGATCGACGGGATGTGAAGGCTCATGTAAAGGCGCGGCTGCGGCACGCTTCAATGGCAAATAAACGCTGAATGTCGCACCGCGGCCCTCTTCGCTTTCGAGCGTGATGCGCCCCCCCATCAAGTCGACGAGCCGCCTGCACAGCGACAGTCCGAGCCCCGTCCCACCGAAGCGCCGTGCGATCGATCCATCGGCCTGAATGAACGGCTCGAAGATGCGCTCGCGTTGGTGAGCTGCGATACCGATCCCCGAATCGGCGACCGAAATCAGCACTTGCTGTACATCGGCCGTCGTGCAGCCCATCGTCGCGCGAAGCGTGACGGCCCCGCGGTCGGTGAATTTGCAGGCATTGCCGAGCAGGTTCGTCACGACCTGCATGATCCGCTGCGCATCGCCGCGCCAATGCCCATCGATGGCGGGATCGAGCAGACATGAAAAGCGCAGCCCCTTGTTCGTTGCGGACGGCGCAAGCGTCTGTGCGCACCGCTCCAGCACCTGAACGAGATCGAACGGCTCCACGTGCAGTTGGAGCTCGTGCGCTTCGGCCTTCGACAAATCCAGGACGTCGTCGACCAGTGCGAGCAGTCCCTCGAACGCATGGCGCACGGACGTGAGGCGCGCCGCCTGCGCGGGGGCGAGTTCCTCCATCGAAAGCAGCTCGAGGTTGCCCAGTGCGCCATAAAGCGGCGTACGAATCTCGTGGCTGATGGTGGCGATGAGCATCGATTTGGCGCGGCTCGCCTGATCCGCCGCGTTGCGCGCGCGGCGCAAGAGCCGCACTGTTTCCTTCTGCCGGCTGATGTCCGTCAAGCTGCAGAGCAGCACTTCCCGTTCGCGATATCGCGCCCGCGACAGCGCAACGGAGAGTTCGCGCGAGCGGCCGTCGGTGCCCGCCACGGACACTTCGATCGTGCGCGCCGTCCCGCCCGGCACCGTGGCGTGACCGAAGCGCGCGCCCCTGCGCCTCGCGCGCCGTCCCGGCGCACGCCTGCCGAGCAGGCTTTGGAAAAACCGGGTCTCGTCGGGCAAAGCGGCAAGCAGCCCGCGAGCAATGTCGTTTTGCATGACGATGCGCCGGGTCGACGGTTCGAAGACGGTCAAGCCGACAGGTGCGGTCGCCAACACGGTGCGACCGAAGGCTTCGCTTTCGAAAACGCTGCGGGCACGTGCGCGCAACGGCGCAAGGACGAGCCTGTCGATCGTCAACACGAATCCCCACTGCACCGCGAGCAGCAACGCGGCGAGCGAGACCGTCCAGACCACGGGCTCCCTCATGTTCGCGACGATGGTATGCCAGTCGAACGCCGACACCGCGACCCAGCCCGGTCCCGCAATGCGCTGAATCATGAAGAACTCCGCGCCGCGCCGCACGAGCCGCACACGCTCGTCGGCCGAATCGAGCACCGACGGTTTCGCCGCCAACGCGGCGGTCCAATGACCGCGGCGCGGGTTCGACTCGTCGAGGCCCAACAGATGGCGGCGATCGCGCGACACCATGAAGAAATCGGGATCGTGCACGGCCGGCTGAAAGAGCCGCGGAATCTGGGTGGCCGGAACGGTCACGACGAGCACGGCGATGCGCTCGTCGCCCCGATAGATGGGCGCCGCATAATGCTTGACGAGCTTGCCGTACATGTCGGACTCATAAAGCGCGACCCAGAACACGCGCTCGTGCCGCAGGTTCGTGTCGTCGTGCTTGTGGAGTTCCGCGTCCACGCGTGCCACGTATCGATCGATGACCGGCGTCACGCCCGCACGGCCGGCCTGCGTGCGCGCGCGATCCTCGAGCGGTGGCCATACGGCGAGAAAGCGCCGGTCCTCCGTATAGAGAAAACCGCCGATGTCGTCGGCTGCGCCTTGCAGCCGTAGCAGCGAACTTGGCGAAACCTCGCGCACGAGCCGCAACAGCGCGGCAAGCCGGTTTCGATCGGCCGGTGCCGTCAGCGTCGAGAGAATCGAAAACGTCGCGGCGCCGATATCTTCTTCCGTGTCGACGAGCCCGCCGCCAGCATCGAGCAATTCGCGGTAGCGCTCGGCGGGCACCGGATCGCGCGCATGCACGTGAGCCAACGCTTCGTAGGTCTCGACCATATGCCGCAGGCGCGCCTGATTGCGCTCGACCGACGCGTTGACGAAATCGCGTTGAGCGAGAAACGCCGCGCGCCAGTCGTCGAGGCAGCGCTCGAAGCGATGCGCGATGCCGGTGGCAGCCGCGGCGAGAATCGAGACGGTCAGTACGAGGCCGCCGCCGAATAGGAGCGCGCGGTCGTAACGGCCTGGCAGCCCAACCTGGCAGCGCAACGAACGGCTGACTCTTTTACGCAGGGCCGTCAGGCTGCGCCGCAACCGGAGCGTTTTCATAGGCGGCATCGGCGCGGACACGTCTGCGTGTACCGCATTCGCTGGCTAAAGGGACGACCACGCTAGCGAAAGACCCAGGCGAGGATGCCAATTGCGGGAAATATCGGACAAAGGCGCTTTCCGAGCTGAGCGCTTAATCGACTCGCAAAGCTTGCGTTAATTGCACTGTTCCGACTGTCTGAGCTTCCCCCTCCCCACCACCGAAGACCGCCGGCCGCTTCTCCCTGAATGCTTCGATACCTTCCCGAAAATCCGGGCTTTGATACGCGCGGCGGCGAATCTCGCTGATGCGCCCGAGCGCGCTCGCGGGCAGCGCACGCATATCGGACAACACGCGCAATTGCTCTTTGACCGCTGCGATCGCAAGCGGCGCCTTCCCGGCGATATGCCTCGCCAATTCGCGCGTCTGCGCTTCGATCCGCTCGGAAGGCACCAATTGGTCGATGAGGCCCAACCGCAATGCGTCCTCGGCCTCCACGGGCTGCGCCGTAAAGAACATCGTTTTGATCGCGCTGATACCGAGCCGATCGGTGAAGTGCAAGAGTCCAGCAGTGTTGTAGGGCAAACCGATATTGGCAGGCGTCATCGCAAAGCGTGCGCTTTCATCGGCGACAACGATGTCGCAGCTGACCACGGTTTCCACCGCACCTCCCCACACCGAACCCTGGACCTGCGCGATGACCGGAAACGGTGCGTGCCGCAGTGCTGCGATAGCCGCTTCCAACGCGCTGCCGTGCGCCAACGGATCGGTACCGTCGAGCGGCAATTCCCCGATGTCGTGACCAGCCGACCATGTTCCGTGCTGGAGCGTCGCTTTCAGAATCATGACGCGCATCCGCTCGCGCTCGCACACCCGACACGCAGCCCCGATCGCCTCGAGCACCCAATGGCTCAAGGCATTGCGTTTGGTTGGGTTACTCAGCGTAACCGTGGCGACATACCCTTCCCGTTTGATTTGAACCGAAGCATCGGCGGGTCCGGTAAGGGTTTCGGTCTGTTCGGTCATGTTCAACTCGCCTTGTGGCTCATTTCATCGGCGCGACGGCATCGTCGACGAATTCGGCGACGATCCGCGCCCGGTCGGCATCGAGCTCCGGCGCGGCCGGATACGCGCGTGCGTCCGCGATGCCCGAGATCTTGATCGGGTTGCCCGCTACCTGGAATACGCCCGCCTTGGCGTCCTTGACTGCCACTACCATGTTCCGTTCGTTCAGTTGCTCGTCGTCGACGAGGTCTGCGACCGAATTGATCGGACCGCAGGGTACGCCCGCTTCCTGCAACAACGCGATCCACTCATGCGCGTTGCGGCCGGCCAGCGTGCGTTCCAATTGCGCGGTCAGTGCATCGACGTTTTCACGCCGCAGCGCATTCGTGCGGTACCGGCTGTCATCGCGCAAGTCCGGGCGTTCCAACGCATTGCACAGCTTCTCGAACAGACCGTCATTCGCGGCGCCGATCACGAAATACGTATCGGCCGCGTGAAATGCGCTGAACGGCGCGACGGACGGATGACGCGCGCCCTGCGGCCGCGGTACCTCGCCCGTGGCGGCATAACCGGTGAGCGCGTCCTCGAGAATCGCAACCTGACAGTCCAGCATCGCCACATCGAGATAGCGGCCCACGCCCGTACGCTCGCGCTCATAAAGCGCCGCGTTGATGCCGATCGCCAGATAGAGACCCGCGGTAATGTCGCCGACCGATACCCCGACACGCGTCGGCGCGCCGCCCGGTTGCCCGGTCACGCTCATCAAGCCGCTCATCGCTTGAACGACGATGTCGTAGGCCGGCCTATTCTGATAGGGGCCGGTCTGGCCAAAGCCGGACACGCTGCCGTAGATCAACCAGGGGTAGCGTTCGCTCAGCGTCTCATGATCGAGGCCATAGCGACGCATCACGCCTGGACGAAAGTTTTCGACCAACACATCGGCCTGCCCAAGCAGGGCGTGCAGGATATCGCGATCGTCAGACTGCTTGATATCGAGGGCGATACTCTCTTTGCCGCAGTTCAAAGCCGTGAAATACGTCGATTTCTCGTTGAGAAAAGGACCGAAAGCGCGAGCGTCATCCCCGGCGCCCGGGCGTTCGATCTTGATCACGCGGGCGCCGAGTTGCCGAAGAATCATCGTGGCATAGGGACCGGACAGCACGCGCGTCATATCGACGACGGTAATACCGGACAACAGACCTTTTTGTTCGACGGGCGTCGTTTCCGATTGCATGATCAGTTTCCTCGAAAGGGAAATCGATGTCGTTACCCCTTTGAAACGATCCATCGGCTCGGCGCGACATCTGCTGATCCAGTCTACTGCTGGCGGCCTGTGGGCCAGGTTAGCGAAACTGCTAGGGCCTGCGCTGCGCACTCATACGCGCACCGAACGACCTCGTTCTCGCCGGAACGGCAGATGCCGCGCGAGGTTGAACGCAATGAGATTGCCCACCACCACGAGCAGCAGGCCGACGACGGCGGGAGCCGACCATCGGTACCCCTCGAACACCGTCGATACGGCCAGCGCGACGAATGGGAACAGCACCGTGCAATAGGCGGCCCGGTCCGGTCCGATGCGGCCCACCAACATCAGGTAGGTCGTGAACCCGATCACCGATCCGGGCACCGCGAGATAAGCGAGCGAGCCGAAATACCGCACGGTCATCTCGGGCTGGAATGAAAATCCCGCGGCAAGAGAGCCGAGCGTCAACAGCGCCGCGCCGATCAGCATCGCCCAGCTATTGGTGACCGTCGGGTGAAGACCCATCGCCTGCATGCGGCTCGAAAACAGATTGCCGGCCGAGAAGGACATCGTGCCGGCGAGCGTAATCGCAAGCCCCAGCCACATCGTCCGATCGCCGGTGTGACCGACCATCTGCGGCGCAAAGAGACACAAGATGCCGACGAGTCCCAACACGGCGCCGACGATGGCGCTAGGCTGCAACGGTCGTCCCATGAAAATTCGGCCGTTGATCGCATTCCAGAGCGGCGCCGTCGAGAACACGACTGCGACGAGACCGCTCGGCACGATCTGCTCAGCGTAGTAAAAACACAGAAAGTTGACGCAGAAAAGCGCCACACCCTGACCGGCGAGCAGCGACCACGCCTCGCGCGGCGCCTTCACGGATCGGCGCAAAAGCCGCATCAGCACGAACATGACCAACGCGGCGAGCCAGAAACGAAAGGCGATCGACACAGGTGGCGCCACGACGCCGACCTGCCACTTGATCGCGATCCAGGTCGTGCCCCAAATCAACACCGTGATGAAATAAAGCAACAGATTCATGGTCTACCGTCGATCGAAAAGATAGCGAACAGCCAAAGGCCGGCTCCAGCGCCCCGACTCAGCGGGGACAGTGACACGCGCATACGGCACCCACTATCGCGCGCCGGTTTCGACGCGCATTGTCCCGGCTTGCGGTTTTTCGAGATGGCGGGCGACGCGTGCGGCGCGGCCCGTCTATACTCGTTATTCCGCTCGATACCTCTTTTTGCGCGCTTTTCGACCGTTACCGTGGACGCCAGCCCATTCCTGACCGCCCCAGCCACCGACGAAACATCGTTCGGCATGCATTCGGTCGGCCGCACGCTCGCCGAAGCCGATGCGACGCTGGAGCGCTTCGCGTGGCTCGGGGACCGGCTAGCGGCCGCCGTCTGGCGGCGCGTCACGGTCGAGGAGGAAACGACGTACGACAAGCCCGGCCATCACACGTTGTCGTGCTACCTCGACGGCGGCTACCGCACCGAGCGCCAAAAGCTGCCGGGCCAGTACGGCGCGCCGCAACGACTGTGCGCGCTGCCGGGCGACCACGAATCGCGCTGGTGGGTCCGCGGCCAGATGCATTTCATGCATCTGTACTTCCTGCCTGAGCATTTCACGCGCCGCGCCGTTCAGGAACTCGATCGCGAGCCGCGCGAGCTGACGCTCGCGGACCGGACCTATTTCGAAGACGCCCGCATCGCCGCGCTATGCCGCGGACTGGCGGCCGCACCGTGGGACGGCCCGGACGACCGGCTGCGCGCGAACGAAACGGCGCACGAGATCCTGAGCCTCCTGCTGCGCGCACAGGCGGTACGCCGCGACGACGCCACGATCAAGGGCGGGCTCGCGCCGGCCATGCGGCGGCGCCTCGTCGAATACATCGACGCAAATCTTTCTCGCACTCCAACGCTCGGCGAACTCGCTGAATTGGCGTGCCTCTCCGAATTCCATTTCTCACGCATGTTCCGGGCCTCGTTCGGCATGCCGCCCTCTGCCTGGATCGCTTTGCAGCGCCTCGATCGCGCACGGACGCTGCTGCGCACGACGATGCTCCCCGTCGATCGCATCGCCGCCGGTTGCGGCTATGCCGATGCGAGCCATTTCGGCCATCGCTTTCGTGCCGCGGTAGGCGCCGCGCCGCTCGCCTACCGGCGCGCGCTGAACGCCGATCGTGCAACGGTGAACCTCGACATCGATTGACCGCCATCGGCCTATCGCATCGATAGCGCTCAGGTCGCAAAGGCGCCGGCGCGGTTTCTGCCATTCCCAATCGATGCAATCGGAACGTTCAATTGTTCTTTTCCCGCGGTACGCATCACCATGCTTCGTATGAGCCAGGCAGGAGCCTGCATACGTCGGCAGCAAGAGCATGAGGTGAACGATGACAACCGCACAAATGCAGCTCGGCATGACCCAGCGCACGACTCGAGCGATGAGCGCCGCCCTCGCGGGCCGCATGTCGAGCCCGCGCTCGGCGCTGCTCTTTGCCGGTCCGGCCGTCGTCGCTTCGATCGCCTACATCGATCCGGGCAACTTCGCGGCGAATATCGAAGCGGGCTCGCGCTACGGCTATGCGCTGCTGTGGGTCGTCGTGATCGCCAACCTGGTCGCGATGCTGTTCCAGGCGCTCTCGGCGAAGCTCGGCATCGTCACCGGCCGCAACCTCGCCGAAATGAGCCGTGAGCATTTTTCGAAACCGGTGGTCTATGCGATGTGGGCTGTCAGCGAACTCGCCGCGATGGCTACCGATCTCGCCGAATTTCTCGGCGGCGCCATCGGTATTTCGCTGCTGTTTCACTTGCCGCTCATGGCCGGAATGGTCATCACGGGCATCGTCACCTATGCGATTCTCAGCGCCGAAAAAAGAGGCTTCCGGCCGCTCGAGCTCATCATCGGCGGGCTCGTCGCCGCCGTGGCGCTCGCGTATGTCGTCGAACTCTCCATCGTCGACGTGGCATGGGGCGATGCCGCGCGTGGCGCACTCGTCCCGACATTGAGCGGCAATGGCGCAGTAGGCGTGGCTGTCGCCATGCTCGGCGCCACGATCATGCCGCATGCCATCTATCTGCATTCGGGGCTCACGCAACAGCGCGCGCCGGCACGTAACGATGCGCAACGCAGCAAGCTTTTGCGGTTCTCGAATCGCGAGGTGGTGATCGCGCTCTCGATGGCAGGCCTCGTCAACATGGCGATGATCGTCATGGCTGCGGCCGCATTTCACAACGGGCATGCCGATATCGTCGAGATCGGGGCGGCCTATCGCAGCCTCGCGCCGCTGTTCGGCGGGGGCGCCGCGGCCGTCTTTCTCATTGCGTTGATCGCCTCGGGGGTATCGAGCTCCGTGGTCGGCACGATGGCCGGGCAGATGGTCATGCAAGGCTTCGTCGGGTTTCGGATACCCGTCGGCGTGCGGCGACTCGCGACGATGGCGCCGGCGTTCGTCGTCGTGGCGCTCGGCGTCAATGCGACCGACGCGCTCGTCTATAGTCAGATGGCGCTGAGCTTCGCGCTGCCCGTGCCGATGATCGCGCTCGTCGTGTTCACGAGCCGCCGCGACATCATGGGTCGTTTCGTCAACAGCCGGCTCGTGAGTGCGGGCGCGATCGTCGCAACGGCCGCCATCGTCGCACTGAACGTGGGGCTCGTGCTCCAAACCGGCTTGAAAGCGATTTAAAGGGGGTTAAAGCGATTCTAAGTCGAGCGATGTCGATTCCGCCCGCCGTCGTTCGTCGTATAGGATCGGGGACGCCGTCCCCTTCCTACCGGAGATTGCCATGTCGACCCATACCGTTCGCCTTCACCGTGTTCTGCGCGCCACGCCCGAGCGCGTCTACCGCGCGTTCCTCGACGCGGCTGCCATGAGCAAGTGGCTGCCCCCACATGGATTCACTTGTACCGTCCACGAGATGGACGCCAAGGTGGGTGGCAGCTATCGGATGTCGTTCACGAACTTCACGACGGGCGGCGGCCATTCATTCGGCGGGAAATATCTGGAACTCGTGCCGAACGAGTTCATTCGCTATACCGCCCAATTCGACGACCCCAATTTGCCCGGAACGATGCAGACAACCGTGTCGCTGCGGCAGGTGAGCTGCGGGACCGAATTGAACGTCGTCCAGGAAGGCATCCCTTCGGTCATTCCCAACGAAGGCTGCTATCTCGGTTGGCAGGAGTCACTCTCGCTGCTGACCTTGCTCGTCGAGCCGGAGATCCGGCAGTAGCGCTCACACATTCGGGGCCTCTCCGTCAGCGATCCGGCGCCCCATTCGGGCGCCCGATTCGAGTCTCCACGCCAGCGGCCGGGGCAGCACTTTTGACCAAGACGGAACCACGGTGCCGCCGACTATACTGACTCGATCGTGAATCTTCGATATCGACAGACAGGTCACCGTCATGCCCCATTATCTTTGCCACGAGCAGCCCGATCTGCTCGAGTTCGATACCGTTATCGTCGACGCGCGACCGGGTGCGGTCGTGCTCGCGCAATCCGCGCTGCATCCGGGCGGTGGCGGGCAGGTCTCGGATGCGGCCACGCTCATCCATCAGCACGGCACGGTGCGCGTAACGAGCGTCTCGCTCGAACGCGGCCGCTATTGGCACATTCTCGATGCGCCGCTCGAGCTCGCAGGTAACGTTCATGTGTCGATCGATGCGCAGCGGCGTTCGACCCTCGCGCAACTGCATACCGCGACACATATCCTCAATGCACTCGTCTACCGGGAGTTCGCCGGCGCGCTCGTCACCGGCGCGCAGATCAATGCCGATGGTGTTGCGCGGATGGACTTCGATCTGCCCGAGGCCGATAACGATCTGCTTCGAGCGCTCGAGCAACCGATCAACGAGATCATTCGCCAAGGGCTCGATGTTCGAACGCACTACGTGCCGACACGCGAAGCGCAGGCCACACCGGGACTGATCCGGAGCCTGTCCGTCGCCCCGCCGCCTACGGACGACGGCATGATTCGCATTGTCGAAATCGGCGAGCTCGATCGGCAAGCGTGCGGCGGCACGCATCTGTCCAATACCGCACAATCGCGCCCGATTCGCCTCACCAAGATCGAGAACAAGGGGCGGCGAAACAGGCGCGTGCGGATCGAGCTCACGTAAGCGCGGGTCCTTCGGCGGAGCAACGACGATGGCAACATCGCGCAGCGCGCGAAGAGCTGACGTACCGGCGGGACGGCGCACTCGAAGGCGCAGCGTTGGCGACGGCGCGTTATGGCGCGCATGAATTCGACCGGCACGTGCACGACGAACTCGTCATCGTCATGACGGAGTTCGGTGGCGGCCAGTGCATCACGCGCGCCGGCAGCGACGTGTCCGGCCCAGGGACGGTCTGGGTCTTCGCGCCCGGCGAATATCATTGCGGCGAAGTCTGGGACGAAAAGGCCTGGCACTACCGCGCGATTTATCTCGACATGCAAGGGCTCGCCGCGCTCAGCGCGGTTTTCAACGACGAGTCACGCGACGATCGCTTGCTGCACATTCCGCCCGGCCTCTATCGCGACGAGCAGCTTTGCTCGCTGCTCTTGAAAGCGCACACCAGTCTCGACGAGAACGCCGGCACGCCATTGATGGAACGGCAGGCGCATTGGTGGGCCGCGATGGGCATGCTGTTCGGGCGATACGGTCAACCCAAGCCGAGCGAAAGCCATGGCGGACGCGAGCGTCACAGAATGGCGATGGTGAAGGACTACCTCGCCGAGCAATTCCAGCGCGACATTCCAATCGACGAGTTAGCCCGGCTGGTCGGCCTGAGCCGCTATCACCTGATGCGCGCGTTTTGCAAGGAGTACGGGTTGCCGCCGCACGCTTATGTCAATCAGTTGCGATTGATCGCGGCGAAGCAATGGCTCGCGGCCGGCCGCAGCGCGGCCGACGCGGCCGTGAGCGCGGGGTTTTACGATCAGAGCCACCTCAATCGCGTATTCAAGAAGGCTTACGGGATCACACCGGGCGCCTATGCGGCACTGAGACCGGCGCTTTGAGCGCGATTCAGATACGTTTTCAAACGGCTTCGAATACGGCGGTCATCACACCAAGCCGATCCTGCATCAGGTTCTTTCCCAGATTGGTGGTGAACTCCAGAAAGTCCGGCCCCATCACCACGCCGAGATTCGGCGAAGGCGGTGCGCCCGACGCGCGCAATTGCGTGATCCAGGCCTTGGCGGCATCGCTATCGTCCCGCGACATGAGCGTGCGAAAGCCCGCCGATTCGATGGCTTCGCGTGTGGCATCCGCCGTCATCAGAAAGCTGGTGGCCGACGTTCTCGCCCATGGAACCGGGTAATGCGAATCGCCGTTTTTCAGTACGACATCGTAGGTTGCAAACTTGCCGCCCAGTTTCAGCACGCGCCGGATATTGTCGTAGAGCCGCGGCCGATCCGCGATATTCATCGCCACATGCTGCAGCAGCGCGACATCGAATTGGCCTCGATCGAACGGCAGATCGAGCGCGCTGCCCGTTTCGAACGATACCCGCGCGGTTTGTCCCGTGCGCTCGGTCAAGTAGCATGCCGCATCGACGAACGGTTCGCTGAGGTCGATACCGACCACGCTGCAGCCATGGGCTGCAGCCAGAAAGCGTGCGGGGCCGCCGATGCCCGAACCGATATCGAGAACACGCATGTCGGCGCGAATACCGATCAGCTCGCCAAGTTCGGCGGTCGCGGCAAGACCCCGCGAATGGAATTGATCGAGCGAAGCGAGCTGCTGAGGCGCGAGCAGCGCATCGTCGGGCCCCAGTGCCATGAGCGTGGCCGTCAGCCGCGCCCTCAGACCCGACGCGCGATAGTGGTCGCGCACATCATTGAGTACGTCAGTCATTGCGAGCTCCTCGTTGGATGGTGAGGTGTACCGTACGCTCGCAATGCTGTTCGATAAAGCGCCTGAATCTATATAGATAGTGAAGCGTGACTACGCAATTGCCTCGCGCTTCGCTTCAGCCGTCGCGGAAGATAAAGCTGTAAGCGCTCAGCGCCGGCACGCCGCCCAGATGCGCATAAAGCACCTTCGAGCCAGGCTCGAATTCGCCGCGACGCACTTTATCGATCATGCCGTGCATCGATTTGCCTTCATAGACTGGGTCCGTCAGCACACCTTCGAACCGCGCGCACAGACGGATCGCCTCGAGCGTGCCCTCGTTCGGCAAGCCGTATTCCGGGCCGCCATAACGCGTGTCGAGAATCACGTCCTTCTCCGTGATGTCGTGTCCCAGATCGACGAGTTCAGCCGTATGACGCGCGATGCGCGTGATTTGCGCGTGGGTCTTTTCGGGGGTGGCCGAGGCGTCGATACCGATGACACGGTCCGCGCGACCGTCCGCCGCGAAACCGACGACCATCCCCGCCTGGGTGCTGCCCGTCACCGAACAGACGACGATGTAGTCGAACTTGAAGCCGAGCTCCGCTTCCTGCTGCCGCACTTCCTCGGCGAAGCCGACGAAACCGAGTCCGCCGAACGGATGCTCGGAGCAACCGGCCGGGATCGGATACGGCTTGCCGCCGGCCTTGCTCACGCTCTCGAGCGCCTCCTCCCAACTCGGACGGATACCGATGTCGAAACCATCGGGCACGAGTCGCACGTCGGCGCCCATGATGCGCGACATTTGGATGTTGCCTACGCGGTCATAGACAGCGTCCGAATAGTTCACCCAGTTTTCCTGCACGAGGACGCACTTCATGCCGAGATGCGCCGCAACGGCAGCCACCTGACGCGTCTGGTTCGACTGAATACCGCCTATCGATACGAGCGTGTCGCAACCTTGCTCGAGCGCGTCGGGGATCAGGTACTCGAGCTTGCGCGTCTTGTTGCCACCGAACGCCAGGCCGCTGTTGCAGTCTTCCCGTTTGGCAAAGAGCTCCACTTTGCCGCCCAGATGTTCGCTCAAGCGCGCGAGCGGTTGAATCGGCGTCGGGCCGAATGTCAGCGGGTAACGAGGGAAGCGCTTCAGATTCATCGAATGTCTCCGGAAAGGGTGCGACAAGGTATTCGTCGGAAGGTGACCGCCTGGCGGCGCATCGCATAGGGAAAATGATAGGGGGATGGCCGCGAAATGAGCTTGCGAAATAAATGGCGACAACCTACTTTAGTAGGCCGCTATTCGCTTCTCACGAACTTTAACTTCGTATAAATACTATTCGACGAAATGAAATTAAGCCCGGAATCCAGCCCCGCGTTGGACACTCAGCCCGCATTGGATCGCATCGACCGCGCCATCCTCAAACAGCTTCAGCAAGACGCGTCGATCTCGAATGTGAGCCTCGCGGCGAAAGTCAAACTGAGCGCACCCGCTTGCCTGCGGCGCGTCGAACGTTTGAAGGAAATGGGCTTGATACGCGGAATCGTCGCACTGCTCGATCCGAAAGCGCTCGGCGTGGGGATGCTCGTCGTGATTGGCTTCGTGCTCGATCGCTCGACGCCCGAAGCATTCACCGCGTTCGAGAAAGCGGCACAGAAGGTATCGGGGTGCGTGGAATGCCACGTCGTGACGGGCGAATTCGATTACTTCATGCTCGTGCGTACGCGCGACAACGAGAGTTTCAATCGGCTGCACGCGGAGCAATTGCTGTATCTGCCGGGCGTGCGGCAGGTACGCAGCTTCATGGTGCTGAAGGAGATTCTGTCGACGCATGCGTTGCCGCTGTAACGCATGCGTCGGACCATCGATTTGAACGAGCCGCGCTCGCTAGCGGTTGCGCGGCGGCCGGGGGCGCTCAGGCACTCAGCGTTGCCATGGTGCGAGGCTCGTCGCCGAGGCTTTGCCATAACGCTCGCGCGCCGCATGTACAACGCTGGGATCGAGTTCGCCCTCGTCCGCCAGGGCCTTCAATGCGGCAACCACAATGCTGCCCCGGTCGACTTCGAAAAACGCACGAAGCTCTTGCCTTGTATCGCTGCGGCCAAAGCCATCGGTGCCCAGGGTGACGTATCGGCGCGGCACGTACGCGCGGATCAATTCGGGTACCGCGCGAACATAATCGGTCGCGGCAATCACCGGCCCGCGCGATCCCTGAAGCGCGGCCGTCACGTATGGCACGGCGGGCGCATCGCCAAGCCTTTCGCGCCGCTCTGCGGCGATTCCATCGCGGTGCAACTCGACGAAGCTCGTCACACTCCAGACGCCCGCATCGATATCCCACTCTTCTTTCAACATCCGTTGCGCCGCGATGGCTTCGCAGAGGATCGCCCCCGACCCGAGCAGTTGCACGCGTGCCGTTTGCTGCAACACGGGCGAGAGCGGATAGAGGCCTCTGAGAATGCCGTCGTGCAGTGCCTGCGGATCGCCCTCAGGTAATGACGGTTGCGCGTAGTTCTCGTTCGTCACCGTGACGTAATAGAACACGTCGTGCTGCTGCTCGACCATCTCGCGCATTCCCGCGTCGACGATCGTGGCCACTTCATAAGCGAAGGCCGGATCGTAGGCACGGCAGTTCGGAATCGTCGATGCCGCGAGGTGACTCGTGCCGTCCTGATGCTGTAGGCCTTCGCCGCCCAGCGTCGTACGGCCTGATGTCGCGCCGATCAGAAAGCCGCGGGCGCGCTGATCGGCCGCCGCCCATATCAGGTCCCCGATGCGCTGAAAACCGAACATCGAGTAGTAGATGTAAAACGGCAGCATCGGCAGGTCGTGCACGCTGTAGGCCGTCGCCGCGGCGATCCATGACGAGATGGCGCCCGCTTCCGAAATCCCTTCTTCCAGAATCTGTCCGCGCGTGTCTTCCCGGTAGTACAGCATCGAACCGAGATCCTCCGGCTCGTAGCGCTGCCCGAGCGGCGAGTAGATCCCCACCTGCCGGAACATGTTGGCCATACCGAACGTACGCGCTTCGTCAGCGACGATCGGCACCACGCGCGAACCGATTTCGCCGTCCTTCAGCAACGCGGTCAGCATGCGTACGAGCGCCATCGTCGTCGACATCTCGCGGCCGCCCGCCTCGAGCGCGAATGCTCCCCAGGTCGGCATCGAAGGGACGGTCAGCCTCTTCGATGCCGCTTTCCGCCTTCTGGGCAGAAAGCCTCCAAGGGCAGCCCGGCGCGCATGCAGGTATTGCATTTCCGGGCTGTCTTCCGCTGGCTTGTAAAAGGTCAGCCGCTCGACGTCCTCGTCCGACAGCGGCAATTGAAAGCGATCGCGAAACGTCTTCAGATCGTCGACGTCGAGCTTCTTTTGTTGATGCGTCGTCATGCGGCCCTGCCCCGCCGTGCCCATCCCGAAGCCCTTCATCGTCTTGGCGAGGATCACGGTCGGCTGGCCGCGGTGCGCAAGCGCGCGCGCATAGGCCGCGTGCAGCTTGCGCGCGTCGTGACCGCCGCGCCGCAGGCGGTCGATCTCGGCATCGGAGAGCTCAGCGGCAAGCGCGGCAAGCGCCGGATTCCCACTGAAAAAACGCGCGCGGTTGTACGCGCCGTCGTTGGCGGAGAACGTCTGGAACTGCCCGTCGACGGTTTCGGCGAATGCCCGGGCCAGCGCGCCGGCATGGTCGCGCGCGAAGAGCGGATCCCAATCCGAGCCCCACAGCACTTTGATGACGTTCCAGCCCGCGCCGGCAAAGAGCGCCTCGAGCTCGTCGATGATGCGGCCGTTGCCGCGCACCGGGCCGTCGAGCCGCTGAAGGTTGCAGTTGATGACGAACACGAGGTTGTCGAGCCCCTCGCGCGCGGCCAGTGAAAGCGCACCGATCGACTCGGGCTCGTCCATCTCGCCATCGCCGAAGAAGCCCCAGACCGTGCGGCCTTCCGTGCGCGCGAGCCCGCGGTTGTGCAGGTAGCGCATGAAGCGCGCCTGGTAGATCGAGTTGATCGGCCCGATGCCCATCGAGCCCGTCGGAAACTGCCAGAAGTCGGGCATCAGCCACGGATGCGGATACGAGCAGAGCCCGGGGCCCGCGATTTCCCGGCGATAGTGCCGCAGGTGGTCCTCGCTCAGGAAGCCCTCGAGATAGGCACGTGCATAGACACCCGGTGACGAATGCGGCTGAAAGTAGACGAGGTCTCCACCCGAGCCCACGCCGCCCTCGCTGCCTTGCGGCTGCGCCGCGCGGAAGAAGTGATTGAAACCGACTTCGAACAGATCCGACGCCGACGCATAGCTGGCGATGTGTCCTCCCAGTTCGCCATAGGCGCGATTCGCGCGCACGACCATCGCCAATGCGTTCCAGCGCAGCGCGGCCGAGAGCCGGGCTTCGATGTCGAGATCGCCCGGATAAGGAGGCTGCTCGGCAACCGGGATCGTATTCACGTAGGGCGTGACGCGTGACGGTGCCCGTGTGAGGCCCTTCTTGGATGCGTGGTCGGTCAGACGGTCGAGCAGATATTGCGCGCGATCCTTGCCCACGTGAGCGACGATGGCGTCGAGTGCTTCGAGCCATTCGGCCGTTTCCTGGGGATCGTCGTCCAGCGGCGTAGCACTGGCCCGCCTCGTTTCCTCGATACCGCTCGATAAGTCCGTCATAGCAGGTCTGCCTCCGGCGCGCCGGCAAGGAAGGGCGCGCATCGATGGGGAATCATCGTACCCGGCATCGCGCAGAATTTGCGTTTGTTCTAACTGTGATTTGCCCTTCAGATAGTGTAAATATTCTGTCTTATCGTTCGATTCCGGAATGTTTCGACTATGACCACGAATACGAGGCGTCTCGACCGCATCGACATCGGCATCCTCAACCAGCTTCAACAGAACGCGCGGATTACGAATGCGGAGTTGGCGCGCTCGGTCAATCTGTCGCCCACGCCGTGTTTCAACCGCGTGCGCGCGCTCGAAAAGCTCGGGCTATTCAAGCAACAGGTGACGCTGCTCGATCCGGAGCCGCTTGGCCTGAGCATCAACGTGTTCATTCAGGTCAGCCTCGAAAAGCAGGTCGAACATGCACTGCGGCGGTTCGAGCAGGCGATCTCCGAGCAGCCCGAGGTCATGGAGTGCTATCTGATGTCGGGGGACGCCGACTATCTATTGCGCGTGGTGATGCCCGATATGCGCGCGTTGGAGCGCTTCATCATCGAGCGGTTGACGACCATTCCCGGTGTGTCGAACATCCGGTCGAGCTTTGCGCTCAAGCAGGTGCGCTATAAAACGGCGCTGCCGTTGCCGGCGGCGGGGCTGACGCTGGTCGAGCCGTGAACGCGGCAGATGGCGGAGCGCTCGACCGAACAACGTCGCCGGCTTGCTACGGCTGCTCGATCGCCCAATTCACGGCGGCCTCGGCGTGCAGTGCGGTCGTATCGAATACGGGCAACGACGAGTCATCTGGCTTGATCAATAGCGTGATTTCGGTGCAGCCGAGAATCACGGCTTGCGCGCCATCGGCCGCCAGTTCCGCGATGATTTCCTGATAGCGCTTGCGCGACGCGTCATTGATTTCGCCGTGGCAGAGTTCGTCGTAGATGATTCGATGCACGTCGGCGCGGCTTGTGTCGGTCGGTACCACGGCTTCTATGCCGTACCGATCGCGTAGACGGCCGATGTAGAAGCTCTGCTCCATCGTGTATCGCGTGGCGAGGAGCCCGACACGTCGAACACCCGCCGCTTGTAACGCGCGGGCTGTCGGATCGACGATGTGCAGGAACGGGATAGCAAGCGCTTGCTCGACGGAGGCATAACCGCGGTGCATCGTGTTCGTCGCAAGCAGAACGAGGTCCGCGCCGCCGCGTTGCAGTTGTCGGGCGGCCTCGGCCATCAGGTTGCCCATTCGGTCCCATTCGCCCGCACGTTGCAGCGCTTCGATTTCGGCGAAATCGACCGTCATCATCAGACTGCGCGCGTTGTGATGTCCGCCCAGTTTCGCTTTGGCGTAGCGGTTCAACAGTCGGTAGTACTCGGCTGAGGACTCCCAACTCATGCCGCCGATGACGCCGATGGTTTTCATGGTGGCTCCCGATTTCCCATGCGCGTTATGACCGGCGCGCCACGGGCCTCCGGCCGCCGGTCCAGCAAGCAGCATGGTTTCCCATAAGCGCTGGCAACGCCCGAGACGATTCGTGGGCTTCCGGGCGGTACAGTCCTGGCGGGTGCGACCGTTGTTGTCGCGCTCATCTAGCCAAAGCTCACGTGATAGACAGGCGGCAGGTGTGCGGAGACTTCATGCCAGGTCTCGCCCGCGTCGTCCGAAGTCCATAGTCCGCCCGTCGTCGAACCCATCGCGAGCCTCGTGCCCCGGGTGTCGATCGCCAGGCCGTGCCGATAGACCAGATCGTAAGCGGGCGCGGGTGGCAGGCCTTCGGAGAAGCGCTCGAACGTGCGGCCTCCGTCGCGTGTGCGCGTGACGACGAAGGCGCCATCGACAGGAATACGGCAGGCATCCTTCACTGCCGGGACAAACCAGGCCGTATCGGGGTCTTGCGGGTGCACGACCACGGCGAAACCGAAGCTCGACGGTTGGGCCTCGATGCGCGTCCAGCGCTCGCCGCCATCGGTCGAGCGAAAGATTCCGCAGTGATGCTGCGTCCAGAGCACATCCGGTGCGGCGTTGCACTGAACGACGCGGTGCGGGTCTTGAACATTCGGTTCGCCGCGCCGCTCGGGCGGCATATAGTCGGCCTCCATGCCCTGCGCCGTCACACGCCACGTCTCACCGCCGTCGGTCGTTTGCCAGACGCCTCCCGAAGAAACGCCCACCGTCACATGGCGGCTGTCGCGCGGATCGATCAGCACCGAATGGATACCCGCGTGGTCATAACCGCCCCCCATCCACTCGCGACGTTCCGGGCGGTCCCACAGCGCATGGTTCAATGTCCAGCTTTCGCCGCCATCGTCCGAGCGAAAGAGCCCGCCCGGGATTGTGCCGGCCCAGAGCGTGCCGGGCTCGTCGGGGCTACCCGGCTCCAGTGTCCAGATTTGTTCGAGCGACCAAAGGGGCTCCGGGACAGGCGGCACCGCTTCGCTGATCGCGGACGCGGCAGCACTACCCGCCTCGGCAAGCGCATCGTTCGGACCCGCCATTTGCGCGGCTTGCGCCGATGCGGATGCCTCGGCGCCTTCCGGCTGCGGCGGATAAACCGGGGTGTTGCAGGGCTGCCATTCGCGCTCGCCGGCGGGCAGACGATGCAGTTTCACGCCGAAATGGCCGAGGTTGAGCGCCGCGTAAAGCGTGCCGTCGCGCGGATCGGCCAGCGCCGCGCTTACCGGTTCGCCCACGAAATGATGCTCGGCTTGCTTCCATCGGCCGGGGCGGGCGCCGTCCGTTTCGAAAACGAACAGCCCTTTGCGGGTCCCGACGATCAAGCGATCTCGATTCACGATGTCTGTCTCCGTTGTTATCCGCCTGCCTCAGCCGCCCGACAGCGCCTGCACGACATAGATGCGGCTCTCGACGCCAACCGCATCCGAGAGGTGCCGGCGGTCGCGCACCGGCCTGCCGTCGACGTACACGGCCAGATGCCGGCGCAGTCCGCCCTGGTCGTCGAGAATATATCCACGCAGCCGCGGTTCGTCGGCGAAGACGGCAGCCAACGCTTCGTCGACAGTGCCGGCCGCAACGTCGCGCTCCGGCAGCGGAATATGACGCTGAATCGAGGCCGCAAAGAACAGGTGTGCCATGGCGTGGCGAGCTTCTTGGGTGGGGTGCTTAAGTGTAGTACCGAGCAGGCCCGGGAGGCGCTGAGTCAAACATTGGCGTCGAAAGACTCCGTTGGGTCCTCAGCGGTTGCGCCGCCCTTTACGCCATTGCGGTTGTTGCGAACGCGGGTCTTCTCCACAGGCCGCAACGCCTCTCCATTGAAATGCGTAGCGATACCGAGCCGGCGCAGGCCGATTTTCACGTAATCGGCCTGGAGTTCGATGCCAATCGAGCGACGTCCGAGCCGTTGGGCTACGACGCACGTCGTGAATGTGCCGCCGAACGGATCGAGCACCGTATCGCCGGGGTTCGTGCTGGCTTTGACGATGCGCTCGAGAAGCGCCTCGGGCTTCTGGCTCGGATGCGCTTCGTACTCCGGCATGCGGTACCGCACACGCGGCATGTACCAGGCATTGCCCGGAACCTTCGTCGTCTTGTATTGCGTGGGGACTTCCTTTCGATAGTCGATCAGTTTGCGCACGGCGCCTGTGCGCGCTTCGACTGCGATGTCGGCCACATTGAAGGTGTAGTTTTTTGCATCCTTGACGCAAAAGAGAATCGGTTCGTAAAGCGAGCCGAAGTGCTTCTTCGCTTGCACGCCCGAGCTGTCGTAATGCCAGACGATTCGCGACAGTATCGTGATGCGCTCGCGCAGCCACAGGTCGAGGTAGGGCATGGCCTGCGTGCTCGTCATGACATAGAGGCTGCCGGTAGGCTTCAGCTTGCGGATGCATGCATCGAGCCACTCGTAGCACCACTCGGCATAGGCCTGGTCGGAAGGCCAGGCGTCTTTGAACTCGCCGAACTGCTTGCCGATGTTGTACGGCGGGTCCGCAAAGATCAGATCGATCGACTCGTCAGCAATGCGGCCCAAAGCGTCGAGGCAGTCGCCATGAAAGACGGTTGCATCGTCACCCTCGAATGTCTCGATCGATCCCATATGGCTATCAACCTCGTTGGAAGGCTGGTTTGACAAGTTGACGCGCATCTTAACAAGGGGACCGGGCCGCTCGGGCTCTGTCGCATTAACGAGGACGAGTAGAATCGGTGCGAATTGAAACGCAGGACATCGATGATGGCAAAGACGAAGAAAGCTCGCTCAACGTTGCCCACCGGCGCGGGCAGCGTGCTGAAGCGGCT
>NZ_JAAAYE010000040.1 GCF_013282575.1 Paraburkholderia sp. NMBU_R16
GCGACCGAACCGCTGGATATGCGCGCCGGCACGGAGACGATCCTCGCGCGTGTCGTCAAGGTCTTCGGCTCGGCGCGCCCTCATCACGCGTACTTGTTCGCCAACAAGAACTCGACGCGGATGAAGGTGCTTGTCTATGACGGCCTGGGTATCTGGCTGGCCGCTCGGCGTCTGAACAAGGGGCGGTTCATCTGGACCAATGGGGATCTGATGATTGCCACCGCACTGAACCCTGAGCAATTGCAGGCGCTGGTGATGGGGCTGCCCTGGCGCACGCTCGCTCACGATCACGCGATCACGCTCGTGTAATGTCCCTAAAGTCGTAAACCGGCTTGCTTCCGCGGCGCGGTGGGTTCTGGCAGACTGGCCGCATGAACCTACCCGCCAATCTCGACGCGATGAGCCCCGACGAACTGCGCACGCTGGCTGCGCAGTTGATGGCTCAGGTCGGCGAGAACGAGCGGGAACTGCACTACCGTCAGACGCGTATCGACCAGCTCACGCACGAGATCGCTACGCTCAGGCGCCTGCATTTCGGCAAGCGCAGCGAGCAACTGAACGTCGAGCAGATGAGCCTGCTCAACGAGGCGATCGACGCTGATCTGGCCGCACTCGAAATCGAGCTCGAGCAGCTACAGTCGAATCCGGCGCCGGACAAGCAACGTCAGAAGCCAAAGCGCGCGCCCTTGCCGCCGCAACTGCCGCGCACCGACATCCACCATGAACCTGACGACATCACCTGCTCCTGCGGTTGCCAGCGCGTGCGTATCGGCGAGGACATCAGTGAGAAGCTGGACTATATGCCGGGGGTGTTCACGGTTGAGAGGCATATCCGCGGCAAGTGGGCCTGCAAGGCGTGCGAGACGCTGATTCAGGCACCTGTGCCGCCGCATGTGATCGACAAGGGCATCCCCACCGCCGGCTTGCTCGCGCAAGTATTGGTCGCGAAGTACGGCGATCATTTACCGCTGTATCGTCAGGAACGGATCTTTGCGCGCGCGGGTCTTGCCATCCCCCAATCGACGCTGGGCGAGTGGGTTGGCGTTTGCGGCGTGCGGTTGCAGCCGCTGATCGAGGCGCTTCGCGAAGTGCTTCTACAGCACGGTGTGTTGCACGCCGATGAGACGCCGGTGCAAATGCTGGTTCCCGGCAAAGGGAAGACGCAGCGCGCATACGTATGGGCGTATGCCACCACGCAGTTCGCCGACGTGCGCGCCGTCGTCTATGAGTTCGCCGATAGTCGCGCGGGCGAACATGCTCGTACGTTCCTCGGTGATTGGCGCGGCAAGCTGGTCTGTGATGACCATAAAGGCTACAAAGCCGGATTCGAGCTGGGGATCACCGAGATCGGATGCGTTGCCCATGCGAGACGAAAATTCTTTGAGCTGCACGCCAGCAACAAGAGTCAAATCGCCGAGCAGGCGCTGAAATACTTCGGCGAACTTTACGCGGTCGAGCGCGATGTCGCAGAACTCACGCCTGATCGAAGACGTGAAGTGCGCCAGGAGCGCGCCCGTCCGATCGCCGATGCCTTACATGAGTGGATGATTGCCCAGCGTAAGCTGGTCTCCGAGGGATCGGCGATCGCCAAGGCGCTCGACTACAGCCTCAGGCGCTGGGAGGCACTCACGCGTTATCTGGTCGATGGGCACGTCCCAATCGACAACAATTGGCTCGAAAATCAAATTCGTCCGTGGGCCATTAGCCGGTCGAACTGGTTGTTTGCCGGTTCATTGCGCGCTGGACAACGCGCCGCTGCGATCATGAGCCTGATTCGAACTGCGCAGCTCAACGGCCACGATCCCTACGTCTATCTGAAAGACGTCCTCAATCGCTTGCCTACCCATCGAGCCGACGACATCGTCGCGCTTCTACCGCATCGCTGGGCGCCTGCCGCAGCTTGATTGACGGCGATTTGGACCTGGGGGTGTCTTCGCCGGGTGCTTACATTTCGCCCTCGATACCGATGATGCAGAGGTCGTCTTCAAGCGTCGTGGACGTCGTGATGACCTTGCTCTTCGACAAGCCGCGCTCCTTACGCACGAATAATTCAACTTCTTCGAGCGGCAGCGGATTGCGCATAGACGGTCCTCGGGCTTCACGAGTTGGTTGTAATGAATGGCGCTGCGGTAACTGATTACGCCACCCGTGATGCTATCGATGTGCCGATTGTCGCACCCTTCGGTTTGCGCCTCGTTGGAAGGAATGGCCAGCCGATGATCAGCAGTGCCAGCCCGGTCAGATCGTCTACGCCGAAGTGCTTTGCGGCCTCGTCGAGCATGACGAGAATGAACAATTGCGGCGGCGTAAGGTTGTATGTATGCCGCATGTGTAGGTGTTGTTCGACACGTTTTGGTCCTCGGAGTCAATCAGGGCGAGAACGTGTCAGAACTCGATTCATCTGAGAATAGACGGACCGCCGTTTGCTGCTACCGCCTCGGGCATGGTTCCCGTCGGGATCGGCTCCGCGTTTTGGGCATTGGACATCAGTACCGTGGATAATCGACAATCGGTGAACGTGCACCGACGATGTGACCGCGCCTGGAGCATGTCAGTTGCCCAAGAAAGGAGCGCACCATGTCGACTCTATCTCTTTCGAGCGGTACGACAATCGACGAGATTGCGGACCGCATCTATCGCCTTTCCACTCCGGTCGAGATCCCAGGTGGCGGCGGATTCTCGTTCAACCAGTACCTGATCGACGACGACGAGCCGCTGCTATTCCATACGGGTCTGCGCAGGTTATTTCCGGTTGTCCGGGAAGCAGTCGAGCGGATCATGCCAATCGGTCGCTTGCGTTATGTCGGTCTCTCGCATTTCGAGGCCGACGAATGCGGCGCACTCAACGAGTTTCTCACGGCCGCGCCGCGTGCGGAGCCACTGTGCGGCCAAATCGCGGCTATGGTCTCGGTTAGTGATTATGCCGACCGGCCGCCACGTGCGCTGGATGATGGCGAGACCCTCTCGCTTGGGCAGCACACCGTGCGCTGGCTTTATACACCGCATTTACCGCACGCATGGGAATGCGGGTTCCTCATGGAGACAGCGTCGGCAACGCTGCTTTGCGGCGACTTGTTTACCCAAGGCGGTTCGAATCACCCGCCGCTTACCGAGGGCGACATCCTCGAACCGAGCGAGGCATTCCGTCACAAAATGGACTACTTCTCTCACACCAGGAACGCCCGCGCAATGCTGGAACGCCTCGCTGCATTTGAGCCGACAACGCTCGCCTGCATGCACGGCAGTGCTTGGCGCGGCGATGGCGCGGCCTTGTTGCGCGCGCTCGCCGACAGCGTTGAACGCGGCTAGGCCCTGCGCTGAAGGACCGCTTCGGAGCAAGCCGATCAGCTCGCCTCGTCCGGGGCTATGCCCGTCGTCCGTCTGTCACCGACCGCCGAGAAGCAACGTGGGTCGGTGGTCGAATGCCTGCGGATTTTGCGGCGACTTTCTACTTGGTTCCAATCACCATTGAATCGGGCCCGGTAAGAGCCTCGACGCGTACCTGTGTGAAGCCGACTTCCTGCATCCATTCGCGACACTGTGCGCCGGTATAGTCGAAGCCGCCCGGTGTCTCGATAAGCATGTTGAGGCTCATCAGCAGGCCAAAGGCATTGCGCCTTCGCTCATCGTCAATTATCGCGTCGTACACGATCAGGCAACCTCCAGGAGGTAGCGCTGCGTAACACTTCGCGAGGAGTTCGAGCTTCTGCCCGAGGTCCCAGTCATGGAGGATGTGCCCCATTACGAGCACGTCGGCCCCCGGACAGGGATCCTTGAAGAAGTCGCCCGGATAGAAATGCAACCGTTCCTGCAGGCCGTGCGACGTGACGTATTCTTCAAATACGGGGCGTACTACCGGCAGATCAAAGCCGCCGCCGCGCAAGTGGGGATGAGCGAGTGCGATCTGCACAGGTAAGGCGCCTTGGGCCGCGCCGATGTCGACGAAGGTGCTGTAATTCTGCCAGGGGAATTGTTGCGCAATCGCCTTGGCCGCGCCCAGGCTGACCCCGCTCATTGCACGCAGGAATTCACGTAGTTTGTGTTCGTCGCGATATATCGTGTCGAAGAAATTGCCACCTCCTTTAACCTCGCTCTGTGGCTGCCCCGTGCGAAGGGCTTCCGTCAGAGAACCCCAGAACGGATACAGCCGCGCGTTGGCCATTTCCAGCAACCCGCCTACATAGCTGGGCTTGGCCCGATCCAGAAAGAGTTCGACATCCGGCGCATTGCGGTATGTCCCGTCTTCGCGTTCCAGCAGATTCAATGCGACCAGCGCATCGAGAAAATCAAGGGCCGACCTCGGATGAAGCTCGAGTGCCTCAGCGAGCTGCGCGGCGTCGTGAGGACCTGTCGCGAGGCGCGAGAACACACCGAGTTCGACTGCGGACAATAGGGCCTTGGACGCCCAGAACCCCATGCCCAATTGGAGTACCCGTTCAGGGGAGGGTTCGCTCTGGCGCGTGTCGTCAGCGACAGGCTCCTCTTGAACCATGCTCGGTGTGCTTTTCATCATTGCTCCCGGCGGAATGTGAAGAGCATGAAATAGCGTAGTAGGCGAAGAAAAGCTTTTCAAGCGCTCGCTATCCTTCAGACGAACGAGCAATGCGTCGCGAATCCACTATCCTGTTGCCACGATCACATGCGCCTGAATTTTGCCGGCCACCGGCCCTTCGCCATGGCGGATGGCAATTGCCTTCGTCGCTCGGTCCGTGGCGAGTTGAAGCAAGCTGGCGTCGCGCGCTTCAATTTCATTACGCAGAGGCGTTCCCAGGCAATATGCGGCGGCAGCGTCTCGCGCCGAACTCGCCGAGCTCACCTTCTCGCGTGTCTCGACCTCGATGTCGGCAAATCCTGCGCGGCTCAGCTCTTCGCGGATCAGCGCGACATCGTGATAGCCGTGCGGCGTGCGGGCGAGGAATCTCGGAGGGTCGTGCGGAAACAGCGTGGCGACGGCATCGGTAACTTCTTCGGCAAAGTCGTTCTCTTCGATGCGGTCCCAGACATTGAAGACAAAGCGACCACCAGGCCTCAGCATGCGCCGCGCCTCGACGTAGCCGGCGACCCGGTTGGGAAAAAACATCGCGCCGAACTGGCAGCAAACAACGTCGAACGAGGCATCTTCGAACGGCAGATCGAGCGCGTCCGCTTGTCTCCATTCGATACGGCTGTCGGCCCCCTGCTTGGCCGCGGCATAGTCGAGCATGGGCTGGTTGAGGTCGGTCACGACGTAGCGCGCACCCGCGCAAAGTTTTGGCGCAAGCGCTCGAGTGACCACGCCGCTGCCGGCCGCCGTTTCAAGCACCGAGCTGGGCGAGGAGGCTGCGACAAGCTCCGCCAAGTCGGCGGCATAGGCCTCGAAGATCAGCGGCACCATCAGCGTGTCATAGAACTTCGGGATTGAGCCTCCAAACACCTTATCGCGCTCGGTCATGATTCCTCCGCGAAAGCACTAACGGTGCCCTTGACCATCATTCAAGAGCGCACCAACCTGCTGCAATGAGGATCATCAGCCCTCATGCTCTGCGTTTTCAGCGGTAACCGCCACGAAGAACTAAGGGGTCCGTCGTCGTTCTTCCTAGCAAGCCGACGAAAAACGCCGGCGGCTCTCGGTTTCTTGCGGTGCCGCCTAATGCGACGATCGTACTGTCTTTTTCGCGCCGTATCCAATTCGGTGGGGCGCTGCCCATTTCTGTTTTTGCGAGCGGGGCACATCTTGCTCTGCACAAATTACGCGATCCGTTTGAACAGCGTCGGATAGTCTTCGACCAGCCAATTCGTATCGATCGCCAACTCCGCCTGGAATTGCCGCAACGGGCCCTCGTACAGATAGCGCCGCCGCGGTTCGATGCACGTGTACGCCTGATCGGCCGGCTCGATCGTCAACGCCGGTAGCGCCAGATAGGCTACGCGGATTTGGCGCCGTTCGCCTTGCATCAGCCCCAGGCGACGGATTGGCAGCGTATTGGTGAATGGCGTGCCCGAAATGTCGATGTCGATGCAGCCATCGAGTGCCGCCAGCGGCCTGCCGTCGATGTCATACCAATGGCCATTGCCGTCAGCCGATACCACCAGCGTGCGCCCGTCGGTAAGCGCGACCAGTACGCGTCGCACCGTCCAGTCGGGGGCCATCTCAACCCGGTAGTGCACTCCATACGGCGAGCCGAAGCCGGTACCGACGACCACCGCCTCGCCGATCACGCGATCCGGCCATTCGTTCAACACCAGGTGCTCGGCGCCCGCGCCGTCTTCGGCGACCCACTGCGCAACGCATGTCATCTGTTGTCCCTCTGCAGGCTCGACTTGAAGTCTTCCCAGGTATGGTTTCCCATTAAGACACCCCATTCTCAGGCGGGACGATCCCACTCTCGCCAAGCTCCTTCGCCAAAAAATCGAGAAACACCTTCATCTTCGCGGGCAGGAAATGCCGCGACGGATAGACGGCATAAATCGTGGTTTCGTCGCTTTCCCACTCGGTGAGCGCCGGCACCAGCGAGCCTTCGGCCAAGTGACTGCGCACGTAGAGCTCCGGAATCAGGCTCAAGCCGAATCCGGCGAGCAGTGCGTCTCGTACCGCCAGGCTCGAGGAAACTTTATAGCGGCTCGTCACAGGCACCGTCACGGACCGCCCGTCCTTGCGAAACGCCCAAGCGGCGGAGTGATCCGACAACGTGAACTGCACACAGCTATGGTCGGCGAGCTCAAGTGGATCATTTGGCATGCCGCAGCGCTCGAAATAAGACGGCGCCGCACACAGCACATGCTTGAGAACCATCAGCTTGCGCGCCACGAGCCGGGAATCCTCCAGCCTGTCGCTGCCGCGCAGCGCGCAATCGTAGCCATCGCGGATCAGATCCACGCGCCGGTCGTCCAGGTGGAGATCGAGCGAAAGGCCGGGGTGACGCGCCAAAAATCGCGGGAGCGATTGCGAGATCGTCAGCAGTGTCAGCGTGATGGGCGCGCTGACGCGAAGCTGTCCGGCAGGCTGTTGCTGCAATTCGCCCACCGAGCCGTCCGCTTCGTCGAGATCGTCCAAAATGCGTGCGATCCGCTCGTAATACTGCGTGCCGGCTTCGGTCAAGCTGAGCCGCCGGGTCGTCCGGTTCAGCAATCTCGCGCGCAAATGCGTCTCCAATTCGCCGATGTTCTTGCTCACCGCAGCGGGAGACAGGCCCAATTGTTTCGCGGCCCGGCTGAAGCTGCCGACGGAGACGACGGTCCGAAACACAGTCAACGCGGTCATGCGGTCCATGATTGCGCACCCCTGGTAAATGGTCTTTTCCGTCGACGCAATATTATCAATCCAGGCGCGCGTAATTAGCATGACGAGGTGTCGCTAGCCGAACTTCTGGAAGGAGCCTCGTCATGCCGCTACCCACCGTCGCATCAACCCTGCGGGTGCCCGTCCTCGATTCGACGATGAGCTACCGGCAGTTGGGCCCGGAAGACGCCCCCGTCGTTCTGTTCCTGCATGGGAATCCGACTTCGTCGTACATCTGGCGCAACATCATGCCTGCAGTCGCCGATACACACCATGCCATCGCGCCGGATCTGATCGGTTATGGGCACTCGGGCAAGCCGGACATCGACTACCGTTTTGCCGATCACGTGCGCTACCTGGACGGTTTCATCGAAGCGCTGGGTCTAGGTTCCCTTTATCTCGTGGCGCAAGACTGGGGTACTGCGCTGGCATTTCATTTCGCCGCGCGTTTTCCTCAGCGCGTGAAGGGCCTGGCGTTCATGGAATTCATTCGGCCTTTCGACCGCTGGGATGAATTTCATCAAAATTCCCAGGCGCGTGCGACCTTTCAGAAGTTCCGCACCCCGGGCATCGGCGAGGAAATGATCCAGCGCGACAATTTTTTCCTCGAACGGGTTCTTCCGGGCTCGATCCAGCGCACGCTATCCAGCGAGGAATTCGCAACCTACAAGCTGCCCTTTCCGACGGAGGAATCGCGCAAGCCGATCTGGCGTCTGGCAAACGAATTACCGATCGAAGGGCAACCGCAAGATGTCCATCGATGGCTGACCGAAGCACACGCGGCGCTCAAGGCTTCGACGTACCCGAAGCTCTTGTTCGTCGGCGATCCGGGCGCAATCGTGTCGCCGGCCTTCGCGAAACAGTTTGCGGCAGGCCAGCAGAATATCGGCGTCGTCGAACTGGGCGCGGGTTTCCATTATCTGCAGGAAGACCACGCGGCGCAGATCGGCGAAACGCTGCGCGCATGGATTGCCAGCATCGAGGAGGGTTCGCATCCCGAAGAGTTGCCGGCCGCCGGTGCTCGCGTACGCATGCCATCCATGCAGGCTGTCCGGGGCGATGCCGCTGAAGTGAGTGTCGATGTCTGATTGACGCGAATCCCCTCACCACCGAACGGTCCGACCTTGGTAGTCGAGGTACTCCAACCCGGGACGCCCTAACTTGCCCAGCAGCACGTTCACGACCCCGGGCACGCTCTCGTCGATGGACAATCGTCCCTCGGGCCCTCCGAGGTCGGTGCGCACCCAGCCCGGCGCCATCAGCACCATGGGCCGTGGCATGCCGGCTTGGCGCGCCGCAAAGCTGCGCATGAACTGATTCAGCGCCGCTTTGCTGCCCCGATAGACCTCCCGCTGGCCCGTTTCGTTGTCGGCGATGCTGCCTTGCCCCGACGACATGATTCCAATCAGGCCGTCCGGCGCAACCAGGTCGGAAAGGCGTTCCACCACGCGCATTGGGCTGAGCGCGTTGGCGATCATCAGGTTGACGAAATCCTCGGTCGACACCTCGCCAATCGTTTGGGTGGGATCCGGATTGGTGGTGCCCGCATTGACGAATAGCATCTCGAACGTGCGTCCGGCCAGGCGCTCGCGCAAGGCGGCGATCTGCTCGGGCCGCGTGATATCGAGCGTCTCGATTTCGACCTGACCGGGACATGCATCGGCCAAGTCGTGCAGCAGCGTTCGGCGGCCGGCGCGGACGGTGCCCACCACGTGCCATCCCTTCTTCGCGAACTCGGCCGCCATGGCGTGGCCGAGGCCGCGCGAGGCGCCGATCAGCAAAATGGTGCGGACACGAGCGGATGTGGAAATGTCTGGCATGGCGGGATCCTTTGTTCAAGTGACGTCGTCGATTTTCCGGATCGCGGTCAGCTTGCGCCAGACGCTCGGGATGCAATCGACGGTTGCACGCAGCGCCATACCCGAGTTGTTTTGGACTATGCTGCGGGCATGTCACGCATCGACCTCAACCTCTTGACCGCGCTCGATGCGTTGCTGAGCGAACGCAGCGTTACGCGAGCCGCGCTACGCCTGAACCTCAGCGTTTCGGCGATGAGCCGTACGCTGGCGCGCCTGCGCGTAGCCACTGGCGACCGGTTGCTATTGCAAGCGGGCCGCGCGCTGGTTCTGACGCCTTACGCCGAGCAGTTGGGTCAGCGCATTCCGGCGCTCCTACGCGAAGCGGAGGGAGCGCTGAGCCGTGCCGACCCTCGGCTGGAGATCGCGGCCCTCGAGCAGCGTTTCACCGTGCGTGCCGGGGAGGGCTTCATCGATCTGCTGGGCGCAGCGTTGATCGATCGGGTGCATCGAGCGGCGCCTGGTGTTCAGCTTCGCTTCGCGCCGAAGCCGGATTGGAATGCGCAACCGCTGAGGGAAGGGGGCGTCGATCTGGAGATCGGCATCGTCAAAACCGCCGCGCCGGAGGTCCGCGCGCGCGTGCTCTTGCGCGACCGCTACGTCGGCGTGTGCCGCGTCGGTCATTCGCTGTTGAGCAATGGTGATGTCAGCATCGATCGATGGACCGCGTACCCGCACGTGGACATATCCCGCACTGGCGAAGCCGATAGTCCGGTGGACGTCTCCTTCGCGTCGCGCGATCTGCGGCGGAGCGTGCCGATCGTCGTGCCGTCATACACGAGCGCTATCCAGCTCGTTCGTCAATCGGACTTGTTGGCCGTCGTCCCGTATTCGTGCTTGGGCAATGCCTTTGTGCCCGAGTATGCAACGGCCAACGGCGTGCAGAGCTTCGAGCTGCCGCTGGCGGTGCCGGCATTCAACGTCTCGGCGATTTGGCATCCGCGCCTCGATCACGATCCGGCTCATCGCTGGTTTCGCGCCGAAGTGCTGGCGCTGTGCTTGGCCGCTTACCCGCGCACTGCGAGTCGGGATAGACCTTCATCGACCTGAGCCTCGCGGCGAGACCCACCGAACGCGTGCATACGATCTGTGAAACTGCACTTTACGCAGGCGCCATCTTCAACGTGACGATGCCGGCCACCACGAGCGCCACGCCGCCGAGTCGGATCAGCCCGACGGGCTCTCCGAACAGGGCAATGCCGAGCAGTACCGTTCCCGCCGCGCCAATTCCGGTCCATACCGCGTACGCCGTGCCCACGGGCAGCACTTGTAGTACGCGGCCCAACAGGAAGACGAACGCGGCGAGCAACAGCAAGGAAATCACGCTCCAACCCAGCCGTGTGTAGCCCTCGGCGTATTTCATCGAGACCGCCCAGGCGACATCGCAAAGCCCCGATACGATCAACCACCCCCATGCGGCCCCTTGGCTCATAGCGTTGATTCCGTTCATTGCGTCGACGCTCCCGAGCGTTTGAGCAAATAGGCATCGTGCCGAGTCAGAAACGCCCGCAGACGCTCCTCATAGCCGGGCAAGACCGCATCCGTCACGCTGGGTCTTTCGAACAACGCGCGCCGCCAGGCGTCGACCTTCGGCGTGTGCGCAAAGACGCCGGTGGGCACGAGTGCATCGAAAACATCGAAGTATCTGAAGATCGGCGCGAATGCCGCGTCGACGAGGCACATTCGCGAACCGGAAAACAACGGACCGTCGCCGAGTTCCGCTTCGACGCGAACGAACTTCTGTTCCAGGGCCTCGCGCTTCGTCTCGTAGGTGGTCGCGTCGGTCGCGGTCTCGAAATGCCAGAGATCCGCGAGGATGGCCGAAGCGAATTCGATCCAACTGCGATGCCGCGCCCGCTCGAGCGGATCCGACGGGTGCAGCGAGGGGCCCGCGCCGACATCTTCGAGGAATTCGCAAATGACCGCGCTCTCGAAGACGGCGGCAGGCGGCTCGGCGCTGCGCCCGTCGACGAGCAACAACGGAACTTTGCCGAGCGGCGATATCGCACGAAACCATGCGGGTTTGTCCGCCAGATCGATGTAGCGCCGCTCGAAAGCCACGCCTTTTTCAGCGAGAGCGATCGCGGCGCGCTGTACATAGGGACACAGCGCATGGCTCACCAGGGTATAGGTCGGCGTACTCGATAAGGCAGTCATGCCGGCACCTTCAATCCTTCGGCCTTCATCGCTTCGCGGACGGCCGGTCGCCGGCCGACCCGTTCGAGATAGGCGCGCAGACTCGGGAAGCTGGAGAGATCGACATCGACGAACCGCGACCAACTGACGATGGTGAACAGATACGCGTCGGCCACCGTGAAGGCTTCGCCCGCGAGAAAGGGCCCGCCCGCAGCCAAATGCGTTTCGACGTATCGCAGCCGCTCCGCAATCTTGTTGCGCGCGACTGCTTGTGCTTGCGCGCCGTATTCATCGTGGAACAGCCATGGGCTGTACATCTTGTGCAATTCGGTGGCGATGAAGTTCAGCCACGCTTGCAGGTGGACGCGAGCCATCGTTCCCGCCGGCGGCGCCAGGCCGCTTTCCGGCTTCAGGTCGGCCAGGTATTGCACGATCGCGGGGCCTTCGGTCAGGAGCGTGCCGTCGTCGAGTTCGAGCACCGGGACATAGCCGTTTGGGTTGACAGCCGAGAAGTCGGTCCCGGAACCGGTGGTGTGCGGCGTTTTAGTGAGGCTCACGCGTTCCAGGTCGACGGCGATGCCGGCTTCGACGGCGACGATATGCGGCGACAGCGAGCAGGCGCCGGCGGAGTAATAGAGCTTCATGGGGGCCTCTTGAACGATGGCGGTAAATGAACGACCCGACCAGCATACGGGCTGCGAGCACGCAACGTCTATTGCGCAAATGCCGTTTCGGATTGCATTCACGCAAGCGATCGTCAACGTTCATGTGCGGCGATGACTCTCTGCCGCGCCACACTGGCTTGGCAACTCACCACATCTCCGGCGGCCGGCGCCATAAGGGACGATCATGAAAAGGAATCGCCGCGTGAGGCGCGGGCGGTCGGCGAGCCGATACGATCAGCGATAAGAGCCGGTCCCATCGCACCTGCGCGGGGATCTTCCCGGGGATGCGAATTCGCTCGGTCAATCCGAGGAAATGTGCGACCGCGTTCACGGACTGTACATAGGGCAGTCCAACCGTCAAATGCCAACCGGCATTGGCATCGGGTAATTCATCCCGTGCGATTTTGTTCAGCGAATCGGAAAACGTCGCCAACATCGGCTCCAAGCGTGGGACCTGCGCATCGCCCATCACGCACGTCCACTGGCCGTCGATTTTCACGAAGAAGACGTTCGCGTCACCGATCGTATCCAGTGTCCGCTTGGTGGAGTTGGAAAATCGGATCGCCAACGCTACGAAATCGCGCACCTCGCTGAGAAGGTCGGGATCGTCACACTGCATTAGAAGGCTGATCAGCGTGTCCTGCTCGGCGAGGCCATGAATTTTCTCGAATAGCATCCGCTCGTCGGGGCCGAAATCACGGCCGGGATACTTATTGGCAACCCACAGATCGGACGCCAATTTGTAGTCCTCCGCATCCGGTAATCGATGCGAGGAATCTTCGACGTAGTGGCCTCTGAAACTGATCGCATCCTCTCCGCGTGCCACCCTGTCATACAGTTCGCTTATATCCTTCTGATAGCGCACGACAAGGTCCATTGGGTAGATTCGATTGCTGTCGATCGGCATCGGGGAATAGATGACGTTTTGGCCGTCGACGACGACCTCATGTTCTCGGACTTCTTCCTGCGCCAGTAGCTTGAGAATCCTGCCCGGAACCGGCACGGTCGTATACCGCAGAAATTCCCGAGGCAGACGTGAACCAAAAAAGCTCCGCATTTCCCGCAGATTGCGCCGCTCCTGCCGCAAACTGCTCTGGGCCATTGCGGCAAGATGAGCAGGCTCGTAGTTCGGATCTCTGCCCATGAATTGCATGTTGTAGCCCGTCTGAACCCTCGGCTGCAGCATGTCGATCTTCGCCACGAGCGGATGTCCGGGTAACCTGTAAACGGCGTTGAACACACCTCCTGCGTTCAGGAATTCCGGCCGCAAGCTTGCAAAAAGCGGGTGTTCGCTGGGCGCGATATGCAATGCCCGCCGTCGAAGCCATGTCTTGATCGCTGCTTCGCGCTCCGTCGCGGGTTTATCGGCATGTTTTAATAGTTCGTTCGCATACTCGTTCGCGTCATAGGTCGGCCCGAGCAGGTCTTGGACCGACGCACGCAACGCTGCTGACGCCGACTCCGAAGCCTTCGATCGGCTATCAGTGGAGCGAACGATGAGCGACTTCGGCTTCGAGACGTCATTCTTCGCGGACGCGTGCGGCTCTTGCCCACTCAATGCCGCAAGCGGGCCGATAATAGGGCGTTGCCCGGATAAGCGCGTTGGCGGCGAAGATGCCCTGGCGGGCGAACGCCCATTCTCAGAAGAGGGCGGCGTTGTCCGGCCGGATCCGTGAATAGGTAACGAAGACATAGGAACTAAACCAAGACAAGTGTGAGACCGCCGGGAAACCTTATTCGATGTGCAGGCTGTCGAGTGCCACAACCCCATGCCCAAGCATATCGGACGACGAGTCGATGGCGGAGCGGGGCATTCGCGCTCTCATCGCACATTTCGCTGCTCAGCAGCGAGCGTAGCGAACGTCTAGCGATGCCTTCGCGCATCGCTCCCGCATTTCGCCGGACAATGCGGCACTTCGTACCGGCCGGGGTCAGCATGACGTTCCCTTTATCGGTAACGGCATCACAAGCGCGGAAATGGGCTTCGACATCACTCGCACGAACGGGGTGCACCCGATCGCTTCCGCTACGGGCGGGAGCCAAACATCGTCATCGAATGCCGCCGGGGCGTCAGCGTCTCGTGGTCGGCGAGCGCTCACCGATGGCTACCTGCAAGGGCTGCCCGTCCGGACTGCGAGCGGCGCAAGACCGGCCGCGGTGGCCAAGCCGAGCGGGTGGGCTGCTGTCGCCGCGCATATCCGAAATCCCGCCGACGACCCGCGCGTATCGAATCTCGTCGCGAAACTCGAGGTGCTCCACGAGCAATCGCCGACGTTTCGCGCACGCATGAAAAAGGTGGTCGGCGAGGGGGGAGTCACGATCACCGTTGCCAAAAGCGACCATTTGCCCAAAGCCTTTACGCACCCCGGACTGCGTCGCATCCATCTTTCCGAGGAAGTGGCTAGCGATGCCCCGGGCGTTGCTCACCGGTCGCTGCCAGCGCTTGCGGTGGAAATCTCGAACCTGTATCGGGGTGAAGAGTTCGAGACGCTCAACCGTCATGTCAAGCATGGGCGCCTCGGCATCGAGCATGCCGCTCGATTGAAGGAAACCGCCGAGTACGGCTCGGTGACCGATATGGTTCGGTTCTTTTCCGAGGCGCGCCGGAGTCTGGAGCAAATGGGTTTTGGGAATCCTTCCGATTGGTACGCCCGTATCGGTCCGTTCGGCGACGTTCGTGGCGCCTACCCGACGGCGAACGATTACGTGAGCGCCGCCGTGAAGTCCGGCCATACCGCAGCGTACGAACGGCAGTTCGCGTACATTGCGGCGGAAATGAAGCGCACCGCCGAGCCGTCCGCCAATAACGATTCGACTGACGCGGCCCTTAACCCGAAATCCGCGGCGCGGCCGGGTGAGCGCTAGACCGGATAGCGGTCTTGTCGTTCGCCAGGGCGAACAGACGTCACACGCACGCCGCGCCGCAGAGCGTGCCGGCTTTCCTGTTGGCTGAATGCGCCGGTGCAGCGATCGGGCTACTGCTTCATTGGATGCTGCAGTCCCGTCGGGGCGGCCACGGTCATCGCAACTTCATGGGGTCCCCGGGGCGCGCCTGGGTGTCACGATCCGCTACGCCGGACGCCGACCGGTAACGCGCTCACCCGCTGCACTTCGGGCGTGGCAAGCCAGTCGGTCTCCAGACATTGCAGGAACATCGCGGTCGCGTCTTCTCCCCAGAACAGATCGCCGTTGCGCACGAACGTAGGTACACCGAACACACCGAGTGCGATCGCCGCGTCGGTGTGATGGCGCAAGGCGTCTTTCACCGCGGGCTGCTCGACGGCGGTGACGCCCTCCGGAAAGCCGACCGCTTCGCACAGCGCGGCGAAGCCCTCGGGTGAAGCCACGTCTCGTCCCTCGCGCCAGATGTGCCGGAATACCGCACGGACGGCATCGAGCGAGCCACCCATCGCAATCGTCAAGCGTAGCGCCTTGATCGGGTTGAACGGATGCGCGGGCGGCATGCGGTATGCAATGCCGAGTTGCTGAGCGCGAAACAGCGCATGCCGGTAAGTGAACGTCCGCTTCGCGTCGATCTCGGCGGGGGCCTTTTGGCCCCAGTGGTTCAGGATCGCGCCCAGTACCACCGGGCGCGGACGGATGGCGAGGCCTGCCGGCAGCCTGTCGAACTGTTCGATCTGCAGGTAGGCGAACGGGGAGACTACGTCGAAGAACCAGTCGATGGTGTCGGGCATGGACGCTCCTCGGGCGGTACGCGCATCCGATCGCGCGGACGGCACAAACGGCGCCCCGGTCAGGGCGCGAATGTCCGCCAGTGTCGCATGCGAGACGATCTCGTGCAGCGCGAGGCCGGTCCCGGTCGCATCGTTCAGCAAGCACCCTGTCGGACAGTCTTTTCGTTCGCGAGTCCGAATACAGGTCGCACTAACGTACCGATCACGCTGCCGAAAAACGCGCAGGCAGCCCAAAGCCATCCATGCAGGCTGCCCGAGACGATACCGCTGAAATAGGCGCCGATATTGCAGCCGAACGCGATGCGTGATAAAGCGTGAGCCCGAGTAAACCGCCCACGATCCATAGCGCAGCCTGACGGCCACTGACCGTGGTGTCGAGATAAACGAGGCCCGCAAGGAAAGCGAGCGATGCAACGCCGAGCGCACCCAGATGAATGTCGGAGCGCGTCGCGCGACCGGCAACGGAAATGTCGGACATAGTGGCCAATCTCTGAGGGAAAGACAGACTGATAGGAAAAGCGGTATTCCAAATGAATTATCTGTCTGAGACGGTGGGCCGTGGACGAATGATTAGTTATAAGCGTATTCCCCCGTAGGATGCAGGGTCATCGTCCACCGTCGGCCGACAGCTTGGCGCGGCGCGAGCAATGCATCGACGCAAAATCCCTGGTGCAAACGCGGTCCGGGCTTGCAACCGCGCAAGAAGCCGATTAGCGTCGCGTTCATGAACGACTGGAACGAACTTCGCCTTGTCCTCGCCGTATATAGAACCGGCAGCTTGACGGCCGCGGCCGAGCGGCTGCGCGTCGATCATTCGACGGCTTTTCGACGTCTGAAGGCGCTTGAAAGCCGGCTCGGCGTGCGACTTTTCGAACGCTCGGCGGGCGGGGCCTACGAGGCCACGGAAGCGGGGGCCCGCATGGCTGCCGCGGCCGAACGGATGGAGGACGAGGTGCTGGCCATGGATCGCGACATCACGGGCCGGGACCATCGGCTGTCCGGCCGATTGCGCGTCACTTCGTCGGAAACACTCGCTTACAGTCGGCTGACCCGCCACTTGGCAGCATTCAGGGAGGCCCATCCCGGCATCGTGGTCGAACTCACCGTCGACAATCGCGTGCTCAATCTCTCGCGCCGGGAGGCCGATATCGCGCTGCGTCCGGTGCGCCCGAAAGAAGGCGAGCTATGGGGCCGCAGGCTGGCCAATGTCGGATGGGCGCTTTACGCCTCGCCCGAATATCTGGAGGAGCACGGCGGCGCATTGGCGCACGTCGACGAACTCGAAGGCCATGCGTTGATTGGCTGGGAATACGCTGCATCCGGTATCCAAGCGGCCGAATGGCTGGCGCGCACTGCCGCTCCTGATGCTTTCGTTTATCGGGCCAACAGTCTCATCAACCAGTTCGTCGCGGCGCGTGCCGGTATTGGGCTCGCGCTACTGCCGTGCTATCTCGGTGACAGCCAGCCCGGCGTCGTTCGTGCGCTGCGCGCACCGGTGCCGGAACTCGAGGGCGAGCTTTGGATCGTCGCGCACGCCGATCTGAAAGGCACGGCACGCGTCAGAGCGTTTTTCGATGTCGTGGGCGAGGGGCTGGCTCGTGAGCGCGAGCTGTTCGAAGGGCGGTTCGACGCGAACGAGGCTGTTCGTCCGGCAACGTCTGCCGTACCATCCCGGTTCAATAAAAAACTCCGAACATGACTTGAATCAGGACGGGACCTTGATTTACACGCTGCTTTCCATTTTTATTGGCGCCGGTTTGGGCGCGTTGCTGCGCTGGGGATTTTCGATCGGACTCAATGCCATGTTTCCGATGGTGCCGCTCGGCACCCTTGCGTCGAACCTCATCGGCGCCTATCTGATCGGCGTCGCCGTGGTCTTTTTCAGCGCGAAGGCCGGCTTGCCGCCCGAGTGGCGGCTCTTCGTGATCACCGGCTTCATGGGCGGGCTCACGACGTTCTCGACGTTTTCGGCCGAAGTCGTCACACTGATCGCTCAAGGGCAATTTGCGTGGGCGCTGATCGAAGCGGCGCTGCATGTGTTCGGCTCGTTCGCGCTGACCGGCCTCGGCATCTGGACAGCCCGGGCCTGGCTCTACGCAGGGTAAGCAGACCGGCGTTCGATTCTGCTCCACACCGTTCTTGGAGACGCGCCATGGACGAGTATGTGCTGTTACGGTTTTATGTCCACGAAAACCATCGCCTGCATTGGAAGCCGTTGTGGGAGTGGCTGCTGACCGAAGCAAGCCGAATGGGCGTCACGGGCGGCTCCGCTTTTCGCGCGATGGCTGGTTTCGGCGCGCATCGCGTGCTGCACGAGGAGCGCTTTTTCGAGCTGCAGGGCTCGTTGACAGTCGAAGTCGAATTCGTCGTGACCGAGGCCGAAGCGCAGCGCCTCATCGAACGGGTTTCGCAGGAAAAGCTGCGCGCCCTCTATGCGATCATCCCGGCCCGCTTCGGTGCCATCGACAATACATAGACCGTGAAGGCAACCGAGGCCGTCGCTCGCGATTTCGGGAGGAGACGGCCCGAATAAGGGTTTGCCCCTATCAAGTGCCGCGCTCGTCAGCCGTTACACAAGAGGCATGGAGTCATGACGAGAGGGCGGTGATGAACGGCCAAACGTTTGCGCGAACGCTGTGGCTATCCCTTCTTCCGAGCTTGGTCGGCCTGACCGTCATTCCGCGACTCGATGCATGGTTGTTGCGTCAAGTTCATCGAACAGCTCGGAAACATCCGGCCGTACGAAGCGGTGGGTTCCCGACGGGGCAGGAGGATACGCATGGTGAAGGGAGAAATCGAGCGGCTGGAAAAGACGGTGCACACTTTAGCCCGCCTTCCCTGGCTGATCCGTCGTGAATACTGGGTCTCGCAGATCGAGCACCTGTTGGCAGCGACAACGATATCGATGACCGATCGCCGACGGTTAGCCGCGTTGCTGGAGCAGCTTTCAGCGATGCCGACGGACTTGCGGTTGCCGCAATACGAGCGCACGTTGGCTGTTCCGGTACATAGCGGATGAGCGGCGCGTCGACTGGATATTGAAGGCTCGCGCTGGCCTTCGCAGTCATTCCAAGCGGACGCCACGCGCGTCGTCCGTATTCTCCTGCAGCGCAATCCTGACAAGCTGACACGTATCGCTGCGGCACACCGCAACGCGTAGGCGCAGTAATCCCTGCGGCCTGCCCGGGCCTGATTGCGGTTGATTGGTGCCAAAGGGACAACACCGTGATCCCGTTTGAATGGCTACCGCGGTACGCCGGCTCCTCCTACGATGACTTCGTGCGGCGCATTGCCGCTAGCGACATCCGCTTCAAGCGTATGTCCGCCGTCATCGCCAGGAGAATCCTATGACCCAGCGTATCAACTACATTCAACAATCGCCGGAGCTCTTCAAAAAGCTCCTCGAATTCAGTAATCGGCTGAAGGAAAGTGCAATCGAAGAATCGATCCGTGATCTCGTGTCGATCCGAGCGTCGCAGGTCAATGGCTGTGGCTTTTGCGTCGACATGCACGTAAAGGAAGCACGCATACACGGCGAGCGCGAACTGCGCCTCCATCATCTGGCGATCTGGCGCGAATCGACGCTGTTCGCACCGCGCGAACGCGCCGCCCTCGCGTGGACGGAAGCGCTGACCAAACTTGGCGAGCTTGGCGTGTCCGACGATATCTACGAACGCGTTCGTGCGCAGTTCTCCGAGAAGGAGATCTCCGACCTGACGTACGAAGTGATGGCCATCAACGCTTGGAACCGCGCGAACGTTGCATTCCGGACCGTGCCGGGTTCGGCCGACAAGGCATTCGGCCTCGACAAGGCTAACCTCGCCTGAACCGTCTCGTTGTTCCTCGTCTTCGTCCCGCGCGTGCGGGACGCGCTATTTGGAGCGCACACCATGTTTCGACTGAAGCACACCACAATCGCAATGCTCGCCGTCGCCAGCGCCCATATCGGCATGGCACGCGCGGCGGCGCCCGAAGCCGTCGTGACACCGCTGATGACCAAGGCGCTCATCGGTCATCCGGGCGAGGAAGCATTGATGATCACTGTGACGTATCCGCCGGGTGCCGTCGACCCCGTCCATCGCCATAATGCGAACGCCTTCGTTTATGTGCTCGAGGGATCGATCGTGATGCAGGTCAAGGGCGGCAAGGAAGTCACGCTCACGCCTGGGCAGACCTTCTACGAAGGCCCGAACGATGTACATACGGTTGGGCGCAACGCGAGCCAGACCCAACCCGCAAAGTTCATCGTGTTTCTTTTGAAGAAGAAGGGTGCGCCGGTCCTTGTGCCGGTGAAGTAAGGAATGTCTTCGACGATCGACAGTCACACGCTCTTGCTGCCCCAGGGGCGTTGAGTCAGTCAACGACGGTCACGATATTGACGGTCCCTTGTCGTGCCATCTTTGCATACGGGCACAAGCGCTCGGCGGTTCGAACCATCTCTTCCGCCAGGCATCGATCGACGCCCGGCATCCGGACCCGAAGGTCGATGACCAACGCATAGCCTCCGTCCATCGGATCCCGACCGAACGAAACCTGCACTTCGACAACCGTATCGGCGATGTCCATCGCGGCGCGTTTCCCGAGCAGGTTCAGCGCTCCGTGGAAGCACGCCGCAAAGCCCGCCGCGAACAACTGCTCGGGATTGGTCCCGTTCCCGGGGCCGCCGAATTCGGTGGGCAGCCGCAGCTCCACAACGAGATTTCCGTCATCCGAACGGGCCACTCCCGATGCGCGCCCGTGCCCCGTCTCGCCACCGGAAACGGTGACAGTCGTTGTATACAGGGGATGAAAATCCCGGCCCCGGTACCTGTCCAGGAGAGAAAGTGGGGGGGCTTGCAGCTTTTTGTCGTCCATTACGCATTCTCGAGTTCAGTGACGCGCGACTCGACCCCGATCATTCGATTCGTCGGAGTCTCTCTTGTCGAGCGAACGATCGTGTAAGGAATGCCCGATCTGCCCGTGTATCCGGGCTGCTCGTCAGTTTACGGGACAACGCCGCTTCCATCGTAAATGCACGCGGATTGCAACGGTAGGGCCGCTATGGGAGACACGGTGTTTCCCGTTCGGCGACAATCCAAATGTAATGATCGGACGTAAGGCGCTCATCCAAGAGACTGCTTTTGAAACAGGCGGGTGCTACACTGCCATACACCAGACCCACCTCCAGTTTGACGGCGCCGCATGCGAACGGGGCCTTCCCCGATAGTTTTCGATGCAACCATTCGTGTCCGCTGTGCACCTGAAGGCAAGGTCCAGTACTGTGACGCGTCGGCCTTCTCGAGCTGCATTCGCAGCCGTTTCCGGTCCCACCGGAGCGGCGCCAATGACCGCCACTTCATAGTCGCAACTTGGCAGTCGTTGTCGGTGCCAGCGCATGCTGGCGCCCGGACGGCTCATCCGGTCACGTCTCGGCAGTGGGGCTATCAATGGACCAATCGGATACATCGCAGCGAGGCTTCCGCGTTGGCTTGCCAAATAACGCTGACGCTTTGTCTACCTGTTTCGCGACGAGCTACGCTGGGATCATCGCCTTCATGGCGGTCGCAACCGAGGGAAGCTTTGCCAAAGCCGGGGAGCGATTGGGGGTAGGGCGCTCGGCTGTCTGTCGAAATGTTCAGAAGCTCGAAACGCAGCTCAGTACGCGCCTGTTTCTCCGAACGACAAGAACGACAACCCTGACACAAGAGGGCGAAAGGTTCTTCGAGAACTGCAACCAGGGCGTGGCTCATATCGTTGGGGCCGTGAACGATATGCTGGACCTCCGCCAGGGTCCACCTCGTGGCTTCCTTCGCGTCCTCTCGACTGTGGGCTTCGGACGCAAAGTGGTTGCTCCGCTGCTTTTCCGGTTCTCCGAGGTCTATCCTGATATCGCAGTCGACCTGCTTCTGGACGACAGGCCAGTCGATTTCGCAGCGGAACAGATCGACGTCGCGTTTCGCGATGGGTGCATCGAGGATTCCAGCATTATTGCGAAACAGCTGATTCCAATGCAGATGGTACTCTGCGCGTCGCGTGCCTACGCGGAGGAGCGAGGACTTCCATCTACGCTGGAAGACCTGGCCCGGCACGACTGTATCAACCTGAGGCTCAACGGTCGCGTATTCGATTGGGATTTCAAGGTCGACGGCCATATGCGAAAGTATCTGCCGACCGCCAGACTGACTTTCAACGACGCGGACCTGGTATTGCAAGCGGTCCTCGAGGGCCGCGGAATCGCCCAGATGCCCGGATATCAAGTGTGCGATTACATTGCGCGCAATGAGCTCGTCACGGCTCTAAGGAGATATGTCCCGGACGACCGGGGTCACTACATATGCTATCTCTGCCGGCAGCATTTGCCGTCACGCATTCGTGTGTTCGTCGATTTCATGACGGACGAGATCCGGGCGCACAATTCCCTTTGCCTGGGCGAATTCAATACTGACGATTCCGAAAGCCTGCATCAGGCGTGAACATCATCAGCGGTGCCGTCGCATGTTGACATGCTCGAGCACGCCGATGGTGGCAGGCGGTTCGCCTCGCTGATTTCCGGAGCCATAGCTTGGCCGCGCTTATTGGTGTCCACGCGGCAACAGTGAGTGTTCCGATGCGTATCTACCGAGGTCGCGACTCGACGCCTACTATTCCCGACATGGCACCGCGATCGGCTCGATTTGCTCGATTGAATTGGCCGGGAGTCGGGGTCGTTAGTGGAGAGCATCATGCTTCGTCTGGGACCCCTATCGGTGTTTGCAGGCTGGATCATGCTGTCTGCGGTTAGTGTCGGGCTTGCAATTGCCGTCTCGTTCAGCGGCATTTTCTGAAGCGCGATATCCGCCTCAAATCGAAATCTTCCATAGCCAGGCACGCCTGACAATGGAAAGATGCGGCTCGCAAGGCAGACATCCAATTGAATCTCCCGAGCGGAATCTCGGAGGGACTCGCGTCTTAATGCAGCCATAACATGGGCGGTTCGCCATGGAAAGTTCGTATCTTGATTGCCGCACAACCTCACCGGAGCTGGGCAACACCGAATGCACTATCGAAGTTGGCGCCCATATTGTCACAGAGCGGCAAGGCTATACACACCATGGAATTTATGCGGGGAATGGACGGGTGATTCACTACGGTGGATTTCATCATTCCGCGCAACGGCGGCCCATTGAATATATTCCGTTGCACGGCTTTGCGGCGGGAAGAGCGATAAAGGTTCGATCTGAACCGGGAGCCATTTATACCGGGATAGATGCCGTGGAGCGAGCCAGGTCCCGCCTGGGCGAAGACCGATATCGGCTGCTGACCAATAACTGCGAACACTTCTGCACATGGTGTGTGTCAGGTGTCGGACATAGCGAACAGGTACGCCGATGCATAAGGAACCCATGGCAAGGCATGAAGATGCTGCTCGCGCTTGCGAGAGAGGAATGCATGATAGGCCGGAAGATGAACATTCAATCGAACATCAGGCAGTGCGTACCGCGTGCGCTGAAACAGGCTGTGCCGGTGATGTTTGCGGCGGTGCTCTCGGCGTGTGTGAACTATGCCGATATACACAGCGACGCGAAAATGGCCGAGCCGCAGCAGTATGCCACTCAGCAAAGCCTTCCCGCGCAACACGGCCATTGGCCCGCCGCCAACTGGGCCGACCAGTTCGGCGACGCTCAACTCAAGGCGCTGATCGAGGAAGCGTTGAAAAGCAGTCCGACGCTCGGAGAGGCGCGTGCACGCGTTGCTGCTGCATCGGCGTACAGCGAAATGGCGAAGGCGAGCACGATGCCGCGGGTCGACGCGAACTATTCGCTCACGCGTCAACGGTTCTCGAGTACGACTTTCGTGCCGCCCCCGTTTGGCGGCTCGTGGCAGACCGAGAACAAGGGACTGTTGAGCGCGTCCTATGATCTCGATCTGTGGGGCAAGAACCGCGAAGCGCTGAAAGCGGCAATTTCGCTGCGTCAGGCGAGCCAGGTGGACGCGGAAGTCGTCGAGCTGACGCTGACGACGTCGATTGCTCGCACGTACAACCAGCTTGCGCGCCTGTATGTGCTACGCGACATCGCTGAAGACGAAATCACGCATCGCGAGCAGATCGACCGGATCGCGGCGGGCCGTATCGCGACTGGGCTGGACACAGAAGTCGAGCGCAAGACCGCGCAGGCCAACCTCGCGACGAGCCGCGCCGCGCTGAACTCGCTCGACGGACGCATCCTGACGGTTCGCTATGAGATCGCTGCGCTGCTTGGCGCAGGTCCCGATCGTGGCCTGCGTATCGCGCGTCCGGCGCTGGGCATGGGTGACGAAGTGCGCCTGCCCGACAACTTGCCCGCCGATCTCGTGAGCCGCCGCCCGGAGATCGTGGCTGCGCGATGGCGTGTCGATGCGATGACACACGATGTGAACGAGGCCAAGGCCGAGTTCTATCCCGACTTCAACTTGAGTGCTGCAATCGGGCTCGACGCATTCGGTTTTGGTCGCTTTCTGACGGCAGCGAGCCGCACGGCATCGGTCGGTCCGGCCATCCATCTGCCCATCTTTGACGCGGGCGAACTGCGAGCACAACTGAAGGGCCGCTACGCCGACTTCGACTACGCGGTCGCGGCTTACAACCAGTCGCTCGTGACCGCGCTGAGCGAAGTCGCCAAACAACTCGCGGATGTGCGTTCGACGGATGCGCAGCTTGCGGATGCTCAGACCGCGCAGGACGCCGCACACGAGGCTGACAAGCTCGCGCTCGTGCAGTACAAGGCGGGTCTCACGAATCAGTTGACTGTTCTGAACGCCGACGTCAACGCGCTCTCCGCCGATCAGGCCGTCGCGGACCTGCGCATGAACCGCCGAGATCAGCAGATTGCACTGGCTTCCGCGCTGGGAGGCGGTTTCGTCGACACGTCGAACCGAGACTCTGCGGCAGCGTCGCGCACAGAAGCGTCCGCACCCAACAGCCCCGTTGTCGCCGCGCGCTGAGCCGCCGCCACAGAATTTGCCTGGAGAACTGGAATGAGCGAGATCAATACTGTGGAGCGCCAGGAGACCCGGGTGACCGGCGCAAAACATGACGCAGCAGTCGACCCGAAAGCCGCGGTCGAGAATCGACCGGACACAGGCAAGCGCAAGATGCTGCTCGCGCTGCTCGGCGGAGTTGTCGTTGTGTCGGTGGCGGCTTACGGCGCGTACTACATGACGTATTTGCGTTACCACGAATCTACCGACGACGCGTACGTCAGCGGCAATCTCGTGCAGTTGACGCCGCAGGTGACGGGCACTGTCATTGCCGTGAATGCCGACGACACACAGATCGTGAAGGCAGGCGATCCCGTAGTTACGCTCGACAACGCGGATGCGAGAGTTGCGCTCGGCAACGCAGAAGCCATGCTTGGTCAGGCCGTGCGGCAGGTCAGCCGTTTATACGTGGACAACGATTTCTATGCCGCGAACGTCGCACAGAAGCGCTCCGAGCTGGCCCGTGCGCAGGATGATCTGCGCCGCCGCCAGGCCGTCGCCGATACCGGTGCTGTGTCCGCCGAAGACATCGCGCACGCGCGTGACGCCGTGACGGCCGCGCAGGCGGCCCTCGATGCCGCACGTCGACAGGCACAAGCCAATCGCGCGTTGACCGACCGCACGACGATCGACCAGCACCCGAACGTGCAGGCCGCCGCGTCGAAAGTCCGCGATGCGTATCTCGCGTATGCGCGCGACACGTTGCCGGCGCCCGTCACCGGCTATGTCGCGAAGCGTTCGGTGCAGGTCGGGCAGCGCGTGTCGCCGGGCACGCCTCTGATGGCGATCGTGCCGCTCGAAGGCGTGTGGGTCGATGCGAACTACAAGGAAAGCCAGTTGCGGAACATGCGGGTCGGTCAGCCCGTGACGCTGACGGCCGATGTATATGGCGGCAAAGTCCAGTACCACGGCCGCGTTCTCGGGTTCTCGGCGGGCACGGGCAGCGCGTTTTCCACCTTGCCCGCGCAGAACGCGACGGGCAATTGGATCAAGATCGTCCAGCGTCTGCCCGTGCGCATTCAGCTCGATCACAGGGAGCTCGAAGCGCATCCGCTGCGCATCGGCCTGTCGATGGATGTCGATGTGGATACGCACGGCAACACGGGCGCACAGCTCGGCGCCGCGGCCAACACATCGTATCGCACGGATGTGTTTGCCGAATACGGTGCGCAGGCAAATGCCGAGATCGAAAAGATCATCGCGCAGAACATCGTTTCTTCGCGTGCGGGGTCCATGGGCAACGTCGTATCGTCGACACCTTCCGCAAAGCCCGACGCAAGCGAGAAGAGCGACAAGATCGACACCAGCCTGCACGCAGGCTGAATCGCCTGCCGGAGCACGACTCGCGATCGTGTTCCGGTTCATTCACTACTCTGACGGGTTGGATCGATACGCCGGACCTGTCGGAAACTTCAGACGGGAAGCGAGATGAATTCCTCGATGCACCTTGCACCACCTCCGCTGACAGGCGGCAAGCTGGTCCTCGCGACAATCGCAGTCGCGCTCGCGACGTTCATGAACGTTCTCGACTCTTCCATCGCCAACGTTGCGATTCCAACCATCTCGGGCAATCTCGGCGTATCCGTCGATGAAGGAACATGGGTGATCACGCTTTTCGCGGCGGCCAACGCCGTCTCGATTCCGTTGACGGGTTGGCTCACGCAGCGCGTCGGCCAGATCAGGCTATTCGTGGCCGCGATCGTGCTGTTCGTATTCTCGTCGTGGCTGTGCGGCGTCGCACCGAATTTGCTCGTGCTACTTGCCGCGCGCGTGTTGCAGGGAGCAGTCGCAGGCCCGCTCATCCCGCTCTCGCAGGCCATTCTGCTTGGCTCGTATCCGAAGGAGAGAAGTTCGACGGCGCTATCGCTGTGGGCGATGACGGCAACGGTCGGGCCGATTGCGGGTCCTGCGCTGGGCGGCTGGATCACCGACAGCTATAGTTGGTCGTGGATCTTCTATATCAACATTCCTGTCGGGCTGTTTGCCGCTGCCGTCACCTGGGTGATCTACCGCGACCGCGATTCCCTGCCGCGAAAGCTTCCCATCGACAAGGTTGGCCTGCTGTCGCTGATCGCATGGGTGGCGTCGCTGCAGATCATGCTCGACAAGGGAAAGGATCTCGATTGGTTCAACTCGCCCGTGATCTGCACGCTCGCTGTCGTCGCTGCCGTCAGCTTCCTGTTCTTCCTGATATGGGAGTTGACGGAGAAGAACCCGATCGTCGATCTTCGCCTCTTTGCGGAACGCAACTTCCGCGGCGGCACAATTGCGATCTCGGTTGCGTACGCGGTGTTCTTTTCTAATCTCGTGATCCTGCCGCAGTGGATTCAGGGTTATCTAGGCTATCGTTCGGTGGATGCCGGGCTCGTGACCGCCCCGCTCGGAATCTTCGCCGTGCTGCTCGCGCCCGTGATGGCGAAGGTGTTGCCGAAGTCCGATGCACGGCTCCTCGCGACGCTGGCGTTTCTCGGCTTTGCAGGCGTGTTCTTCATGCGTTCGCATTACACGACAAGTGTCGACCCCTATACCCTGGTGCTGCCGACGCTGTTGCAAGGCATTCCCATGGCACTCTTTTTTACGCCGCTTACCGCGATCATCTTATCGGGGCTGTCACCCGAAAAGATTCCGGCGGCCGCCGGCTTGTCCAACTTCACGCGCGTGTTCGCAGGCGGCGTCGGCACGTCGTTGATCTCGACGGGCTGGAACGAGCGCACGATTCTGCATCATGCGCAACTCGCCGAACAATCGAGCGTAAACAACCCCGACTATATGAGCTCCATCGCGAACCTTCGCGCGACGCTCGGCGGCGGTATGGATCAAGCCACAGCGTTTTTCGAACATTCGCTGAATGCGCAGGCCGCGATGCTCGGACTGAACGACATCTTCTGGCTCTCGTCGATGATCTTCATTGCGATCGTTCCGCTGGTATGGCTCACCCGGCCCGCAAAGGGCGGCGGCGCGGCGACGGCAGTTGCGCACTGAAGGAGGCACTTCCAGTGCCTGCTTACCGTCATTCGACTGTCGATAAGGTCGGCATCGTCGGCAGACACTGCAGATCGAGTGCTCTGGTGTGCTCGATCATGTAGTCGATGAACACCCGGATTCGGGCCGGAAGATGCTTGCGGCTGAGATAGCAGATGTAGTGACCGCCGTCGTCGGGTGCATGCTGCGCGAGACAGCTTAGCAGTCGTCCATCGTCAAGCAGGTCGCAGACCTGGTAGGCAGGCAACTGAGCGATGCCCAGTCCGCGGAGCACCGCCTGCAGCACCAGATCCGCGTCGTTGAACGTTTGCTGCGCGAGAGGCTGACGCCGCTGCGCGACCCCGTCGATCTTGAACTCCCATTCCCTGATGCGGCCCGAAGCCGTCCGGAAGTTGATGCAGCGATGATTCGGCAGCTCCTCGACGTGGCGCGGCAAACCGTGAATCCGTGCGTAGCCGGGTGACGCGCAGACAATCATCTGCATGGGAATCAGTTGCCGTGCCACGATTCCGCTGTCTTCCATGCGTCCCTCGCGAAATGACACGTCGATTCGATCGGCGGTGAAGTCGGCGGGCTGATCGTTCAGCAGCAATTCGAGCTCGATCTCGGGATATTGAAGATGAAAGTCATGCAGTAACGGTGCGACGACCTTGCGGCCGAATCCGGGCGTCGAACCGATGCGCAAATGGCCGCGCGGCGGCCCGTTACGCAGCTCCCGCATGTCTTCGAGCGCCTGGGCGATGCGCTCCATACCTGGCTGACAGTTCTCATAGAAGAGCTCACCCTCGCGCGTCAGCGACGTACTGCGAGTCGTGCGCAAAAAGAGACGCGTGTCGAGTCGAGCCTCGAGTTTCTGTACGTTCCGGCTGACCGAGGAGCGACCGATGCCGAGGCGGTCGCCGGCGCGGGAAAAGCTGCCTTCGCTGGCGACGGCCAAAAAAGAAACGACACAAGCAAAACTGGTCGCCATTTTGCTTGCGAACGGATCGTCCGCGCCCGAAAGGGGGAAGCGTGAGGGGTACGTTGACATGGGAGCGCAAGTCTTGGAGTCCATAAGCGAACTAGACGTATCGGCGCTGCCGTTTGTGACACGTTTGCGGCTTCATTTATTGCAGGACGTCGCGACTCGCTGCGCGGCTGATCGACTTCGATTGATGCTATTAGGACAACACAGTGAGCCTCTTTGCGTGTCTACCGGGATACGCGCCGCCGCTCTACGATGACTTCCTGCGGTGCCTTGCCGCCAACCAGATGGAGGGTGAATCATGAGGATCGTCGTCATTGGCGGTACGGGCCTGATCGGCTCGAAGACCGTCGCTATTTTGCGTCAAGGTGGCCATGTCGTCGTCGCAGCCTCGCCCAATAATGGCATCAACAGCATCACCGGCGAGGGGCTCCATGCGGCCATTGCCGGCGCGCAGGTGGTAGTCGATCTCGCCAATTCGCCCTCGTTCGAAGACAAGGCAGTGCGGGAATTCTTCGAGACTTCTGGCCGCAACGTTCATGCAGCGGAGGCCGCCGCCGGTGTCCGTCACCATGTCGCGCTGTCGATCGTCGGTGCCGACCGGACGCCCGAGAACGGATATTTCCGCGCCAAGGTTGCCCAAGAAAGACTGATCGAGGCTTCCGGCGTGCCCTACACCATCATCCGTTCGACCCAGTTCATGGAATTCCTGCGCGGCATTGCCGATGCGGGTACCGCTGGAAACGTTGTCCGGCTTTCGCCCGGTCTGTTCCAGCCCATCGCGGCCGACGATGTCGCGGCAGTCGTTGCCGAGGTGGCGCTTGCGGCACCTCGAAACGGGATCGTCGAGATCGCGGGCCCGGAGCGCGCGCCGTTCGACGAAATGATCGCTCGCTATCTGAAGGCAGTCGGTGATTCGCGCGAAGTCGTGCGCGATCCGGAGGCCCGTTATTTCGGCGGCATGGTCGAAGAGCTTTCGCTCGTGCCGTTGGGCGAGGCGCGTCTAGGTCGCGTTGGTTTTGACGAATGGCTTCGCAGCTCCGAGGTTCGCGCCTGACCCCGTCTGCGGACGCTGCAAGGCCATGACGTGCGCTGTGGCCGATGCCTTATAGCCGCCGCTTCAAATGCCGAACAGCGTCAACGAAACGGCCACGCGCGTCACGATCATCAACAGCACCTGAACGATCACGAAGAGCAGGATCGGCGACAAGTCTATGCCGCCGAAGCGCGGCAGAACGCGCCGCAGCGGATTGAGAAACGGCGCCGTCAGCTGATACAGGATTGGCATGGCGGGCGAGCTCGGATTGAGCCATGAGAGCAACGCCATCAGGATCGTCAGCCAGACGAGCAGGTTCAACGCCCATTTGATGACGGTCAGCAACGCCACGATCGCGATGACGGGCGCGAGCCCGAGCGGATCGACACCGGCGACCGATACCATCAGCACGACATAGACGATCGCCGCGATCAGCGCGGCGACCAGGCTCGCCCAGTCGATTCCGCGCGCCGTCTTGAAGACATGGCGCAAAGGCAGCACGAGCCAGTTCGTCGCGTGGTTGACCGCGTTCGAGACGGGGTTGTAAGGCGGCAAGCGTACCGCGACGATCCACGCCCGCAAAAGGAGCGCAGCCCCGAAAAGCGTGAATACGGTGTTGAGCAGAAAGCGGGCGATATCGCCGAACATCGTTGGTCCTTTCGTTCTTGGGTTCTTAGGAGAGTGCGGCGCGCCGCGCCGGTCGTCACCATATCACGGCTTACTGGCGGCTTGCACTTGCAGTGCACGGGCGAGCGAATCCTCCACGATGCGATCGATTGCATCGAGTGCCGCGGGTGGATTCGCTCGCTGCCGCGCCAGCGCCACGGCACGGCGCGTGAGCAGCCCATAAAGGGCGGCGTGGTCGCTGCCGAGTGCCTCGAAGCAAGCCAATTGCTTTTGCAGCAGCGCCGCATCGCCGCGCGAAACCGGGCCCGCGAGCGCATTGGACAGGCCTTTTTCCCGGGCAGTGTCGATGGTGCCGCTCAGCATCGGCAGCAGCGCCCGCAATGCGTCTTCCTCGCTCAATCCCAGCGTGCGCCAGAGTTCCACGGCTTCGAACAGTGCGCACAGCGCGAAGCTTGCCGCGTAGTGGGCCGCACCGTGATAGAGCATCCGTTGTCCGGCTGGAATCTCGAGCGGATGGCATGACACACTGCGCGCCAGCGTTTTCAATGCTTCGGCAAGCTCGGCGTCCGCTTCGATCGTGATCGAGCACCCCGCGATACGGTCGACATCCGCGGGGGCGCCGCTGAAGAGAAAGAGCGGATGGAAGCCGCCGGTCAGCACGCCATGCGCCGCGGCGCCGGCCAGTACGTCGACTCCGGTTGCCCCAGAACAGTGCACGAGCGCCTTGCGGGCGCCGCGCGCGATGGCGGCATCGAACCGTAATGTGTTCGCGATCGTACCGATGCTGTCATCGGGAGTCGCTAAAAAGACGATATCGGCGGCTTCGGCAACCTGTTGCGGATCCTCCACGGCCTGGCAGGCGCCGAGCGCGGCGGCAAGCTCACGCGCGGTATCGCCGTGGCGGCTCGCGACGGCAGTCACGGGATAGCCGGCGCGCGCGAAGCCGAGCGCCAGACAGCGGGCAAGCCGGCCGGCGCCAATGAAGCCGAGCCGCGGAGCGAGGGAGAACGGCATGTCGGGACAGACGGACGAAAGCAATTCGACGCAGTATCGCGCATCTGGATTGTCAGCGGCGAGCGGCGTCGCCGTTAGCCCACACTCCCTGTTTTGCGCAACCGGGGTTCGTGCCGATTTCCGGGGATCGTTTTCGGGTGTGGTATGAGAGCCAGAGCAGAGAGTGGCAGCGTAAAGAACAAGTGCGATGTGACCGCAAGGCGTCGGTCACAGGCCGCCAGGCGGGCACGGACGCCACCCGCGTCGCGCCGGTGCATGGACGAAGGTTGGAATGAGTTCGGGTTGTATTTTCGTTCCGGTGTTGCAGCCATGTATGAGAGGTCACGATGAACGTCTTTTCCTATCGCAAACACTTGCGCTTTTTGAGTCCTTCGCAACGGCGCATCTGGTGGGACCAGAAAAAGCGCCTGACGCCGCGCGTGAAGATCGGCGGCGCCTACGTGCCCCCCGCCATTACGCGCGAATTCACCTATGTGAAGGTCGGTTGACGCGGCAGCCCGGCTGCACCGCGGGTTCGTTGCGCCGCCCCGGAGTCCAACTGCCGGGGCGTGGGTCCGACACATCGTTTTGTAATCAAAGATTACCGATGAGTGTGGGCGCGGTGGCCGTCGATCGGTAAAGAGGACCGGGGGCAGTCGCTGCTTCCGCGCGGACGATGGCGCGGCCCGGCGCTGGGCGCGGAGCGCAATTGCAATTTGCAACAAATGCACACGGTGTGTGCGACGCTTTTTCTATACATTTGACATGTCAGTGCATGGGTCAGTCGTGCGCCGTCGTTGGCGCCGCACCTGCACCGCAGAGGAATAGAAATGAAAAAGCTCGTCTCGTTGATAGCAGTGGCTGCGGCCGGCGTGGGGTTCGCCGCCACGGCGCAGGCACACGTGTCGATCGGCGTCGGGATCGGTTTCCCCGTTGCGCCGGCCTATCCGGTCTATTCGCCACCGCCGCCGGTTTACTATGCGCCGCCCCCTGTCGTGTATTCGCCGCCACCGGTCGTCTATGGGCCGCCGGTCTATGTCGGCGGTTATTACGGCCGCCCATGGCACCACCATCATCGAGGCTATTGGGGCCGCCCCTGGGGCTATTGATCGCGTTTCACGCGCCGGTGCGTTCGCATCGACGCAGGTGCCGTAAAAGCGGCGCAACACATGCTTTGCCGCGGTGTTGCGCCGTTTTTTATCGACCGCCGCGCGAATGCGTCAGGCAGTTCGCGTGACATGCACGATGAGGTCTCGGTATCCGTCGACGATGACGCTATAGGACAAATAAGCGAACAGCAGCGCCGAAACGATGTGGCAGGCGCGCAAGAGGCCCGGGCCGGCGCGCTTGCGTCCGTGGCTGGCCAGTACGCACAGAAAAAGCGTCCAAGCGAGCCCGCCGAGAAAGAATCCGCCGAGAAACACGGAAGCCGCGCGCGCGTCGGTCGCGCCGGCCCGCGCGATCAGCGCACCGCCCACCGCGGCGAACCAGACGATGGCCGAAGGCGAGGAGAGGGCGAGCACAGCACCGCGCACGAACCCACGCGCCGGAGCGGACGACGCATCCGCGTGCGCCGCCGTCGATTCTGCTACGAGCGCGCGGCTCGCGAGCGCTTCGCGCGCCATCTTGCAGGTCAGGTAAAGCAGCATCGCTGCGCCACCGAGCCAGACGATCCAGCGAACGGCTTCGAAGCGCAACAGAGCGGTCATCCCTGCGAGCGCGAGCGTCGCGTAGGCCAGATCGCCGAAGCAGGACCCCAGCCCGAGCCAGAACCCGGATTTGAAGCCGTGCCGCAACGTCAGCGAAAGCATCGCGACGTTGACGAGCCCGATGTCGAGGCACAACGATAAAGACAGAAAAAAGCCGTTCGACAGCATCGATGCGGAGTGGGAGTACATAGCGGTTTTGCCGTCCGTTCGTTTGTCGGCAATCTCAACGGCCGAAGCCAAGCTGGTCCCACAGCGTATCGACGCGTGCTTTCACGGCCGGATCCATCGCGATGGGACGTCCCCATTCGCGATCGGTTTCGCCCGGCCATTTGTTGGTCGCGTCGATACCCATCTTCGAGCCGAGACCCGCCACGGGCGAGGCGAAATCGAGATAGTCGATGGGAGTGCGTTCGACGAGCAGCGTATCGCGCGCGGGGTCGACTCGTGTCGTGACGGCCCATATCACTTCCTTCCACTCGCGCACGTCGACATCCTCATCGACGACTACGATGAACTTCGTGTACATGAACTGCCGCAGAAAACTCCAGACGCCGAACATGACGCGCTTCGCGTGCCCGGCGTAGCTCTTCTTCATTTGCACGATGGCCATCCGATAGCTGCATCCTTCGGGTGGCAGGTAGAAGTCCGTGATCTCGGGAAACTGCTTTTGCAGCAACGGCACGAATACCTCGTTCAGCGCGACGCCGAGCATTGCGGGCTCGTCGGGCGGTTTTCCGGTGTAGGTCGAATGGTAGATAGCGTCGCGGCGCATCGTGATGCGCTCCACCGTGAACACCGGGAACCACTCCTGCTCGTTGTAGTAGCCGGTATGGTCGCCATAGGGCCCCTCCAGCGCATGTTCATAGGCTGCGGCGGGGCCATGCGACGGGCGCGCGGGGGCACCGGGCGGGACGGCTGTGGCGTCGCCGGCCTGGGGGTGAATGAACCCTTCGAGCACGATCTCCGCGCGTGCGGGTACCTGCAATGTGTCCACGCCGGGCGTGAGGCACTTGGCGAGTTCAGTGCGCCCGCCGCGCAGCAGTCCGGCGAACTGGTACTCGGAGAGCGTGTCGGGAACGGGCGTGACCGCTCCGAGAATCGTCGCCGGATCGGCGCCAAGGACGACAGCGACCGGGTAGGGCTGGCCGGGGTGCTTCAGCGCGAACTCGCGGAAGTCCAGCGCACCGCCGCGATGCGCGAGCCAGCGCATGATGAGCTTGTTGCGGCCGATCAGTTGTTGTCGGTAGATGCCGAGGTTTTGCCGCGTCTTATTGGGCCCGCGCGTGACCGTGAGGCCCCATGTGACGAGCGGCGCCGCATCGCCGGGCCAGCAGGTCTGGATTGGCAGCTTCGCGAGATCCACATCGTTGCCTTCCCAGACGATCTCCTGGCACGGCGGCGAGCTCACCGTCTTCGGCGTCATGTCCCAGACCGCCTTGGCGAGCGAGATCAGCTTGCCGGCGTCTTTCAGCCCCTTGGGCGGCTCGGGCTCTTTCAATGCGGACAGGAGTCGGCCGATATCGCGCAGCGAATCCAGCGCGGCACCGTCGCTCGCCGCGCCGGCACTGTCGATCCCCATGCCCAGCGCGATGCGGCGTGTCGTGCCGAAGAGGTTCGCAAGCACGGGAAACCGGTAGCCCTTCGGCGCGTCGAAAAGCAATGCGGGGCCGCCCGCGCGCAGCACGCGATCGGCGAGTTCGGTCATTTCGAGGACAGGCGACACCGGATGATCGATGCGGCGCAATTCGCCCGTTGCTTCGAGACGATCGACAAAATCACGCAAGTCTTTGTATTTCATGGATAACGGTCAGGCGGCGGCCGCCGCGCGGCGCTCGGAATGAGGGCCGTTCCCCGCTACGGCGAGGGGGCCGAATGGCCTGCGATTGTACTCGTCGAGCGCGGAATCGCGTCGTCGAAAGCGTTTTCACAATCGGCCCGAAACGCGCGTGAGGCATAGTTTTCGGCCGTTTGGGGCCTTTCTTTAATTACATTTAGTTATGAATTTGAGAATTTGTAGCATTGACGATCTATAAAAGCCTGCTAGAATCCGTCGGCATTGGCTGCTGGGCCAATGCGATTCGAGTTCTATACCCCAGTCATTGACGCACCGCGTCACCGCTCGCCGCCTTGCACGGTGCTCGGTCCGATGGTTGTTCTTGCCAGCGCTTCGTGCCGCTGGCGTTTGCGTGTGAGAGCCACCGCGTGCATGCCTTCGGGGCATGCCGACGGTCCTTTTGCTCCGATGTGGCTCTCCACACGGTCCGGTACCGTATTCGACGGTACCGTGCCGTATCCCGGCGTCGCCGCGGTCCCAACCAAGGCCGTGCACGCCTTGGCTTTCGCGATTGGCGCACCATGCGCCGCAGTACCCCTCGCGAGGCCATGCCCAATGGGAGAACTGAATGAATACTTGGTTATCGTGGCGTCCCGATGTTCGCTTCGCCCCGCTCGTGCGGGCAGCGTTGCGCCGTGGAACGCGTGTCAGCCACCATCTGTTCAGCATCGTCGGCGCCTGCGCCGTGGCGGTGGCGCTCGCGTTGTGGCTGTTGCCGACGGTGCGTGGGACGCTCGCAGCCAAGCTGATGCCGGTGCTGACGGCCGCCGTCGAGGCCGGCCCCGCGCGTCTGTTGAGCGGCCATCCCCTGCCGCCGTTCGCGCCTGCCCATGCGGCGTCCCGCGACGAGACGCTCAGTGCCAACGAAATCAACGCCGACAACGCGCGCTATGACGGCGCTTTCGATGGCAGCGGCGCGAGTGGGCTCAGTGTTGCAAGCAGCGCAACCTCGCTCGATGCACGCACGCCTACGAGCGTCGATCTGCTCGCGAAGACGATTTCCTCGCAGCGCGTTGCAGCGGAGGCGCGCGACGACCGCGTTCTCGTGTCGGTGCGCGAGCAGGCGCTCGTCGCCTCCTATCTGGCGCGCCGGTATCACGTCGCCCAGGAACCGGTCTCCGAGCTCGTGAAAGCGGCGTTCGAAACGGGCCGCCAAGTTGGCCTCGATCCGCTCTTGCTGCTCGCGGTCATGGCAATCGAATCGGGCTTCAATCCCTACGCGGAAAGCGGCGTAGGCGCACAAGGCCTCATGCAGGTGATGGCGAAGGTCCACTCCGACAAGTTCCAGTATTTCGGGGGGACGACGGCGGCACTCGAGCCGCTCGCCAATATCACGGTGGGCGCACTCGTGCTGAAGGACTGCATCGCGCGCGGCGGCTCGCTTGCCGAGGGTCTGCGCTTCTATGTCGGTTCCACCTCGCCTGACGATGGCGGCTACGGTGCAAAAGTGATGGCGGAGCGGACGCGTTTGCGCGACGTCGCGCGCGGGCGCTCGGTACCCATCAACGCGCCGCAGGCGCCGCAGCCCCAACCGCAGCGTCCTGTGGTCGCCTCGAACAAGCGTGTTCAGGTCGCGCTGAACAGCAATCATCCCGCGGCTGCCACCGTCAAGAGTACGGCGCCGGTCCGCAGCGACAGTGACACGGGCAGCGATGGCAACGCCGATGCGCAGCATGGGAGCAGCTCGGAACTTGGCGCGTAAGCCACGCCGTCCTCGCGCCCGATACATAAAAAAAGCACCCGGCCGGGTGCTTTTTTTATGGGCGATTGCCGCGGACTGCGGCGGGGTCACGGCTTATGCCGACTAGACTGACCGGCCGAAGAGCCGGCCCAGCCGAGCGACGGCTTCCTCGATGAGCGGATAGGCCGTCGCATACGACAGACGAATATAGTTGCGCGGTGCGTGAACGCCGAAATCGAGCCCGGGAACAAGCGCGACGCCCGCATCGTGCAGCATGGCCTTCGCGAGCTCGGCGCTGTCGCCGGCCGCGGGGTGCGGCACGCCGCGGCAATCCGCATAGACATAAAACGCGCCGTCGGGAACGACGGGCACCGAGAAGCCGAGCGAGCGCAGTGCCGGCACGACAAAATCGCGGCGCCGCTTGAACTCGAGCCGGCGGCCTTCGTAGATCGCGATCGTTTCGGGTTCGAAACAGGCCAGCGCCGCGTGCTGGGCCAGCGCCGATGCGCAGATGAAGAGGTTCTGCGCGAGCTTTTCGAAGGCATCGATCATCGAGGGCGGCACGACCAGCCAACCGAGCCGCCAGCCGGTCATGTTGAAGTACTTCGAAAAGCTGTTGACCGTGACCACATCGTCGCCAAACGAGAGCGCCGACACCGGACGCGCGTCGTACCACAGCCCCTGATAGATCTCATCGACGATCGTAAAGCCGCCGCGCGCGCGTACGGCATGGACGATGCGCTCGAGTTCGGCCGGAGCGATCGACGTGCCGGTAGGGTTCGATGGCGATGCGAGCAGCACGCCGCGCGTGCGCGGGCCCCAGTGCGTTTCGATGTCGCTCGCACTCAACTGGAAGCGCGCTTCGGGGCCGCTCGGCACGAGCACCGGTTTGCCTTCCGTCGCCGCCACGAAATGCCGATTGCACGGATACGATGGGTCGGGCATCAGGACTTCGTCGTCGCGATCGACGATCGCTGCGCAGGCGAGCAGCAAAGCCGCCGATGCGCCGGCCGTCAGGATGATGCGGCTAGGATCGACCGAAACGCCATAGACGCCCGCGTAGTAATCGGAAATCGCTTCGCGCAGCGGGGCGATGCCCAGCGCGCCGGTGTACTTCGTCACGCCGCGCCGCAGTACCTGCGCGGCGGCCTCGATGACAGGCTCCGGTGCGGTGAAGTCAGGCTCGCCGATGCCCATATGGATGATGTCGCGCCCCGCGCGCTCGAGCTGCGCGGCTTGCTTGGCGAGCTCCATGACGTAGAACGGGGCGATCGCGTCGACTCGCGAAGCGAGCTTGACGAGCGGTTCGGTGGCGACGGTCATGCTGATGCGCGTTCGATTTCAGTAGGAGAGGGGCGGCCCGTGGCGAGGCACGGGCGCGGCCGTTGGCTGCGGCGGCGCGTGCGCGCCCGATCAGTGGCTGCCGCGGCTTGCCTGCGCTTCGCCGGGGCGCAGCGTGATCGCGAGCTTGTCGAGCACGCCGTTCACATACTTGTAGCCATCCACGCCGCCGAACGTCTTGGCGAGTTCGACCGCTTCGTTGATGACGACACGGTAGGGGATATCGGGATGGCACTTGAACTCGTAAGCGGCGACGAGCAGCACGGCGCGCTCCACGGGGGAGAGCTGTTCGATCGGTCGATCGAGACACGGCGCGAGGGCGGCCGACAGATCGGCGGCGTCCCGGATCACGCCATGCAGCAGCGCGTCGAGATGCTCCTTGTCTGCCTTGTCGAACCCCTGCGCGCCGCGCAACTGGGCATCGATCTCACCGGCGGCGGCACCCGACAGCAGCCACTGATACAACCCCTGCGTGGCCAGTTCACGGGAGCGGCGTCGTGCACTCTTCATGCCTCGTCCTCTTCTTCCTCGTCTTCGTCTTCATCGTCGCCGCTCAGTTGCTCGAGCGCGACCGACAAATTCGCCATTTCGATCGCGACGCGCGCCGCGTCCCGGCCCTTCTCGGTCATGCGGGCAACAGCCTGGTCGTCGCTATCGGTGGTGAGCACCGCGTTGGCGACGGGAACGCCGAAGTCGAGCGCAATGCGCGTGATGCCGGCGCCGCTTTCATTCGAAACGAGTTCGAAATGATAGGTTTCGCCGCGAATGACGGCGCCAAGCGCGATGAGCGCGTCGAATTGGCCGCTCTCGGCGAGCTTTTGCAGCGCGAGGGGGATTTCGAGCGCGCCCGGCACCGTCACGAGCAGCACGTCTTCGCCCGTCACGCCGAGCCGTTCGAGCTCTTCGATGCAGGCGTCGACGAGCCCGTTGCAGACCGGTTCGTTGAAACGCGACTGGACGATGCCGATCCGCAGGCCGTCGCCGTCGAGATTCGGTTGGTATTGTCCGATTTCCATGGGGTTATCCGTGAGAAGAGAAAGGGGGCGAGTCGCAACCGATGCGGCGACGGCCGATTATGCGCTTTTCGTCGCGGCGGCGCCCGGCATCGGCACGAAACCGGTGACTTCGAGGCCGTAGCCGGACATGCTGCCGAGGCGCCGCGGGTTCGACAGTACCTGCATTTTGCCTACGCCGAGCTCGCGCAGGATCTGTGCGCCGACGCCATAGGTCTTGAAATCGACGGGCCGGCGCTTCAACTGCTCGGCCTTCTCCTTTTCGTCGAAGGCCTTGAAGACGTCGACCAGATGGTCCTTGGAATCTCCGCAATTGAGCATGACGATGACGCCGAGATCGCGCGAGGCGATTTCCTTCATGGCTGCATCGAGCGTCCACGAGTGCGTCGAGCTGCCGACTTCGAGCAGATCGAGCACCGACAGCGGCTCGTGCACGCGAACGAGCGTGTCCCGTTCGGGCGACGGTGTGCCGCGCACGAGCGCGAGATGCGGCGAGCCGCTCGGGTGGTCCTGATAAAGGACGGCACGAAACGCACCGTGCGCCGTTTGCATCGTGCGCTCGGCAACGCGCGTGACGATCGATTCGGTGCGGCTGCGGTAGTGGATCAGATCGGCGATCGTGCCGGTCTTCAGGCCGTGCTGCGCTCCGAAGTCGAGCAGATCGGGCAGACGGGCCATCGTGCCATCGTCCTTGATGACTTCGCAGATCACGGCGGCCGGTGTGAGCCCCGCGAGCGCCGTGAGGTCGCAGCCGGCCTCGGTATGCCCCGCGCGCACGAGCACGCCGCCCGGCTGCGCCATGATCGGGAACACGTGGCCGGGCTGGACGATGTGCTCGGGACGGGCATCGCGTGCGACGGCCGCTGCGACCGTGCGTGCACGGTCGGCTGCGGAAATGCCGGTTGTCACGCCCTCGGCCGCTTCGATGCTGACCGTGAAAGCCGTGCCGTACTGCGTACCGTTGCGGTAGGTCATGAGCGGCAGGTGCAGCTGCTTGCAGCGCTCCTGCGTCAGCGTCAGGCAGATGAGGCCGCGACCGTAGCGGGCCATGAAGTTGATCGCTTCCGGTGTGACGAAGTCGGCGGCCAGGACGAGGTCGCCCTCGTTTTCGCGATCCTCTTCGTCGACGAGGATCACCATGCGGCCGGCCTTCAGTTCGGCGATGATCTCGGGTGTGGAGGCGAGGGTCATGTCGGTGGGCTTGTGCTGGAAAGCGCGTATTTTACGCCAGCCTGACGGTCGTGGCCGCAATCCCGCGTCCGCGTGCGTGCATTCGTCCTATTCGTTCGGAAAGCGGCTCCGACCGTCAGCGTGCGGCTCGCCTGCCGTCAGCGCGCGGGCTCCTGCGCAAACGCTTTGCGAAGCGTTCCGGGCGCGCTTCCATGAATACGTTTGAAGACACGTGTCAAATGGGCCTGATCGGCGAAGCCCGTTTGGGCGGCGATATCGGCGAGCGGCGCCCCGCGCATCATCAGGGCCTTCGCGCGGGCGATGCGCCAGCTGCGCAGCCAGGCATCGGGCGGCAGTCCGTAGCGCCGGGCAAAGTGCTTGACGAGCGTCGTGCGGTGCACGCCCCAGCGGCGCGCCGTGGCCGTCACGTCGGCCTTCACGGGCGTGTGCTCCGTGAGCTGGCGGCGCAGCTCCTCGCTCGCCCGGTCGGTCGCGCCGGTGGCGCGCAAAGGGCTCGCGGTGGGGCTGTCGTCGGCTTGTTCGCACACGTTCGCGCTCGCGGCATCGCCCGCATGCGCCGCCGGTACGCCATGTCGGGTGAGCAGCGCCAATAGCGCCGTGCTGAGCGCGAGTGCCCGTTCCTGCGACGAAAGCTCGGAGGCGGTCAGTGCCGCGACCCATTGTTCGCACAGCGCCTCGTCGCGAATGACGATCTGCTCGAACCTGGTGCCGTCGCGATGCACGAGCGCGGCGTGCTGGTCGAACCAGGCCGGATCGATGTAGGCCATGCCGTATTTCAGCCCTGCTTTCGCGGCTCCGCCGGTATGAACGGCGCGCGGCGCAATCACGACGAGGTCGCCGCGCCGGGCGACCCATTGCGCGCCTGCGCACGAAAACGCGCACGCGCCGTCGGCGATCGCGCCGATCGACCACGCATCGTGAAAATGCGGCTCGAACCGGTAGTCCTGCAGCGCAGCGGCCATGATTTCGCCCGGCAGTTCGGTGCCGCAATACCACGTAAAGCGCGAGACGGACATGACACGCTCCTCGATCGCCGATCAGCCGATATGGTAGCGGCTGATCGGCGGCGAGGGCACGCGCCCGATCATCGATCGATATGCGGGATTCATCGCTGGTCGGCGAGGTAATTCTCGGCGACGACGAGATCGTCGATGGTCAGCGACACGACCATCCGAAAACCGTTGCCGACGCTCAGTGGGCGAAACGCATCGAGCTCGAGCGACGGATGCGCGCACAAGTCGAGCTCGGCCCGCCCGCTTTGCAACCGATCGATCGAAACGTTGCGCGCACGCAGCTGCGTGAGTTCGTGTACGGCGGGCGCGTCGTGCCAGCCGGCGGTGAGGCGCGGAAAGTGGCGCACGTTGAACGTCGACGCGAAGCCGGGCTCGGGCAGGCGCTCGGTGGGGCCGTCCAGCGTGACGCGCGCATCGAACACGCGGCGATCGCGATAGGCGAGCGAGGCGGCGAACCGGCCGCCTGCCGACGGACTCGGCGATGCCGGGGAATGCACGCCATAGCTGCGTGTGATGGCCGTGTGTCCGAACTGTTTCGGCCAGCCCTGAATGAGACCGCGCATGAGGGCCAGATCCTGGTCGACCCAGATGTACGGACAGTAGGAGGCGGGCGAGCCTGTGCGCTCGCAGGCGACGAGCAGGATCGTCTCCTTGTATTGACTTGCGACCGGGTCGAGATACTCGTGGCCTGCATCGGTGGCGAATTGCCATTCGCAGAAAAACAGGGTGCAGCGGCCGGCGCGCTCGCCTGTCGCGGGTGTCAACCCACGCGGCAGATAGGCCGCCAGGGCGTCGCTGTCGGCCGCGAATTCGACGGCAAGACACTCGCCGGCGTAGTGCCACGGCGGGTGCGGTGCAAGCGACGACGTTCCATTCGGCGTGCGCGGAATCGAATAGCCTTGCAGCATGTGTGCCCCCTTCGTTTTCGGTGAGAAGCCAGTATGGCGGGCACTTCGGGAGGCGTCTTGAACGCCAGTGAACGAAAGTTTCTCTGTGAGAAGGCGCAAAAACGCGTAACATGGGGTAGCTCGCTCGATTCGAGCGCCCGCTTCCCGCGCACGTCGCGATTCCTCCGCCAGGGCACCCCGTGCCCCTGAACGCCAGGCATAAGGCAAGCTTGCTTCCGCGGTACCAGTCCTTGGCTGGCCGTTTTTCTGTCGATATCTTGCCGCACCCGTGCGGCGCTGGGGTCACCCCATGAGCACCGGTTTTCATTCATACCGAGGGTTGGAGCTTTACCCTCTGGTCTTTCCGCATCAGGCAGCCAAGCCTGGATTCGCTCACAACTACGACGAAGGCTTCGATGCCGCCGTCCGTATTCAGGAGATGGAGGATGCTGGCGCCGCTGCGCGCAGCCGCGTCTTCCGGCTGACGGTCAAAAGGCCGTTCGAGAATGCCGGCGACGCGCGCCGAGCTTCCATCGCGTATGCGGAGCAGTTGATCGATGCGTGCGATCCCGACAAAACCGTCTGGGACAGCGAATAACGCGGTCCGTGTATAGTGCACCTCCTGTCGGGAAATCATCATGTTGGCGACACAGCTCCGCTCTTATAAGGGATACGATCTCTATCCCCTCGTGTTCTCGCGCAAATTCGAACGGTTCGACGGTCACTCGCGATACGCGGAAGGCTACGACATCGCCATTCGCGTATGCCGGGCCGGGGATCGAAGTGGCGCCGGAAGGGTCTTCAAAATGGACCAGCAGCAGGCATTCGTCTCTTTCGGCACGGCACGCCGTGCCGCGTATCGACACGGCGAAGACATCATCGACGGCAAGGTGGAAGGCGCATCCGTCGGTGACCTTTAAACAACGATCCACGCGCGCTCGGCGGTCGGCGGATGCATTCGAACATGCGTTGCGCTCGCTGCCCGGATCGCAAACCAGGAGCAATATTGACTACCGTCATTCCCAAACCGAACGAACCCATGGAAGTGGCGCTGCGGCGTTTTCGCCGGAGCATTGAAAACACGGGCCTGATCAAAGAGCTTCGTGCGCGGATGGCTTACGAAAAGCCGACCACCGAACGCAAACGCAAGCGTGCCGCGGCGGTGTCCCGGCTGCGCAAGCAGATTCGCCGTTCCATGCCGCCGAAAAAGATGTATTGAACTGCCGCGCCGCCCAATGGGCGCGCGAGGGGATTCAACCCCGCGGTCGACGCTTCGTCCGTTCACGAGACACGTGCATCGGCAACGGGCGATCAGCGCAGCATGAAAGACATCGCCGAAAGGCAGTTCAGCATCCGCACGATCGATTGCATATCGGCCGCGCGAAAACGCAACGCGGTGCCATCGATGCGCTGCATCTCGGGCCACTGACAGAACAGGTCGGCAAGGCCCGCTGTCTGCGCGACGAGCTCGCATTCGAGCGGCGCCGCGATCGTGAACGGCGACACATCGCGCGCTGCGGACACGGCTGCCCGCGCGGCCTCGTAGACCTTATTGCATGCATCTGCTGGCGCCAGGCTCGTGCAAGACGCGTTGCCCGCTGCGCGCTTGGTTTGCACGCCGATTGCGCCTGGAAACGTCGATGTCGTTTCCGCAAGGAAGACATCGTCGCCCGAGAGCAGCGCAACGGGCACGCCGAATTCCCCGGCGAGCGCACCGTACAAGCCAGCCTCGCCGAGTTCGATGCCGTTCACGCGCACGCACCGGAACGCAAAACTGTTGATCGTGTGTGCGAGCACGCCCATGCTTTGGGCGCGCGCGTGATAGCCGATCATGTAGACCGCATCGCAATCCTGTTCGACGCCGGCCATCATGCCGAGATAGCGCGGCTTGCCCGTGATCGTCTGCGCGCGTGCGTCCAGGCGATCGAGCAGCAGGTTGCGAAAGCCGCCATGCGAATCGTTGACGAGGACTTGCGTCGCACCGCCATCGAAGGCCCCGCGGACCGCCGCGTTGGCTTCGTCGGTCATCCAGATGCGCGCGCGTTCGTATTCGGCGTTGCCCGGGCGCGTTTGCTCGCTATGGACTACGCCCGCGATGCCTTCGATGTCGGTGGAAATCAGAATCTTCAACGGTCATTCCTCGCTTCGTTGCGGGTCGAAGGCATTGCGCCAATCGGGCAGCGCTTCGACAATCGAGCGTCGGCTGTGGCCATCCCGCCCCGTCACGGAAGCCGCACGCCACATCGCGTGGACGATGGCTTGCTCCACGGCTTCGGCGCACGCTTCGAAGAGCGCGTCGATGTGCGACTCGTGCAGCATGCGCACAGACGGCATGTGCTCGTCCGGCAAGTGGGGGATCTGGTAGGCCGTGCTGAAGGCCAGCGCGATGTCGCCGCTGCCGTGCCCATAAACGGAGCCCATGCGCGCGAGCCCGGCCCCGGCGCGCTTCGATACGCGCCCGAGTTGCCGCGTATCGAGCGGGGCATCGGTGGCGACGATCATGATGATCGAGCCTTTCTCCGGTTCGGTGAGTTCGTCGCGAGCGCCGGCATGGCGCGCGGCAAGCGTTCGGCCCAGCGGCTGTCCCGCAACGCTCAGATGGCAAAGGCGCCCGAAATTCGCCAGCACGAGCGCGCCCAGCGTATACCGTTCGCCGTTGGCAAGCATGGCCACACGCGAGGCGGAACCGATGCCTCCTTTGAATCCGAAGCACGACATGCCGCGTCCCGCGCCCACCGACCCCTGTGCGAACATCGGCGCGGCCGCCGCGCATGCCTGGGCGTAATGCCCGGCCGACACGGCCATTGCCTGGATATCGTTCAAATACCCGTCGTTGCATTCGAACACGAGCGGATTCAGCGTGGGCCACTCGCGACCGATTTGCCGATGGCGGCGGAGAGCCGTTTCGATCTGCGCGGTGGCGACCGCGCCGACCGAAAAGGTATTCGTCAATGCCAGCGGCGTTTCCACTGCGCCGAGTTCCTCCAATTGCACGAGCCCGACGCTTTTGCCGAAGCCGTTGATGACGGTCGCGGCCGCCGGCACCTTGTAGAGGAATTCGTCGCGCTCATGCGGTATCACCACCGTCACGCCGGTCTGGCGCTCGCCTTCGGCGATGGTGGCGTGCCCGACTTTTACTCCGGCCACGTCGCTGATGAGGTCGAGTGGCCCGGAGGGCAGGGTGCCCACCCTCGGGGCGTCGCCGGCACCGGCGTCTGGTGCTTGCTGAAAAGGCATGGAACTCTCTTTATCGCAGTCTCGCCGTCGTAGTCGACGTCAGCGGTCGAGTTTCGGATCGAGCGCGTCGCGCAGGCCGTCTCCCAGCAGATTGAAGGCCAGGACGGTCAGGAAGATCGCGAGCGCTGGAAAAATGGCCACATGCGGCGCCAGCAGCATATCCGCCCGCGCGTCGTTCAACATCGCGCCCCACTCGGGCGTCGGCGGTTGAGCGCCCATGCCGAGAAACGACAAGCTTGCGGCCGTGATGATCGACGTGCCGATGCGCATGGTGCCGTAGACGACGATCGGCGAGATCGTGCCGGGCAGAATGTGACGGAACACGATCACCCAGTCCGAGGCGCCGATGCTGCGCATCGCTTCGATGTACGTCATGTGCTTGATCGACAGCGTGCTGGCGCGCACGAGCCGCGCGAATGCCGGCACGCTGAACACGGCGACGGCGATGATCACGTTGGCCATGCTCGAACCGAGAATCGCGACGACGCCGATCGCCAGCAAAATTCCGGGGAATGCGAGCAGCACGTCCGAAATGCGCATTGCGATGCGATCCCACCAGCCCTCGTAATAGCCGGCCATGAGACCCATGAGCGTGCCGCCGAGCGCGCCGAGTGCCACGGATATCAATCCCGCGGCCAGCGAGATGCGCGAGCCCATGACGATGCGGCTGAATTCGTCGCGCCCGAGCGCGTCGACGCCCATCCAGTGCGCCCATGACGGGCCGGCGTTCAGCGCGTTGTAATCGAAATAATTCTCCGGATCGAAAGGCACGATCCACGGCGCGAAGATTGCGATCAGCACGAGCAGAACGACGAAAACGCCCGCACCTTTTGCCAGCCGTTGCTTGCGGAACTTGCGCCAGAACTCGCGCGCCGGCGTGCGCACGCGGCCGGGCGGCGCGACGTTGGGTTGCAGTGCGGTAGCCTCGAGTTCGCTCATCACGGCCTCCCTCATGAGTAGTGGATGGTCGGGTTGATGAGCCCGTACAGCACATCCACCACGATGTTGATCACGATGAATTCGGTGGAGAACAGCAAGATGAGCCCCTGGATGACGGGGTAATCGCGCATGTTGACCGAATCGACGAGCAGGCTGCCCATGCCGGGCCAGGCGAACACCGCCTCGACGACGATGGAGCCGCCGAGCAGGAAGCCGAATTGCAGCCCCATCATCGTCACGACGGGAATCAGCGCATTGCGAAACGTGTGTTTGACGATGACGATCCACTCGGAGAGGCCCTTGGCCCGCGCGGTGCGCACGTAGTCTTCCTGCATCACCTCGACGAACGCGGCCCTCGTGAAGCGCGCCATGACGGCAGCCACGCCGGCGCCGAGCGTGATCGAGGGCAGGATGTAGTGCCGCCACGAGCCGCCGCCGATCGATGGCAGCCATCCGAGCTGCACCGAAAAAATCTGCATCAGCACCATGCCGAGCGCAAATGCCGGAAACGAAATGCCCGAAACCGCGAGGGTCATGCCGATCGCGTCGGGCGCACGATTGCGCCAGACCGCCGAGGTCACGCCCACCACGAGACCGAATACCACCGACCATGCCATGCTGGTCAGCGTCAGCACGAACGTCGGCATGAAACGATCGGCGATCTCGCGCGATACGGGGCGCCGTGTGCGCAGCGACTCGCCGAGATCGCCATGCAGCATGCGTTCCGTATAGCGCGCGAATTGCGCGGGCAACGGCAGATCGAGGCCGAGCTGATGGCGCACGAGCGCGACGGTGGCCTCGTCGGCGTCGGCGCCTGCGGCAAGGCGCGCCGGGTCGCCGGGCAGCACGTGAACGAACATGAAGACGGCGATCGTCACGAGCACCAGCGTCGGAAGGGTGCCCAGCAGTCGTTTGGCGATATAGACGAGCATGATGAACCCGCATGGTCAGCGCGGATCGGACAATCCGTCCGCGCTTCGGTAGGAGATACGAAACGACTTACTGCGCGAGGTCGACGTCGCTGAAGTTGAACGAGCCGTCCGGCATCACATAAAAGCCGCTCAGCTTCTTGCTCTCGACTGCCAGGGTGCGGTCGGTGGTCAGGAAGATCCACGGCGCATCCTTCCAGATGCGCTGCTGCGCATCCGCATAGAGTTGTTGCCGTTTCGCAGCGTCCGTGGTCAGCAAGGCATCCGAGACGTCTTTATCGACATCGGCGTTCGAGTAATACGCCGTGTTGTAAAACACCGGCGGCCATGCATCGGTGGTCAGCAGCGGACGCAGTGCCCAGTCGGCTTCGCCGGTCGATGCGGACCAGCCGCCGTAGTACATGCGCACCGCCGCGGTCTTCGCATCTTTGACCTGTTGCACACGCTGTACGCGCTGGCCGGATTCAAGCAACTCGATCGACGTCTTGATGCCGACCTGCGCGAGCTGTTGCTGCAGGAACTGCACGACCTTGGCCGAGGTGCCGTCGTTATAGCCGGACCAGAGCGCGGTCGAAAAACCGTCCGGATAACCCGCTTCTTTCAGCAGCGCGCGTGCCTTGGCCGGATCGTAGGGCCAGGGCGACATCTTGTCGGCGAATGCCACGCCCTGGGGCACGACGCCCTGCGAGGGAAACGCGTAACCGGCGAACGCGACCTTGGCCAGCGCGTCCTTGTTGATCGCGTAATTGACCGCTTCGCGCACCCTCACGTCGTTGAACGGCTTTTGCAGCACGTTCATCGAGACGTACCGCGCCGTGATCGATGGCGTGGAAACGACATCGAGCTTCGGGTTGGCTTTGAGTAGCGCGGCCTGCTCATACGGCACCGGATAGGCAAGCTGCGCTTCGCCGGTCTGGATCACCGTGGCGCGCGTATTGTTGTCGGTCACAGTCCGAAAGGTCAGCGTATCGATCTTCGGAAAGCCCTGGCGCCAGTAGCCGGCGAACTTTCGGACCTTCACGTACTCGGCCGGTTTCCATTCCACGAACTCGAACGGACCCGTGCCGACCGGATGGAACGCGATATCCTTGCCCCACTTCTTGAGCGCTGCCGGGGAGATCATCATGGCCGAAGGATGCGCGAGTGCGTTGATGAATGCGGAGAACGGCTGATTCAGCGTGATCTTCACGGTGGAGGGGTTGACTGCCTCCACCGATTTGATCCGGTTGAACTGGTTGTAACGGGCGAGGCCGTTGCTCTTGTCCAATACGCGATCGAAGTTGACCTTGACCGCTTCCGCATTGAATGCCGTACCGTCTTGGAACTTCACGCCCTGGCGCAGGGTGAAGGTATAGACCAGACCATCCGGGCTGACTGTATAGCTCTGCGCGAGTACCGGCTGCGCTTTCAAATCCTTGTCGAAGCCGAAGAGTCCCTCGTAATAGGCTTTGCCGACGGCCTGTGCGAGCGTCGAATTCGTGTTGTAGGGATCCAGCGAATCCAGGGCGATCTGCACTGCGACTGTCACGTCCTTTGCGGCCATCGCCAACGGTGCCGTGAATACACCGAAAGCAAGCGCAACGGCGCCGACCCATTGTTTAGCGCGAAACGTACGCATCGTTGAACTCCTCGTAGCAGGGTGGTGGTGCATCAAAACTGCGCGGCAATGGCATGCTGCGCGACAAAATGGTCCCGAGCGATCTGCGTAAGCGGTGCCACGACGGGCTCGTCGCCGACATCGCGAATCGGGCTCGGAATCTCGTCGGAGGAGAGCTTGCGGTCGAGGTGGCGCCGACGCGGGTCCGCAATCGGCACCGCGCTCATCAACTTCTTCGTGTAGGGGTGCCGAGGATTCTCGAAGATGTCGCGACGCGAGCCGATTTCGACGATCTGACCGAGATACATGACGGCCACGCGATGACTGATCCGTTCCACCACGGCCATGTCGTGCGAGATGAACAGCATCGCCATGCCGAGTTCGTGCTGCAGATCGATCAGCAGGTTGACGATTTGAGCCTGGATCGATACGTCGAGCGCGGACACCGATTCGTCCGCGATGATGACCTTGGGATTGGTGGCGAGTGCCCGGGCAATGCAGATGCGCTGCCGCTGGCCGCCCGAGAACTCATGCGGATAGCGCTGCGCCGCGTCGGCCGGCAATCCGACACGCTCGAGCAGATGGCGCATGCGTTTTTCGGCGTCGCGCTCGGCATACAGCTTATGGATGCGCATCGGCTCCATGACCGAGTAACCTACACTCAAGCGCGGATCGAGCGAGGCCAACGGGTCCTGAAAAACGAACTGGATATGGCAGCGCAGCTCGCGAAGTGCCGCACCCTGCAGACTATCGATCGGCTGGCCGTCGAATACGATTCGGCCGCCCTGGCTTTTGACGAGTTGCAGCAGCGAGCGGCCCGTCGTCGATTTGCCGCAGCCCGATTCGCCGACCAATGACAGCGTTTCGCCGGGATGCAGATCGAAACTGACCTGCTCGACTGCATGAACGCGGCGTTTCACGCGGCTGAAGAGGCCCGTACGGATGTCGAAACGCGTCGTGAGCTCGCGCACGCTGAGAATCGGCTCGCGTTTCGCGGCGGGGGCTGCCGTGGCGGTTGCCGCAGCGGTTGCGGGAGCCTGCGCTATCGGCAGCTTGCCTGCCACATCGGCGCCGTCGATCAGAGGAAAACGCGCGGGGCTATCGGTGCCGCGCATCGAGCCGAGCCGCGGTACCGCGGCAAGCAGGGCTCGCGTATACGGATGGGACGGCGCATCGAAAATCTGCTGCGAGGGGCCATCCTCCACGGCTTCGCCGCGTAGCATGACGAGCACGCGATCGGCCACTTCCGCGACGACACCCATGTCGTGCGTAATGAAGATCACGCCCATTTGCATGTCGCGCTGCAATTCGCGAATCAACTGCAGAATCTGCGCTTGTACGGTGACATCGAGCGCGGTGGTCGGCTCGTCGGCAATCAGCAGGGCGGGTCGGCACGCCAGCGCCATGGCGATCATGACGCGTTGGCGCATGCCGCCCGAGAGTTGATGCGGAAAGCGCCCCAGCACGTTCCTGGCATCGGGCAGGCGGACCTGATCGAGCATACGCAGCGCTTCGGCGCGCGCGGCGCTTGCGCCGAAGCCTTGATGAAGGCGAATCGATTCCGCAATCTGCTCGCCGACGGGGAACACGGGATTCAGCGATGTCATCGGCTCCTGGAAGATCATCGCGAGATCGGCGCCGCGCATCGCGCGCATCTGCTGCGCACTGCTGCACGCGAGGTCCACGACGGGACCGGCGCGGCGCCGGAATTGCATGCGTCCGCTCGTAATGCGTCCGCCGCCATACTCGACGAGGCGCATCAGCGCGAGCGACGTGACCGATTTGCCGGAACCCGACTCGCCGACGATAGCAAGCGTTTCGCCGCGATCCACATGAAACGACAGGTGCTTGACCGCCGGGATCGTGCGCTCGGGACCCTTGAATTCGACGCTCAGATCGTCGACGCGGACGACTTGGCCGGGTGCCATGTCTTCGAATGGTGCAGCGGTCGGGTTCATCGTTTGTCTCGCATCGATAAGGGCCGGGAGCGACGGGGCGCGTTCGCGTGTCACCGATAGATGGCGACGACAGGGGCTTGTCCGGTGCGAATGAAGCCCCGGTACATCCCCTCGGTGTTGAATGGCATGCTGACGTTGCCGTGGGCGTCGACGGCGACGAGGCCGCCGCTGCCGTCGATGAGCGGCAGCTGTTCGTGGATCACGCTATGCGAGGCTCGCTCGAGCGAAGCGCCCGCGTACTTCATTTGGGCCGCGACGTCATGCGCGGCCACGAGGCGGATGAACATCTCGCCTGTTCCGGTCGTCGAAATCGCGCAGGTGCCGTTGCTCGCATAGCAACCCGCGCCGATGATCGGCGTGTCGCCGACGCGCCCGGGCTGCTTGTTGGTCATGCCGCCCGTCGATGTCGCGGCGGCGAGGTTGCCCTGCGCATCGAGCGCGACGGCGCCCACCGTGCCAAGCTTGCGATCCTCGTCGAGCGGCGGGGAACTCAGGGCGCTGTCCTGCGATTCGCCGGGAAACGATAGCGGTACCGCCGATTGCGCGGCCGCGGCGCCGTCGTGATCGAGCGCGGTTCCGTCCGCGCTCGTTCGCTGCACACGTTCGAGCTGCGCGCGGCGCTCGGGTGTCGAGAAGAACGAGGGCTCCACGCACTCGAGCCCATGTGCGCGCGCGAACGCTTCGGCGCCGTCCGCAACGAACAGCACATGCTGACTGCGCTCCATCACGGCACGTGCGGCGAGCACCGGATTACGCACGGTGCGCAGATTGGCCACCGCGCCGCTTTTGAGCGTGCGGCCGTCCATGATCGCCGCATCGAGTTCATGTGTACCCGCGCTCGTGAAGACCGAACCGCGTCCCGCATTGAAAAGCGGACATTCCTCGAGCAGCCGCACGGCTTGCGTCACGGCGTCGAGCGCGGTGCCGCCTTCGTCGAGAATCCGTCCGGCGTTGCGCAGAATCTCGCGCATGGCGCTCTGGTAGGCCTCGCGCACGTCTGCCGAAGCTTCTGCGCGAGCCATTGCGCCCGCGCCGCCATGAATGGCGAGTACAGCGTCAGTCATGCTTTTCTTCCTTGTGGTTCAGCCAGGGCATCACCGATTCGGTGACCTTTGCCACCGCGTCGAGCGAATTGGCGGAGCGATGGGCGACAGCCGCGCACAGTGCCTCGATCAAGCCGAGTGCCGACGTCTCCGAATTCGACAGGTATTGCCGCTCGCTATGCGCGAACAAGCAGATGTCGGCGCAGGCGGCAATCGGGGACGTGGGTTTGTCGGTGAGCGCGAGAACGTTGGCGCCCGTGTCGCGTGCGGCCTTGACCAGGGTGACCGTATCGGCCAGATAGCGCGGAAAACAAATGGCGATGACGAGGTCGCCCGCGCGGAGCCGGGAAATCTGGCGCGCGGCTTCCGATACGCCGCCGATCGTCGCGAGGTTTTCCACCATGTCGCAATACACGGCCAGATTGCGCTGCAGGAGCCCTGCGAGATAGCCGCTCGCTCCGAAGCCGAGAACCGAGATGCGCCCGGCGTCCAACACGGCTTGCACCGCCTTCTCGCACTGGTCGGCGCTCAGCGACGCGCGCGTGAGTTCGAAATTGCGCTGATCCTCGTAGAGCGATGCAGCGAAGACATCGGCCGCCGACGCGGCTCGCGTGCGCTCGAAACGCAAGCGCTCGACAGGCGCCAGCGCGTCCTCGAACCCCTGCGCGAGCAGCGCGCGGAACTGTGGGTAGCCAGGCAGACCGAGCTTGCGTACGAAGCGATTGGCTGTCGCATTCGAGACCTCGCAGGCGTTCGCGAATTCGTCGATGCTCATCAACGCAACCTTGAACGGCTTCGCGAGCACGTAATCGGCGAGGCGCCGATGTGCGTCGCTCAAGGCCGGCAGCGTTTCGGCTATGCGTTCGACGACGGACGAGGAGGGCGGATTCATGGGGGTGCCAGGGGCAGTGGTGTTCGTCATGTAAGTAAATTTTCACCAGAGTATCGACGACAAAAAAATATTTTCATAGGGGTTTACACCGAGACGGAGGATAGAGGATGGCGGGCGTTCTTGGGTGGCAAGAGGTGGCGCAAGTGCAATGTGGATGACATCTGGCCTTCACTAGCCGCCGCTAGCATGGCGCGACATGCAAGCGCGTCGGCCGGCGCACGGCCGTGGACACATGAGGGGCAGACAGGAAATGACGAAGCAAAACACCACCGATGCGTCTTTGGATCATGCGAGTGGCAGCATCTCGCGCCGCGGCTTTCTCAAGCTCGCGGGCGCCTCGGGATTCGCGGGCGCGGCCGGCGCGCTGACCGTGGCCGCGAAAGCGGCTTCGGCAGGCGAGGCGGCCGACGGCACGCCCGAACAAATCCATCTGACGTGGGGCGACGATCCGACGAGCGAGGTCGTCGTGTCGTGGGCGTCGCAGGCGGCGGCCACCGGGGCGCGTGTGACCGTGAGCGCGGACCATGGCTACAGCGAAACCGTGCGCGCGGTACAGCGCGTGTACACGGACGGGCTCTCCGGCGTGGCAGTGTTCACTTATCACGCGCGCGTGCGTGGCTTGCGGCCCGATACCACGTACCGCTATGAAGTCACCGCGGACAACAGCAGCCGCGTGGGCACGCCGTTCAGCGCGAGCTTCGCGACCGCTCCGCGCGGTCGCAAGCCGTTCCGCTTCACGAGCTACGGCGATTTGGCGACGCCCAACACCAACTGGGTCTTGTCGTCGCCGCAAAGCCGCTTCGCGGTCGAGGCCGTCGAGCGGTTTCAGCCGCTGTTCCATCTGCTGAACGGCGACCTCTGTTACGCGAACCTCAACCCGGCGCATCAAACCGATGTGTGGCGCGATTTCGGGAACAACAACCAGACATCGGCGGCGAATCGTCCCTGGATGCCGTGCCCGGGCAACCATGAACTCGAGTTTCACAACGGCCCGCAAGGCCTCGATTCGTATCTGACGCGCTATACGCTGCCCGATAACGGCACACGTTTCCCGGGCCGCTGGTACGCGTTTCAGGTGAGCTCGGTGCTGTTCATCTCGCTCGATGCCGATGACGTCGTATACCAGGATGCAGCCGCGTTCGTCGCGGGCCCCGCGCCGCTCGTGCCCGCTCCGAGCACGGGCAATGCGCCGATCGCGCCGGGAACCTCGCTATACGTGCGCGGCTACAGCAACGGCGAGCAGACGCGCTGGCTCGAGAAAACGCTGCGCTGCGCCGCGGACGACCGCGATATCGACTGGATCGTCGTGCAGATGCATCAGGACGCGCTAAGTTCGTCGAAGACAGGCAACGGTTCGGACAAGGCATTGCGCGAGGCGTGGCTGCCGCTCTTCGAGCGCTACGGCGTCGACCTCGTACTCTGCGGGCACGACCATGACTACGAGCGCAGCTATCCGGTGTGCGGCTGTTTCCGGTACATGGGCACTGACCTGGCGACGGGCGAGCGCGTCGATACGCTGACGCCGCGACCGGTACGTCATGCGCAGTACGGGGCCAATACGTTCGACACCACGCGCGGGACGATCCACTTGATCCTCGGCGGTGGCGGCACCAGCGCGCCGCTCGATGTGTATGGCGTCGACACCGGCACCGGCATGGCGCAAGCGAAGGTATTCACGAAGCCGAACCGTCCGATGCCGGGTGCGTGTGGCGCGACAATCTGGATGAGAGACGCGCGACAAACAAGATGAGAATGTCGCGGCGAGGTTGATGATGCCGATGTTGATTGACGCTGACAAGCGTTTGTTGATTGACGCTCGGCGCATGTTGCA
>NZ_JAAAYE010000041.1 GCF_013282575.1 Paraburkholderia sp. NMBU_R16
GACATGCCGGGTTCCAACGTCTCTCTGATCACCTGCTGCTTGAATTCTTGCGCGTACGTGCGATGGGGATGGGCTCGGCCCCCTGCGTTCGACATGGCTGACTGGCTCCGTCAATCTAAACGCGCCCATCATGCGTTGGAAAAATCAGCATCGGGAAACGGTCTGACCGAGCCGCTTACGAATCAGCCATCCGATGGCCGACAAGTCGGATGACCGGGTTGGGTCGACAACCGACCCGCCCTGTCCCGACGGATCGGCGAGAAAGTCTGGGTCAGGCCGCCTGCTCGGTAGGCATGTCCGTGCAGTGAAGTCGCTCTGCGGCCACACCGTAGTACACGTCATTCGCTTCACAGCCGACCCAATGAAGCCCTGTCTCTTTCGCAGCAACGAGAAACGTGCCCGACCCTGCGAACGGATCACAAACGATCCCGCCTTCTGGCACCAGTCGCACCACCTCCCGCGCTAGCTCGAGTGGCTTTTCCGTCAGATGCTTTTTAGGCAACTTGAGGGCGCACGGGAAAACCCCCGGCAAGTAGACGTCGTTCGTCCGCATCGCCCCTTTGCTTGCCCACACGATAAACTCGGCCTGTTGCTTGAATCCGCCGCGACGCGGTCGTGAACGCGCCATCGTCTTGTCCCATACGGCGATCCCGCGATGGATGAAGCCGGCCGCCTGCACGACGTCGGTCAACGCCGGCAACTGACGCCAGTCGATGAAGCACACAACGAGTCCCCCAGGCATCAGCGCACGATAGGCTTCAGACAGCCATGCGTGACACCAGAAGGTCCACGAACGTTGGTCCATGTTGTCCGATCCGAAATCCTCGTATTTCGTCTTTGTTCCGCCGTTGATGTACTTCTGCGAAGTGCTCATCGCACGCGTCGCCGCATGGAGTCCGCCCGAAGAGTACGGCGGGTCGGTGAACAACATGTCGATAGACTGCTCCGGCAAGCGACTCAGGAAATGAAGCGCATCTTCGCGATGCAGACGGTTTAGAAGTGGCGCAATAGCGCCCGCGGCGATAAGCTCGGTCATCATGATTAGAGTGCGAAAGTGAGGGGACGCCGATTGTCCCGTCGCGTCGAGGCCTGTCGCACGCCTCACAGAATGTAGACGACGGCGGCACTTACATCATCGCTCGCAACGAGCGTAAGCAGTCGGCAACATGTCCGTCATGGACGCAAACGAAATCCAACGCATCATTCGCAACTTGATCCGCAAGGGGCGAATTACTGACCTCGACCTGTCCGCCAAGCCGCCGACGTGCCGCGCCACTGTCGGCGAATCGGGCGACAACAGTCTGCAGACGAACTGGATTCCTTGGATCACGTTCGCCGCGGGTACGACACGCGATTGGTTACCGCCGACAAAAGGTGAGCAGGTGGTGCTGCTGAGTCCCATGGGCGACCCGGCGCAGGGCGTCGCGTTGCGAGGTCTGTTGTCTGAAGATGCGCCGGCGCCGGATGACTCGCCGAATGCGCACACGCGTGTCTACCCGGACGGCGCGCGCCTGCAGTACAACCACGCCACGCATAGTCTGACGGCCGAGTTGCCTACCGGCTCAACCATGCTCGTCATCGCGCCCAGCTCAGTTATCGTGAAGACAAAGGATGCGACCGTACAAGCCGACGCCATTCGGCTCGACGGTGATGTCACGGTCACGAAGTCGATGACCGTGAAAGGGCCATTCGCATTCGAATCCGGCATGACGGGCAAGAGCGACGCGGGCGGCGCCACCATGGAAATCGATGGTCGAGCCGACTTCACCGGAGAGGTGACGTCAAAGGGCAAAAGCCTCCCCCACCATTCGCACCGCGAACAAGGCGATGGCCAGCTCGTGGGCGAGCCGCAATGAGAGGCATGAACGCCAGCACGGGCCGAGCAATTAGCGGGTTCGGCCACCTCTGTCAGTCGATTGGAAAGATCGTCTCGACGCCGCTTGCGTCGTGCGTGAAGCGCCGCACCTTCGGGTCCGAGCTACCCGATCTCATTGACGCGCCCAGCAACGGCGCAGTGCGCACGCGTTTGTACGCAGCGGTAGCAACCGCACTCATGCGATGGGAGCCGCGGTTGATGCTCGATCGAGTGATGCTCACAGCCGACGGCAGGCATGCAGCCGAGGGCGTGCTGTATCTTGACATCGAAGGCTGGGCGACCGAGTCAGGCGATGCCGTATCGACGCGCGTGTCGGTCGGAACCGGGATCCGGGCATGAGGGCGACACCGATCGACCTGTCGCAACTGCCGCCGCCCGAAATCGTCGAGGCACTCGACTACGAAACACTGCTCGCGGAACGTAAGGCTCGACTCGTCTCCCTTTATCCCGAAGGCGAGCGGGCGGAAATCGCCGCGACGCTCGAATTGGAATCGGAGCCGCTCGTCCGCTTGCTGCAGGAAAACGCCTACCGCGAACTGCTGTTGCGCCAGATCATCAACGACAAAGCGCGTGCGACTCTCCTTGCCTATGCGCGCGGCAAAACGTTGGAACATATCGCGGCCCTATTCGATGTCGAGCGTCTCGTTGCACCTGGCGATCCAGCGAAGGGAATCGATCCGGTCTACGAAGACGACGACAGCTTACGCGAACGCGTGCAGCTCGCGCCCCGTGGCTTTTCGGTGGCCGGGCCCGTCGACGCCTACATCTTTCATGCGCGTTCGGCGGACTACCGTGTGTTGTCGGCAACGGCGTACAGCCCGGAACCGTGCGTGATGATTGTCACGCTCCTCTCCCGCGAAGGGGACGGTACCGCGAGTGCCGAGCTGATCGAAATCGTCAAAGAGGCCTTGGAAAGTAAAAGGCCGCAAGCCGACGAAGTGATCGTGCGCAGCGCGGCAATCGTGCCGTATGAAGTGCGCGCGACGCTCCGCTTCTTCCGGGGACCCGATCGACGTGTCGCTCTCGACGAAGCAACCAAGCGAACAGGCAGCTTCACGACGCGTATGCATCGGATTGGGACGGAAGTGACGCTCGACGGGCTCTATGCGGCGATGCGCGTAATCGGCGTGCAGAAGGTGTTGCTGAACTCTCCCATCGAGGGAGTTCAAGTTACGCGCGACGAAGCGCCATATTGCACACGAATCGATTTGATTGATGGCGGGCTCGTGGATGAGTGACCTTCTGCCGCCCAATGCGACGCTGCTCGAACGCCGGGTCGGGACGACGAACGCGAGGATTTCCAGCATTCCGATCGATATGAGCACGCTGATCGACCCGGATCAGATCCCGCTTCCGTTTCTGCCTTGGCTCGCTTGGCACCTTAGCGTCACCTCTTGGAACGATGCCTGGCCCGAGCAGACGAAGCGTGTTTGCGTGAAGGAAGCGATTCGCATCGCCCGGATCCGGGGAACGGCCACGGCCGTCCGCCAAGTATGCGCATTGTTTGGGTCGAACGTCGTCATGCGCGAGTGGTTCGAAATGGCGCCGCGCGGCAAACCTGGCACCTTCGAAATCGTCATGACCGTCGGTGCCGACAACGGCGCGCCGGCCACGGCCGAATGCGTCGCCGACGTCATCGCGGAGGTAAATCGGGTCAAACGTGGGACCGCGCACTACTGGTTCACGCAAGGCCTCTCCATGCGCGCAAGGCAACGCGTCGGTGCGGCCGCACGTGTCGCCGTGTATCACCGCGTGAATCTGTCCGATAACTGAACGCAGATGGAAACGCTCATCACCATCACTGACGCAGGCCGCGAAGCGTTCGTCGCTCCCACCAACGACGGCACCAGCGCCCAATCGATCGTCGAGATCGGATTGGCAACCGCCCCGTTCGTAGCCGATAAGGAACTGAGGGCGCTGCCGAGCGAACTCAAACGCATCACGACTTTCGGCGGCACGGATGTAGCGCCGGACACGATCCACGTCACGATGCAGGACGATACAGCTGACCAGTATTCTCTGTATGGGTTCGGCCTCTATCTCGAGAACGGTGTGCTCCTCGCCGTCTATTGCCAGCCAACGCCGATCATGGAGAAGTCGTCAGCCGCCATGCTGCTGCTCGCGACGGACTTGCAGTTCGCGACGATCGACTCCGCGCAGCTCGTGTTCGGCGACGCTTCGTTTTTAAATCCACCCGCGTCGACCGATCGACCTGGAGTCATCGAACTGGCGACCCAAAGCGAGGTCGATACCGGGACCGACGATACTCGGGCTCTCACCCCCAGGACCGCCGCAAAGCGCTACGCAGCGCTGTCGGGCGCAACGTTTTCTGGGCCAGTCGCCGTCCCGACTCCTCCGACCGGCGACAACTCCGATCTGGCCGCCTCGACCGCTTTCGTGGTCACAGCGCTTCTTCACGCGCAGGTGGGGCAAATTGCGTTCGAGCCTCGCTCGTCTGTTCGCGCCGGCTATCTGAAATGCAACGGCGCACTCGTCAACCGCGCCGACTACCCGGCGCTCTGGGCCTACGCCCAGGCGAGCGGCGCGCTCGTGTCCGAAGAGGAGTGGCAAAACGGTCATTGGGGCTGCTTTTCGGTAGGCGACGAAGACACAAACTTCCGCGTGCCAGAGCTGCGCGGAGAGTTCATCCGGTGCTGGGCGGACGGACGCGACGACATCGATCCGAGCCGAGGCCTCGGCTCACATCAGGGAAGCCAAAACCTGTCACACGGGCATAGCTCCTCGTGCAGTGAGGTGGGGGATCACGGCCACCGTGCCTGGACCGACGAGCAGGGCTTGCACGGTCACCACGGATGGACAGCAGGCGGAGGCCACCACAATCACAACAACGGAGCGTTTAGTCGCCTTCTGCGGCCACCTTACGGCGGATCGCTCACCGGGTCCGATAGTTCGGGCAGCGGCTCCGAGCAGGCAGTCGGCCCGCCAGACTCGGCCGACATAGTGGCCTCCGGCCATCACAACCACGAGTTCCAGACGGAAGGCGGAGGCCTTCACGCTCACAACGTCGGGATGGACGGCGCCGGCGCACACACGCATGGAGTCACGATCAGTCCTGACGGCGCTCACGAATCCCGCCCGCGCAACGTGGCGCTACTCGCCATGATTCGCGCGCACTAACTCAGACGCGACGAAACGATGCTGATTCATCACTACAACCCGACAACCGGCGAATACTTGAGCAGTGGCCAGCCCGACGGCGACCCAAGGAACGAGGGTCGTTGGCTGGTTCCCGCATCCGGTACATTCGATGTCCCGCCGCCGCGCACGCCGACGACCTGGCCGTTTTATCGCGACGGCGCGTGGGGCCTCCTCCCCGATTTCCGCGGCCGAATCTGCTACCGCACGGATTCCGGTGAGCCGGTCGAAATTTCCGTAGCGGGCCGCACCCCTGCTGAACTCGGCCTAACCACCCAGCCGCGGCCATCGGCGCGCCATTCCTGGATCGATGGTACGTGGACGGTCCCGGACGAGCTAATCGCGCGCGAGAAGCACGACGCGGCGATGGCTGAGTTTTCGCGCTTGATGACAGTGGCTCGCCGGCAGACCGCCGGTAAAGCAGACGCATATGCCGCCGGCTTGCTCGACGAGGAGCAGATATACGGCTTCAAGGCTTGGTCGGCATATCAAATGGCACTCGTTTCCGCGATCGAGCAAGAAGCGTTTCCCGATTCGGTCGAATGGCCGCCGACGCCGGAACCGTATAAACCAACTGCTCGCGAGGCAAGCGGAGATGAGGCGGATCCGCCAAGTGAACCGGAAGAAGCAGCCAGCGGCGTTAGCACCGATTCCGAGTGACGCACCTCCCTCCTCGCCCCGAATTTACTCACCACTGGAACTGCATACCATGCCGCAGGACTATCACCACGGGGTACGCGTCCTCGAAATCAACGAGGGGACGCGACCTATCCGCACGGTCTCGACAGCTGTCGTCGGGCTCATCTGTACAGGCGAAGACGCTGACACTTCCGCGTTCCCGCTCGATACGCCCGTGCTATTGACCAATGTCGTGGCTGCGCTCGGCAAGGCGGGCACAAAAGGCACGCTTTACCGCACCCTCGATGCGATCGGTCGACAGACGAAACCTGTCACGATTGTCGTGCGCGTGGCGGATGGAAAAGACACCGCAGAGACGACGTCGAATGTGATCGGCTCCGTCACCGCGGAAGGAACATATACCGGAATGAAGGCCCTGCTGAGAGCCCAGTCGCGCTTCGGCGTGAGGCCTCGTATTCTCGCCGCACCCGGCCTCGATACTCAGCCGGTCGCCGCTGCCTTTGTAACGATCGCGCAGTCACTACGCGCCTTCGCCTACGTGTCGGCCCACGGCTGCAAGACCAAGGAGGAAGCTACCGCCTATCGCCGGCAGTTCGGTCAACGCGAAATCATGGTGATCTGGCCGGACTTCCTCGCTTGGGACGATGTCAGTAATGCAACCGTTGTCATGCCGGCACCCGCCTATGCCGCAGGCCTGCGCGCGAAGATCGACAACGATATCGGCTGGCATAGGACGCTATCAAATGTCGCCGTCAACGGTGTGAAAGGCATCAGCGCAGACGTTTCGTGGGACTTGCAAGACCCGGCGACGGACGCCGGATATCTCAACGAGCAAGAGGTGACGACGCTCGTGAACCGCAATGGTTTCCGCTTTTGGGGCTCCCGCACCTGCTCCGACGATCCGCTTTTTGCGTTCGAGAACTACACGCGCACTGCGCACGTCATTTCGGATTCGATCGCGGAAGCGCAGATGGCGATCGTCGACGGCCCGCTGAACCCATCGCTGCCTCGCGACATCATCGAAACCATCAACGGCAAGTTTCGCGAGTGGACGTCGCTGGGTTACCTGATCGGGGGCTCGTCGTGGTTCGACCCGGAGCCAAACACCACCGACGTTTTGAACTCGGGCAAGGCCTACCTCGACTACGACTACACGCCCGTGCCGCCCCTCGAGAACCTGATGCTGCGCCAACGCATCACGGATCGCTACCTCGCCGATTTTGCCGCGCGGGTAAGCGCGTAACGCTCGACATTACCAGGAGTCAATGCACATGGGAATGCCCCGGAAGCTCAAAGGGTTCAATCTGTTCCAGAACGGCGAAAACTTCGTCGGTCAGGTTGCCGAAGTCACCCTGCCGAAGCTCACACGCAAGATGGAGGACTATCAAGGCGGCGGCATGAGTGGACCCATCAAGGTCGATTTCGGTCAGGAAGCGATCCAGCTCGAATGGACATGCGGCGGCTTCATGAAGTCCGTTCTTCAGCAGTACGGCATCACCAAGCACGATGGCGTACTACTGCGCTTTGCCGGTGGATATCAGGCGGAAGATTCGACAGGCGTCGATGCAATCGAGATCGTCATCAAAGGCCGACACTCCGAGATCGACCCGGGCACCGCCAAGGTCAAAGAAGACACCGCCTTCAAGGTCACGACAGCCGCGAGCTACTACAAGTTGACCGTAAACGGTGAGGAAGTGATCGAGCTCGACTTCATCAACATGATCGAAAAAATCAACGGCAACGACCTACTCGCCTCGCTGCGCAACGCACTCGGCCTGTAACGATCTCCCGGCCCGTGGAATGATCGCGGACAGCATCCAATTTTGAATTGTCAACAAGCAAACCATGACCGAACACAACTCGTCGCAACAGCATATCGAGTCCGCAACCGCTGACTCATCGTCCGCAGCCGAAGATCCGAACTCGCACGTCCTGGACTCGCCGCTGACGCGCGGCTCGCAGACGATTACGAAGGTGACGCTGCGCAAGCCGAAGTCCGGCGAATTGCGTGGCGTGTCGCTTTCCGATCTGGTCAACCTCGACGTTTCCGCGCTCTCGAAGGTCCTACCCCGCATCAGCTCACCGACACTGACTGAGCAGGATGTCGCGAGTATCGACCCTGCCGACCTCGTGATGTTGGGAGGCATCTTCGTTGGTTTTTTGATGCCGAAGGCCGTCAAGTCGAAGCAGGACTTCCAGACCGCGTAGAGGATCCGATGGCCGATATCGCGACGGTGTTCGGCTGGCCACCGTCGGCGATGGATGAATTCAGCGTGGCGGAACTGATGGACTGGCGCGAGCGAGCGCGGCAACGAAGCGGAAGCGAATAGCGATGGACAACGCCTTGAAACTGCGCGTGATGTTCGACATGGTCGATAACATGACGAAGCCGCTGAAAAACGTGCTGGCGGGAAGCAAGGGCCTTGCGCATTCGCTGAAGCAGCCCCGGCGCGAGCTGGCGGAAATGAGCAAAAAGCAGAAGGACATCGCCGAGTTTCGGGAACTACGCCAGGGGCTCGCGTCGACAACATCTCAGCTTCGGGCCGCGCAGGCTCGGGTAACGGACCTCGCGGGCGCAATGCGTGCCGTCGGTCCGCCGGCGCGCAGCATGGTCAAGCAGTTCGAGAGCTCCAAGCGAGTGGCCGCAGGTCTGACGGCGGAGCACGAACGGCAATCCGCACGCGTTCAGCGCCTGCGGGAGCAACTGTCAGCCGCAGGCATCAGTACCCGCAATCTCGCCGAACACCAGCGCAACCTTTCCGCACAGGCGCGTACCGCAACGCGCACCTTGCGTGAGCAGGAAGACGTTCTGACGCGTGTGAGCCGCCAACAGCAAAAATTGCATGCTGCGCGAGCGCAACTGAACAGCGCCAAGCAAACCGCGGGAAGCGTTGCAGCCGCGTCGGCGGCCGGTGGAGCAATCGGCGGTGGCATTCTCTTCGGCGCCAAGCGGTTACTCTCGTCTGGCTACGAATTCGACGCCGCCATGTCACGGGTGCAAGCACTGGCCCGGATCGAAAAGGAGTCGGCCGAGCTGTCCGCGCTTCGTCTGCAGGCTCGAAAGCTCGGTGCGACGACGAGCTTCACTGCCGGAGAAGCCGCGAGCGGCCAAGGCTTCCTGGCGATGGCCGGCTTCACCCCCGATCAAATTTTGCAGGCCATGCCCGGCGTGCTTTCGATGGCGAAAGCCGGCGACACCGACCTCGCGCGGACAGCCGATATCTCTTCCAACATCCTGACCGGATTCGGCCTCAAGGCCGACGAGATGAACAGGATCGCGGACGTGCTGACCATGACTTTCACGACGTCCAATACGACGCTGGAAATGCTCGGCGGCACGATGAAGTACGTGGGACCCGTGGCACGCGCCGCGGGGATGTCGCTGGAACAAGCCGCCGCCACGGCGGGACTGCTGGGCAATGCGGGCATTCAGGCAACCCAAGCCGGTACGACATTGCGCTCGATGCTGCTGCGGTTGTCCGCACCTACTTCCGGGGCATCCGCCGCGTTGAAGGAGCTTGGCGTACGTGCGCTCGATGCGCGAGGAAACGTTCGAGACATCCCATCGATTTTGCGCGACGTGGCAAAAGCAACGGAAAAGCTCGGCTCCGGCACTCGCCTCGATTACCTGAAGCAAATCTTCGGCGAAGAGCCCGCGGCCGGCATGTCCGAACTAATTGCGCAACAGGGTGCGCAGGGCATCGAGAAGTATGTGTCGATCCTTCGGAACGCGAGTGGCACCGCGCAGGGCGTCGCATCGGTGATGGCGGACAACTTGAAGGGCGACCTCCTCACCACCCAATCAGCCTTTGCGGACCTGGGCGTATCGATCTCCGACGCGGTCAACCCGGCCCTGCGCGCGTTCATGCAAAGCGTCACAGGCTATCTTGGCCGAGCCAGCCGATGGGTGCAGGAAAACCCGCGGCTCGCGCGTACATTGGGCACGATCACGCTCGCGCTCGGCGGCATCCTCGCCGCCCTCAGCGCGCTGGCGCTGATGCTCGCCACGATGATCGGCCCCCTCGCGCTGCTGCGCTTCGGGCTGACAACGCTGGGCATTCAAGGCGGCATCCTTACGCGCGCCCTCACATTCGGCACGGCCGCGTGGCGAATGTTCAGTGCTGCTGCATTGGTGGCCGGGCGGGCGCTGTTGGCGAACCCGATCGGCATCGCAGTCGCTGCCCTCGCAGCCGCCGCATTCCTGATCTATCGGCACTGGGCGCCGATCAAGGCGTTTTTCTCCGACCTGTGGCAGGCGGTACAGGCAGCATTCAACGGTGGCATCGCTAATATCGCGTCGCTCTTGACCAAGTGGTCGCCGCTCACCGCCTTGTGGCAGGCATTGGTCACTGCGGTCGCGTCTCTCGGCGCCCAACTACCGGCTAAGTTTGTGACTCTCGGGGAAAACCTCGTTGCGGGGCTCGTCAAGGGTCTCACGGCGGGCCTCGGTGCGGTGAAGACCGCGATCACGAACCTCGCAACCTCGAGCATCTCCTGGTTCAAAGCAAAGCTTGGCATCCACAGTCCGAGTCGGGTGTTCGGCGAGCTGGGCGGCTTCATCAGCCGGGGCGCCGCAAACGGAATTGAGGATCAACAAACGCGAGTTGCGCGGGCTTCGCTCGGGCTCGCTACGGCAGCCGCGGCTGCGTTCGGCTTGCCGGCGATCGCGACTGGGGCTCAACTTACGAAAACGGCCGCAGTGCCGTTGGTACGGCCGAGCGTACCCATCGGCACCCGGCAACCACTGGCTTCGGCACCAGCCGCCGCGAAGGCGGCCGCAGCGCCGTCAAGCGTCACCGTTAATGTCTATCCGCCACCTGGTGTGGACGCCGCCGAAATTGCTCGCATGGTTCGCGCCGAACTCGAGCGTGCTGAGCGAGCAAAGCAATCGCGCATCGCCTCCCGCCTGACCGACTAACCCGGAGAATCCTACCGACATGATGATGTCGCTCGATCAGTTCGTCTTCTCGCTCGCGACCGCCCCCTACCGGGAACTGCAGCGTCAACGAAGCTGGAAGCACCGCACCAGCTCGCGGGTGGGCGCACGCGACGCCAGCCAATTCACCGGCGCCGGTGATGACACCATCACACTCAACGGCATGGTGGCACCTGAGAACGGCATTGGTGCCAGAGTGTCGCTCGACAGACTCGCCGCGATGGGCGATGCGGGTGACGCCTACGTCCTCGTCGATGGCATCGGAAACGTCTACGGAGCCTTCGTCATCGGGACCCTGAACGAGACCGCCACCTATCACACCCCGGACGGCGTGCCACGGAAGATCGAGTTCAGCCTGACGCTCAAACGCGTCGACGACACTGTGCTGTCAACGATGCGGCAGTCCGAGTCGTGAGCGAGACCAGCTCGCGAGGCCGCGCGGATCGAATCGATCGAAAGCAACCGCAGGCCGACTACCGCGTAACGCTCGACGAGCGCGACCTCTCTCGCCACATTGCCCCACACCTCATCAGCCTCACACTGTCCGAATCGCGTGCCGAACAAGCGGATATGCTCGACATCGTGCTGGACGACTCGCAAAACACCTTCGCAATACCAAAGCGAGGCGTGCGCATTCGACTATCGATCGGCTGGGTCGGTGAGCCGTTGGTGGACAAAGGTGAATTCACGGTGGACGAAACCGAACACAGTGGCGCGCCGGACATCATTACCATCCGCGCTCGCTCGGCATCGATGACCAACGCGATGAGCGAGCGTCGCGAAAGAAGCTGGCACGGCCAGACGATCGGCTCTATCGTGCAGACGATCGCAAACCTTCATTCTCTAAAAGCAGCTATCGCCGAGAAGCTCGCCAGCACGCTGATCCAGCACATCGATCAGACGCACGAGTCCGACATGTCGTTCCTCACACGGCTTGCCAAACGCTACGACGCCGTGATGAACGTGAAGGATCGCAATCTGTTGTTCATGCCGATTGGAACGGGCAAGACTGCAAGCGGTAAGCTGCTCGACGCAGTCCATATCACTCGCGCGAGCGGCGATCAGCATCGCTACCACGTCGCGCAGCGCGAAACCTATTCAGCCGTGCGCGCGCACTGGCACTCCAACGGCAAGGCAGCGCGTAAATCGGTCGTCGTCGGGGCGGAAGGTAACCGGAGCATCAAGGTGCTACCAGAGGACTATGCAACAGAGGCCGAGGCACGCGCCGCCGCCGAAGCGGAGTTCGCGCGCGTGCTGCGCTCACAAGCGACGATGTCCTACACGCTTGCACTCGGTAGGCCCGAGCTTTTTCCTGAATTGCCCGTCACCGTGTCGGGCTTCAAGCCGGAAATTGATGCAACACCATGGCTAGTTGAAAAGGTGACCCACAGCATTGGCGAAGGAGGATTTACATCGTCACTCGAACTCGAAGTGCGCAACGATCCGACCAGCGGTCGGCACCGTTCGCGCTTCGCGCGCGGCGACGAAAAACGGCCGCATGGGCGGCCGTTTTCAGTCGAATCGATATGATGATCCGTATTCAGCGATTACTCAGATTGCCGCCTTTTCAAGGGTCGGCGGTCGAGAATCGTCCGCACCGCATACAGGCTCGACATTGCTGACGTTACCAATCCAGACAGAGTCTCGACCTCGCCTGGGGTGAACCCCAAGGGCGCCGCCCCGTCGTCCACTGATCGGGCTGCCACTGCGCCATTCGACTTCCGGGCCTTGCCCGCCTTCTTTCGCGCCTCATTGCTTTCTCTCGTAGCATTAGACGCATCACGCTTCGTATATTGATACTGCCTTTTCACTGCTTCTCCTTCTTACTGGGATCGCACTTCGCCCTCGTCAGGCAACCCGCATTAACGCAGATATGGCCGAAATTGGGAACGAAGGAAATAACCTTCCTCCCCGTAGGTTTGCCCCTAACAAAAATCGAGATGGCGGAGTGCAATAGGAATATTCCGAAACTTTGCTGTCGGGCGTGGGAAAAGGTGGTCGCAATGGCTAGCAGGCCGAATCGGCTCAACTGGAATCTGTTACGGGCGTTCGCTGGGATCGCAGAGCATCGAACGCTGGCCGACGCTGCACGCGCTGCCGGCGTGCAGCGGCCGACAATCAGCGAAAAAGTTGCTGCGCTCGAGGCCGTGCTCGGCCTCCGGCTTATGGACAGACAACCCGGAAATGACAGGTTCCGGCTTACAGCGGACGGCAGGCGTTTGCGGCGCCTGCTGACCAACTTCAACAGCGAGCTCAGCGTGTTATGTGATCCGAGCGGCGAACACGCTCCCGATGACGGGGCCACCCAGATTTTGCGAGATGTCGAGGAGGCACTGTCAGCCCTTGAGCGAGCGAAGAAGGCATTGACCCGCTCGTAGCGCGCGGCGCGCGCTGTCAGGGCTTTTGTTTGCCGGTGCGGGATTTGGCCGGCGAACGGCGAAGCGCTTGTTCGCCCAATGCACGGCGTGTATGTGCCGCCGTCTCAGAGTTCATGGCAGCGGCGCGGTCCTGCGCAAGCGCTCGGACGCTCTTCGTGGGCTTTCCGGACTTCGTATAGACGCCCGCAAACAGGTAGCCATTCATGAGCGCCTCGACGGCGCCCTTCCCCGCCTCAGACAGCTTTCGGTACTTCCGAAGGATCTCCCGCTCGTCTTCGTCAAGGATGACAGCGGCGCTGTCGGTGACCACGCGTCTTCCGGTCAGCACATAGACAATGTCCACGCCCGCTGACTCGAGCGCAAGCAAGTAGCTGGCATCCGGCGAGCGTGTCCCCGACTCGTAGTTCAACTGGGCCTGCTTGCGCAGCCCGCCCACGGCAGCAAGGTCGTCCTGACTCAGCCCGATACGTGTGCGCTCCTCACGAAGGCGATCACCGACAGTTTCCATTCGCGTCCCAAGTTAACTTGCGGTTTCCTTTTGCATACATTATATTTCGCTTACAGTGAAACACAAACGGTTCGAGTATACCTGCCATGAACAACACAAAAGGTCCTAGCCGCGCCCCAATCGGCGTGGTCACCGGCAAACCGATATCGATGCGACTGTTGCCTGACGAGCGACACGCCCTGATGCGACTGTCGAAAGACGAAAACCGCTCGATGGCGAGTATGGCTCGCCGCGCCTATCTCGCGGGCTTGCCGCTCGTTGCTCGCATACCCGCAAAAGCTCGCTCTGGCCAAAATTCACAAACCGCTAAGAAAGAACTGCTCTGACGATGCGCCAAACAAGCGCCGATGTAGATATTTCGGACATTGAGCGAAACGTGCTCGAGCGCGTTTGCATCCGACACGGCTTGACGACTGTTGAGCACGCGGCCGAGTGGCTCGCCGAGCGTCGGATACGGCGAGCCGTGCAGCATCCGACTTGCCGCCACCGGGCACTATTCGTTGTGGAAAGGAAGAAGCGATGAGGATACTGAATCGTTGCCCGCACTGCCGCACGCGGGCCACCGCTCGCAGCAGCCGCGATATGTCGCTGACCTTCCGTGAGGTGACCTTCATGTGCAACAACCCCGAATGCGGTCACACGTACGTCGTCAATATGGAGTTTGCACGAACGTTGTCCCCGTCCGCGACCCCCGATCTGTCGCTGAGTCTTCCGTTTTCGCCGCGCGTCCGTGAAAGGCTCGCGCAGCAGTTAGACCTACCAATCTAGCGCCCCAATCCATTTGTTTCCTCCCTCGCATCGTGCCTCATCGGCGCGAGGGCTTCGGCTTGCCTCGAAAAAGGAGCTGTCTCAATGAAAGCTGCAAAGAAGGCCCAATCTACTTGGGAAGACATCGCCTCACTTGAAACCACCCAGCTTCTCAACCCGCCGCAACTCGGTCATCTCGATGCCGAAGAGAGGCGGGAATACCTTCGCCGACTCTTTTTCATGGACGTGAGGCTCCTCACGTTTGTGGTGACCGCTCGAAGCCTTGGATTTGGCGTCACGTGCCACTGGAACCATGAAACGTCCATGCCGCACCTGGTCTGGTTGCATTGATCAGGGAAGCGGCCCATGTGCATGAAGCCTGATGACCGGGAGCTCCGCGCTGCGTGGCGACGGCTTCGCATGGTCGGCGACTTCGACACGTCGATGCGCAATCGCGCTGTGCGCGTTGCCGTGGAAGCTGCCGCACGCGCGTTGCGAGATCGAAGTTCTCTGACGAAGCGCCCCCGCGACGCCAAGCTCCGAGCTGCAAATGACACCGGCAACTGACCCACATGCGCCAGCCGGCGCAATGATAAGGAACCGCATCATGAAACCCTACGTTTTTGGCATCAGCGTCATGCTGATGCTTTCATCGTCGATGACCGGCATGACCTGGATTGCATCGATCGGCCTACGGCGCACGTCCAAGCGGTTCGGCCCGGTCTCCGCAGTTGCAGCGGGCACGCTCGCACTCTCGTTCCTGATCGCCGCGCTCGCGTGGTCGGCTCCCGGGCGGGAGGCCGTATGAAGCGCGCCCCCCTGTATCAGCACCCGACGTCCTACGAAGCGATTGTCGCGCACGAGTGTCACCGGCATGAGCGTCGCCTGCGCATCTTGCAGCGGCAGTGTGCGATCGGTCTCTTTGTAACCGCCCTCTGCGATCGCCTCGCGCTCGCCTTCCCCCTAACGGCTGAGGCGCTCAAGCGAGACGTTTTCAGCCCGTCGACGAGTGGTAATCCAACCGAAACGCCGTCGGACCAACCAGAGCAACGCGCCTGACGATGGCCACGATTGACGAACTAAAACGGCGCATCGACCTGCACGATCTCGCGGGCCGTCTCGGCCTCAAGCGCGGCCGAGGCGGCGATAAAGCGCTCTATCACTCGCCGCATCACGAGGACGCCAGCCCCTCACTCTCGATTTATATCGACCACCCGAAGCATGGCACCGGTTGGCGCGATCACAGCGCGAACATCGGCGGCTCGTGCATCGACCTCGTGATATACGTGAACGGCGGCAGCGTCAGTGATGCCGTCCGCTACCTGCACGAAATCTACGGCATCCCATTCGACCAGCCGGCGTCGGCCGACCGTCGTGAGAAATCGACCGTCGAATACATCGCTGACCGATGTCTGTCGGAGCGCGAACGCGTACGCGAATACCTGCACGGCCGAGGGATATCAGATGCGGCGATCAACGCAGCTGTTTCCGCGCGCACGCTGGGCTTCAACGCGTGGACAAGTCCTAAGATTGCTGCGGGCGATGTCGGCCACGGCGGGCCTGCTGCAGCGTTCATCGTGCACTCCCCCGCAGATGGCCGGGTCGTCGCGGTCGACATGCGGTACCTCGATCCCGCGCTCAATGGCGGAGTGAAAACGCAGACGCAAGGCGACAAGCTGGGAGTCTTTTGGACAGCGGACCCGCGCCGACTTCGGTCTGCTCGGCGCGTCTATGCGGTCGAAAGCGCTATTAATGCACTGTCGATCGATACCTGCGCCATGCCCGGCACGGCAGCGTTCGCGTTGCGCGGTGTCCAGAACGCCGAGCACATCGATTTGACGTTTCTGCGCGACAAGCACGTCTTCATTTGCCTGGACAACGACGAGCCTTTCCCCGAAGGTCACCCTCGCGCTGGCCAGCGACCCGGCCCCGAGGCCGAGTGGGCGCTTTACGAACGGCTCACGAGCCTCAATATCGCGGCCGTGCTCGTCGATCACACCGATTGGCTCGCCGACTTGGAGGACGGTGAGACGACGCAAAAGCCGATCAACGACGTCAACGAATACTTGCAGTTACGTGGCGTAGCCCAGCTGGCAAGAGCGCTTGAGCACTATGAGCCGTGGCTGATTGCGGGCCTCCCTGGCGACGCATCGCGTCGCGGCCGACCTCGCATTTTCTTGCCGTCGCACGACTTCGCGCAGTACTGGCGCTTTCGCGTGCGGCCCGACTTTACAAGCCACATCACAAAGATGGAACGCAACGACGAGGCTGGGACCGAGACACCGGTCATGGCGGATCTGTGTGGCTTCCGCATTGCTGCAATAAGTCGAGTGTCGGTCGCGAGCGCCACGTCTACGATGACGGGCGACGCAGACCAAGCCCCAACTGTCTATTTCGCTGTCTCGGTGCAGGCGCCACGGCACGGCGCGCAATTGATCCGCCGTGTGATGCTCGATGACCAATTGCACAACCTCGATCAGTGGGCCAAGTTCGGGCCGATCTGGGCGCCGTCGCCGTTCAAGCGCATGGTCAATATCCTTGAGCGCGGCGCCGATCTCGGAGCGCGGCAGGCGGCCAATTTTGTTGGGCTCGCTTGGCGCGACGGCCGCATGATCGTCAACGAGGGGCCGGACTGCTATTTCACCGAAGCAGAAAAACAATGCCCGTATCACAACCTGACCTTCCCGACCGGCCCCGTCAGTGCTGCGCGCCGCGTGATCACGGCCTACCAGGCCACCTTCAAACAGAACGCGGCGACCATCCCACTGGTATGGGCGCTCGGGGGTCATTTGAAGGCGCTGCTGGGCTTCTGGCCGCACATGACCATCCAGGCGAACAAGGGCGCGGGGAAGTCGACCCTGATCAAGCGGCTTGAGCGCTCGCTCGCATTCACGATGTTTTCGGGTCAATCGCTGCAGACGGAGTTCCGACTGCTGACGAGCATCAGCCATACGAGTCACCCGGTCGGATGGGAAGAGCTTTCCGCGCGGCGGCAGGACGTAATCGACAAAGCGGTCGGGCTGCTGCAGGAGAACTACCAGTACACGGTGACTCGCCGAGGCACCGACATGACCGAATACCTGCTGTGCGCGCCCGTCATGCTGGCCGGTGAAGACGTACCAGTGCGCAGCCTGCTCGGCAAACTCGTGCGCACCACGTTAACCGGCAAGCGAGGCCCGCTGCTGCCCGACGATTTGCCGCGCTTCCCCGTTCGGCGGTGGCTCGAATTCCTCGCCGACCTGGATAAGCGCGCCGTGCTGGACCAGTACGCGACCCTCAACGCGAACGCGCTTGGAAACTGCCGCGCGAGCGGTGCGGACGATGGCGCAAAGCGCATGGCGGGCAACTACGCTGCCGTCGCGCTCGCGTGGCGCTACCTCTGTGAGTTCGCCGGCATGGACCCAAGCGAAGGCGACTTTCCACGTGATCTGCTGGCCGAAATGAACGGCCACATCGCCGAAACGAGCGCCGATCGCGAGCCGTGGGTTTGGATCATGGAAACAGTGTTGTCGGAGATCGACGGCGGCAACTACAAGCACCCGTACACGTTCGATACCGTCGACGGCGAGTTCTCCCTCCTGCTTCGCACAGGTCACGTAATGGACCACCTCGCGCATACGAGCGCGCTGCGTGACAAGTGGAACGCTCTGCCAGTCAAATCCGACCGCATCTTCAAGAGCCAGCTCAAGCATGCCAGCGTCATCGTGGGCGAGAAGGAAGTCGAGCGGCGCATTTTCAGCCGCCGTGTGCCATACCTCACGCCCATCTCACTGCAGCGGCTCGCCGCGTTCGGGCTGCACGTCGCGGTGCGCGACGACCTGGTTACCGATGCGCTCCAGGGAGGCCACGCATGACGCCAGCTCAACCTGTGCGCCGGCCCTGCCATCTCGACGCGAGCGCCATCTGGAAGCGCCAACCGCCCGCGAGACGAAACGGCCCGGAAACGACCGGAGCCGCCTGGCGGCACGGCCGCACTAGCCCAATTTTTTGCGGGGAAGGGGCAAGCAGCGCAAATAACCCGTGGTTTTCCCGTGCGCTCGCTCGTAAGTCATTGATTGTTGAGAGGACTAGCGCCACGAGTCACCGTGCGTTTGCCATCAATCACGAGTTTTTCGCCATGAGTCTGCTTTTTGCGTCGGGCGCTGCCACCTCCCTATCTCTTCTCCCTATTTCATTGAAAAAGAAGAAGAAAGAAAACGAGGAAGGTAGAGGGATCTGCGGAAAAGCAATGCCACGAGTCAGGGCTGTTTTGCCATTAGTTGTGGGCGCTGCACATTTTTTGGGCCACGAGTCTTCTGACGCTGCCACGAATGAATGATGGCAAGTGATGACACATAGAATCTTTAAAAATCAGGATGTTATTGACGTGCCTCACGCAAACCATCATTCCACTATTTGCGCTACGTGTGCCTCTACCGCAACGTGCGGTGAAACCCCGCGCCTGAACACGGTCGACTTGATCGGAGCCGCGGAGATGCTCGGCGCACACCCTGAAACCGTGCGATTGAAAGCGAAGGCCGGCGAGCTACCCGGCCGGAAAGTTGGCAAGCGCTGGATGTTTTCAACGGTTGCCCTACAGCGCTACCTCGCCGGAGAATGGAGCCCGCGAGTTGTGCAGGGCGATCAGCAGGAGGAAGTTAAACAATGTCGCTCTATAAACGCACCAACAGCCCCAACTGGTATTACCGGCTCACTCCACCCGGCGGCGGTCCGATCGTACAAGGCAGCACTGGCACCAGCAACAAAACCCAGGCCAAAGAGTTCTACGATCGGCTAAAAGTCGAACTGTGGAACCAAACAAAGCTCGGCCACAAGCCGCGTTACACCTGGAACGACGCGGTTGTTCGGTATACGGGCGACCGCGAGGAGCTGTCGAGTTTGGAAACGTCGAAGATTCACCTCCGCTGGCTGGATCAACACCTACGGGACCTCCCGTTGGCGGAGATCGATCGCGACCGCGTGGATGCCATCGCCCGCGCGAAACGCGCGGAACCGCGTGTCGTGCGGACGCGCCGCGGACCGAAGCCGATCGGTGGCACCGTCAGCGAAGGCACGGTAAGGAGAGTCCTCGGTGTGCTTATGGCGGTGCTGCATGCTGCAGTCGAATGGGAGTGGCTTGACCGAGCGCCGGTCCTGACGAGACGGAAAACGACACCAAAGCGAGTTCGGTGGATCACGACGGCACAGGCCGAACGGTTGCTGGGCCAGTTGCCTGGCCACCTCGCGGAGATGGCGCGTTTCAGTCTTGAGACAGGACTGCGCCGATCGAATGTCACCGGCTTGCAATGGTCGCAAGTCGACCTATCTCGACGCGTCGCCTGGATCCACCCGGACCAAGCCAAGGCGCGCAAGGCAATCACCGTACCGCTGTCGGAGACGGCCGTCGAGGTGCTGCGTCGGCAATTGGGAAAACAACGAAAAGCGGAGCATGTCGAAATGGTGTTCGTCTACCGTGGCACGGCAGTTGGACAAGCCAATACGGCCGCGTGGCGAAAGGCGTTGAAGCGGGCGGGCATCCGAGATTTCCGGTGGCACGACCTGAGACACACCTGGGCGAGTTGGCACGTGCAGCGAGGCACGCCTTTGCAGGTGCTGAAAGAACTCGGCGGGTGGGAAACGCTTGAAATGGTGCAGCGCTACGCGCACCTTTCGGCGGACCACTTGGCTCAGTGGGTACAGCCACACCTGCAAGTTTCCGAGTCTCCCGTGCTACCAACCGCAACGTCGCCGGGAGCAGCAGAAGCGCCGATGGTCGCCGTCGCCGCACTGTAATTTCACTGTAGAGGGAGAAAACGATGAAGTAGCGAAATCGCCGAAAGCCTTGTCAGCTATGGCGCGCCCGGCTGGGATCGAACCAGCAACCCCTGCCTTCGGAGGGCAGTACTCTATCCATTGAGCTACGGGCGCTTCGCTTGAACACGAAGGCGCCGCGACCGGGAGGGCGCAGCGCCGAGCGAGACCGAGAGGATACCCGGTTTCACGCGACACGTCCACCGCACGCACCCGCGCGGGTCCCTCCCCGCTAAGAGCCCCCGCCCGAAAAACGCTCCTTCCCACCCCAATTGCGGGTAAACGCCGCCGGCAGCATTCCTGCACGCGTCTGGCCGCCGCGAAAACCTTCCGTCTATAATCGCCGTGTTTGACTGAATGAATTAAGTTGTTGCCGTCAAGCCGTTGCCGTCACGCTGTACCGCTCACCAACAATACCCACCGGGAGACGAGTCAAGCATGAGCGAAGCACCACACGGAGCCCCGATCAAAACCCCCGGGCAACTGATTGCAGCAGTCATCGCCGCATTCGCCATCCCCATCGTCGTCATCTGGCTCCTGGCCTACAACGTCAACCAGACGGTGCGCACCGGCGCCGGCACCGACGAAGCCAACGATGCCGCCGTCGCAAAACGCATCGCACCACTCGCGCAGGTCACCGTCCGGGACGCCAACGCGCCCCACGTCTACAAGACCGGCGAAGAAGTCTTCAAGGCCGTCTGCTCGACCTGTCACGCCACCGGTGCCGCAGGCGCACCGAAGTTCGGCGACAGCAGCGCCTGGGCGCCCCGTATTGCGCAAGGCTTCGACACCCTGCTGCATACCGCCCTGACCGGCAAAGGCGCCATGCCCGCGCGCGGCGGCACGACTCCGGACGATTACAGCGATTACGAAATCGCGCGCGCAGTCGTCTATATGGCCGATCACGGCGGCGCGAACTTCCCTGAGCCACCGGCACCCGCTCAAGGCGCAAGCTCGAGCGCAGCCGCAACGGCCGCCGCGCCGGCGAGCGCCGCCACAGCAGAAACGGCCAATCCGACGGCAGCCGCCAGCGAACAGACCGCGGCCACAGCCGCCTCGATGCCCACCGCTCAAACGGGCGGGGTCCCCGCTTCCGCATCGACGAACGCCACGGCTCCCGCCGCCGCGCCAGCCGCGGCCACGGCAAGCGCGGACACCGCGCAGGCCGGCAAGGCGCTCTACGAAAAGGTTTGCCAGGCATGCCACGCCGCCGGCGTGCTCAATGCACCGAAGTTCGGCGACAAGGCGGCATGGGCGCCGCGCCTGAAAGATCCGATGGACACGATCTACAACTACGCACTGCACGGCAAAGGCGCGATGCCCCCGAAGGGCGGCTCGAACGCACCCGATGCCGAGGTCAAAGCGGCCGTCGACTATATGGTCAACGCCGCCAAGTAGCCCGGTTATCAAGTAGGAAACGAGAGGGAATCAAGCGCATCGGTCGAAGCGAAATCGATCGATGCGCGCGCGAAGCCTGCCGCACAGGTTCGCGCGCGTCACCCCTTCTGCAGCAGCGCCTTGAGGCTGGCAAGCCTATCCTTCGGCGACATCGGCGCCTCCTCGGGGGTCGGTGGCGGCGCCTCGTCGAGCCCCATCTCGGCGATGAATCGCGACAACTCGCACACCACGGTCTCTCTCGCGCGCTTGCGCTTCTTGCACCAATTCAAATGCAGGCTGCGCTGCGCACGCGTGATGGCGACATACATGAGCCGCCGTTCTTCCTCGATGCGCGCGTCATCGATCTCATCGTCCTCGGCATTGCCGCGGTGGGGCATGATGCCTTCCTCGACTCCGACGAGAAACACGTGCGGATACTCGAGCCCCTTCGACGCATGCACGGTCGACAAGCGCACCGCATCGGGGTCTTCCTCCTTGCCGTCCAGCATCGACATCAGCGCGACGGTTTGAATCAAACCCAGCAGGTTCTTGCCAGTATCGGCAAGGCCATCGGCATTATCGTAGCCGGTCGCATCGCCGTCTTCCGGTTCCTCGACCTCCGGCTTCGTTCCCTTGCGCTTGAGCCACTCGAGAAACTCGAGCACGTTTTGCCATTTCGATTGCGCCTGACGCTCGTCGAACGTGTCGTAGAGATACGCCTCGTAATGGATCGCCTCCATGAGGTCGTCGAGCAGCGTCGTGGCGGCATCGTGGGTCGCGCGCTCCGCGATGCGCTGCATGAAATCGCAAAAAACGCGCAACGGCTCGACTTGCCGTGCCGATAAGCGCGCCTCGATTCCGCCCATATAAACGGCCTCGAACAACGACACCTTCGCCTGTCCGGCAAACGAGCCCAGCGCTTCCAACGTGGTATTGCCGATCCCGCGCCGCGGCGTCGTCACGGCGCGAATGAAGGCGGGGTCGTCGTCGGGATTGGCGATCAAGCGCAAATAGGCGCAAATGTCCTTGATCTCGGCCTTGTCGAAAAACGATTGCCCGCCCGAGAGGACATAGGGAATCCGCTCGCGCCGTAAAACCTGTTCGAAGATGCGCGCCTGGAAATTGCCGCGATAAAGAATGGCGTAATCGCGAAACTGCGCGCGCCGCTCGAACTTGTGGGCCGACAGCCGGAAGACGACCGATTCGGCCTCATGCTCTTCATCGTTGCAAGCCGTCACGGTGATGGAATCGCCCATGCCGTGTTCGGACCAGAGCTTCTTCTCGAAGAGCTTCGGATTGTTGGCAATGACGTTGTTCGCCGCGGTCAGAATGCGCACCGTCGAACGATAGTTCTGCTCGAGCTTGATGACATGCAGCTTCGGGAAATCCTTGCCGAGCTGCGCGAGGTTCTCGAGCGTGGCGCCGCGCCAGCCGTAGATCGCCTGATCGTCGTCGCCCACGGCCGTGAACGCCGCGCGCGGGCCGGCCAGCAACTTCAGCAGTTCGTACTGACAGGCGTTGGTGTCCTGGTACTCGTCGATGAGCAGGTAACGCAGCTTGTTCTGCCAACGCTCGCGCACGGCCTCGTTCTTCGCAAAGAGCTCGGCCGGCAGGCGAATCAGGTCGTCGAAATCGACGGCCTGGTACGCATGCAGCGTCGCGACATAGTTGCGATACACGATCGCGGCCTGATGCTCGTCTTCGTTCGACGCCGTAGCCATCGCCTCTTCCGGCATCACGAGACCGTTTTTCCAGAGCGAGACGATCGTCTGGACTTTGCGAATGAAGCCTTTGTCGGTCGAGCCCACCTGCTCTTGAATCATCGCGAAACAATCGTCCGCATCCATGATCGAGAACTGCGGCTTCAGGCCGAGATGCTCGGCTTCCTGCCGAAGGATCTGCACGCCGAGCGAGTGAAACGTGCAAACGGTCAACTGGTTCACGGGCACCTTGCGCCCTTCCTTGCCCGGTGCCGTGAGCGTCTTGCCTTCGAGCAGCTTGCCGACGCGCTCGCGCATCTCCGCAGCCGCCTTGTTCGTGAACGTGACGGCGGCGATATGGCGCGGCTCGAAGCCCTTCGCCTCGATCAGGTGCGCGATCTTTTGCGTGATGACGCGGGTCTTCCCGCTACCGGCGCCGGCCAGCACGAGACACGGGCCGTCGAGATAGCGGACCGCCTCGCTTTGGGCGGGATTCAATCCTGCGGACATTTCTGGTGGATCTTACAGTTTGGCGGCTCGCGCGAAGGCGCACACGCGTGCGCTCCGGACGATGCCATCGAGGGCGAGTGCGCGATGTTAACACGAGCAGCACACGATCGCTTTGGCCCCAAGACGCTTGCGCACATGCACTTGCAAAGCCGCAGGCGACGCGTGCCACAATGCACGCTTCATCGACCCGAATTCCACGCGCCGCATGCAGCCTGTTGCGATGCCCGCGACGCGCACGGGCATCCACGACAAACGAGAGGTCCCTACGATGACGACATCCGTAAAGATCGGCTTGATGGGATACGGCTTCGCCGGCGCGACGTTCCACGCACCGGTCATCGAGCACTGCGGCGCGCCCGCGGAGCGGGCGAACGAACCCTACGCCTGCCTCGCCGCCATCGCCACGAGCCAGCCCGCAAAGGCGCTCGCCGACTATCCGAAAGCGCGGGCCGTCCCGGACCTGGACGCGCTGCTCGCACTCGACGACATCGAATGTGTCGTCATCGCCACGCCCAACGATACGCACTTCGATATGGCGGCGAAGGTCCTTCGCGCGGGCAAGCATGTGGTCGTCGATAAACCCGTGACGCTGAGCGCCGCGGAGGCGGTCACGCTCGCCCGCCTCGCGCACGAGCGCAATCTCGTCTTTGCGCCTTTCCATAATCGCCGCTGGGACGGCGATTTCCTTACCGTGCGTCAACTACTGGCGAAGGGCACACTGGGCCGCGTCGCGCACTACGAATCGCATTTCGACCGGTTTCGCCCGCAGGTGCGCGAACGCTGGCGCGAACAGGCGTCGCGCGGCGGCGGGCTGCTCTTCGATCTCGGTCCGCATCTGATCGATCAGGCGCTCGTGCTGTTCGGGCCGCCTGAAACGGTTTATGCCACGGTCAAGGTGCATCGCGATGGCGCAGGCGCGGCCGATTACGTGCATCTGCTGCTCAGCTATCCGGACAAGGAAGCGGTCTTGCACGCCAGCGCGCTTTGCGCGATCGAGCCGCCGCGGTTCGCCATTCACGGCACGCTCGGCAGCTACGTGAAGTACGGCCTCGACACGCAGGAAGACCAACTGAAAGCGGGCCTACGCGCCGGCGATGCGGGCTTCGGCGCCGACAATCGGCCGGGCACGCTGCGCGTACTCGAAGGCGAACGTGAAACCGAGCGGCAATGGCCGACGCTCACCGGGGCGTACCCGGACTTCTATCGCGCGCTGGCCGCCTCCATTCGCCACCGCGAGCATTTTCCGGTCTCGCCGCAAGACGCCATCGACGTCATGACGATCATCGAACTGGCCGAGCGAAGCGCGCGCGAGGGGCGACGCCTGCCGTTCGAACGAATCGAGCCGTAATACGAGCGCGCGGATCGTTGTCATCGTATCCGGCATCTGGAGCGTTTAATCCCCGTGGAACACACGAACCGCAGATTCCCTGCAGTGCAAACCTCGAGGACCTTGTCGATGAAAAAAACGATTTGCGCGCTTGCCTCCGGCGTCCTGCTCGCTTCACTCGGCGCGTGCGTCGTCAACCCGCCGCCGCCGCGCCAGGTCGTTGCGCCCGCACCGCGTCCGAACCCGTACGATGTCGCGCGCGAGCGTTTCGGCCAGATCAACGGCCGCATCGACAACCTTGGCCGCCGTATCGATTGGCACGTCAATGCGGGCTACTATCCGCCGCCTCACGGTGGCGCGCTGCATCACCGGCTCGATGTGATCCGTCAGGAAGCGCGCGATATGGCCGCTCAGCACGGCGGTGGACTCTCCGAGGAAGAGCAGCGCGTGCTCAATCACGAGCTCGATGGAGCGGCGCGCGCAATCGGCGAATAACGCCGTCGCAAAACGCCCTCGCTCACACTCGAGCGATGCTAGCCGTCTTCGTTGTGCGCGAGCGCAGTCAGCTCGCGCCGCCAGCGTTCGAATCTTCCGCTGCTCGCCGCTTGCGACGGATAGACGAGGAAGTAGGAAGCGCCGTTTCGCGCGACGTCCCCAAGAGCGTCTTAGGGAAAAATGGGGAAACAAGCACATGCCTGTCGATTTCGGGGCAACTCGTTCGTCGTCGATGAGGAGGGGGCCGATGCCGCGGCAAGATCGCCGCGGCCGGCGCCTGTCCCCATATCGTTCGGCACTCCTCGGGAGACGCTCCATGAGTCAAGCAGACACATCCTCGCCCACACTGAAACCCGCGGCACTCCTTGCGCAGTCGAAGTACCGCTTTCCCGGCGAAAGCCCGGCCTACCGCCAGGCGCGCAACGCGCTACTCGAGCAGGAAATCGAATTGCGGCGCCAGATCGAGCGCGTCGCGGCCCTGCGCCGCGCGTTGCCGCTCGGCGGCCCAGTGCCTGAGGACTATCGGTTCGAAGGCGAACACGGCGCGACCACGCTTTCGGCCGTATTCGGCAAACACGATACGCTCGTCGTGTACAACTGGATGTTCGGTCCGAGGCGCGAGCGCCCCTGTCCGATGTGCACCTCGTTTCTGAGCGCGCTCGATGGCGAGGCGCGCGATATCGAACAGCGCGTAGCATTGGCCGTCGTTGCACGATCGCCCATCGATCGCCTCGTCGCGTTCAAACAGGAAAGAGGCTGGCGTCACTTGCGGCTGTTTTCGTCGGGCCGCAATAAGTTCAACGTCGACTACGCCCATGAAGACCCTGAAACGGGCGATAACCCGGCAATCAATGTGTTCGTCCGGCGCGACGGCGCCATCCATCATTTCTACGGGGGCGAGATGGGCCCCGAGACGGCCGATCCTGGGCAGGACGCGCGCGGTGCGCCGGACCTGATGCCGCTTTGGACCATCTTCGATCTGACGCCGTCCGGGCGCGGCACGGATTGGTATCCGAAACTCGATTATCCGGACACGAATCGGGCGACGCGCACGTGAGGATCGCGCCGGGTGGGCCGCGGCGCTGCCCGGCCGCCCGGCGGGACGTCACTCATCGAGCCACAGCGCGTTGGACGCTTGCGTACGCTGCTTTTCTTCGGGCAGCGACTCGATTGCGGCCTGCAACTTTGCAATGGTCTCGCCGCTCTCGTCCGTTAAAAAGCGGAAGTTCAGCGCCAAGCTCGTGACAATGTGCGCATAGTCGGCGGCGTTGATCACGTTGCCCTTGCCCTGCGCCTCGTTGCTCTGCTCCCACAGTTTCATGGCCGCTTGCAATATGGTTCGATACCCTTCGGTCCGTCGGGGTTCCAACAATGAAGAGGCGCACTCCGCCATATCGGCTAACGGTTCGACCCGGTGACGCTTGAACTCAACGTTGCCAATCCCGCCCAACGCGAGCGAAAAAGCCTCGTCGCGCTGCTCCGCTGGGAACTCCTCATCGGCTATTCGCTCCGCCAATCGGCAAAGCGGCTTTGGGCGATCGACCAGTAGGAGTTGCGGACCGCCGATGAGGCGCGATGCCAACTTGAGCGTTTGATCAGTCAGCGGCGGCGGCCCCCCAACTCCGGGTTGCGCCACTACGGCTCGTACGTCGTCCAGATCGCTTACGCGGGCGGCGTAGCTGCTTAGCTTTGCGCTTTGTTCGTATGCGGGCCGGATCGAGCTGTCGAGCAGCAATGCAACTCGCTCCGGCAACACTGATGACCGGTCGGCCGCGATCGAAACGGCCAGCTCGGCGGCAGCCCGTTCCGCTTCCGGCATCGCTTGAATACGACCGCGAAGACCGGCCAGCAAGTAGTCTTTCGCGTCGTTGGGCAGCTGGTCGACGAGCGGCGGTGGGCCAGAAAAATCGCTGTATCCGAGCAACGGTTGCAAATCCGAGAATCGCTCGATGCTCGCGACGCGCGCATCCAATGAAGGTTGGAGTTCAGCGAGCGAGCGGTCCGCAAGCGATGCGCTCGGGCCCGTCGCCACGCCTGCTTCAGAACCCGCAACGAGACCACCGAGTCGAGAGTCGACACGTCCTGCTTTCGTGGGACCAGGCGCAGGCGGCGAAGCGTCTTTTGCCGCTTCTCCAACGCCCTCGTCGCCTGTTTCCCCATCGATGCGGCGTGGCGGCAATCCGTCGCTTCCCGCTGGACCATTGATCATATCGGCGCACCTCTCTCGCTGCTGGCTTCGAACACGCACGAAGTCTAGAGCGGCGAGGCGCGCCCTACCGCCTCGATCCGAAGCGGCACGCCATCAAACGCAATTTTCGAGCGGCTCGCGTAGAGCGGCTCGAGCCTTCAGCGCCGAGCTTCCGCCGCCATCCTGACAGCGAGACCTGCCAACACCGTGCCCATCAGCCATCGTTGCGCGATGAGCCAGACAGGCCGTCCGGCCAAAAAGCCCGCGATGGTGCCAGCCGTCATGGCAACGACCGAGTTCACCGTGAGACTGGCCACGATCTGCAAGGAGCCGAGCGTAAGCGATTGCGCGAGGACATTGCCGTGTTGTGGATCGATGAATTGCGGCAGCAGCGAAAGGTAGAGCACCGCGATCTTCGGATTGAGCATATTGGTCAGAAAGCCCATGACGAAGAGCTTGCGCGGGCTGTCGACCGGCAGATCCCGCACTTGAAACGGCGAGCGGCCACCCGGCTTGAGCGCCTGCCAGGCCAGATAGGCGAGGTAGAGCGCGCCGCCGAGCCGCAGCACGTCGTAAGCAAGCGGCACAGCCATCAACAAGGCCGTGATACCGCACGCCGTGGCGACCATATAAAAGACGAAGCCGAGCGCGACGCCGCCCAGCGAAATCAAACCGGCCGCGCGGCCCTGACAGATGGAACGCGAGACGAGATAGACCATGTTGGGGCCGGGCGTCAGCGCCATGCCGAGCGCGACGAGGCCAAAAGCGAGCAACGAATTGGACGTGGGCACTGCATCACTCCTCGAAAAGGAAAGCAGGACGATGCCCAGGCGCGCGGCACAGCACCCGGCAGACGGGCGCTATCCGCGTTTCCCGATGGTTGTCCATCTCGAGGCGCCAGTCGCGCGGACCTGGCGATTATTTCACGGTCAGGCGGTCCTTGCTTGCACGCCAGCGTGACCGGCGATGCGTGCCTCGATGCGGCCGATGATCCCCTCCGCCCACGCGTTCAATGCTCGTGTCGACACCACGGTCACGAGCGACCTCGCGATGATGCCGTACACGCGCGAACGCGGGACCTTGGAGACGCAGGCCGGGTCGAGCCACCGGTCGTTCTCGACAAGCAGCAACAGCGTCTCGAGGCCGATCATAATCGGCCAGATGCACGCCAAACGTAAGCGGATCGACCTCGCGGGAATCGCGAAGGTATAGGCCAGCGCATCGCGATAAAGCGCGAGTGTCTTGCCGACGAGCTCGAACATGAGCGGCCGGGCACGCAAAGAAGCGCCCGCTTCGAGCAAGGCTTGCGGCGCTAATGCGAAACGTTCGAGCATCCGCTGAGGCAGGTAACAGCGCCCGATGCGCAGATCCTTGCCGCAATCGCGCAGGACGTTCGTCATCTGCAATGCCTTGCCGAATCGGATACCGCGCCCGATCATCGTCCCGGCCGCCTCTTCGAGCGTGCCGGGCAGATGAGCGTAGGTCATTTTCGTCCAGAACTCTCCGACGCAGCCCGCCACCAGATACGTATAGCGATCGAGGTCGTCGAACGTCGCGAGCGAGCCGAGCTCGCCCGAGCGCTCGTCGGGAAACGTGCGCAGATCGAACTCCATGCCCATCGTCAGCGTAGTCACGATCTCGCGCACCGCGTCCCGGTCGGCCGGGTCCAACTGAGCCAGAACGTCAAACGCGCCACCGAGCGATTCGAGCAGCAGCTTTTCGTCGGCCTGTCCTTGTTGAGCCGCGACTTCGTCACCGAGCCTGCGCACGAGCGATCCATCGTCCGGCGCGCCATTCACGCGCGCGCGTAACGCAAGCAATAGCTCGAGCCGTTGCGCCGGGGCAATCAGCGACGTGTCGGCGATCGTGTCGGCCGCGCGGGCGAGCAGATAGGCGAGCGCGACGGGGTCGCGCACGCCGGTCGGCAAAATGCGCAGCGTCAGGTAGAACGAGCGCGAAACGCTCTTCAATAGCGGGCCGAGTAAAAAGGCCCGGACGGATTCGGACATGAGTGGAATCGGGTGGGTTCGGATCGATGCAATGCTGCCGCATTGTATCCGGCAAGCCGATTTCACCCGTGCGTCCTGTATCGCGCCGGGCCATGAGCCGCTTAGTTGTGCCGCTCTCCGACCATGGCGCCCAGTGCACTGCGCGACTTTTTCTTACTGCGCAGCGTCAAGGCCAACCCGCCGAGAATCAAGACCATGCCGGCGGCATCCCTCGGCTGCAGCACATGTCCGAAGAACAGATAGTCCATCAGCGCCGTGATGACGGGCACGAGATAGAAAAGGCTCGTCACATTGACGAGATTGCCGCGACGCACGAGCCGATAGAACAACAGCTGTGCAAGCACCGAAATGACGATACCCAGCCAGAACACCGAGACAACGAGTGGCGCATCGAGGCGCAATGCCTTCCATCCGGCAGGCGCGAGCGTCAGCGAAAGCAGCAGTCCAACGAAGTTCTGCAACGGCAGCACGTCCATCGGTTCCTGCACGATCCGCTTTTGCATGATCGCACCCGCCGTAATGCACGCCAGCGCGGCCAGTGCCAGCGCCAGCCCCTCACGCGTCGAAGGACTCACCGCCGACGCGTCGCGAAACACGATCGACGCGAGCCCCAGCATCGCCATCAGAAGACCACCGACGCGCGCGGCCGAGAAGCGCCGCTCAGTCGCAAGGAGCGTGGCAATCGGTTGGGCGCCGAGGATGACGGCCAGTAGCCCAGGCGTCAATCCGCGCTCGAGCGAGAGAAAGTAGCAAATCGAATAGCCGCCTATCATCAGCGCGCCGGTGGCGGCCACGTGGATGCGCGTGCCGCGCGCCGGCAACCAGCGGCGACGCCACGCGCCGATCAGCGCTAGCACGACTGTCGCGAGCGCGAAGCGCATCGCCAGGAACACCGATGCGCCCGCATGCGTGACGCCGGTTTCCGCAAAGATCGCGCCACTGCTCCAGAGAAGAACGAAGAGCGCAGTCGCGCCATAGGCCGCCAAAGCGGTTTTGAACCAAGCCATGAGTTCACCTGCCTGTCGAATTCGTTGGACTGGCAGACGCGGCGGACTTCGACGCATGCACGAGCGCATCGGTATGCACGCACTCGTGCAGCCGCACGGACGCCCTTGACGCGTCACGCGGATCGAATGACCGGTCTGCTGGAGGAAACGAGGTGTCGGCGCTTAGCCAAGCGCCGCCGCGTGCGGCGGCGCAAGCGCTGCGACGACCCGCGCGAACGGCGGCGACGCGACAGGGGGAGGAGATGCGATGAGACCGCAGCCGCGCACGGCATCGAGCGATGTGTCGATACTGCCGACGGCAAAACGCGAACGGGCTGCGCTCTTCATGGAGAAAAAGGTTTCGAAGCTCTAGTTGAATGGAACAGGTCCGTTGGAAGCCTACTCGCAATGGCCTTTGCGTGCAATCGGGCAGTGGCGGGAATGCGCTGGACTAAGCGGCGGTTCGGTGGTTGTTGTCGGCGACATCGGTTGATATTATGACTAATTAGTCATAATATGTAGTGGAAGCGGCCACGATCGATGCAGCATTCTCAGGCTTCGATGCGCCTCATCCAGCGGCGCTTTCCGCATTATTCGCCCGTCCCTCAGCGATAGGACGCTCGCTGCATGACGACAATTTATTGACCAATCATTCATAAATAAGCGACTCACCGAACCGGAGGCATCGCATGAGCTCATTGACCGACGCACAACCCTGGACGTCGGGCGCGCATCAAGCCGTCTTCGCAATACGATCGGGCCATCTGAAAGCCGTCGATTACGTGACGGCCCTTCTTGCGCGCGCCGAATCCTACAGCTCGCTTCATGCGTTCATCACACTCGAAACCGACAGCGCCCTAGCTGCCGCTTCGCGAATCGACGCCCTCACCGACAACGAGCGCGCCCGCTATCCGCTCGCAGGGTTGCCGATCGCAGTGAAAGCCAACATCAACGTCGCGGGCACGCGGACTTGCGCGGGCACCCCGGCGCTCGCCGGTTTCATCGCGTCGACCACCGCGCCCACGGTGACGCGGCTCGTCGATGCCGGCGCCATCGTGCTGGGAAAGACGAACATGCACGAACTGGCCGTCGGCATCACGAGCACGAACTTCTCCGCGCACGCCGGGCCGGTTCGCAATCCGTACGACCGCGCGAAGATACCCGGCGGCTCCTCGGGCGGCACCGCCGCGGCACTCGCCGCGCGCATCGTTGCGGCAGGGCTCGGCACGGATACGGGCGGCTCCACGCGCATTCCCGCCGCACTGACCGGCACTGCGGGTTTGCGGCCCTCGGTCGGAAACGGCGGAGCCGAGCGTCGTTACCGCAACGGGCAGGAGGTGCTACCGATCAGTCATACCCGCGACACGGCGGGCCCGATGGCACGCACGGTCGCGGACCTCGCGCTGCTCGACGGTATCGCGACCGGCGACACTACGTTGCCGCAGATCGAACTCACGCGTTTGCGCATCGGCCTGCCGCGCGAGTGCTGGCGGCAGCTCGACAGCGCACTCGAAGCGACCGCGCATGCAGCGCGCGAGCGTCTCGAGCAGGCAGGCGTGACGTTCGTCGATGTCGAGATGGCAGAGCTCATGTCGATTTCCGATCGCATCAGCCTGCCGATTGCGTTCACCGAGCTTCGCGATGACGTGCCCGCGTGGCTGGCCGCCAACAGCGCCCCGGTGCGAACGCTAGAGGCAGTGGCCGCGCGCATTGCGAGCCCCGATGTCAGGCGCATCTACGATGCGGCACTGGCCGGCGCCTTCGCCGAGGGCTACCCCGATGCGATGCGTGTCCTGCGTCCGGAGCTGCAACGGCGCTACGTATCGATATTCGAAGCGGCAGGTCTCGATGCATTGCTGTTTCCGACTACGCCGCTACCCGCGGTCGATATCGACGACACGGCAGGCTCGTCCGTCGTCACCATCGGCAACGGCGCGCCTGTCGACGAAATGGCCGCCTACCTTCGGCACACCGACCCCGCCAGCATCGCCGGGCTCCCCGGCTTGTCGCTGCCCGCGGGCTTGACACCGACGGGCCTGCCGGTCGGCATCGAGATAGACGGTCCGCTTGGCAGCGATCGCCACTTGCTGGCCATCGGCATTGCGTTCGAATCGGTGCTGGGGGCCTTGCCTCCACCCTGTTGACTTGAGCCGCTGCACAAGCGGCGAACGGTGAACCCGTGCAACGACGCTCAGGTGTCCCTCAGGTGTCCTTATCGATGCGCGCACCCGCGCCTTTTTCAGAGGCCTTTTACCGTGATCAAATCCCAACCCCTTCGCACGAATTTTCGCTCGGGGTCGACGGCGGCGGTCAACGATCGTTGCATCGACACCGATACCGATACCGATACCGATACCCATGCCGATAAAACACATCCCGCGCGAGCGAACGCGGCCTCGTTGATCGTTCTACTGACGGGCGCATTCCTCTCGCCGCTCGATTACTTCATCGTCAATCTCGCATTGCCGGCCATCCGCGGCGGTCTCGGCGCAAGCAGCGCCGAGCTTCAATTGATCGTCTCAGCCTATACCTCGGCCTTTGCGGTGCTGCTCGTCACCGGCGGGCGGCTCGGCGACCGCTTCGGCCGCAAACGCCTTTTCATGGGGGGCATGGCAGGGTTTCTCGTCGCTTCGCTGTTGTGCGCGCTCGCGCCGAACGGCGCATTTCTCGTTGCGGCTCGCGTCATGCAGGGCGCCTCGGCGGCCATACTCGTGCCGCAGATCCTCGCGACCATCCGCAGCGTCTTCCCCAAAGAGCGGCAAACGGCGGTCATGAGCCTCTACGGTTTCGTCTACGGCTTCGCCTCCGTCGCGGGACAGATAGGCGGCGGACTGCTCGTCACGCTGCACCCGTTCGGGCTCGGATGGCAATCGATCTTTCTCATCAATGTGCCGGTAGGCGTGCTCGCACTGGCAGGCGCATGGCGCTTCGTTCCCGAAAGCCGTGCCGCACGCACAGCAGGCAACGATTGGCTCGGTCTCACGCTGCTATCGGCGTTCTTCGCCCTCGTCATCTATCCGCTGACCCAGGGACGCGAAGCGGGCTGGCCGCTGTGGGCGTGGACGATGCTCGCCGCCAGCGTGCCGGCGCTCGCAGCTTTTGTGCTGGCCGAGTATCGCGCGCATCGCGCGGGCAAAGACCCGCTCGTCGAGCTCGCTTTGTTCAGGAATCCCGTGTTTTCCGTCGGGCTCGTGCTGGCGTTCTGCTTCTATTGCGATAGCGCCTTTTTTCTCACCTACGGGATCTATCTTCAGTCGGGCCTCGGATGGTCCGCGCTCGTCGCCGGCGCGGCGGTCTTTCCGTTCGGCGCGGGCTCGATTCTCGGGCCGCTGTGCTCGCCCGCCATCGTGCGCCGCATCGGTAATCACGTCCTCACGGCCGGCTTCGCCGCGCTTGCGCTCGGGTTCGCCGCGACAGCGGCCGCTTCGCTGCGCGTCGTGCCGGGCGGACTGTTTTACGCGGGCCTGGTCCTTGCCGGCGTCGGGCACGGTCTGGTGCTGCCGAACGTGGTGCGCATCGTCATCGGCGAAATTCCGCCGGCCAAAGCGGGGCTCGCGGGCAGCATCGTCACATCGATGCTGCAAATCGGCTCGGCGTTCGGCGCGACGGCGATCGGCGGCCTGTTTTTCTCCGTCGCGGCCGAGGGGGCCAATGCAGCACGCCACGCGCAGGCTTATCGCGATAGCATCGCTGTCGTGGCAACGCTCTTCGCCGCTTGCATCGTTATTGCTGCACTGATGTCGAAAAGCACGCAGCGGCCTCGCTGAAACCGGGCGCGTTGCGGTCCCGCGCGCCAAACATGTCCATGGCTACTGTGCTCGCCGATACGGTTTTGATCGTGCACGCGTGCGTCGTCCTCTTCATCGTGGGCGGCTTCGCGGCCATCTGGTGCGGTGCCGCACGCCATTGGCGCTGGGTGCGCGAACCGCGCTTTCGCTTCGTTCATCTCGCATCGATCGGCATCGTCGCAGCGCTCGCCCTCCTCGGCGTGCCGTGCCCGCTGACCACGCTGGAGGCATGGCTGCGCGAGAGCGGCCCGAACTCGCAAGGCTTCATCGCCTACTGGGTCGGGCGGCTTCTTTATTACGATCTCCCCGGCTGGCTGTTCACCGTGATCTATGCCGCTTTCGCGTTCATCGTGCTGCTGACGTGGCGATTCGTTCCGCCGCGGCCGCGTTCATAACGCATGCCTACCCAGCTGCGGTAGTCGACAAAATCCAGTCGAATGTTAAACAGCGAACATCCGCCTGCCATCGGCAATTGATCTCGCACCGAGGCGAGCACATAGTTCTGACTAAAGTGACAGAAGGCGACTCGCCGCGCCCCATGCGAGCCCCGCGCTCGCTTGCCGGTCCATGGGCAACCTCAGCAAACATGCGCGTTCGCGCGGGCGCGCCACCGTCGAAAGCCTATGCACACGGAAGCCACCTCACAGTCGGCCACTCCGGCGCCTTGCGTCAGATGCGGCGCAGCCGTGGACTCCGACGCCCTGCACTGCCCGCGTTGCGGGCAGCCCGTCTTGCGGCAAACCCGCGTGCGAACGCGACCACGCCCGACTCCGCCGGCGGCGTCGCCGCCATCCGCGCGCCCCGCCCCCGCGCTCAGCGGCGCCGCACCGATGCGCCGGCGCATGCTTGCCGCGCTGCCGCACCGCCTCACCTCGGGCGATACGAACGGGGCGCGGCGCTGGGGGGTGTCGGCGAGCGTGGCGTGGATACTGTTCGGCTTCGCGATCGTCTTTGGCGCAATCGTGGCCATCGACGAGCACGATAACGCTCAAATGCTTTGGCCCACCGCTGCGGACCCGCCCTCGCACGAGACTCAGAGAACGCAGGAAGACGTGCCGCAGGCAGACCGGGCACCGCATCGACAGGACGCGCCCGCAGCACCCGCAACGCCCGCCGCGTCACGTTCGCCGCTGCAGGCGCTGTCTTCGGCGGCGCTCGTCGATTTGCTTCGACAACAACTCGACACCGTACGCCACGAGAATGCCGCCGACGCGCAACGCACCCTCGGCGGCCCACCTGCGCATAACGGCCCTGCGGTCGTTGCGCCAGGTGGCGAACCGGTCAACAGCACCGCGGCGACGCTCGCTGCGAAGCGCGCCGCGGCAAGCGCTGCGGCTGCGCCGCGCAAGCCGGTCTCGTCCACGCTCGCGAAAAAGGCTGCACCGCAGCCATCGGTCCCGGCCCATCGGCTGCCCGCTCCAGTCGCGGCACCGCTGCGCCCTTCGGCAAGTCCCGCGCCGTCGACACCGCAATCAGAGGCGCTCGCCTCGACACGGCCGGCCGCCTCGGGGCCGTCGCGTGCAACAGCCGTACCGGCCGCGCGGCCCACCGCCGACACGGCCGAGGCCCCCGCCACACAGGCTCGGACACTGCCGCCCAGCCCGGCCTCCGCCGCACAGGCGCCCCGTATCGCCGAACAGCCTGTCACACCGGAGGCCGAGACGTCGCCCGTACCGGCGGGGCCATCTTCGGCGCCCTCGACATCCGCGGCACCCGCCGCGCTCGCCATGCCGGCAGTCATCCCGGCACCAGCCGAGCGTGGTGACGAAGCGCATCCTCGTCTGCGCCCCGGCTGCGCGGCAGGCGGCGATGGCGCGGACTGCAAGGAGACCGCAGCGCCTCCCGATACGAGCGGCTCCCGCATACCGCCCGCGGGGCAATCGAACGAAGTCTGGTCGGGGGCGGTAAAGCGGGCTCCGGCGGCCTCGGCAGCGATGGCGTCAGGCCCGGATCATGAGCAAGCCGCGCAGACGCAAATGCAGACGTCGACGAAGCGAGTGGCGAAGGGCCATACGCCCAAACAGCGCGTCGCCTCGGCGGCATCGTCCCGGGCCGTTCGACGCGCAACGGAACGCACGGCCACAGCCGAGCATACCGAAGAACATGGAGCCGCCTCGTCGCCATTGGCGATGGCCAAGCAGACCTGGCACACGGTGCTATCCGAGATCGAGCCCCGCGAGCGGCTCAAACCGGCGCGGACCACGGAGCTGTCGGCGTCGCATACCGAGATCTACCGTGGCCATTGACTGACGTCCGAGCCGGATGCCCCACTCGGCGCAGCGCGGACGACGACAAGCCGCGCGAACCCGGGAGTCATGCTCCGGCGCGTGCCTTGCGCCCCTGTTCCCGGATTTGTTCGAGCGTGGCGGACGGCGTGCTCACCTCCTGCGGCATGCGGATTTCGATCAACGCCGGCAGGCCGCTGGCGATCGAACGCTCGAGCGCGGGCAAGAATTCGGCCGTCTTGACGACCGTCTCGCCATGCGCGCCGAACGAACGCGCATAGGCTGCGAAGTCGGGGTTGGTCAGTGCCGTGCCATGCGGCCGGTCAGGATAGTGGCGCTCCTGATGCATGCGGATGGTGCCGTAATGACCGTTGTTGACGACGATGAAGATCGCATTCAGGCCGTACTGCATGGCCGTCGCCAGCTCATGGCCCGCCATCATGAAGCAACCGTCGCCGGCAAGGGCCACTGCGATCCGCTCGGGATAGAGCGCTTTCGCTGCCAGCGCCGCGGGTACGCCATATCCCATCGCCCCGCTCGTCGGCGCCAGTTGCGTCTTGAAGCACCGATAGGCGAAGTGCCGGTGCAGCCAGATCGCGTAGTTGCCCGCGCCATTCGAAACGAAAGCGTCTTCCGGCAGCCGCTCGCGCAGTTGCACCATGATTTCGCCCAACTGCACGTCGCCCAGCATCGGGCGCGGCCGGTGCCATTCCAGGTAGGCGCGATGCGCGTCCTCCGCGCTGCCGGCCCATGCGGGCGCAGCGCTCGGCTCGAGTGCCGCGAGCGCCGCCGCCATCTCAGGCATGCCTGAAACGATCGGCAGATCGGCCGCATAAACGCGCCCGAGTTCTTCCGCCCCCTGATGCACGTGGACGAGCGTCTGCTTCGTTTTCGGAATGTCGAGCAGCGTATAGCCGCCTGTCGTCGCCTCGCCGAGGCGCGGGCCGATCGCCAGCAGGAGGTCCGCCTCGCCGATGCGCCGCCCGAGCGCGGGATTGATACCTAGCCCCACGTCGCCGGCATAGTTCGCATGCGCATTATCGAAGAGGTCCTGATAGCGGAAAGCGCATCCCACCGGCAATTGCCAGTTTTCCGCGAAGCGGCGTATGTCGTCGCAGGCGCCCGCCGTCCATCCGCTGCCGCCGAGAATCAGCATGGGCTGCCGCGCGTTCTCGAGCATCGCGCGCACGCGTTCGATCTGCGCCGTCGCCGGCGACGCGGCGACGCGCTGAAACCGGGGCGCCGCCGGCACGGCCGGGCAAGGGTCCGAGAGCATGTCCTCGGGCAGCGCCAACACGACCGGCCCCGGTCGCCCCGAACAGGCAACATGAAACGCGTGGCTCAGATATTCGGGAATGCGCCGCGCGTCGTCGATTTGCGCGACCCACTTCGCCATTTGACCGAACATGCGCCGATAGTCGATCTCCTGGAACGCCTCGCGATCGAGATGCTCGCGCGCGCATTGCCCGATGAAGAGAATCATCGGCGTCGAATCCTGAAACGCCGTATGCACGCCGATCGAGGCATGCGTGGCGCCCGGACCGCGCGTCACGAAAGCCACGCCGGGCCGTCCCGTCATTTTCCCGGTCGCCTCGGCCATATTGGCGGCCGCCGCTTCATGCCGGCAAACGAACGTGCGGATATGCGCATCCTCGTCATGCAGTGCATCGAGCACTGCCAGAAAGCTCTCGCCCGGTACGCAGAAAACGCGATCGACACCCTGCGCGAGCAAGGCATCGACGATGAGACGTGCACCGGTCGTGGAAACGGCGCCAGCGGCGTTGACCATGATGCTGCGACCTCCTGATTGGTTGGACGTCCTTCGAGAAAACATCAGCACGCCATGCGGCGGATCCGTCGAAAGCGCCGCGCCTCAGCACTCGACGATATTGACCGCGAGCCCGCCGCGCGATGTCTCCTTGTACTTCGTTTTCATGTCGGCGCCGGTCTCGCGCATCGTCTTGATGACCGAATCGAGCGAGACGTAGTGACTGCCGTCGCCGCGTAAGGCCATGCGCGCGGCATTGACAGCCTTCACCGAAGCCATGGCATTACGTTCGATGCAGGGAATCTGCACCATCCCGCCCACCGGATCGCAGGTGAGCCCGAGGTTGTGTTCCATGCCGATTTCCGCGGCGTTTTCGACCTGTTTCGGGCTGCCGCCCATAACCGCCGCGAGCGCGCCGGCCGCCATCGAGCAGGCCACGCCGACTTCACCCTGGCATCCGACTTCCGCGCCTGAAATCGACGCATTGAGTTTGTAGAGAATGCCGATGGCCGCCGCCGTCATCAAAAAGTCGATCACGCCTTGTTCGTTGGCGCCGGGCGTGAAGCGCGTGTAATAGTGCAGCACCGCGGGGATGATGCCCGCGGCGCCGTTCGTCGGCGCCGTCACGACACGGCCGCCGGCAGCGTTCTCCTCATTGACCGCGATCGCATAAAGGTTGATCCAGTCGATCATCGAGAGCGGATCGCGCAAACCTTGCTCCGGATTGCCGGACAGATCGCGATAGAGCTGCGGCGCGCGGCGCTTGACGTTGAAAGGCCCGGGCAGCGTACCGTCGGCGTCGGGGTTGCCTACGCCGCAACCGCGTGCGACACACGCCTGCATGACCTCCCAGATTTTCAGCAAGCCGCTTCGCGTCTCGTCGTCGGTATGCCAGACGCGCTCGTTCTCCCACATCAGTTGCGCAATGCTCTTGCCCGTGGCGGTGCACCGCGCGAGCAATTCATTACCGCTGCGAAATGGATGGGGGAGCTGGTCGACAGCGGCGAGTACCTTCGTATTCGGCGCGCCGGCTGTCACGACGAAGCCACCGCCCACCGAGAGGTACGTCGATTCGCGCAGGGTCGTGCCCGCCGAATCGGCCGCGAGCAGCTTGAGCCCGTTCGGATGCTCGGGCAGCGCCTGACGATAAAACGCGATGTGATCCTTCGGTGTGAAGTCGATTTCGTGCTTGCCGAGCAGTGCGAGGCGCCGCGTGCTACGCACTGCATCGAGACGCGCCGCGATCGTGGTCGGATCGACCGTGTCGGGGGCCTCGCCCAGCAGTCCCAGCATCACGCCGCGGTCGGTGCCATGGCCTTTGCCCGTCGCGCCCAGCGACCCATAGAGCTCGACCTTGAGCGCCGCGGTGGCGCCTAGCAGTCCGTCGCGTTCGAGTCCCTGCGCGAACATCAAGGCCGCGCGCATCGGCCCGACCGTATGGGAACTCGACGGACCGATGCCGATTTTGAAGAGATCGAAAACGCTGACTGCCATTGTTGCTCCAGAAAAGGAAGATCGATGCTCCGCTCATCGCGCCGCAAGCGGCAGACAGACGGCCACCCAGGCCGGCGGCGCCGGCGAAAGCAGCAGTGCGACGCTGGTGTAGCGCCCCGACAGACGCGCCGCGAGGTGAAAAAGCGGCGCCGAGCGCTTGGGGTCCCATGGGCCCGAAAAGCCCGGCACGCCGGCCGCGCGCCGTTGCGCGTCGAACGGCACGCTCGAATGCACGAATTCTTCATGCGTCTTTTGGCCGAGCGCGTAAGGCACGAGCCAATTGAGCGCGAGCGCAAGCGAGGCGCCATTGCCCGCCTTGAGCGTGAGCCAGTTGCGGTTGTGGCGCCGCGCGGCAAGCGCCGCGGCAACGAGCGGCTCGAGATCGTAGGCGACGTAATGCAGCGCGTCCCGTTCGGCGAAATCGACGGTCGAACCGTCCGGCGCAATGTTGTTGCCGATCTGCTCGACGAAGATACGCTGCGCGGCATCGATGAGCTTGCGATCGTCGAGCGTGAAAGCCGCCATCGCAACGAGCTTCACGCGATGGCTTTCCCAGTTGTTCCGATAGGTGCCGCTGAGGGGATGCGCCGCGCTGTCGATGCGTGCGACGTAGCCATTGCCCAGCGTCGCGATGAAGGCCGCGGTCGCGTTGCGCGTCTTGACCGGCAGTGCACTCGCCGTCATGTCGTAAGCGAGGATCAGCGAGTCGAAATGGGTTTCGTCGATCGGATTGAAACTGGGGCGATAGGTACCCACCCAGGCCGCGAGAAACCGGTCGACGAGCTTCAAGTAACGGTCATCGCCCGTCGCGCGCCAAACGAGCGCGGCATCGCGCATCAGTTCGAGCTCTTTTTCGGCTTCGATGCTCTCGTCGTAAATCCCCTCGTGCGGCAGCACGCCCTCGGTGTGCAGCCGCGGGAGCGGCTTGGGCTCGGCGCCGAGCTGACCACCGACACGCTTCATCAACGCCTGAACATCCGGCGCCGCGTTGGCGCGCTCGCTCGTTTGCAATCCTGGAGCGGCGCAGAAGTTCATCGCCGCATGAGCCGGTACGGCCGGCATCGTGCACGCCGTCGCACAGGCGAGTAGCCGCGGCCAGCGCAACGCTCGCGCACCCTGATCGCGCCATGTCCGCAGCCGTGTTACGCGCCCGCTCGTCGTGGCCCCCATTCGCACCATGCGTCGCTCCTTCGTTTGCTTGATCGCGGTGTGAGATGTTAGCCGGTATTCGTGTCGAGCGACGCACGGGGACGCGCTCCGCGCCGAAGCCGCGCAATGCGGCCCGGCGTGCGCGCGCAGGGTCCGCCCGTTACGCGTAATCGGCCACGGGCACGCAGGAGCAAAAGAGGTTGCGGTCGCCATAAGCATTGTCCGCGCGGCCGACAGGCGGCCAATATTTACGCGTGACGAGCGACGGCAACGGATAAGCCGCTTGTTGGCGCGAATAAGCATGATCCCACTCGTTCGCCGCCACGGCAGCCGCTGTATGCGGCGCGTGCTTGAGCGGATTGTCCTCGCGGTCGGCGCGGCCTTCCTCGACTGCACGGATTTCTTCGCGAATCGCGATCATCGCTTCGACGAATCGATCGAGTTCCTCCTTCGATTCCGATTCGGTCGGCTCGACCATCAACGTGCCGGGCACCGGGAAGCTCATCGTCGGCGCGTGAAAGCCGTAATCGGCGAGGCGCTTCGCGACGTCATCGACGGTGATGCCGCTCGCGTCCTTGATCGGCCGCAGATCGAGGATGCACTCGTGCGCCACGAGCCCGCCCGGCCCGGAGTAGAGCACCGGATAATGCGGCGCGAGCTTCTTGGCCACGTAGTTCGCGTTGAGGATCGCGACCTCGGTTGCGGCGGTGAGGTTTTTCGCGCCCATCATCGCGATATACATCCACGAAATCGGCAGAATCGATGCCGAACCATACGGAGCGGCCGAAACCGCGCCAATGCCGCTTTCGGCGCGCCGGTAGCCCGACGAAGTCTGATTCGGCAGGAACTGCGCGAGATGCGCACCGACGGCGACCGGGCCCACACCGGGGCCGCCGCCGCCATGCGGAATGCAGAACGTTTTGTGCAGGTTCAGGTGCGAGACGTCGCCGCCGAACTGGCCCGGCGCGGTCAGGCCCACCATCGCGTTCATGTTGGCACCGTCGACGTAGACCTGACCGCCGTGTGCGTGCACGATTTCGCAGATCTCGCGTACGTTGCGCTCGAATACCCCGTGCGTCGACGGGTAGGTGATCATGATCGCCGCGAGCTTGTCGGCATGCGCGGCTGCCTTCGCACGGAGATCTTCGGTATCGACGTTGCCTTGCGCGTCGCAGTTTACGACCACCACCTTCAAGCCCGCCATATGCGCCGATGCGGGGTTCGTACCGTGCGCCGAGGCGGGAATGAGGCAGATGTCGCGATGGGCCTCGCCGCGCGATGCGTGATAGGCACGAATGATCAGCAGTCCTGCGTATTCGCCCTGCGATCCGGCATTGGGCTGCAGCGAGACGGCGGCGTAACCGGTGGCGGCCACGAGCATCTGCTCGAGCTGATCGATCATTTCGCGATAGCCGACCGTTTGCTCCGCCGGCGCGAACGGATGGAGCGCGCCGAACTCCGGCCATGTGACGGGCAGCATCTCGGAAGTGGCGTTGAGCTTCATCGTGCACGAGCCCAGCGGAATCATCGAGCGATCGAGCGCGAGGTCCTTGTCGGCCAAGCCGCGCAAATAGCGCAGCATCTCCGTCTCCGAATGGTGCCGGTTGAAGACGTGATGGGTCAGATAAGCGCTCGTACGCACGAGCGCCTCGGGAAGCGCCGTCGCATCGCCGGGCGCACCGTCGCTGGCCGCGCGCGTGAGCGCAGCGTCGAGCGTGTCGACGTGCGGTACGTCGATGGCGCCGGCCGCATGGGCGAATACGGCGAGCAGATCGGCAAGATCGCGACGCGTCGTCGTTTCGTCGATGGAGACCCCCACGCGCGTATCGTCGATGCGCCGCAGATTGATCCGCGCGCGCTTGGCCGCCTCGTGCACGGCCGCCGTCCGGCTACCCGTTTCGATCGTCAGCGTGTCGAAGAACGTTTCGTTGGCCAACACATAGCCGAGCTGCTTGGCGCCGGCCGCGAGCAACGCCGCGATGCGGTGGACCCGAAGCGCGATCGTCTTCAGGCCGTGCGGTCCGTGATAGACGGCGTACATGCTCGCCATGATGGCCAGCAGCGCTTGCGCCGTGCAGACGTTCGAAGTCGCCTTCTCGCGACGGATATGCTGCTCGCGCGTTTGCAGCGCGAGACGCAGCGCGGCGTTGCCTTGTGCGTCGACCGTCACGCCGACGAGCCGCCCCGGCATCTGCCGTTTGAATTCGTCGCGCACGGCGAGGTAGGCCGCATGCGGGCCGCCGAAACCGATCGGCACGCCGAAGCGCTGCGCGCTGCCAACGGCGACGTCAGCGCCCCACTCGCCCGGCGGCGCGAGCAGCGTGAGCGCGAGCAGATCGGCCGCGACGACGACATGACCGCCCGCCGTATGCACGGCCTCCGTGAGCGCACGGTAGTCGCGCACATCGCCGTTCGCACCGGGGTATTGCAGCAGCACGCCGAAGGCATTCGACACGGCGGCGTCGGCCGCAGGGCCGACCTTGACCTCGATGCCGATCGGCCGGGCACGCGTGCAGACGACTTCGATCGTTTGCGGCAGCACATCGTCGGCCACATAGAAGACGTTCGACTTCGGCTTGCCGACACGTTGCAGCAGCGTCATCGCTTCGGCCGCGGCCGTGGCCTCGTCGAGCAGCGAGGCGTTGGCCATCGACAGCCCAGTGAGGTCCGTGATCATCTGCTGAAAATTGAGCAGCGCCTCGAGCCGGCCTTGCGAAATTTCCGGCTGATAAGGTGTGTAAGCCGTGTACCAGGCGGGATTCTCGAGCACGTTGCGCAGGATGACGGCCGGCGTATGCGTGTTGTAGTAGCCCTGCCCGATATACGAGCGGAACACTTCGTTCTTGTTCGCGAGCTCGCGCAGGGCCGCGAGCGCTTCCGCTTCACCCAACGGCTGTGCGAAGGGCCCGAGCGGCAGCGGCTCGGTGCGGCGGATCGTCTCCGGGATGACCGCATCGATCAGCGCGGCGCGCGACGCGAAGCCGAGCGCATCGAGCATCTTTTGCTGATCGGCTGCGTCCGGGCCGATGTGCCGCTCCGCGAAGGCGTCATGCACTTCGAGTGCGGCAAGCGAGGAAGGAGTGCGGTTCATCAGGCGATCCGGGTGTTCGAGCTTCATGATGGGCGTGCGGTGCGTGCGGTGCGTGTGGCGCGAGTGGCGCGGTTCGCGCGGCGGCTTCGACGAACCACGGCGAAGCGCGCCGCGCGATATAACGAAAATGTTCAGTCGATCAGCTTGGAGTAAGCCGCAGCGTCGAGCAGCTTGTCGGTCGACGCGCTGTCGGCCAGCTTGATCTTGAAGAGCCAGCTGTCGTAGGCATCGCTGTTCACCGCGTCGGGCGTATCGACGATGGCCGAGTTCACTTCGACGATTTCACCCGAGACCGGCGAGTAGATGTCCGAGGCCGCCTTCACCGATTCGACCACGCCGACCGCGTCACCAGCGGTCACTTGTTTTCCGACTTCGGGCAGTTCGAGGAAGACGATGTCGCCGAGTGTGCTTTGCGCGTGATCGGTAATGCCGATCGTCAGCGTACCGTCCGCTTCGGTGCGCAGCCATTCGTGCTCTTCGGTGTACTTGAGATCGGCCGGGACGTTGCTCATCGGATGCTCCTGATAAATGGATAAATTCGGATAACGCGAAACGCGTGCACCGCGCGCCCGGCGTCAGGCGGCGAGCACCTTGCCGTTGCGCACGAACGGCAGTTTTACCACGGTTGCGTTCAACGCTTTGTCGCGAATCTGGACCTGTACCGTATCGCCGGGCTGCACGCCTTTGGGCACGCGCGCGAAGGCGATCGATTCGAGCATCGTCGGCGAAAACGTGCCGCTCGTGATCTCGCCCTCGCCCAACGGCGTCAGCACCTTCTGGTGCGCACGCAGCACGCCCGCCGCCTTGCCCCCTTCCTTACGCAGGATGAGACCGACAAATGCGCGCGTCGCACCGTTCGCCTCGAGCGCGGAGCGCCCGACGAACGGGCGGGGCGAGTTCAGATCGACGGTCCACGCGAGGCCTGCGTCGAGTGGCGAGACCGTCTCGTCCATGTCTTGGCCGAAAAGATTCATGCCTGCTTCGAGGCGCAGCGTGTCGCGCGCGCCGAGGCCGCACGGCACGACTCCCTGTGCGCGCAGCGCTTCCCACAGCTCGACGGCATGCGTGGCCGGGACGATGACCTCGAACCCGTCTTCACCCGTATAACCCGTGCGCGCAATCATCAGCTCGCCGAACGGCGTGGCGCCGACGCTCGCCGCATTGAACGGCTTGAGCGGCTCGCTGGCCTCGCGTGCGGCCGGCACCGCTTGCCAGACTTTGGCGCGCGCATTCGGGCCCTGAACGGCGATGATGGCGAAATCGCGGCGCGGCGCGATCGTGAGGCCGAACGCGTGTTCGGCGTTCAGCCGCGAGAACCAGGCGATGTCTTTATCGGCCGTGCCCGCATTGACGACCACGCGAAACCATTCGTCCGAGAAGTAGTAGACGATGAGATCGTCGACGACGCCGCCCGCTTCGTTGAGAAGGCACGAGTAGAGCGCGCGGCCGGGTGTTTGCAGCTTGGCAACGTTGTTCGCAATCGCGAATTCGAAGAACGCGCGGGCGCGCGGCCCGGTGAAATCGACGGCGCACATGTGCGAGACGTCGAACATGCCGGCATCGCGCCGGACTGCCTGATGTTCGTCGATCTGAGAGCCGTAGTTGACGGGCATGTCCCATCCGCCGAAGTCGACCATGCGTGCATCGAGCGCGCGATGGGTGGCGCGAAGCGGGGTACGTTTCAATTCGGTCATGGAATGGAGCCTCGGCACGCTACAGGGTTCGCGAAAACAAAAAAGGGCCATGCCGATCGCGCTGCGCCGCGGTGGCCGCTGGCGTGTGCGATGGATGGCCCCTCTGTCCTCGGTACCTGAGAGATTGCGCAGTTCGGGACGATCCCTGTTCCGGATTTCGTTTCCCGGCCAAACGCGCGCCCCTTCGGTGGGCAGCTTGCCGGGCTTCGCGCTGAAACGCGCGCCGCTGGCCGGCTACTGCCGCTCTCCAGAGTTCGAAACCGTCTGACAGTATGAAGCAGGCTGTCAGATGTGGGTTTTCGACGCGGTCGGTCCTTTTGCCTGAGAGTTTGTGGGTGTGCCCCTTCGGCGGCGTGGCAGCATGGATGAATGAACATGCTGTCGACGCACTCTCCCGACGCGTGCGCGAAATTTACGCGACCGTAAGTGGCTTGTCAAATCGCGACAGGATTTGTCCAATTGCGTCGATATCGTGCGGTGTTCGGACGGTGGGAATTCAGCGCCGGGCTCCGCGCATTACGCTGCGCGTGGCTCGTCGGATTGCGCTACGAATTGCAGACGATTGTTCGATCCTTCCCCGGCTGGCAGGTCCAGTCCGAGACCCGCAGTTCGTCGACGGTTTTTTTGAGCGCCTCGCGCCTTTCCCTTGTTTGCGACTTCGACTCGCGCGTTTCGGGGCGCAGCTCGAGGAATGCGATTTGCGCGCGGAGCCGGTTGTTTCGCGCCCGATCGGCGTCAGTGTCGAAGACGTTCTTGCCGATATCGGTACTCCAATAGTGATCGAGCGCGTCGATGAGTTCTTGTCCGCCTTTCTCCCGCGCAGCCAGGATGGCGTCCTGCTGTTTGCGCACGCCTTCACGGTCGCGACGCAGTGCAGGCGATGGCCGGCTCAGACTGGCGATGACTTGCTTGGCCTCTTCGCGGCCTGCCGCAAAAAAAGCGGTTCGCGCTTGCGCGATGCGCTCGGCCGAGGCGGGCACGTCATCCGGAACGGGCAGCGGCGGCGGTTCGATCGCGCTCTTGAGCCAGTCGTAAGCCCTGATGGCCACGAACGCTCCGCCAACGGCGGCGGTCCCGATGACCACCTTGCGGCGGTCAATGCCAAAGAAACGAGCGACATTCTCCGTGGTGTTCTTCGCTGTCGACAAACCGGCGCGGGTCCTGGTGAAACCGCGAGCTGCCGCCGTCCAACTCTTGCCTGCCGCCCATTTCGCCGCCTCACGGCGTGAAGGACCGCTCGCCGCGTCGTGCCGCGACACGCCTCCGAGCGGTCCGGTGACCTCGATACGTCTCGGGCTGTCATCGGGCCGCGTTGAACGGGCCGAGCCAGTCGCGCCGCCGTTGAGATCGTCGTTCGGGTCCGCCCGCCCGTCGGAGCCGCCGGGGCCAATCCGTGAAGGAGTCATGGGGTACCTTCGCCATCGGTCATGAGTCGTCGTGGTCGATAGGTATAACAGCGGCGCCCGGATTACATCGCGGGAGAAACGAAGGGCACTTATGCAATGCGAAGCGGTAAAAGCGTAGTGTCCTGAATGCCCTTCACGTGCGCCTATTTTTCTTTCTTGTCCGTATCATATCGGCGCCCAAATCGACCAAACACGAAGCGAAACGATATGAGTCAAGCATCAAACACCGACTGGAAGCGGCTGGAACAGCTCGAGGACGACCAAATCGACAGGAGCGGCATACCGGAATTGGACGAGGAATTCTTTGCACGTGCCGAGCTACATGTTCCGCCCAAGCAGACGGTAACGATGCGACTGTATTCTCCGCATAATTTGCGGAGAATACATGTCCTATTCGCCGCACGGGCGACACAAACGCTCGGTCTGCGCGATTCACCTCGTCAGCAGACAAGGTCCGCACGGCATGAGCCCCTTCATTCCTCGCCGACCCGCACGACGACCTTGCCGAAGTTACGACCCTGCAGCAGGCCAATAAACGCGGCCGATGCGTTTTCCAACCCGTCGACGCGGTCCTCGCGCAGCTTGACGCGGCCATCGGACAACCATTCGCTCATCTCTCCGCGGAACGCATCGAAACGCTCGCCGAAGTGATCGAGGATGATGAACCCCTGCATACGGACCCGCTTTTGCAGAATCGTCGACATGGCAAGCGGCCATCGATCGGGCCCGGGCGGCAACGCATCATCGTTGTAATGTGCAATTACGCCGCAGACCGGCACGCGCGCGCCGATGTTCAACAACGGCAATACCGCATCGAAAACTTCCCCGCCGACGTTTTCGAAATAAACGTCGATTCCGTCCGGACAGGCTGCCGCCAGACGCTCAGCGAACGCTGGATCGCGACGATCAACGGCAGCGTCGTAGCCAAGTTCTTCCACGAGGTACCGACACTTGTCTGCGCCACCCGCGATGCCGACGACTCTCGCACCCCGAAGCTTCGCCAACTGCCCGACGATCGAACCAACGGGACCCGTGGCCGCCGCCACGACCAGCGTTTCGCCGGCCTTGGGTTGGCCGATATCCGCCAAGCCGACATACGCGGTAAATCCGGGCATACCCAAACCGCCCAACGACAGTGACGGGTGAGACCCAAGCCCTAGCGACAGCAAGTCGCTGCCATCGGATAGCGCGTAGTCCTGCCATCCTGCGTTGCCGAGCACGAGATCGCCCGCTCGCCACTTCGCATGCTTCGATTCGACGACTCGGCTCACCGTGCCGCCCACCATCGTTCCACCCAGCGGGATCGAGGACGCATAGGCAGGAGCGACCTCCTCCATCAAATTGCGCATGTAGGGATCGAGCGAGAGGTAGACGGTACGCAGCAGAACCTGACCATCGGCGGGCTTCGGAATGGCTGCCTCTTCGATGAGAAAGTCGCGCGTCGTGGGCAACCCGTGCGGGCGCGCTGCGAGGACCACGCGGCGATTGACGGTATCGGTTTGCGGCATCGGGGACTCCTTCAGTTAGCAATTTCGGATTGGCGGGAGCGGCAATGCTTTGCGCAACAGCGAGCCGCGTAAGTAGACCGGTCGTCTAGGAAGCGCAAAATAAAAATGAGGAAGCGAATACATACGATCGCCCGTCAAGCGTCGTAAGAGACGCCGAGCATCTGGCGCGTGCAGGCCAACGCCGTATCCAGCGGCTTACGGTCGCGGGTGATCTTGGCCAGCAAACTGGCGCCGAGCCAGTTCTGATAGAGCGTCATGGCGGTGCCGGCGGCATCGAGCGATTCGGGCAGCGAACGGTCCGTCAACCCTTCCTCCACGCAGCGCGCGAGCCGCGCTGTGATCGTCACTGGGTCGGGATGAGAACCGAAACGCACAAACCCGACTGCCCGGCCTCATCGGCAAACTCGAGGCGGACTTCCGCCCCGAGACGCTCGGCAATGGCTTTGACGATAGACAGGCCCAGCCCCGATCCCACCTCATTGCTCCCAAGCGTGCGATAAAAAGGATCGAAAACACGCGCGCGTTCGTCCGGTGCAATGCCGGGCCCGTTATCGATCACGCGCAACACGACATGGGTGGACGTGCGGCGCACCGACAAATCGACCTTCCCGCCTCGTGGCGTATAGCGGATGGCGTTATCGACGAGATTCTTCACGATGGCAATCAAATCGAGCTCGCTTGCTCCTACCATCGCGTCCTCGGTACCTTCGACACCGACATCGATCTCTTTGGCTTCGGCAAGCGGCATGATGTCTTCGAGCACGCGGCGATAGACGCTTTGCACCGAGACCGGCTCTGTCGCCGGCAGCGGCTCCGAAGGCGATTGCGCTCTGGCCAACGTCAGCAGTTGATCGAGCAGGTTCCGTCCGCGCTCGATGCCCTGTCGCAGTGAACTCAATCTCTCCCGGGCCGTCGCCGACATCTCGGCTTCGGCCAGTCGTTCCGCTTGCAGCGAAAGTGCCGTCAACGGGGAGCGCAGTTCGTGCGCGGCATCGGCAACGAATCTATGTTGGGCCTCCATCGATTGCGCAACGCGCGTCAGAAGGCGATTGATTGCGACGACGAAGGGCCGGACCTCGACAGGCAGATCGCTCGTTTCGATGGGATGTAACTCCCGCTCGGCCCGCCGATCTATTTCGAGCGACAGCGCGGCGATCGGCCGGAACATCTTGCGAACGAGATCGGCGATCAAAAAGACCAATATCGGCACGAGAATCAGAAACGGCATCGAAGTCTGCAAAGCGGCATCGCGCGCGATCTCGTCGCGAACATCCGTTTCCTGCGTCACGGCGATTCGCCCGCCGCCGGCCGCTGTTTTGATGAGCACGCGAAACGACTCGCCCTTGATTCGCAGCGTATGCGCGCCGTCGGGCAAGTCGGCCGGGATTGGCAATCGCGCCTCGGCACCCGCGATGTTGGCGCCTTGCTGCCCACCAGCGGCGAGATATTCCACGACGATTCGGGAGTCTTTGTTGTCGCTCGCCACGGTTGCCCCAGCGCGCGACTGAAGGAACGGGACGCCTTGCCGATCGATGAGCGTCGCGATTTGCCGCAACGTATCGTCTTGCAGCTCATGGGCTTCGTGCAGTGCGGACACGAACGAAACGATGCCGGCGACCACGGCCACCACGAGAATCGCGAGCGAAAGCGAGAACGACAGTTTGAGCTGGAGGGACGCGTTCAACCGCCTTTTGAAACCATCCATCCGACGCCCCTGACGTTTTTGATGATGTCGCTGCCGAGCTTGCGCCGCAGTGCGTGAATCAGAAATTCGACGACATTGCTTTCGACTTCTTCTCCCCAACCGTAGATCCGGTCTTCGAGATCGCTGCGCGAAAGGATCGCGCCGGGGCGTATCAGCAGCGCGTGCAGCAGCGCGAATTCGCGATTGGAAAGCTGCACGGGCGCGCGGCCATCGGCGACGGCCTCGCGCGTCACCGGATCGAGCGACACACGGCCATTGCTGAGCACCGGGGCCGCGCGCCCACCCTTTCGCCGCAGCACGGCTCGCATGCGGGCCAGCAGCTCGGTCATTTCGAATGGCTTCAGGACGTAATCGTCGGCGCCGCCGTCGAGTCCACGCAACCGATCATCGAGCGCGTCCCGGGCCGTGACGATCAGCACCGGGACCGGATTGTCTCGGCCGCGAATGCTCGCCAGCACTTGCAGACCGTCCTTGCCGGGCAAGCCGAGGTCGAGCAGCACGAGGTCGTAATGCTGCGCCTCGAGGGCGGTCAGTGCCGCGGGCCCCGACTTCACCCAATCCGTCGCGTATGAAACGTCTTTCAGTGCGTTTTGAACGGCCTCGCCGATCATCGGATCGTCTTCGACCAGCAATACCCGCATTCGTCCTCCGTCGCCGATTCCAGCCTGCGTTCAATGCGTTGCTTTCGCCGCTCTTTGCCGGAAGATCAGAATGCCGAGCATGATGAAGCCGAAGAGCGCGGCCGAGGCCGAATAACGGCTCATCGCCAGACCGCCCGCGTTGAGCGGTTTGTCGAGAAAATCGCCGACGGCAGCCCCGAGCGGACGCGTCAACACGAACGCCGCCCAGAAAAGTACAGTGCGCGAGATGTTCGACCAATAATAGGCCGCCGCGACCAAAACGAGCAATCCACCGAACACGAGCGCGGCACCGCTGTATCCCAAGCCCATGCTGTCGGCCGTCCAATCGCCCAATGCCGTACCCAAGGTCTGGGAGAACATGATCGTCACCCAATAGAAGATTTCGGCTTTGGGTGTGGTGATCGTACTGATGGAGACGGAGCCGAGCGTCCGGTACCAGACAAACAGCGAGATCAGCAGCAGCGCGAGTAGCAGGCTCGATCCGCCCGCGTACCCGATGCCTAAAGAGCGGTCCGCGAAATCGGCCATCGTCGTGCCGACCGTCGTGGTCGCGATGATCGTCAGCCAGTACAAGAAGGGGTGAAACCCATTTGCGCGGATTTGCGCCATGACCGCCACGACGAATATCAACGCGAAAATGGCCGTGCCGATGAGATAGCCTAAGTGCATCGACATGGTCACTGCGTCGCCACCGGTTTCGCCTAGGGTGGTTGCGGCAATTTTAAGGAGCCAGAACCCGAGTGTGACCTCCGGTACCTTCGCCAATGCGTGTTGTGTCGATTTTGTCATCGTAAGCTTCCTTTTGATGCAGTCATTGCCTTGCAGGATATGAAAGTCGCCGCATGACTCGTGCCTTCGTCGCCGCGGATGTTACCCAGTTCTTATTTGCGCACCCATCCCAACGCAATGAACTTGCTGAAAAGCAAGCAGTGAATGCAGGTCGCCGCACGAAAAATATGTGGCAAGCATGGCCCTATTGCACGCCGCGTCACACCCACGCTCAACAGCGAGACGATTGCCGCGCCCGCCATATCGAACGGGAAATGGACGCCTACGTAGATGCGCGCCCACGCGATGGGCAAACCGAGCAATGCGAACAGCACCCCGGCCCGAGGAAAGTTGCCGGGCATGGCGAGCGCGAACGCGACCGACCACCAGAGCGTCAAATGATCGCTGGGGAAAGATGAGTCGGGTGCGTGCGCAACCAATATGTGCCCGAGACCGATGACGAACGGTCGCGGGTGCATCCATGCAAGGCCGATCAGCTGATTGATGCAAAGCCCAATCGACGCGGCGACGGTGGCTTCGATCAGCGCCTTACGCGTGCGCTCGCCACCGCGTAACCAGACAATCGCGATCGTTGCGGGGATCAGCCAAATGAAATATTCGGCAAAAAACAGCGCCAGCGCCACCGATAGGTGACTGGGGTTGTCCGGCGCATTGAGCCAGAGAAAAAGCGCTCGATTCAGTCCTTCCATCAAATCTCCGTGAGGGCTGCGTCGCGGGGACGAGCGGGAGGCGGCAACAATAGTGGGGAGGATACCGACGAAGACTTAGCTGATACTGAGCAGACCACCGCGGAGTTTCATTTCGGATGGCTTTCGATCGTCGGTATATCGACGACATTATCGCCCAGGGAATTTGCACAAAATAAACTGGCTCGTACTGACGCGATGAGGTCGGCGACAAATTCCTGGCGCCATCGGCCGCAGGCAGCGGCATGGGGCGGGAGAATCCGGCCTGCCGGTCCGAGTGCTCACGTTCCTTACTTGGCGCTCGGCCAGCGCCGCGTTGTTTTATTGCGGTGCGTTTTCGATTTGCTCGATGGCGATGCGGACGGCTTTGCGTACCTCAGGATCGCGATCGCCAAGCGCGTGATGCAGTGCGGGTAGTGAAGCCGCAACGCCCAGCTCGCCCAGCGCCAACGCGGCTTCCTTGCGCAAGTTGCTGATCGGATGCGCGAGCAGCATCGCAACGGCAGGGGCCGCCTGCCCATCGCGCAATTGTCCGAGCGCGCGAGTCGCGCGTAGCCTGACCTGCCAGTATGCGTCGTCGAGTGCCGTGACGAGCGGTTCGCGCGCCGACACCACGCCGAGTTTGCCTAGCGTCGTCGCGGCTTCCTCGCGCACTTGCCAAGCGTCGTCGGACAGCGCTGCGACGAGTGCTTCGACGATAGAGGCATCGGCAGGCGATGCAAAACCCAGTGCGCCGATGGCTGCGCGGCGCACCTCCGCCTGCGTGTCACGTGCGGCGAGAGCCGCGAGCGATGCCAACGCGCGTGCGTCTTTCAGCCAGCCGAGTACGGCGACAGCCTCGAGCCGTACATCGGCTTGTCGCGCGGCGAGCGCCTCCATGGCCGGATCGAAGGCATCCGCGAACCGAAGTTCGCGCAGCCCGCGGAGTACCGCGCGGCGCACGAACGGCTCCGGCCGCATCGCCCAACGGCGAAGCACATAGCCGGAACTCGGTTGTTTCAATTCGGACAGGCTTTGCGCCGCCTGTGCACGTACCGGCTCTGCGTCGTCGAGTAGGGCTGCGCAGAGCGCCTCGACGACTTCGTCCTCCTCCCATGACGCGAGCACGGCTGCGGCCTCGCGCCGGACTTCGGGCGCCGGGTCATCGCGCAGCGAAGCAAGGAATACGGGCAAGAGTGCGGGATCTTCGAGGTCGGCGAGGTCGAACAATGCGACACGGCGCACTGCCGGGTCGGTGTCGGCAAGGCGTGCGAAGTGGGGGGCAGCTTCGCGCGGTAAATCGGGCGCGGTTGCATGCGATGCAGCCAGCACGTCCGGTTCGTGTACTTCGGTATTCATCGGGTTTCCCTCGTCCGCGCGCAGCACGCTCGCTTAGTTGCACGGGGAGCGGCAAAGAGCGGCAATTTCCCGTGTTTCCGAGATGTGATCGGTTCGTTACGACAACGTAAGGTTGTGTCGCGATAACGGAGCCATGACGAGCAAGCGGCGATTCGCTTAGGAGTCCTTACATAAGCAGCGAATAGAACTGCGCGGCGACCGTTCGAGTGGCGTGGTCACCCTTCATTTGGCCTTTGC